>NZ_JBPTTM010000001.1:0-899394 GCF_051547105.1 Flavobacterium sp. XGLA_31 | reverse complement strand
GGCATCTGCCTGAGTCAGGTAATACGTAACCGTAACATTGGATTGGCCATTGGCAATCTCCAAATCTTTGGTGTTTAAAGTAAACTGCTCAAAACCATCGTTCGGATTGTTGTAATCACACAACTCGTAATCCGTAATTACCGGATTGGCTAGTGGTAATGGGTTTATAACTAATTGTAGCGTGGTAGTCGAATAACAAGTAGGCGAGGCAGTATTGTAAACTTTGATATATAAAGTTTGAGTACCGGGAGCAATATTACAATATAAAACAGACTGGTTTATAGCTGTAGTGCTGGTTGAAGTTTCATAAAAATCAACCACAAGATTAGGATCACCACCGGTGATTTCATTTATTTTAGTAGTTAAATCAAACAAACACGAAAAACCATCATTATTATCATCACATACAACGTATGGGGTTGGATTGGAAATTACAGGCGGCGGAGTAACTGTAATCGTAACTGTACCTGATTCCGGTTGGGTGATAGTACCCGCAATTGTAGTGGTGGTAATGCTCACCAAATCGTAGACTGTTGGACCCGTTACAGGTGGAGTAACAATTGAATTTGTTCCTGCTGCATTCAGAACAATCTGGTTTGGCGTTCCGTTTACGGTATAATCAACAATACCATTTGGCGTTCCGTTAAAAGTAACTATAGCTGTATCACCATTACAAACCGAAGACACATTTGAAGTAATCAAAACAGAAGGCAAGGCTACTACAATCAAATTAAAACTGGTAGTATCATAGCTTGCTGTATTGGCATTATCCTCTAGTCTCACAAAAATGGTTTGAGGATTGGAAGAATTGACAAAAGAACTGATGGAAGTAATCGGATTCGTTCCGGCGTCAGCATCCGCTTGAGTCAAATAGTAAGTAACCGTGTATCCCATAGGACTATTAAGCCCCAGAATAATTGGTGTTTGAGGCGTAAAATCAAAAGTAGAGACTCCTGAATTTAACGTCGTCTCATATTCAATCAAATCGGGTGGCGTTGTGGCCTGTACACACATCCCGGGATTAATACTTAAAGTAAATTGCGTGGTCGTGATACATCCGGTGATATCGTCTTCGACAGCAACGTATATAATTTCTCCGTTAAATCCGGTGTAATTTGTTGGATTGGCAATTGGAGCAAAAAGTTGCTGCGCATTTGCCAAAGTGTGGTAATAACTTACTGTATTTGACATTCCGTTTAAAATAGCCGCCTGATTGTCGGTCAAATTGAATACATCCGAGGCACTGCACTCTACCAATGTACTTGGTGTACCGAGTACTAAAGAAGGAATATGTTCCACAACCGTACAATCGGTTTGGGTACATCCGCCCGGATACGTCAGAGTAACGCAATAAGTTCCGGCCTGATCTAGAGTGTAATTGTAAGTATTGGCTCCCGGAATTGGATTTCCGTCCAAAGTCCAACTGTAAGTCACTCCGGATATCGGCACAGTCCCAGCCTGAACCGTAACAGCTGCAGAACCACAAACTGCATTCGGCCCCGTGAAATCATTCAATCCTGAGTAAGTTCCTGTCCCACCAATGGAAGGAGAACCAATATTAAAACTTCCTCCGCCTAAAAACACTGCAGAATCATAACTGTTGTCATTTCGGTCTGCAACTACCAACTTGATGTGGTAAACATTGTTTGGAATAACCGCAGAACTGGCGGTCATCATAACTGTTTCCCCGTTAAAATTAGTCGCCGCTGTGGCTGCATTTCCTCCTCCGTTATAATTCCCAAAATAAGTCACATTTTGAGAAGAACAACCTGCATTATAGGTATTATCTCTGATAGTTACCACTGAGATTGGCGTGGCTGTACTCGGAATTAACGCCAAATTAGTAGGAGCCGTACCAGCGGTTACATTGGTCAGGAAAAAGGCAAAAGAATCTGAATAATCACATTGAAAAGTCCCATACTCTTCCGAGGCAAAAAGGAAGTCAAAACTCATCGTTGTGGTTAATGGAGTAAAATCAAACTCTAAGACGGTTGCATCGTTGTAACTGTTTAAAAACGGGTCGATTCCTAATCCGGAAATATAATTAAACAAATCATTATCTCCCGGCCAATCCCCATTTCCTTGCGTTGTATTATTAGGCCCCGGTGCTTCGTTAACATCACCGGTACTCAAAATCACCCCTGAAGTCAAAGGGAAATTTGGATTTGTATTCTGAAAATAACCAATCCCATTAGGATTCAATGGGTCAAAATTCGTTCCGGTACTCCATGAAATATTGCTAATGGTACCCACACAAGAGGAACCTCCTCCTCCGGGAGGAGCTGCAAACAAAACATCTTGAACCAGCTGAGGAACTGTATATGTGGTGGTGTTAACCGTAATAGGCTGAGCGAAGGAATTATATCCTGCTAAGAATAAAAAAAGAGGGAGTAGTATTCTCTTCATATATGCTTGTTTTTCAGAGTTTTTCGTGCGATAAAAAAACCCCAATATGTTAATTTCTTGTTTAAATGTCCAAATATAAGTATTCATGGAAAATAAGTTTGTTAAATTTGCAAAAAAATATACTATTACTATGAAAATCACTATAAAAGAAACTCAAAATCCAACCATTTTAAAATTTGAATTTCCCGATTTTATCACTCAAAATGAGAGTTTTGAATATAAGAACATTGATGAAGCTAAAAACTCCCCTCTGGCACAACAACTTTTCTACCTACCGTTTGTCAAAACAGTTTACATTTCAGGGAATTTCATCGCTATTGAAAGATTCAGCATCGTGGAATGGTCAGATGTGCAGGATGCAGTGGCAGAACAAATTGAAAATTACGTTACCAATGGAGGCGTAATTGTGCTGCCTAATGAAAATCCCATCCGAAAACAACCCATTTCAGTTTATGGGGAAACCACACCCAATCCGGCCTCTCTCAAATTCGTAGTCAATAAGGCGTTGACCAAAACTGCTGCGGAATTCAAAAATATAGACGAAGCCAAGCCTTCCCCTATAGCACAGGAGTTGTTCAAATTTCATTTTGTAAAAGAAATTTTCATAGCCGAAAATTACATCTCGATAACCAAATACGACAGCATTTCCTGGGACGAAATTACTCTTGAGCTAAGAACCTTCATCAAACAATTTATAGAAAATGGCGGAACCGTCATCGACGAAAGTCAGATTGAAAACACCGAAAAACAAGAAAAACAGCAAATCAAGAACTTTGACAATCTGGATACCACATCGCAGCAAATCATCAACATTTTGGAAGAATATGTAAAACCGGCGGTAGCTGCTGATGGCGGTAACATTCTCTTTGATTCTTTTGATGAAAACCAAAAGCGTGTAAAAGTGGTGCTTCAAGGCGCCTGTAATGGTTGTCCTTCTTCTACTTTTACCTTAAAAAGCGGCATCGAAAACATGCTCAAAGACATGCTGAACGACAAAGACATTGTGGTGGAAGCACTAAACGGATAATTTATTGCAAAATAAAAACTACTTTTAAGCGTCTGTAAACCGGGCGCTTTTTTATTCACTTTTTGAAGCTGTTTCCTGCTTTCCGCTACAATCTCTTCGAGGATTTTCGCTGCAATCAGGGCTAAAACAAACACATTATGAACGAACTACAATACGAAACCAGCCCTTATCTTTTGCAACATGCCAACAATCCGGTGCATTGGAAAGCCTGGAATACAAACGCATTGGCGCAAGCTCAAAAAGAAAACAAACTCATCATCATCAGTATTGGTTATTCAGCCTGTCATTGGTGCCATGTGATGGAACACGAAAGTTTTGAAGACCATGAAGTAGCTGCCGTCATGAATGCTGATTTTATCAACATCAAAATTGACCGTGAAGAACGACCGGACATTGATGCGGTCTACATGAAAGCCGTGCAAGTCATGACCGGTCAAGGCGGATGGCCCATGAATGTGGTGGCACTCCCCGATGGTAGACCGATTTGGGGAGGTACCTATTTCAGAAAAAACGATTGGATAAACGCCTTGGAAAAACTTCAGGAATTGTATAAGCAAAACCCGGAAACGATTTTGGAATATGCCGAGAAACTTCATGAAGGATTACAATCTCTAAGTGTCATACAAACTCACGCTCCAACTGATTTCAATTTTGAAATTTTGGAAAAACTGGTTGAAAAATGGCAAAAAAGTTTTGATTGGGAATTTGGCGGTATGGCACGCGCGCCTAAATTCATGATGCCAACCAATTACGAATTCCTGTTGCGCTACGGACACCAAACAAACAACTGGTCCTTGCTCGATTTTGCACATCTGACTTTGACCAAAATGGCTTACGGAGGTCTGTTCGACACCCTTGACGGTGGTTTTTCGCGCTACTCCGTGGATATGAAATGGCATGTCCCTCATTTTGAAAAGATGCTTTACGATAACGGTCAATTGGTTTCACTGTATGCCAACGCCTATAAACTGAGCGGAAATAAACTGTATAAAGAAATCATCGAAAAAACTTTGACATTTATCGAAAAAGAATGGCTTACTGCTGAAGGCAGTTTCTATTCCGCACTCGATGCCGATAGTTTGAATGCAGAACAGCATTTGGAAGAAGGTGCTTTTTATGTTTGGAAAAAACCGGAATTACAAAATATCCTCGGTTCTGATTTTGATTTGTTTTCGGAGGTTTTCAATATCAATGATTTTGGTCATTGGGAACACGACAATTATGTTTTGATTCAAAATCAATCTTTGGAAGAAATAGCGCAAAAGTATCCCATTTCTGTAGTGACTTTAGAACAAAAGAAAAAAAGCTGGGAACAAAAACTATACTCCGAGAGAGAAAAACGAAGCAAACCCAGATTGGATGACAAATGCCTGACTTCCTGGAACGCCATTGCAAGCAAAGGCTTTGTCGAGGCATACAAAGCATTAGGCAACCCGAAATATTTGTCCATTGCTTTACAAAATGCGGATTTTATTACCTCAAAAATGTGGCATGCTGAAGGGAATTTGTGGCGCACCCATAAAAATGACAAGGCTACCATTAACGGTTATCTTGAAGATTATGCTCATGTGATTCAGCTTTTTATCAGTTTGTACGAAGTGACTTTGAACGAAAGCTGGCTGAAAAATGCCAAACAACTGACCGATTACTGCTTTGACTTTTTTTATGACGAAAAAGCCCAATTCTTTCTGTTCACTTCACAAAAAGACACGGAGCTAATTACAGCTCATTTTGAAGTGGAAGACAATGTGATTCCGGCTGCAAACTCAGTGATGGCAGGCAATTTATTCCGTTTGAGTATCTATTTTAACAACCAGTATTACGAAACCACAGCCAGACAAATGGTGCAAAACATAATTCCTGCGGTTGATTATCCTTCCGCTTATTCCAACTGGCTTAACGTGTTTTTGAACTTTTCGGAACAAAATCAGGAGTTGGCCATTTGCGGTGAAAAGGCATTGGATTATGTGGCAAAAATAAATCAAAATTATTTGCCGAATATTGTGATTGCCGGAACCCAAACCGATTCAAATCTTCCTTTTTTAATCAATCGTTACACCGAAAACAAAACTTTATTTTATTTGTGCCAAAACAAAACCTGCCAAAGCCCAACATCTGATTTCGAGGAAATTAAACACGAAATCTCATTGAAAAATTAGAAAAAAATCGTAATATTGTTAGTGATAACCAATTAAAACAACAACCATGGGATTAGGGGATTTTTTTAAGAATCTGTTTGGCGGCGCCAAAGGGAAAGCCGTAGACACCACTGACAATTTTATTGATGAGGCCATTGACAAAGCAAAAGAAATGGCAGAACCAATGATGGACAAAGTAGAAGATTTTGTAGAAACTGCGAAAGAAAAGGTTACTGAATATGTACCACAAGCTGCTGATACTATTGACGATTTGGTAAGCAGTGCTAAAGAAAAAGTAAGTGAGCTTACCGACAATGCTGGGGAAACGGTCAAAGCAAAGGTAAGTTCGTTTGCTGACGATGCTTCCGAACACGCCGAAGAGGCTGTTAAAAATGTCACAAATCGGGTTGAGGAGGATGCTGATTAATTTTTAAAATTCTTATTTTTGTACCATACTTTATCCCGATTCGTCGGGATTTTTTTATCATTCCATGGAAAAACAAGAACTACATTATATTCATTCGTTTGCCGAATATGCAGATAATTTTATCAAAGTCTTAATCGATTATTCGCCCAAATTAATTTCAGCTTTTGTCATACTTTTTGTCGGGTTATATACCATTCGTTTTATCAATCGTTTGGCCAAAAAAATTATGGTAAAACGCGAATTGGATCCCACATTGTCCAAATTTCTGGCCGATAGTTTATTATGGGCCTTGAGAGTATTGTTATTTGTAACGTTCATTTCCAAACTGGGCATTGAAACTTCTTCTTTTGTTGCCATTTTGGGTGCCGCAGGCTTAGCCGTTGGTTTATCGTTACAAGGTTCATTGTCCAATTTTGCAGGCGGGGTGCTTATTATTTTATTCAAACCGTTTCGTGTAGGAGATACGATAGAAGCTCAAGGAGTAACCGGTGTGGTCAGTGAGATTCAAATTTTTGTAACCAAATTGATTACGGGAAATAACCAGACCATTTTTGTGCCAAACGGCAATTTGTCCAACGGAACGATTATCAATTACTCCGTAGCCGGGATTCGCAGAGCCGATTTGTTATTTTCACTTTCCTATGAAACTAATATTAAAACCGCAAAAGACATCGTACTACAGGTCATGCAAAATCATCCGAAAGTATTGAAAACTCCGGCTCCAACAGTTTCTGTGAGAGATTTGAGTGATTCTGCCATTCACTTATCGATTAAACCTTGGTCTAAAAACCCTGATTTTGGCGACATGTGTTCGGATATTTTAGAGCATTGCAAAGAGGCGTTTGATTCCGCCGGCATAGTGGTTCAACCTTATGTCAGAGAAGCTTCGAAACAGTAAAATTAAACCACAATCACAGACAAAACCCGTTTTTGATTGGCATGCCAGGGGCTTTATTCTTCTTTTTTGATGGTAATGGTGACATCATCATCAAACTTGTATTCTCCCTTTTTAAAAGTGTCTTTGTTGCTTAAAATGACCTCGTAAGTATAAACCCCTTTGGGGATTTCCAGAAAGCATTCTTTCCCATCGTTTTGAATAACCAAATCCTTTTTGATCTCATTATCATCCTTGTCTTTCCCGGTTATTTTAAAGGTTATTTTTTCAGGCAATTTGTTTTTAACACACAGCATTATTACCGTTTTAGCATCAGAAGTTTTATTTCCTTTAAAAAAACTCAAACCATTGATTAGTGCGCCACCCGCCTGTATTGTTTTTTCAAAATCAGATTGTGAAAATAGAAAAAGAGGAAAGGCTGTGAGTAGGATTAAAAAATATTTTTTCATGATTTTTCTGTTTTAAAATTAGTTTCAAAAATTTTTGTGAAGTTTTGGCTTTCCTGAAAAAAATCTACCGGATAATACAGCAACTCATCTCTTCTCAAAACAGCTTTGTAAAAGGATTCTAGCTTCATCTTTTTAGGATGGAAATTGAATTTTTCTGAATTAGCAATCCGAAGCACTCTTGAACAAAATTCGGAACAATACAACAAATCGTCTTTTCCGTTTAAGTTGAACGCATAATCGAAAAATATTTTCCTGCTGCCATACTTTTGACAGGCCTCTCTTAACTTCAGGAATTCGCGGGAATTATTTTTACACTTCCAAACACTTAGGTAATAGGCTTTATCACAAACAAATGATTTTAAGTCATCTATGACCAATGCTGTTTTGGTGGTGTCACAATCAATAACGTTATAAATTTTCAATTGGTCATTTTCAACAAAACCAATTCCAACATGGGTGATTAACCTGTCCTTAGTATTGAATTTTCCGGCGATGAATCCCGCTTTCGTTTTCGTTCCCCGGCAAAAAACATAAATGGTGTTTTGCTGAAACTTTAAATTTTCAATGTTCTTTTGTGCAATAGTACTTACTGAAACAAGAGCCCATAAAAAAAAGCAATAGTTTCTTTTAACGTTTAAAATCAACCCGATCATTGGATTATTTTATAGAGATATTTGCAGTAAACCGTAAGGCTATATTGTCCTTGAATTCCGGGTTGGAATAATAGCCATACCTGTAATAGCCTCCGACACCGAAACCAATATCAGCCAAATTGAAATAATTAATCTTAATCAAATTATCAAACTCAACTCCCGTTTCAAGATACATCTTATCCTTTGTTTTAAACTCAATCAGCTTATGAAACGCTTCATGAGATAGAGCTCCCCAACCTATATTGTTGTGCCACCATAGAACCGGTTGAAACTTGTTTCTTTTAAACACCAATCCACCGAAATTGTGCGACAAAAATAAATTCACATAGCGATCGGATAAAAATTCATACGGAAGCATCGTTTGAAACGTATTCTTCATAATCAACAGCATGTTTTTATCATGACTCCCTTCCCCGGTGAATAATAGTCCATAGGGCAATGATTTGTTAACATAGCCGGTTTCGACTCTATACCTTGTCGCTCCGATATTTCTGGTGTATAGAGATTGTTCTACAGCCAGTTCTATTTTGGTATAGTCAAAATCTCCTTTGAAAAAGTCTTTGAAGCCTTTTGAAAAAGAAACAAAAACAATTGGATTCTTGGTTCCCGTGCTGATATTTTGATGAAAGGAGTTGACAAATTTTTCTCTGTAGGCAAATCTCAAATCCAACTTAACGGTACTGTTGTTATAATGGGTAAAACTCTGATTGCCGAAAATGAATTCATAGCTATACTTTGGAGTTGTTTTGGATTGGTTAAACCTCAAATCCCATAAAATATATTTGAAACTCCTAAAATGAATTGAAACACCAATCTCATTTATTGCATCGTATTGATATCCTATGAATCTCCTGAAATTTAAAAAATTGTCTTCTGCTGACCTGTTACTGTAACTTCCGGTTTCAATCAAATTATTTTGATAATGAATCCCCAGTTGGCCTTCATTATTTTTAAGAAGCCGAAAAATAAATTCTCCTCCGTATTTCAACGCTTTATCTTTAACACCATAGCCCAGAAAAGCGCCCAAGCTAAACTTTCGAGAAATTCTTTCATTGGTATAAAACCCGGAACCAATACGCAATCCCTCATATCTATTGTACAGCAGAGTTTTCGACAAATCAACATCAAGGCATTTCAAAGGGTACTTACCCTGTAGTATCTTTTCCACTATGGAGAGGTAAGAATCAAAATTCTTTTTTTGACCAATGCTGTCCATTACCCGATAAGTCTTTTGATCAACAGTGTTCAAAGGTTCTACTCGGTACTTTTTCCAAAACAAAGAATCTTTAGAGGCCGATGCCTCGTCTAATCTCACGCTCTGAAGACCGAACCCATTTTTATCCAGCGGCAAATTCAGTTTAACTTGACTTATATAGGATTTGCCATCAATTACCATGGGAGTATGCTCATTCGGGAAATGGTTAAACTGAATGCTGAAATTTAATTGCTCGGGAAACCAGTATTCATTATCCTGCAAAGAATATTTTTGCTGAATTTTAATGTCTATTTTTCCTTTTTCAGCAGGAGATGCTACAACATTTTGAACCGCAAATTTTTTCGAATTGATATAAAGTACTCCTTTTAAGCCATCAAAATTTTTATTCGCTTTCGGTTTGAAGGAGATGATATAGATTGTATCCTTCTCCCTCATTACGGTTTCTTCCAAATGGAACTTATATTTCTTTAAACTCCCTTTACTAATAGGATTAAGATAGTTAATATTGAAAAATTTGATGTTGTCATTATAAAATGAAAACGGCTGAAAATCTGTTGCTATTGAAGCAAAAGAAGGATTTTTAAACCCAGAAACCTTAGTTCCAATCACGACTTCTTCGCTTAAATTGGGTTTCATGAATTTTCTTTCGGTTACGGATTCCATCATAAAAAAATGAGTTCCTCTGAGTTTTTGTCTCAATTGGAGGCTGTCCGTTTTGTCATTTCCCAAAAAGTTATAGTCGTAAATGATTTTATTGTAACAGGAATATTGAAAAGACTTTACGTTCTCAGGATTGTTTTTTTCTTTAAAAACAATCACCTTTTCAATAATACCGTTGGCAGGATTGTCCGCGGCGTTGATAACAACTTCTTTTAAATCATTGAGTACAGGCTCTAATTCAATTACAATAGTTTCATTTTTATGAAATATACATTCTGCTTTTTTAAAACCAACATAGGTACAAATCAGGATATTGCTTTGC
The DNA here is from genome assembly GCF_051547105.1 of Flavobacterium sp. XGLA_31. Lineage (NCBI taxonomy): Bacteria > Pseudomonadati > Bacteroidota > Flavobacteriia > Flavobacteriales > Flavobacteriaceae > Flavobacterium > Flavobacterium sp. XGLA_31. The sequence goes on along the minus strand of NZ_JBPTTM010000001.1, from coordinate 889,201 downwards.
GAATGGTTAACAAATGAGAATTTGCCGTTGACATCACAAATGAAGGTGATATCCGTATTCTTAACACTCAAATTTGCAAAAGCCAACGGAAGTTTGGTTTCCTTGTCAACAACTGTCCCCCGGATGAATTCTTGACCATAACTCCGGGTCAGTATAAGACAAAGCAAAAAACAGAATGTATGTTTCATAAAAGCATAGCATTAATCTTTAGAAGAACCCCAAGCAGCTCCAATTATGGCTCCTCCCACGGCACATAAAGGACCGCAAAGTGCCTCACCGACCAGTAGTCCGAGAAGTGCCCCTGCCGCTTGACAAGCATTAGGTCCCGTTTGACCGTCAATATGACACTTGCTGAAGGATTCGGTTTGATTTAAGTTGTACGTTATTGCCAACGAAGTCAGCACAACCTCACTTTCGGAGGCTGATAATTTTTGATGGTTCACCTTATCAACCAGTGCTTCTATATCCGGCGCATTGGTTTGTGATTGCAGTAAAATTTCTTTTGAAAAATCTGTCAGCTTAGAATTCATAACCATATCCTTAACATTAGAAGTCTTCAAGGCATTAACCGTATTTCCCACTACCTCTTCATTTACTGTCGCCTTTATTGGCAGAATACCGAGATAGTAATCTGTAGTAGTTTGATTAATCTCTTTTATTTTCCCATTGTCATAATCGTTTTGTAAAATTCTCAACGCTTTTACAAAATCAACCCCAACAGCATTATAGGAATTGTTTTTTTGACCCATTGTATGCAATACAAAAGAAACGGTGGCCATTACGCCAAAAACTATTTTTTTCATATTTTTGTTTATAATTTTTAATTATTTGCAGTCTTATCTTTTGTCTTCCAAAACACTTTAAGGTAAGGCTGCTTTTTTTGTGGTTTGTTTAATTCTGCTGAAGTCACCAACAAACCTTCTAAAGAAACTTCAGAATCTGTAACTGTCCTGACAAAGTCGATTATTGTTTGTCTCCTGTCACGAAGCGGGGGTGAGCCGGTTGTACACCATTACTTAAGTTTAATGTTATTTGACATAGTAAAAATAACAAGTAATATTGGAATTTTACTACACAAAAAGTGTACTTTTTGTTAAATTACAAAACCTATCTTTCTCATCGTTAAGCAAATAGACAAGAAACATCTCTAAAATAAAAATATGGATTCCGTAGCTGCAGTCAAGTACCTTACAGCATACCTTGGAAAAGAAATATCAGCCGTTTGGAGAAGGGCTGTAAAAGAATAATTATGGCTTTTTGGACAACATGAAATCTTTGAGATAAAACGGCTCAAAATAAGCCACATCCTCAAATTGGTTTTGCTTGAATTTTTCAAAACTGAGCAAACTCATTTCATGGGCGGAAGGAAATACAATTTTGGGAAGAAAAACAAAGTTGGGCTTCGTTAAAACCGTTTGACATTTTTCCTGACAATCGCCAATAAAATAAATTGTTTCCGACGTGTCATTATAACTCTGTTCGTTCAAAACTTCAGCTTGAACTTCTCTCAATTGGGTATGATTGGCATGAAAAACAGCACTGTATACTTCCATTCTTCTCGCATCAATCATGGGTACAATCAATCCGTTTTCTATGACCACTTTTTGGGCTAAAACCTGTAACGTATCAATCGCAATTAAAGGTATGCCTAATGAATAACACAATCCTTTAGCGGTAGAAACCCCAATGCGCAAACCGGTATAAGAACCCGGTCCTTTGCTCACGGCTATGGCTTTTAAATCCCTCACCGTAACACCGGTCTCTTTTAAAATTTCTTCAATAAAAACGTGTAACTTCTCTGCATGAGAATATCCTTGTTCCGCAATTTCTTTGCATGACACGGTAATGCCGTCTTTAGCCAAAGAAACGGAGCAATTTTTAGTAGCGGTTTCTATATTGATGATGTAGGTCAAGGTGGTGCAGATTTATTTTTTAACAGATTTTTCTTTGTCCGGAGTATCTTTAGTGGTTACTTTATCACCCGAATTCAAGTCTTTGGTTACAGTGGTGTAGGGTCCGGTAATAACCACATCCCCCTTCTTCAAGCCGGAAATCACCTCAATATTGGTATCATCCTGAATACCTGTTTTAATCACTCTTATTTTTGCTTTGTCTCCGACTTTCACGAAAACGCATTCAAATTTTTTATCGCTTTTAGTCGTAATTTTTTTGTCTTCTCCCCCTTCTTTCATCTCCGGTTTCTTCGTTGTTGCCGTATCTGATTTGACAACCACCGAACTGATTGGAACCCCGATTACTTTTTCTTTTCGCTTGGTGATAATGTCCACGGTTGCGGTCATCCCAGGTCGGAATGGCGAATAGGTTTCCGGTTTCCCTTTTAACAAATCCTGATACGATTCTTTTAAGATTCTCACTTTTACTTTAAAATTGGTCACCTGATCGGCTGTGGTAGCAGTACTGGCCGAATTAGAAATACTGGTTACTATCCCTTTGAATTCTTTTTTCAAATACGCATCTACCTGGATTTTGGTACTGTCGCCTATGTTGATTTTCACAATGTCATTCTCGTTTACATCCACTTCCACTTCCATATTATTGAGATTGGCTACTCTCAAAAGCTCGGTTCCTGCCATTTGTTGCGTTCCTAAAATTCGCTCCCCTAACTCAACATTCAGTTTGGAAACTGTTCCATCAGCCGGAGCATAAATGGTGGTTCTTCCCAAATTATCTTTGGATTCGGTAACCGTGGCTGAAGCACTCTCTACATTATAATACGCCGATTCTTTGTTTGCTTTTGCACTTTTGAAAGCAGCTTCAGCTTTATCCCAATCTGATTTTGAAATGATGCCTTTATCAAACAAAATTTTGCTTCTCTCATAGTTTGCTTTAGCTTCCTGAAAATTAGCATCGGCTTGATTCAATCCTGCTCTGGTCCCGGATAAATTAGAGACGGAACGTTTTAATCCCGAAGTATATAAATCAGGATTGATTTTCACCAAAAGGTCCCCTTTCTTTACCACTTGCCCTTCTTTTACCGGCAAGTCAATAATTTCACCTGAAACCTGAGACGATATTTTTACTTCTATTTCGGGTTGAATTTTCCCGGTTGCGGAAACCGTTTCAACTATAGTGATTTCATCGGCAGCTGCGGTCTCTACTTCTGTTCCTTTGTTTTTGTTACCAAAAACACCAAACTTGGACATCACCATTAAAATGATGATTATTGCTACTACTATTCCCGTTAGCCAGTATATTCTTTTCTTTGACATGATTTATGGTTTTTGAATGATTGGGATTCCGAAATAAAGTTCAACTACTTTCATTTTAAAAATGTAGTCGTATTTGGCACGAATTGCATCGGATTGCGCATTGGTATAAAGTGTTTGCGATTGATTAAAATCGAAGGCGTTCATCATCCCAACAGCATATTTCTCTTTGGCATAATTAAACGCTTCCTGACGGGCTTCTGCCGTGGCCAGTGACGCTTCATAGGTATTTAGCGCTCCCTTGGCATCCGTTATCGCTTTGTACACATTCGTCTCTAAATCCAATTTGGCTTGTTCAAATGCATTTTTAGATTTTTCATAATTGACTTTGCTGCGGGCAACATTGCCTCGGGCCGTAAACCCATTGAAAATAGGAACCGTCAGTTGCAACCCGAAATTATGTCCCTTGTTGTCACTAAACTGCTCAAAAACGGGTGCCGCTTTGCTGAAAATCGGCAAATAATTGGGCTGTATCACATTTTGTCCGGTTCCTTCCACCTGCCCGATAACAGCGGTGGGATTGGTTGTGCTTAAGGCATATCCTGAGACTCTGTCAGAGTAACTTGCTCGGGTACTGAAGCTGTAAAACCCGGTAAGTCTTGGTTGTAATGCTCCTTTAGTGATGGCGATATCCTTGGCCGCCAAATCTAAATTACTTCGGGCAATTTTGATTTCCACGCGAACTTCGTTGGCTTTGGCCACTATAGCTTCGGGAGTTTCAGCCATGACAGGACTCGGTTTCGCTTCCATATCCACATCGGCTATGTCAAAATTGGCAAAGTCATCCAATTTCAGCAACTGCGCCAAACTCAATCGGGAAATGAGCAAACTGTTTTCAGCAGCAACTACTTTTTGTTTATCCGCCGCTACCGTCGCTTTCATATCCAGCAAGTCCCCTCTGGGTACTGAGCCGGCATCCACCAGCTCCTGTGTTTTGGACAACTGCTTCTCGTCATTATCCTGTTGGTTTTTTTGGACTTTAAGGTTTTCCTTGTTGAACAGAATATCCAAATAGGCATTCGCCACATACAAGGAGATATCATCCTGCATTTTGGTCAGTTGGTATTGCGCTCCCAACTGAGCTAATTTGGCCCGGCGCAGGCGGTTTTGATTTTGCAACCCATTGTAAATGGTGATATCCGAATTGAGGCTAGCCGAGGTATATTGTATGGTTTGATTTTCGAGAAGTCCGGTTGTGATGTTTTGGTTCAAACCGATGTTCCAGGAATGGGAAGCGCCCCCATTTAAACTGGGCAGAAAATTACCAATCGCCAATTTTTTATCGATGCCGGTGGCTTGTAAATCTAACTCTGATTGTTTGATGGAAATGTTGTTTTTGAGCGCGTATTCCACACATTCCTGAATCGTCCATTTCTTAACTTGAGCTGAAGCGGTGGCTGCAAAAAGCAAAACAGAAAAAAGTAAGACTGCTTTTTTTATTATTTCTTTCATAGTGGTTTGGTTAGAAAAGCTTCACGTCCCGGATGAACAAAGATATGATTTTTGTCTTTGAAATCGCTTTGCCAAGACTTACATTCTTAGACTTTACTTTTTTAATTATGTTACACTATTATTGCGCTTTTACATTTATTTTTGTCAAAAATTTATTTCGATTATGTCCTCTTTAAAATCAACATTTGTTTTGCTGCTATTGGCTATATCATTAACCGAATGCTCCACTGCCAAACGAATTGACGCATTAAAACCGTTGCCTTCTGACGACGCTCCGATGGTTTTTACGACCAAAACTTCGTTTGTCAACATGCCGTTGGAAATCTCTTTAAAAGAAATTGAAAACCAATTGAACAAAACGCTAAATGGTCAGATTTACAATGATGACAATTTAAACGATGACAATTCCGAAATGAAAATCACTAAAACAGCTCCTATTAAACTCATCGAAAAAGACGGCAAGATTCAAAGTATCCTACCGCTAAAGATTTGGTCCCGTTTCAAATACGGCACCGACTTCATGGGGATGAACGATACCCGGGAAATTAATTTAAACGGCACCATTATCCTGAACAGCGATGTTCATTTATCGAACTGGAAGATGACAACAACTTCCAAAATTGAAGATTTCAGTTGGTCGGAAAGTCCCACCATAGTTGTGGCCGGAAGAAATGTGCCCATCACGTATATCATCAATCCGACACTTTCGATTTTTAAAGCCAAAATTGCCAAAAAGATTGATGATGCGATTGAAAAAACTTGTGATTTCAAACCCTATGTCTTAGACGTTTTGGAAAAAATGAGTACCCCGTTTTTAACCAGTGAAATGTATCAGGCTTGGTTCAAACTGATTCCAATGGAAGTATATGTAACTGATGCTAAAATTGTCCAAAGCAAAATCAACATGGATTTGGGTTTAAAATGCAACATGCAAACTATGGTAGGACAACAACCCAAGAGCGACTTCAGCCGTGAGGCCATTGCTTTCAAACCCGTGACCAAAGTTCCGGATAAGGTAACGGCAAACGTTGCTGCCATTTCTACTTATGAAAGTGCCGGAAAAATCATCACTGCTAATTTTCAAGGCAAAGAATTCGTTTCGGGTAGTCGAAAAATTGTGGTGCAGAATGTGGGGCTTTGGCATCGCGACAGCAAAATCATCATTGCGTTAGACATGACCGGAAGTATCAACGGAACCATTTATCTTTCGGGGATACCAAACTATAATGCGGTGACCAAAGAAATCTTTTTCGATCAAATGGATTATGTTTTGAGCACCAAAGGACTGCTTACTAAAACCGCCAACTGGCTGTTGCAAGGGATGATTCTGAAAAAAATCCAGGAAAATTGTCGTTATTCTATCAAAGGAAATTTAGAAGAAGGCAAGAAAAACCTGCTGCCTTATTTGAGCAACTATTCGCCCATGAAAGGTGTTTTTGTGAACGGCAGCCTGAATGATTTTGAATTTGAAAAAATGGAAGTCACCGATAAGGCCATGATTGCCTTTATCACCGCCACCGGTAAAATGAACGTGAAGATTGACGGAATGGATTGATTATTGTGAATCCTGACTTTGCGTTCTCTTTTTGGCATACATCTTATACACCACAAAACTGATAACCGCTACTAGAATATAAGGAATGGCCATCAAAAAAACGATACCGTCATTGACGGCTTCTACTTTGGTTTTATTCCCTTCGCTTTCTAAAGAGGCACGACACATGGCGCATTGTGCATTGGCAGCAAGAGACAATCCAAAAGCCATAAGCGATAAAACAAAAACTATTTTGCTGCGTTTGCCTTTTCCCGCTGCGGCTTTGGTTTCTTTACTTAACATAATAAGGAGAAATCATTAAGTAAACAATCACCCCGGTAACGGCCACATACAACCAGATTGGAAAAGTAATCTTGGCTAATTTTTTATGACGGTCAAATTGTTCTGACAAAGCTCTGACATAAGTAAACAAAACCATAGGGATGATGATAACAGAAAGCATTATGTGGGTAATCAAAATAAAGTAGTAAACAAAGCGTATCGCGCCTACTTGTGCTTTTTCCACAACATCTAAAATTCCGTCTCCATTACTGTCTCCGAATTTGGTGTCGCCTGCAGTCATATGATACGCCACATACATTACCAAAAAAATAACCGAACAGCCAATGGCCATGGTCATCAACTTTTCATGCGTTTCCCGGTTACCTTTTTTAATGGCTCTGACTGCCAATATCAGTAACAGCGCCGTGATCCCGTTAATCCCAGCGTAAATGGGTGGTAAAAAAGACAAAGGCTCCACATCAAATCCTAAATCTTTCAACTTTACCGAAAAAAGTAAAGCCACCGCAACCGGAATGATGATGGAAATGGCAATGATTGAACCCTTAAATTTTTTTTCTAATGTTGGTGTTTCTTCTGAATTACTCATTTAATAGCTTTTTAATATCTTCTTGAATTGCTTTTACTCCTTTTTTCTCCAGTCCGTCGTAATACAAAATAGGATTTCCTGAATCATCTTTTCGACAACGAACAAACCCTTTTTTATCAATCAAGGCAAAGAGTCCTGAATGTTCGAAACCGCCTTTGACATTCTTATTTTCGCCGGCATACAAATTAAATCCTTTGTTGGCTATATCAAAGATGTATTGTTTGTCTCCGGTTAACATATGCCAATTGGCAGACTTCACGCCCAAAAGCTCGGCATGCTGCTTGAGCACTTCTTGTGTGTCATGCTCCGGATCGATAGAAATGGAAGCAATACCGAAATTGGGGTTGCCGAAAAAGGCATTTTGAATATCCACCATATTCTTGTTCATTATAGGGCAAATAGACGGGCAGGTAGAAAAGAAAAACTCTACGACATATACTTTGCCCATGTAACTCTTGTTGCTGACTTTATTCCCGTTCTGATCGGTCAGAATGAATTTAGGCGCCGGGCCGATTACCTGCAATCCTGTTTCTTTATTTTTATGGTTCGACACCGCATCAATACGGTCGCCCTGAACCACGGTTCCACTTGTAATTCGGTCTATGATTTTGGGAATAAAAATGATTCCGAAAACCAAGATCACAAACGATATTCCAATGTATGACTTTTTCATCTTCTTTCAAAAAATGCTAAATTTTACGATAAGCATTGTTTCTTTTTAATGCCAAACGATATTCGGCTAAAATGATTTTCACATCATCCACCATATCATTGTGCAGATCGGCTGCCGAAGTGGTATTGTACCCCTCTTTGTACTCAGGGGCTCCTTGAACACTCTTTCCTTTTCGACCGCGAAGGTTTCTCTTTTTGTCAATGATATACACTATCGGGGTTCCGGCTTTATCATCCAGTTTCCCCAGCAATTTCAATTGGGCGTAATACTTTTGTATTTCGGCTTTGGAAGCAAACACAAAATGGTATCCGGACATATTTGAAATCTTGCCTAATTCTTTGACCAAACGCTCCGCCTGCGGCTGAGTTCCTTCGGGTGCGATAAATACAAACTGAAAATCTTTAAACTCGTGGTAGTTGTTATAAATCTTTTGATTCAGGGTAAAAAAATTGCCGCTGTTGTCCATCAGATTTTCACCGGCAAAACCCAAAACCGTAATCTTTTGATTCAGGGTAACAGCTTCTCCGTTCAGGGATTTCCAGTTCGGATTAACGTCGGGGATGGTTTTAGTAATGGTAGGCAATGTGATAAAACTGTTTACACCCGAAGCAAAGAAGAGGTATGCAACTATAGGCAAAACAAACAACACAAAAAGGACAATATTTTTTTTCATTCCAAATGAAGAATTGGTCGTACAAAAATAAAAAAAGGTACGCAATGCGTACCCTTTTTTTTGAATTAATATAGTGTTAAAAATTCCATTTAATAGTGGCATTTTTAAAAACCTCGAAAACGTAATCTGCTTCTACGAGAAGTATAAATAGTAAGTACAATACAAGGAAAATAACGGTGGCTACTACGGCCCATCTCAAACTGCTTCTTTCTCCCTCCATGTGCATGAAAGCCCAAACAATGTAATAAGCTTTATACAAGGTTAAGATGATGAATACCCAGTTCAATAAGTTCATGCTGATAAAATTGTGCATGAATAAAAAGTCAGGTCTTTGAATTCCTAAAAACACTTCAACTGTAGTGACTACAGACAGAAGGGCAAAAACCATCCAGATTCTTTTTGTATTTGAAACGTGTTCGTGTGCGTGTGACATAATGTGTAGACTTTTCTAAAAATTAAACTAAGTAGAAGAATGTAAATACGAAAACCCAAACCAAGTCAACAAAGTGCCAGTAAAGTCCAACTTTCTCAACCATTTCGTAGGTTTTTCTTTTTTCATAAGTTCCTAAAACCACATTCAGAAAGATGATGAAGTTAATCACAACTCCTGAGAATACGTGGAAACCGTGGAAACCGGTAATAAAGAAGAAGAAATCAGCAAACAACTTGCTTCCGTATTCATTTCTTTTAAGGTTAGCTCCTTCAACAACAATGTGAGCATTTCCTACCATTACTTCCGATTCAGCACGAGTTAAAACTTCTCGGTGTTTGTTTTTATTCAATCCCGGTTGCAATGTTTTATTGGCTCTGTCTTCCGGAGTATCTCTGTAGATTTTTTCTGTTCTGATTAACAATTCAGGATGCGCTTTGAAACCGGCTTGTACTTCAGCAACTGAGTACGAGGCCAACGTTTCTTCATCTTTCATAAACCATTTGGCTTTGCTGCGGGTCAACTCTTCTCTTTGTCCCGGTAGTCTCACCGCGAAGTCGGCTAATTTAACACGCTCTCCTTCTTTGTTTACAAATTGAATGATGCTTCCTCCTTTCGTTTCTACTGCTCCGTATTCTCCGCTGATGAAGTTTTTCCACTCCCAGGCTTGAGAACCCACGAAGATTAAACCTCCGATTATTGTCAGCAACATGTAGAAAGCTACTTTCTTTTGTTTCATTTGGTGACCGGCATCCACTGCCAATACCATGGTTACTGATGAGAAAATCAATATAAATGTCATCAACGCCACATAATACATCGGAGCTTCTACTCCGTGCATGAACGGAAAGTGCGTAAACACTTCATCCGCAATCGGCCAGTTGTTAATAAATTTGAATCGAGAAAACCCGTAGGCTGCAAGAAAACCTGAGAAGGTCAAGGCATCCGATACGATAAAAAACCACATCATCAATTTGCCGTAACTGGCCCCCATTGGCTCGTTTCCGCCACCCCAAGTATTTACGTTGTTATTTCCAGTAGTAACTGTAGCTCCCATAAAAGTTATTAGTTAAAAAGTTCCCAAATTTAGATTTTTTTTCTTATTTAAAGAAATATAAAAACAAAAACAAACAAATCCATAAGAAATCAAGAAAGTGCCAGTAGATTGCACCTAGCTCAATTCCAAGCGTTTGCCCTGAATTGTATTTTTGTTTAAAATGATTATAAATTATGATTAAAAGCGAAATCAGCCCTCCTGCAAGGTGTGCCAAGTGTAACACCGCTATCACATACAGAAAAGTCGTGGCAATATTACTCTCCGGACCGGTGAAATAATACCCCGCTTCCATCACTTGTCGGAAGCCCACAAATTGTAAAATCACAAAGCCAATTCCCAAGGCTAAGGTAGCCCAAAGAAAATTAGTGGTGGCCGCTCTGTTGTCTTTCTGAATGGCTTTCTTCGCCAAATGAAATGTAACGCTGCACAGCACTATGGCCAGCGTACTGAAATAAAAAGCCGTTGGTAAATGAAAATCTTTCATCCAGTCCTCTCTGGACTTACTTACCACAAAAGCACTCGTAATCCCGGCAAACATCATCGTCATACTCGCCATGGCAAACCACAGCAACAGTTTGTACGATCGTGAGGTACGGGCTTTATGTTCTTCGGCAGTCATGATTGTTGTTGCCATATTATCTTAAAAATTTATCTGTTATATATACTATTTGTAACAAACTGATGTACAAAACACTCACCAGCATCAGGGTTCTGGCGGCTTTGGCGGTACGCAACTGATACAACTTTATCGCATAAAAAATCATCCAAAGTCCCAACAAAAATACAACTACTGCCGCAATTGGCGAAAGAAATAATCGTCCGGTATATCCCAAACACGGAATTAACGAAGCCAATAACAACCAAACCGAATACAAAATAGTCTGCAAAGCCGTAGAATTGTCTTTCTTTCCGGTAGGCAGCATGAAAAAGCCTGCCTTTTCATAATCGTCATACAAAAACCACCCGATAGCCCAGAAATGAGGAAACTGCCAAAAAAACTGAATCAGAAAAAGAGTTCCTGCTTCAATTCCAAACTGATTGGTAGCGGCGACCCAACCCAGCATAAAAGGTATCGCTCCCGGAAATGCCCCCACAAAAACAGACAGCGGCGTTACCGTTTTAAGCGGCGTGTAAATACTGGTATATAAAAATATCGAAATCGCCCCGAACATGGCCGACTTCGGATTAATCAAATACAAAAGAATCAACCCGACAATAGTCAGCAGGCTGGCCACAAACAACGCATGATTAGGCGACATACGACCCGAAGCCACCGGACGGTTCTTGGTACGGTCCATCAAGGCATCCAAATCTTTTTCAATCACCTGATTGAACGCATTGGAAGCGCCCACCATGCAATACCCTCCTAAAGCCAACATCAATAAAGTGGTAACTTTTAAATCAGCAAAATCAACCACGCCGAGCAAGTAACCGGCAATGGAAGAGAAGACCACGCTTACCGCCAAACCTGCTTTGGTGATTTCTTTAAAATCAACAGCAATTTGCTTCAAGGAAAATGTAGTTGCGGTAGCGCCCATTCGTGGTTTTTAAAACTGGCGCAAAGGTACTTTATAGAAAATGATTTGACAAAAAAATATTGGAGATATATTTCGTGTTTTTTACGTTTGAAGCGAAGTATTCCGCTTTGCGCTACTCCTTTTTACATCCTCAGCAGGTTTAGTCTGAAAGTTGCGCAACTTTCGATAAAATGACCGCCGTCAAATTATAAAAACCTGCTGAACTTTGAACAAAACGACCGCCGTCAAATTGCAAAATGACCGCCGTCGTTTTAAAGGATACTGCGGAAGAATCCGCTTCATCATGCGCAAAAATGGTAACAAAGTATTGCATAAAGCAATTCAAACTTCAAAACAAAACACCCGATACACTTAAAAAGTCTATCGGGTGTGAGGTTACAGTAGGGATTTTGATTCCTAATAATCAAAATACCAGTTGAAAATATCACAGCGCAAGCCTACCGAAAACCAAGTAGTGCTTTCTTTAATGGCTGTGGCGGTTTCCGTCATCGGGTTGAAATTGCGGTAAATAAAACTACCGAACAATTTCATGTTTGTCGCCGGATTAATCAGATATCCCGCCTGAATGTCGGCAATAAATACTTTGGTTTTATTCCCTTGACCAATGTTTACATTCTCATCATACGGACGGTTCTCATCGTAGTCCCGGTAAATATCACTTCCGTAATTAAAGTTGTCCGTACCGTTATTAAAATCCAAGCCGCGTTCACCCACCGTCACTTTGGCGTCGGCAAAATAGCGTCCATGATGGTAACGGGCAATGGCAATGAACTCCTTAAAGTTCCCGCCCCACGGGTGTCCTAAACTCTGATTGTTGTGACCATAGTTGGTAATAGGGTCACTGTGGGCATATACATACGGTCTCACGTGATTGTACTCTGCCTGCAACAACAGGTTTTTAATGTTAAATGCATTGTAGTATTTGACACCCAATTGGTAACCGTATTTGTTTTTCCAGCTTTTTTTTCCGGCCTTCATATCGTTTAACGAAAACTCATCCAACAGGAACTGACCGTAGAAATTCACCTGATTGCTAAACTTGTATTTCGTAGTTAATCCCAACATAGCGTTTCCGGTACGTGCCGAAGATTCAAACTCCACGGAACGGTAGAAAATAATCGGATTCACAAAACTCATATCGAAACCGCGATTGTTCTTATTGGTCCAAATTACCGATTCAAAGAAGCCCAAATTCCAACGGCTGGTAACATTCAAACTCAAGTAGTGACTCGCAGCAAACTTAGTGGCATACGTTCGGTCCACGGTAACTTCGGGGCGTACATCTTTGAGCCAGGTATAAACGTTGGTGTATTTTATTTTCCAAAAAGTGGTATTCAGTTTTAAATACGGATACGGACTGGCCCCGTCGCCTAACAGCAACGAACGATATCCGTCTCCGATAAAGTTCTTTCCGTAACCCAAATTCAGGTTGATGAATTTGCTGGGCGTATAAGACAAATTGGCTTCTGCCATTGGAAAGTCATAAGCATCCGACTTGAATTCTTTGGCAATTCCAATCCCGGGGATAATCGCCGGGTTTCCGCCGTCAGGCTTTATCGATTCCGCATAGCGGTTGAAGTAGTCGGCAAATCGGCCCTGGCTTTCATAAATTGTAGTGGTAAAGTTGAGCTCTTTACCCAACCCTCCGTTAAACTGAACCCCTCGGGTATTGACATACGTATATTTTGACACCGAAGGATCACTCTTTCCGAATTGCAAATCAACAATAGGGTTGAACGTAAACCAGTAATCTTCTCCTTGAAACTCGACCAGATTTTCGTTCCAAAACTTTCGGCCCCACCAGCCTTGTTTGTTTTTCAGCAGCTTTTGGTTTTCTTCCTTTAAGTTATAATACTTGGTTACTTCGGCATAATTATAGGGTTTGGAAGCCGTATGATTGTTGGCGCCAATCTGATTCATTTCGTCATCAAACTGCGAATAATAGCTGTGCGAGAAAGGAATATTCAAATGGCTTTCGTACTGCGGATTGGTGAATTTTTTATACTTAATACTGTCCAGTTCCGGCAACTGTCGGTCATTTGGCGTAAATTTAAATGATACTTTTTCAGTCTGCGCTTCCGCTTCTTTTTGAGCCTGAGTTTCAGCCGCACTTTGTAATGGAATGGCGATTTTAATCGTATACTTGGCATACGTCGGATTGCCGTTGTAGGTCGCCGGACTGATTTTAGGGAACATCCCGAAAACCCTTTTACTTTCTGCCACTAAAGTTTCATCAATGGCATCCACATACATTACTTTGAAGGTTCCTTCGTTGTTTACTTCAAAGAGCACATTGACAAATCCTTTGTAATTGCTTTCCTGAAGCTTTTGCGGTACTTTAAAATGGTTGTAAACAAAGTCCTGAACCTGATTGTTAAAGCAGGTTTCCAATGCCTGATGTTCCATCCCCTGACAGGCCGGAAAAACCGGAAAACGTTCGGTTATTTTCGAGACTTGGGCCTTACACACAAAGACAACAGTGCAACTTAAAAGAAGAATTATTTTTTTCATTTGCAGGGAAATAATAAATTAATAATTGCCGGAAGCGGTCTCGCCGTTAGCAATTGTTTTGGCTGCTGAAGTACCGATGCGTTTCACACCAAGGCGAATCATCTCCTCCGCTTCTTCATAGGTTCTGACACCACCGGCAGCCTTTACCGGAAGTGGCGAGGCATTTTCAAGCATCATGATAATGGTTGGAAAGGTAGCGCCGTTGGGCAATCCGTTTTCGGTTTTATAAAAACCGGTAGACGATTTTACGAAAACATTGGGCAGACAGTTTTCTTTGAAATTGGTAATGACCACATTCTTAATCAAAGCGGAGAACTGTATAATCTGAGCATCGGTCAAGGCAGCCACTTCTATAATCCATTTGACGGCTTTGTGGTTTTCCAATCCCAATAGCGTTCCATTGTAAATTTCGTTTTTTACCAAATCGGTTTCTCCTCTTTTGAACGCTTCGTAATTGGCTACATAATCCAATTCGTCGGCACCGTCTTCTATAGCCTGTAGGGCTTCAGCCAGTTTCTCTTCTAAAGAATCAGTTCCTTCGGGGAAGGAAATCACAGTACCTACCAGCACTTTCGATTTGGCTTTGGCAATCATTTCCCTGGCCATCTTTACTTTGTCCGGCCGAATCATAATCAATTTAAACCCTTCGTCTATGGCTTCCTGAATAAACCCTTGGACAACGGTATTGTTATCTGCTTCTGAAAGACCGGCCTGCTCGGCCGTTTTCAGATAAGTGGAATCGAGGTATTGTTTTATATTCATGGGATAAAAGTAAAAAAAAATCCCGACTTACATCGGGACTTTATGGGTTTACTACGAGCTGATTTTATTTCGTCAGTCTTTATATTTTTTGAGAAAAACAAAAACCAGAAAAGCCATTACTGCTCCGCTCAAATTGGCCAGGACATCCAGTATGTCAGCATGCCTGGTTAGAGTACAAGTTTCCTGTAAGAACTCTATCAGTATGCCGTACACTAAAGAGACCGCTACTACTTTGGCTATTATTTTCAGACTTCGGGAATTTTGGCCAAGCCAAAGCACATGACCCCAGAGCAGGGTAAAAATAAAATGAAAGGTAAAGTGAACGTATTTGTCGGCTCCCGAAAGCGGAATGGTTGGCAACTTTCCAAACTTAACCAGACACAGCACAGCGATAACAGCTGTCCAGCCTATGGCCAAAGCTTTTAGAGTTTTTTTAAGCACCAATAAGCTCTTTGTACGCGTCGGCAGAAAGCAATTCTTCTGCTTCAGCGGCATTGGCAATTTTCACTTTAATCATCCATCCTTTTCCATACGGATCACTATTGACAGCTTCCGGATTGGATTCTAAATCATCATTAAATTCAATGATTTCACCAGATAACGGCAAGAACAAATCTGATACGGTTTTCACGGCTTCTACCGTTCCGAATACTTCATCTTTGTCTAAGGTTTGGTCAAGAGTTTCTACTTCAACATAAACGATATCGCCCAATTCTTTTTGAGCAAAATCGGTAATTCCTACTGTAGCAGTGTCGCCTTCAATTAAAACCCATTCGTGGTCTTTGGTATACTTTAAATTACTTGGTATGTTCATTAGTTTGTAGTTATTTAATTTTCTCCAAAAGTATGATTTCTGGAGAGATTATTAAAGTGATTGTTTTAAAAGTTTCTTAATTTCCAAAATTGTATCTCAAGGTGAATCCGGCCCTGATGTTTGTTAACGGGAACGAAGTAGAAATCACCGGTTTAGAGAAGGAATGATCGTAGAAGAAAATGGCCGTCAGGTTTTTGCTCAACGAATAATCTGCCGTCAGCTTGGCCGACCAGATGTTTTGACCGCCTCCCAACTGATTGTTATTATAATCTAAATAACGCACGATGGTTTTATTGTTTCTGTAAGAGAAATCAATTTTCACATTCAAATCACTCTTGATAATTCCGGTTGGATTGTCGGCTAATTTAGAAGAGAACACAACGTCTTTGAATCGGTATCCTAAACCAATCGTATATTCCTTTCCTTGAACTTCGGTCAATAAATTATTATCGAAACTCATAGACAAGCTTCGGTCTTTTTTCATTTCGGCCAAGAACTTGAACGAGTTTTTCATTTCAAAATCAAAACGAACCAACGGATTGAATTGCTCAACCAAGTTGATATTTCCGATTACAATTTTATTGTAATAGTTTCCGTTAGCATCGGTTCCTCCCGGAGTTTTGTCATAATCAAAATTAGAACGGAAAGAGTTAATGGTATACGAAGCACGGTAAGCATGCTGGATAGAGAAACGTTTAAAAGTATCTTTAAAGAATTTATAACGCATCAAACCACTGTATTTCACATTCCAGTTCGGAATAGGGATGTTACGGAAAGCGTCAAGTGAAATACTCTTAGCGGTTTCCCCCTGCCCTGTACTGTACAACCCGGTGTAGGCAGCTAACAAGGACGGAATCAATACCGCCTGGCTGTTTTTACCATATCCCAAAGGATAACCCTCCGCATCTAAATTCGCCGGATTATTGATATCAATACCTCTTTGCACCGCTAAACGGTTGGCAATAATGATACGGTTATTTCTAAACTCATCAAAAGCCGAAGAGCCGGTTTCATCACTTTTCTTAAAGGATGTTTTTAACATTACCGTTGAAATGGCAAAATTTCCGGTAGTATAAGGCGAATGTGGGTTGTATTGTCCGGTAAGTTCATCTACGTCAAACTGCTCCGAATAATTACTGGCATAGGTTCTGTTGGCTGTCAAATCAATTTTGAAATCAGGGAACAAATCCATATTGGCTGTAAAATCGAGTGTTTTGGTCACCACTTGCGAATAGTTTTGGTTAAAGTTCGGATAGGTCGTTAACCACCCGTTTTTAGCCGCTTCAAAACGAACATCATCCTGAGCCCCGAAGACAAACCCTAAAGACGGTTTGGCCGAACCAAAGAAGCCCAATCCCGGTAGGAAACCAGGGAGTACCGTTCCTTCATTTTGCGTATAGTTCACCTGAATATTTTTCACACTGGTCAGCACCCCTTTCAGTCCGTCTAAAAATACATTACTTGATTTAGCCGGTTGGGCATTGGTATTCGTTATCTTTTGCCCCGGTTTCGGCTGCGCAATCGGTTTTGCAGCAGGAGTTGCCGGTTTCTTTCCTAACCCGATATATTTATAGAAAGTCTCCATATTGAATGTGGTGTTCAGTTTATGAGACCCTGCATTTTGTATGGTATTCCCTAAATCATATCTGACATCCGGATCGGTAGGCGACGGCACCTGTTGCATCGCAACTGAAGCACGTTGCCAACTGTAGTCACCAGTATAAGTATAGCTTGCTTTTATAAAGGCAAATACCGGCAGTTTGTTGATTGGCAAGTCATAGTTAACTACAATTTGCTGATTGTGTTGATTGGGCTCCCCAATATTCCAGAAATCAGTCCAAATGGTATTGCTGTTATCAATAATGTTATTTTCGTCAATATAATTGCGTACAATGTTGTGCGAAGCCGCCGAGTAGTTAATCTTCAGGGATTTGGTCAAATTATAGTTAAACCCATACTGGTAATTGAACAAATAATTTCTTCGGAACAACGGATCCAATTGAATCCCGGCCACATCTACCTGTCGGAACTGTTGTCGGTTGTACTGTCTGGTAATATTGGTACTAAACGAGATGTTGGACGGTAAATAATTAAAATTGAAATCACTCAACATTTTCCAATAATTGCTTTTCTTCAGGTATTTGCTTTTCTTGAAGGGCTCTACGGTTTTAGGTTGGAAAGCATATGTATAATCAGCCGTAGTTGTTACTTGCTGGTCGATGTAATTTTCAATTTCAAAATTGTGTTTTTCCACTTCATTATAGGAATACGATAGGGTTAAATTCTCCGGATCGTAAATGTGTTGTTTTTGTTCCGGAGCTCTTTCCTTTTTCACCCCAATAAAGTTGATACTCCTTCTTTTGGTGTAATCAATAGCCCTGTCTTTAATGTTTGCTTTTGCATTTCCGTCAGCCGTGTTGTCCAACAACTGTTGCAAACGAATATCCTGATTAAACGGATCGTACTCAGGAGTGATGATTTCTTCTCCTACAGCATAATTAAAAGGCAGGTTAATCCCCCATTTTTTAGGCAACAATTTACCCAAACTAAGATTAGTTACAATGTTGTACTGTTTGGTATCTTCACGACTTCTTTCGTTCGGCCCCTGCTCTATTGATCCGAAACCAATCGTGCTTTTTCTTCCGGTGGCCGAAACAGTAGCAAAGTCTGCCATATTCGCATCTACGTTTAACACCGCAGCCATACCGCCTTTATTGTTCATATCTGCCAAACGCAATTCGTTGAACCATACTTCCCCTTCAATTTTGGAGCTCGGATTGGTCGAAGGATTTTTAACCCCCACCATCAAGGTTCTTACCAGACCGAAATTTGGATTTCCTTTAATTCCGAGTCTCAATTTTGTATCACCGTCTCCGTCCGGCAACGTAATATCATCGTCCGGATAATAAATTCCATCCGGCGGCAAAGAGGATTGTGCCACGCTGAATGATCTTACCTTCATGTCGGTTAACAATGACATTGCCAAATTGATTTCATTTTCTTCCGGCCAAATAAATTCAGCTTTTTTCTCACCTTCCTGTGTCACTTTCAGTGGTATTTCAACCTGATAGAAGTTATTGGTAAAGTCATTTCCAAAACGGATAAAGGCTACCATTTGCCCATCCTGCAATATGGTGGTTCCCGGAGAAGTTGAAGGTAATGACTCTGCGTGCAAAAACATTTTCAACTTATTGTACTGACGCATGTCTACGCTTACATTTTTGAATACCGCTCTTGAGTCGCCCGCTTCCAATCCGTCGCCTGAAACTCTTAACGACAAGGATTGCTCATTCAGGTTGATAATCTGCCCGCTTCCTACGGCCTGTTGTTCACGAACCACTCCCGGTGGAGTAACATAAGGAATCGGGGAACGTTGTGAGTTCTCCTGAATATTTACAGACAGCACGTCAAAATTAGTACTTGTATCTTCGGTATTCCCATCGGGATCCTGAGCTACCGTCTGGAATGAATTTTCATATCTTCTCCACTCGCCTCGTACCAAATCTAAAGCTCCAAAACGAAGCGTAACGGGCTGACTGAATC
This sequence comes from Flavobacterium sp. XGLA_31, assembly GCF_051547105.1. Classification (NCBI taxonomy): domain Bacteria; kingdom Pseudomonadati; phylum Bacteroidota; class Flavobacteriia; order Flavobacteriales; family Flavobacteriaceae; genus Flavobacterium; species Flavobacterium sp. XGLA_31. The sequence continues at coordinate 870,098 of NZ_JBPTTM010000001.1, read as the reverse complement.
CGGTCATAAACATTCTCATGAAACGAATCGAACGGAAATCACTGATGCTTCCTATAGTAGTTGTTGGTTTTGAAACCGGTATTTTAATTTGTATCCAACGGGCTTGTCCATTAGAATTCCCATTTGGCAAACTAATATTAGGTACCTCTCTCACGTCGGTCACATAGTTCTCTCCAACTTGCATGTTAGGTTTGATGTCGATAGCATATTCATAATAGGCATCTACCGTATTCATGGTATTATCCCGATTGACATCTTCAACATCGGGCAAGGTAGTTGAACCTCTGTTGTTATCGGTAACATTTACCGGGGAGTTGCCCTGCACATTATTGTAGTTTTTATAGCGTTGAAAAACACTACCCGACGCATTTAAAAAGTATTGGTAATTATCTCCTGCCGGGTCACTTAAAGCGGCAAAACCTGATTCTGTAGGTGAAGAAACAATTAGATTCCGTTCGCCATCATCATCTAAACCGTCAAAACCAACATCCTGTGCAGTTCTGTTGGCGCCGTCTGCATCAAAAGCATAAATAAGTGATTGCGAAGATGGTACTTTACCCCAAACCGTTTCGTTGGTTAATGTGTTTGACGTAGGGCTTTGCGGTAATCCGTTTTCATATTGTTTACGTTCATCATTCAATATGTCTTCTGAAATTTCTCCCAAGTTGAAATACAGTTTTCCAATATTACTATGAGGAACTTCTCCTTGCGGGTTAGCCGGATCATAATACGGATCCAACATCCAAAACTGTATGTATTCTACATTACTTTGTTCAAAGTTCGTTGAATTAATCGCACGCATGATTCCTCCGAAATTTTTCTTCGGATCATTGAATCCGGTAGGAGACAATGCTTCAGGATTGTAGTTGTACGGACCTCTTTCATTTGGATAATAAGATAAATCCAAAGTATTGATTACTTGAGACTGCCCAACCTGAATATCTGTATTTGGAAATAATTCGCTGCTGAAGACTCTTCGGGTACTGTTTAACGACAAATCATCATTGGTGATGTCCCCTGGTGTTTGTACATAAATAGTAGGATCGATGCTGTACCAACTTAATTTCCCTCTGTAATTGCCATAGGTTCTGTCAACATGATCGGAATAAAAATCTTCGTAAGCTACGCCGGCTTGCCATTTCGGGACACTGGACAAACTCCAGGAAAGAGGCGCTCGCATGTCGATGGTGGTTTGCGAGCCTTCAAAATCATCTACATATACGGTAGACTCTCCTCTGAAACGGTCTGCGGTTGGCGTGTCCGGTCTCAAAAAAGCTACTTCACCGCGAATGGAAATATTTGACGGCGCATCGGTATCAATGTTTGGCAACTTGTTAACCAATCGAGTCAGAAAAGGAACCTCAGTGGTATAATTTCCATTAAATCCAAAGATGGTATTGTTTACCGATTCCTGACCGTAATTTGATTTACTGGTAAACGGTCTTTCAGTCATTTTGATAAAAGTACCACCCAATAAAAATTTATCTGAAAATTTGTGTTCCACATTAACCCCCATAAATCTTCGGGTTTGTTGACCAAATGTGGAATTGTTCTCTACAGAAACCTGGATAGGAGTGTTAGATGCCTGTAAGGAAGGATCTAATATTTGCACTTTTCCGGCCTGATAATTTACACTGTAATCAATCCCTTCCTGCAACACTCTTCCTCCTGCGGTTACCACGACAGAACCTCTCGGAACGTTGTAGGCCCCAATGGGAATTCCGTCACCTCCCATAGATTTGAATCTTCCTTTTAACTGGAATTTATTTTTTTCCGCATCCTGCAAAGCTCCGGCTTGGGAACTTCTATACATATTTCGGAATACGTATTTGGCCTGGTTGGCGTTGAAATCAGAAGTTAAGGTAGGATCACCATCATAATTTTCAGTGGTGTTGTTTCTCAGTTTCTCAAATAACGTTTTACCAAAGGGTTCCACCGTGGTAAAAATAATTCGTCCGTTTTGTGTGTCAACCGTCAGTCCCGGCAGGAAATCGAAAAATCCGTCTCCGCCTACTTGTGGGTCATTGGTAGAATTCAGTCGATCCAGATTGAATACTTTTAACAATGGGGTTTCATTAACATTGTTTTCAGGATGCAACGGATCATTCGCCGGGAAAGAGGTTCCCGCCACAGGCGAAATATAGTTTATGGGAGAAGGATCTGTATATAAAATATTAAATCTGAAATCCTCTTGTTGCAATTGGAACGCTCCCGGAATCTGATAAATATTCTTCATCATCAAATTCCAAACAGGAGTTGTCACTTTGACCGTAGGATTCGTTGATACAACCCTGTCGATATTGGTCAAGTTACTTTTCAACATTTTTAAAATCAAACTCTGAGAAGAAACTGCTTCAGTAGAAGTTCCTCCACCGGTAACTACTGTAGCATCTACTCCATCGGTACCAAACTCCCCAACCTGATAAACATTATCTCCCACCGTATATTGATATGCTACGGCTAACACTTCATCATTAGCCAAGCGCTGCTGCAATGAAAGGTATCCCAATTGTGGATGAAAAGTATATTCCGAAGGTGATAACTTTCGGGCATTTTCCAATTTTGAATAATCGGTTCCCTCGTCAGGATTAAGATTTGGGTCAAGATAGGTAAACCCTTGTGAAGAGGTAACAATATCTCTAATGTTTGAATTCAATATACCGCCTCCACTTGGAATAAGAGCAGGGTCATATTTGTTGTTCTTATTATCTGCAGGAGTATCCACAACTGAATTCAAGAAGAAATTATTATTGGTGATTTCATTTTGTTTGACTACTACCACCTGATTATCGTTCAATCCTGAAAGTCTGGCCTCTCCCAAATCCTGAAGAGCAATAATGTTTCTTAAGTTGTTGTTGGTTGTTGCTACACGATTTTGCTTGTTGGTTACCCAAACTTCTATACGGGTAATTTGAACCCTACTGTCAATGAACGGATAATTCTTCATTGCCTTATCATACTGGTTTCGGAAGTATTGTGATAAGAAAAAGTGACGGTCATTGTCGTAATCCAAAGCAAACAATTCAAAATTTTGAATGGTTCCTCCTCCTTGTGCTGTTACCGATTTGGTTTGTGATTTTTGTTCCGAGAAAACACCGGTAACCGTAGTTTTTCCAAACTGTAATTGTGCTTTTACTCCAAATAAACTCTGTGCTCCGCGAATCAATGAATTCGATAGCGGCATGCTCACATTTCCAACCTCAATCTTTTGGATAATGTCATCTTCGGTTGGCGCATATTCCAATTTGATAAGGTTTTGGAAGGCAAAAGTAGATTGTGTATCATAATTAGCATTCACACTCAAACGGGTCCCCACTTTCCCCATCAAACTCATGCTGATTCTTTGGTTAAAATCAAAAGTGGTTTGTGCCCTGTTTCGGGGAGAAAAAGCCGGATTATCTTGCTTGGTATACCTCACCCCCAAATCCATCTCAACAGACCCGGTTGGTTTAACGTCTATGGTATTCCCTCCGAAAATTGTTTCAAAAAAACCGGAATTCACATAGTATCTCGGTAGCAAGTCTTTTTTCTTTTCTTCCGACCCCTCCTTTTTACCGTCAATAGCATCTGATTTTTCTTTGAAATACTCCCGCATCGATTCCCTTAGCACCAATTCTTCATATTCCTTTGGTGTTAATATAATGGGATAATTGATATTAAATCCTTCAAAAGTGCTGGTGTAGATATAACGATTGGTTGCCGGGTCGTAGGTGTAGGCATTAACAATACTGTTCGGGTTTTTGATTTCCATTCTCCCTTTTGAGTAACCGGTAGAGTCAGCCGGCGTTACAGGAACCTGTGCAAATGCTGCAGTACCAAGTAACAGCAACATTCCGAGAAGAATCTTTTTCAGGTTTAAAAATGGTTTTGTAAAGTATATTGTTTCCAAGAATTATAAATTTTTTAATGCTTGTTTAATTATTGTTTCCACCGTCGCCTCCGCGTTTTCTCTAATGATTTTATCCACCACCTTTTCGGCATTTTTTCTAACATAACCTAAAACCTCCAAAGCAGATAACGCTTCTTCTCGATTAATATTGTGTTGCGAGGCTGGAATTTCTTCTAAATCATAGATTTTTAACACTTTCTCTTTCAAATCAAGTATTACCCGCTGTGCCGTTTTACTCCCGATTCCCTTAATCGATTGTATCGTCCCCACATCGCCATTTCCTATAGCATGTATAATTTGCTTAGGATCTAAAGACGACAACATGGTGCGGGCTATACCGGCACCAATCCCCGAAACAGAAAGCAACAACTTGAACAATTCTCTTTCTGATTTTTCAACAAAACCAAACAAAGAATGGGCATCTTCTTTGATTTGTAGATAGGTAAACAACTTTATGAAATCGGACTGGGGAAGTAACGAAAAGGTATGCAGCGAAATATTAATATGATAGCCAACCCCATTACAGTCAACAACGACCTCTGTGGGTGTTTTTTCCACTAATTTTCCTTGAATGTGTGCTATCATTTGGCTTGAAATCTAGTTTCAAATATAACAAAATTCTTCATTTGACAAAATCTAAGCGCCATATCTGTACAATTTTACAAAAACTATTGGGCGGTTAGTTTTTTTCTTTTCTCTTTTTCCTGTGCATCTACTACTGAAACGGCAACCATGTTGACCATTTCTTCAACGCTGGCTCCCAACTGAAAAATATGCACTGCTTTTTCCATCCCCAACATAATTGGTCCGACAGAATCTACTTTGTACAGTTCTTTCAATAACTTGTAGGTAATATTGGCTGCTTCCAAATTAGGAAAAATCAAGGTATTCACTTTCTTTCCTGCCAGTTTAGAGAAAGGAAACTTCGCTTTCAACATATCCGGGTTTAAAGCAAAATCGGTCTGAATTTCACCATCTACAATTAAATCGGGGTAGTATTTATGCAAATATGCAACCGCTTCTCTTACTTTAGAAGCACTTACATAGGTAGACGAACCAAAATTAGAGAAGGAAACCATTGCAATAACCGGCTCCATACCAAACATTCTTACGGTTTTAGCGGTCATCAGTGCAATTTTAGCCAATTCGTCCGCTGTAGGGTCAGGGTTAATAGCTGTATCTGATAAAAACATCGGACCGCGATTGGTCATCATCATATTGGTTGTAGCAATGAGTGTAATCCCCGGTGCTTTGCCTATCAATTGCATTAATGGTTTTACAGTTGACGGATAACTTCTGGAATAACCTGAAACCATAGCATCAGCCTCTCCTTCGTTGACCATCATGGCCGCAAAATAATTTCGCTCCCGCATCCATTTTTGCGCGTCAAACAATGAAATCCCTCTGCGTTGACGGGCTTTCCAATACATTTCGGCATAATGCATACGGCGTTGATCTTCTTCTTTGGTTTTTGGATCAATTATGGGCACTTCGGCATCAAATCCTAATTCCTCCTTGAGTTCTAAAATCAATTCTTTATTCCCCAATAGGATGGGCTTGGCAATCCCTTCTTCATAGGCAATTTGTGCCGCTTTCAACACATCCAAATGGTCTGCTTCTGCAAAAACCACTCGCTTAGGATCCGTTTTGGCGCGGTTGGTCAACAAACGAACCATTTTGTTGTCAGAACCCAAACGCTCTAAAAGCTCTTCCTCATATTTTTCCCAATCGGTAATCGGATGCAGCGCCACACCCGAATTCATAGCGGCTTTTGCCACTGCAGGAGCCACTACAGCAATCAATCTCGGATCAAAAGGTTTTGGAATAATATAGTCTTTTCCAAAGTTCAAACGGGTTTCACCGTAAGCAATATTTACTTGTTCCGGCACAGGTTCCTTAGCTAATTCAGCCAAAGCGTGCACCGCAGCCATTTTCATTTCTTCATTAATCTTAGTCGCGCGAACATCTAAGGCACCCCGGAAAATATAAGGGAACCCCAACACGTTATTCACCTGATTCGGATGATCCGAACGGCCGGTAGCCATAATAATATCTTCTCGAGTGGCAATCGCTAAATCGTAATCAATCTCCGGAATAGGATTGGCCATTGCAAAAACAATAGGGTTTTTGGCCATATTCAAGAGCATTTCGGGGGACAAAATATTTCCGGCAGAAAGCCCCAGGAAAACATCGGCATTGACTAAGGCTTCCGCCAAAGTTATTCCCGGTTTACCATGAGTATATTTTTTTTGCAAATCAGATAAGTCGGTTCTTTCCGAAGAAAGCACTCCGTCTTTGTCAAACATGATAATGTTCTCGGCTTTAACACCCAACAGCATGTACAAATTAGCACAAGCTAAAGCGGCAGAACCTGCACCGGAAACCACCACCTTGACTTCGGTAGTTTTCTTCTTTGCCAGTTCCAAAGCATTTAACAAGGCCGCTGAAGAAATAATTGCGGTTCCGTGTTGATCATCGTGCATCACGGGTATGTTCAATTCTTCTACCAGTCGTCTCTCGATTTCAAAAGACTCCGGCGCTTTGATGTCTTCCAAATTGATGCCTCCAAATGTGGGTGCAATATTCTTTACAGTTTCAATAAAAGCGTCTACATCTTTGGCTCCCACTTCAATATCAAACACATCGATGTCGGCAAAAATTTTGAAAAGCAACGCCTTCCCTTCCATTACCGGTTTAGAAGCTTCAGGGCCTATATCGCCCAATCCCAAGACTGCTGTTCCATTGGTAATTACAGCCACCAAATTCCCTTTAGATGTATATTTATAAACATTATTAACATCTTTGGCAATTTCCAGACAAGGCTCAGCCACTCCCGGAGAATAGGCTAAAGACAAATCTCTTTGTGTGGCGTATTTCTTGGTGGGTACTACTTTAATTTTACCCGGTGTGGGCTTAGCGTGATATAAAAGAGCTTCTCTTCGTTTGCTGTATTTATTCATTTTTGGCATTTTTCATCATATATACAAAGGTAAAAGACTTACTGAAATAGGGAAACATTTGACAGTTTCTTTTACAATGATTTTTATTTTAAAAAATCAATATTTCGCTTCACTCCTTGCCATTGCGCCCGCTTTAGCGGTGAATTGGTAAAAACGGCCGAGAAAGTTTCTTCTGTGATTTCTTCCCAATCCTTTTTGGAATAGGACAGCAGTTCAGGATAAGGGGTAAAAAGCGGTTCACTGTGAGCCTTGGAAAAACGATTCCACGGACAAACATCCTGACAGACATCGCACCCAAACATCCAATCATCCATTTTTCCTTTCAGTTCCATTGGAAGGTTGTCTTTCAACTCTATGGTGTAATAAGATATACACTTGCTGCCATCCACCACATAGGGAGCAATAATAGCTTGGGTTGGGCAAGCATCTATACAAGCGGTGCAGGTGCCGCAGTGATCTGTCGTCGGATTATCATATTCGAGTTCTAAATCGATAATTATTTCGGCTATGAAATAAAAAGAGCCAACCTGTTGAGTCAACAGATTACTGTTTTTACCAAGCCAGCCCAATCCGCTTTTAGCAGCCCATGCCTTATCCATAATGGGGGCTATATCTATAAAGGCTCTACCCGGAACGTCTCCAATTTCTACTCGGATAGCCTTTAAGAGTTTCACCGCTTTTTTCTTGATGACATTGTGGTAGTCTTTGCCGTAAGCATATTTGGAAATCTTATAACTGTCCGGATTTTGAGTTTGGGAGGGATAATAATTTATCAGCAATGAAATAACACTTTTGGCACCATGAACCAATAGTCTCGGATCAAGACGTTTATCGAAATGTTCTTCCATGAATTTCATTTCGCCTTGATAATTTTGATTCAGCCAATGTTCCAATCGGGGTGCTTCCTCTTCCAAAAAGCCCGCTTTAGATATACCACAAGACAAAAAACCGAGGCGCTGGGCTTCGGCTTTAATGAAATGGGTGTATTTTTCTTTATTGTTTATCAAAACAAACCTCCCTGTATATTTTTGTTTATTCTTCCCAAATGCGTATAGGCTTTCTCGGTAACTTCTCTCCCGCGCGGTGTTCTGATAATGAATCCTTCCTGAATCAGAAACGGTTCGTACACCTCTTCAATAGTTTCTCCGCTTTCTGAAACCGCAGTAGCTAAAGTAGATAAACCAACAGGGCCTCCTTTAAATTTATCGATGATTGTCGTGAGGATTTTATTGTCCATCTCGTCTAAACCGTGGGCATCGACATGCAATGCTTTTAGGGAAAAACGAGCGATTTCGATATCAATCTTACCATTGCCTTTGATTTGAGCAAAATCGCGAACACGACGCAGAAGCGCGTTGGCAATACGGGGTGTTCCTCTACTTCTGCCGGCAATTTCAATAGCGGCTTCCATACTGATAGGCATTTTTAAAATGCCCGAGCTGCGTTGCACTATAGTAGTCAAAAGCTCCGTGTTATAGTATTGCAAACGACTTTGAATTCCAAAACGCGCCCGCATCGGGGCGGTTAACAAACCGGAACGGGTCGTGGCGCCAACCAATGTAAAAGGATTGAGGTTAATTTGAACCGTCCGCGCATTAGGCCCAGATTCAATCATAATATCAATCTTGAAATCTTCCATGGCCGAGTACAAATACTCCTCCACTACGGGGCTCAAACGATGGATTTCGTCAATAAACAATACATCTCTCTCTTCCAAATTGGTCAACAATCCGGCCAAATCACCGGGCTTATCCAACACCGGACCTGAAGTGATTTTGATTCCAACCCCTAGTTCGTTGGCTAAAATATTAGCTAAAGTAGTTTTCCCTAAACCCGGAGGACCGTGAAATAAAGTATGGTCTAAAGCCTCATTCCTGAGGTTGGCCGCTTCCACAAATACCTTCAAGTTTTCCAATACTTGATCCTGACCCGTAAAATCTTCAAAAGACAACGGTCGTAGTCTTTTTTCTAAATCAAGTTCTTCAGGATTAAAGTGGGAATTGGTTGGATTGAGATTTTCGTTCATATTACAAATATATAACAAAGTTGACTGCAAATAAAAAATGCCTTTCCATAGCGAAAGGCATTTTTTATATTTTAAATTTTGGAATTAGTGGTGTAATACTTCTTCACCCGGTTTCATGGGTACGTTCTGAGGAACGAAATCCTCATCCCATCCCGGCTTGCTGTAATCGTAAGCCCAACGGTGTACTTCAGGTAATTCACCAGGCCAGTTACCGTGGATGTGTTCGATAGGAGCTGTCCATTCCAATGTATTGGATTTCCATGGATTTTGAACTGTTTTCTTACCGTAGAAAATACTACTAAAGAAATTGTATAAGAATACTAATTGGAACGCACCGCCCACTAAAGCAAATGTGGTGATGATAACGTTAACATTTTGTAAATCGTCAAACAACGGGAAGTTGGTATTGGTATAGTAACGACGTGGTAAACCAGCCATTCCGATGAAGTGCATTGGGAAGAATACTCCGTACGCACACACAGCTGTTACCCAAAAGTGAACGTAGCCTAAGTTTTTATTCAACATTCTTCCAAACATTCTAGGGAACCAGTGGTAAATACCGGCAAACATTCCGTAAAGTGCAGAGATACCCATTACCAAGTGGAAGTGAGCAACCACGAAGTATGTATCGTGAACGTTGATATCCAATGTACTGTCTCCTAAAATCAATCCGGTTAATCCACCGGTAATGAAGGTAGAAACCAATCCGATAGAGAACAACATCGCAGGGTTTAACTGCAAGTTTCCTTTCCACAATGTAGTGATATAGTTAAATGCTTTTACCGCAGACGGGATAGCAATCAACAAGGTGGTAAAGGTAAATACCGAACCCAAGAACGGATTCATACCTGAAATAAACATGTGGTGACCCCATACAATTGTCGATAGGAAAGCGATTGCTATGATTGACATAATCATCGCTCTGTAACCAAAGATCGGCTTACGAGAATTAGTAGCAATAATCTCAGAAGTAATTCCTAATGCCGGTAATAATACGATGTATACTTCCGGGTGACCTAAGAACCAGAACAAGTGCTCAAACAATACCGGAGAACCTCCCTGATAATGTAATACCTCTCCGGCAATGTAGATATCAGACAAGAAGAATGACGTTCCAAAGCTTCTGTCCATAATCAACATCAACGCGGCAGACAATAATACCGGGAATGAAATTACCCCAATGATAGCGGTGATAAAGAAAGCCCAAATCGTTAGCGGCAATCTCGTCATTGACATACCTTTTGTTCTTAAGTTGATTACGGTTACGATATAGTTCAAAGAACCTAATAACGACGAAGCAATGAAGATAGCCATTGAAACCAACCAAAGCGTCATACCGGTTCCTGAACCGGAAATAGCTTGCGGTAAAGCACTAAGTGGCGGATAAATTGTCCATCCTGCAGAGGCAGGTCCTGATTCCACAAACAAAGAAATAACCATTACCACACTGGATAAAAAGAATAACCAGTAAGAAATCATGTTTAAGAATCCGGAAGCCATATCACGGGCTCCAATTTGCAATGGAATCAACAAGTTACTGAATGTTCCGCTCAAACCGGCAGTCAATACGAAGAATACCATGATAGTACCGTGTATTGTTACCAGTGACAAATACGTTTCGTTATTCATCACTCCACCCGGAGCCATACGCTCTCCAAGGAAAAAGCTGAACAATTTAAAAGATTCTTCCGGCCAAGCCAATTGCATTCTGAAAAGCATTGACATTCCAACTCCAATAACCCCCATGATGATACCAGTAATCAAATACTGCTTTGAGATCATTTTGTGATCAATACTAAAAATGTATTTAGTAATGAACGTATCTTTATGGTGGTGTTCGTGGTCGTGGTCGTGACTATGATCGTGGTTGTGAGCTTCTGCTGACATATAGGATAACTTTTAAATTATATTAAATTATTTCTTCATTTCTGCTGCCGCTGCAACTAGAGTAGTGTCTTTGCTTTTTGGAGCAGCTGAATCTTTAGTTGTTGAACCTGCTTCAGATGCTTTTGCTTCTGCAGCTGCATTTTTAACGGCTTGAACAATCGTTTTTGGTGCATTTTCTTTTAACCAAGCTTGATATTCTTCTGGTGTATCAACTACTACTTTCATTTGCATGTTGTAGTGAGAAGCTCCACAGATTTTGTTACATAACAATAAATAATCGAAAGTATACGGATCAAGTGCCGGTTGTCCCGCTGCAACCAATGCTTCGCTCTTTTTCGCTCTGATGGCATTGATGTTGGCCACTTTTTCTATCATAGCCGGTTTCTCTCTCATTTCAGCAGTTGTCAGAGTAGGGATAAACGAAAACTGAGTAACCATACCCGGAACACAGTTCATCTGAGCTCTGAAGTGAGGCATATAAGCCGAGTGCAATACGTCTTGAGAACGCATTTTGAAAATAATTCTTTTTCCTTTTGGAAGGTGTAATTCGGTAGCCGTAAAATCATCCTGAGCATTTGGATCAGCTAAATCAACACCCAAATTGTTTACGCCTTCAATGTATCTTACATTCGCTTTTCCTAAAACATTATCGGCACCGGCATAACGGGCTTCCCATTTAAATTGTTGTGCATACAATTCAATTACAATGGCATCTTCTTTGTCTTTGTCATCAACAAACATGATGTTCGTCCACGCATACAATCCGTAAAGAATCAAACCTGCCAAAACTATAGCCGGAATAATACTCCAGATGAATTCCAAACGGTTATTATCTGCAAAATAAAGTGCTTTTTGACCTTCTTTTCCTCGGTATTTGAATGCAAAATAGTGCAATAACGCTTGAGTAATCGTTTGTACAAAAAAGATTAAAACCAAAGTGATGGTCATTAAATTATCCACCTGAGGTCCATGCTGTGAAGCGGAATCCCCTATTAGAGGTAGTTTGCTGTAGTTAAGCAAACATAAAATAGTAGTAAGGTAAATGAATCCAAGGAAAGCGAACATTAAGTAACCGTTTACCCTGTTATCATTGTCATTTGCAATTTGTGTATGATTAACATTTCCACCTACTTGAGTCAAGTCGAATATTTTAGTTAACTGCCATAAGGCAACTGCCAATAAAACTACAACTATAAGTACCAAAAGAGTTGTCATTTGTGATTTACTTTAAATATTAATAATGAAAATGTTTACTTTCTTCAATGAAAGGATTTCTTTTTGGAACTAATGGCGCTTTTGTTAATGTAGTGAACACCACAAAAATAAACAATCCAAAGAAGAATAATAAAGAGGCAACTTCAGGAATTCCGATAAACCATTGTGTCCCTACAGTTCCCGGCATGATCATATTGAAGAAATCAACATAATGTCCTAATAGAATGAAAACACCGGCCATTACAATAATCCAATAAATGCGTTTGAAATCAGTATTGATTAACAACAAAATCGGAATGATGAAGTTCATCACAAAAGCACCCCAGAAAGGCAATGTGAAATGGTCAATACGCATTTTGAAATAAGTAACCTCTTCCGGAATATTAGAGTACCAAATCAACATAAATTGAGAGAACCATAAATACGTCCAGAATACACTGATACCAAACATGAATTTAGATAAATCATGGATGTGGCTTGAATTAACACTTTCCAAATACCCTTTAGATTTTAAATAAAGTGTAACCAATTGAATAGTGGTAATACCACTTACAAAAAAACTGGCAAATACATACCATCCGAATAAGGTACTGAACCAATGTGGGTCAACCGACATAATCCAATCCCAAGACATGATTGATTCTGAAACAATAAAGAAAACTAAGAATGCCGCAGACATTTTGAAGTTCTTTTTGTAGAAAGTATTATCAGAAGCTTCGTCTTGTGCCAAACAGTTTTTACGAGATAAATAACGGTACAAGTTCCATCCTCCTAAGAAAATAGCCGCTCTGATGATCCAGAAAGTAAAATTCAAATATCCTGATTTTCCGGCAATCATGTGGTCGTAGTTTTTATTCCCTACTTCTGTAACGCCTTCTTTCATCCATACAAATAAATGATTCATATGCATACCCGAAGCCAATAAAATCAAGAAGAAAATAATAGATCCCGGAACCAAATAGGAAGTAACTCCCTGCATCACACGGAACAATACCGGGGACCAACCTGCCTGAGCCACTTGTTGGATGGCATAAAAAGCTAAAGCTCCCATTGAAATCAACATCACAAAAATACAAGCAACATATAAAGCTGCCCAAGGTTTGTTTTGTAATTGGTGCAGAACGTGTTCTACATGTTCTTCGTGTTCAGCCTTGGCTTTTTCATCATGTTTCTCAACAGCATGGTGAGCTGCTGCTCCTTCGTGATGGCTTTCTTCGGCTTTTAAAATGGTTTCCACGTCCTGTACGGTTTTAGGTGCGGTCAAAAAACCATATCCGATTCCCAACACTCCAACGAGCATTAAGACGATAGAAAAAGTTTTTAATTTACTTGAAAAGGTATACATATCTATAACAATCTGTTTGTTCTACAATTATAATTTGCTTTTTAGTTCAAGAACATAAGCCGCAATCATCCAACGCTCTTCTTGAGACAATTGATTCGCATAAGAACCCATTGAGTTCAAACCATACGTCTCAACATGGAAAATACTTCCTTCTGTAATTTGTCTGTCTTTGTAATTGGGAACCCCAAGGAATTTTTGTTGTTTCACCAATTTCCCTTGACCGTCACCAGCCGTTCCGTGACATATAGCGCAATAAACATCAAAAAGAGCTTTTGCTTTTTCCATATCCACAGCTGTGGAATCCAATGGAGATTTTAAAGTAGCTTTCGCTAATTCATATCCTGCCGTTGTATTCGGAATATCATAAGGAACAAACCCTCTTTTGATAGAACCATCCGGAGGCAATTGTCCTTCTTTTCCGTGTAATCCGGTAGGCGAATTGAAAGCATCAGACTCTGAATAGGTTTCATAAGCTACAGATTCATACATGTTAGGCATGTATTGATAGTTGGGTTTCGAATTATCTTTACAAGACGAAAAGGAAACTACTATACCTAATACTACTGCTGTTTTAAGTAAACTTTTCATATCTATTATTAATGCTTATCAATTACTTTAACTTCTACTGCACCCGTTGCCTGGAAGAATTTCACCAATTCTTCTTCGTTGTCTTTAACAGAAACCTCCATTAAAAAGTGATCATCAGTAGTTCTAACATCCGGGTTTTCCGCTTGTTTGAATGGCCATAATCTGCTTCTCATGTAAAAAGTGATTACCATCAAGTGCGCGGCAAAAAATACCGTCATCTCAAACATAACCGGGATAAAAGCCGGCATGTTTTGATAGTAGGCAAAACTTGGTTTCCCCCCAATATCCTGAGGCCAATCCTGAATCATAATATAATTCATCATGGTGGTAGCCACTGACAATCCGATACAACCATAAATAAAGGCACAAATCGCTAAGCGGGTTGGTGCAATCCCCATGGCTTTATCCAATCCGTGAACCGGAAAAGGAGTAAAAACTTCTTCAATATGATGATGAGCGGCTCTCGTTTTGTGAACGGCGTCCATCAAGACATCATCGTCATTGTATATCGCGTGTATAACTTTAGTACTACTCATAGTAATTCTTAGTGTTTATCTGAATGATTGTGTCCTTTTGCTTCTCTTTCTCTTTTGTAGTTTTCACCGGAAGACTTCAAAATTGTTTTCACCTCTGCCTGAGCAATCACAGGGAACGTTCGGGCATACAACAAGAACAATACAAAGAAGAATCCAATGGTACCGATGAAAATTCCAATATCGATAAAAGTGGGTTGGAACATCGTCCAAGAAGAAGGAAGATAATCTCTGTGTAATGAAGTCACGATGATTACAAAACGCTCAAACCACATTCCGATATTTACCACAATAGAAATAACAAACGAGAACATGATACTGGTTCTTAATTTTTTGAACCACATGAACTGAGGTGAGAAAACGTTACACGTCATCATCGACCAATAAGCCCACCAGTAAGGTCCCGTTGCTCTGTTCAAGAACGCGTATTGCTCATACTCTACTCCTGAATACCAAGCTACGAATAACTCAGTGATATAAGCCACCCCAACGATAGAACCTGTAATCATGATTACGATGTTCATTAATTCGATATGTTGTATGGTGATGTAAGCTTCCAAATTAGACACTTTTCTCATGATAATCAAAAGTGTATTTACCATCGCAAATCCTGAGAATACCGCTCCGGCAACGAAATACGGAGGGAAGATGGTAGTATGCCATCCCGGGATTACCGAAGTAGCAAAGTCAAAGGATACAATAGTGTGTACGGAAAGTACAAGAGGAGTTGCTAAACCGGCCAATACCAAAGAAACTTCTTCAAAACGTTGCCAGTCTTTAGCTCTACCACTCCATCCGAAAGATAGGATGGTATAGATTTTTTTAGCAAACGGGGTTACCGCTCTGTCTCTTAACATCGCAAAATCCGGTAATAAACCTGTCCACCAGAAAACCAATGATACAGAAAGATAAGTAGAAATCGCAAATACGTCCCAAAGTAACGGGGAGTTAAAGTTTACCCATAACGAACCGAATTGGTTTGGAATTGGCACTACCCAGTAAGCTAACCATGGACGACCCATGTGGATGATTGGGAATAAACCGGCCTGAATTACCGAGAAGATGGTCATTGCTTCCGCTGAACGGTTAATCGCCATTCTCCATCGTTGACGGAATAATAATAGTACGGCAGAAATTAATGTTCCGGCGTGCCCGATACCTACCCACCAAACGAAGTTAGTGATATCCCAAGCCCAACCTACTGTTTTATTTAATCCCCAAGATCCGATACCGGTAGATATAGTATACACTATACATCCAATTCCCCAAAGGAAAGCTATTAATGCGATAGAAAATACAGTCCACCACTGTTTATTGGCTCTTCCTTCTACTGGAGCAGCTACATCTACAGTTACATCGTGATAAGATTTATCACCAATAACTAAGGGTTTTCTAATGGGTGCTTCGTAATGAGACGACATAATCCTTTATATTGTTTCTTAATTAATTATTTTTTGATACTAGGTATTTCTGACTTTAACATGATAAACCACATTTGGTTTGGTACCAACATGCTCTAACAAATGGTAAGCTCTTTTATCTTCAACAAGTTTAGCCACTTTGCTTTCTTTGTTATTGATATCTCCGAAGACCATAGCTCCTGAAGAACAAGCAGCCGAACAAGCCGTTTGGAATTCATCTGCAGCTACTTCTCTTCCTTCACGTTTAGCCGTTAAAATAGTCAACTGTGTTTTTTGGATACACATTGAACATTTCTCCATAACCCCACGAGAACGAACGTTCACATCCGGGTTAATTACCATACGACCTAAATCATTGTTCATGTGGAAATCAAACTCGTCATTGTTGTTGTACAAGAACCAGTTGAAACGACGTACTTTGTACGGACAGTTGTTGGCACAGTAACGGGTACCCACACAACGGTTATAAGCCATTTGGTTTTGACCTTGACGACCATGAGAAGTTGCTGCCACAGGACAAACAGTTTCACACGGTGCGTGGTTACAATGCTGACACATGATGGGTTGGAAAGCCACCTGAGGATTATCTGCAGGATGTTCCATTTGACCAAATCCGCCTAATGAACCTTTATCACCAAATAAGCCGTTGAAGTTTTCTTTTTTCTCATTATCCTGAGCAAAGGTATCTTCTGAAGAGTAATATCTGTCGATACGCAACCAGTGCATATCACGACTTCTTCTTACTTCTGATTTTCCAACAACAGGAACGTTGTTCTCAGCATGACAGGCAATCACACAAGCACCACATCCCGTACAGGCATTTAAGTCGATAGACAAATTGAAGTGGTGTCCTACTGAACGGTCAAACGATTCCCATAAGTCAACTTTAGTAGCTTCTACTTCTTTGTGGTCTAAAGATACCATTGGCATTTCATTCCACTCTTTGCTGTCTTTGGTGTTGAATATTGTTAATGTAGTTTCTTTAATAATATCACCTCTACCCATCAATGTTTTTTGCGATTGAACACAAGCAAACTCATGCTCACCAGCCGCTTTAACAATGGAAGCTGATTGTACGTTATTAAAGTTGGTATAGAATGTGTAAGCGTTAACACCTACCTGCATTTCTTCTTTTAAAGCAGCTTTTTTACCATATCCTAAAGCCAAACCTAAAGTTCCTACTGCTTGTCCCGGTTGAACAATTACAGGAACATCCATTTTAACTCCGTTTACAATAATTGTGGCATTACTTCCGTTAAGACCACCGTTAGCCACGATTTTATTTTCTAAACCGGCTGCTTTAGCATCGGCTTGAGAAATGGTAACATAGTTATCCCAAGATACTCTGGTAATTGGATCCGGAAACTCTTGTAACCATGGGTTGTTGGCTTGTTGTCCGTCTCCTAAACCTGTTTTAGTGTACAACACTAATTCAAAACCGTTAGCCGGTTTTGAAGCAGCCAAAGCATTGGCAGCAGCGGCATAATCTGCCGAACCTGACGTTGCAGCAGTCGAAACACCTACAACCACACCATCGTGTACTGCTTTGTTCCAAGCTACACCATTAGTATGAGCCGCTGAACTTGCTTTTAAATAATCATAATACGTTCCGGCATTACCATTCCAAGACATTAAAGCTTCTTGGAATTGCTTAGAGCTGAATAACGGACGAATCGTAGGTTGTACTATAGAATACGTTCCTTTAGTCAACATTAAATCGTTCCATGACTCTAAATAGTGAGGAGCCGGAACAGCAATATTGGTAATTGAAGCGGTTTCGTCTTCTCTCAAAGAGAATGCCGCTGATAATTTTACTTTTTTCAATCCGCTTACAAATTTAGCGCTGTCGGCTAAAGTGTATACCGGATTCACACCGCTCATGATTAACGTGTGAACACTTCCTGCATTCATATCCGCAATCAACTGAGCTACTTTTTCGTTAGAACCTTTTCTGATTTGACGGGTTCCCATGGTTGAAAATGCTTCACTGGCCAACGCCTGATTTATCGCTAAAACCAATAATTGAGCATTTTTATCCTGGATTCCCGACACTAATAATCCTTTGGTTCCGGCAGCTTTCAATTGCTGCGCTGCTTTCATCACGACGTCTTCGTTCGCTACTTTACCTGTAGCTACAGCTGCACCGGTGATTACATTGTATATTTTAACTAAAGCTAATTTCTGATCTGAAATTTTCATCGGCACACGCTTATCAGCAGCAGCACCTGACAAAGTCATGTTCGCCTCAAACTGATAGTGTTTTGACATTTTTCCGGCTTGCGGAATTCTGCCTTGAGCGTAGCCTGCATCATAACCACCACCTTGCCAATCTCCAAGGAAATCCGCATCTAAAGCAACAATCGTATTCGCTTTGGCAAAGTCATAATTTACTAAAGCTCTTTCGCCATACACCGCTTCGAAAGCATCTAATGCTGCCGACTCAGAAACCGCATCGTAAACTACATGTTTAGCCGTTGGGTTTTTAGCGATAAACTCAGCTATCAAACTTTCAGTAGAAGGACTCGCCAATGTACCGGTCAATAAAACTACCTGACCGCCTTTAGCTTTAGCATCTGCTAAGCTGGCTTTGATTTTCAAATCCGCTTCTTGCCAAGTAGCCTCTTTTTGCGCCACCTTCGTTTGTTTCAAACGCATACTGTCGTATAAAGACAACACAGAAGCGTGAACTCTGGCATTCGCAGCAAATGCAGCTCCAGCTATGGTATTATTTTCAATTTTGATCGGACGACCTTCACGTGTTTTCACCAACAAGTTGGCAAAATCAAAACCGTCAAACATCGTAGTTGCATAGTAATCCGCAACTCCGGGAATGATTTGCTCCGGTTGTAAAACGTAAGGAATTGATTTGTGTACCGGACCCTCACAAGCAGCCAAAGTTGCAGCCGCTGTACTGAATCCTACGTATTTCAAGAAATCACGACGAGTAGTTGATGAAGAAGACAATGACTCTTTATCAGAAAGGAAATCCCCTGTTGGAATTTCTTCCACGAATTCATTATTTCTAAGCGTCTCAACAATAGAACTATTTTCGTTTAGCTCCTCAACACTTTTCCAGTATTTTTTGTTCGATGACATCGTATATAAATATTAGCTTCTTAATAATTTTATTAGTAGTGACACTTACCACACTCTAAACCTCCCATTTGTGCTGCAGTCAATTTGTCTACACCATATTTTTTAGAAAGTTCTTCGTGAATTTTTGTATAGTAAGCATTGCCCTCCATCTTAACATCAGTTTCGCGGTGACATTTAATACACCAGCCCATAGTTAACGGAGCAAATTGTTTTTGGATTTCGTACGTCTGAACCGGACCGTGACATTTTTGACATTCAATACCCGCCACCGTTACGTGTTGTGAGTGGTTGAAGTAAGCAAAGTCAGGCAAGTTGTGAATACGTACCCATTTTACCGGATGTGTTTTTCCGGTATATTTAGCACCGTCCCATCCTACAGCATCGTAAAGTTTTTTGATCTCTCCGTCGTAGAATGCTTTAGAGTGCTCAGGAGTAGCCGTAGTATCGGATACTTCAGAAATATTTTTGTGACAGTTCATACACACATTCAATGAAGGAATACCTGCATTTTTACTCACACGAGCTGCCGAGTGACAATATTTACAGTCAATACCGTTACTTCCGGCGTGGATTCGGTGTGAATAGTGAATCGGCTGAATCGGTTCGTAATCCTGGTCAACACCCACCTGCATCAGGAAGCCGTATACAAAATAGCCACTAGCTAAAATCAAGAATATTGACGCAACCAACACCAAAAATTGATTTTTAACAAAAGCCTGCCATATCGACAATCTTCCCTCTTTAGGCGCCACCTCAATACCATTTGCTTTAGCTACTTTAGTCAATACATTGTTCACAAAGAACAACATGATTACCAACATCAGCAACACCAAAGACAACGCTCCGAGAATCACGTTGTTAGAAATTCCGCCTTCATTTGAAGCACCGGCTACAGCCGCACCAGGCAGCGGAGCTTTCGGCTCTTCTTTTTTCGTATCGGTATACGCTAAGATATTATCCACATCTTGTTTAGACAATTGAGGAAACGCCGTCATTACCGCTTTGTTGTTTTCGTTGAACAACTTCACAGCATCAGGATCTCCTGCTTTTATCAAAGCCGAACTGTTGGCAATCCATTTGTAGAACCAATCTTTAGCATGACGCCCGGTAACCCCTCTTAAGGCAGGACCCGTCATCTTTTTGTCTAAACTGTGACAAGCCGCACAATTGGTGTTAAACAATGTTTTTCCTGCCACAGCATCACCACCCCCCGTTGCAGCAGCGGCCGGAGCAGCAGTTGCATCTGCAGGTGCAGGAGTTGCAGCCGCCGGAGCAGCTGGTGCAGCATTTTGAGATAATGAAGTTAAGGAGAACGATAGCGTTAGAGCTAAACCGAAGAGTATTTTCCTTGAAATCGAATTATGGTTACCCACTTTTTTCATATAATATAATGATTATCGACTAATGTTGGCACGATTTTTTCCGGGTTAAATTCCGTTAAAAAACAAGCACTTTATTAAAAACTTGCACAAAAATACGACTTATGAACTATTCTCAAAACCTTAAATATATCTTAAATATCAATTTATATTAATTCTAAATAGCGTTTTGGCTTTTGTTTAATTTTTTAAGTTTTACATTTGTATAAAAATCAAATCATTATGACCGATTTCGCCAAAATCAAGTTTATTTTCTCCGCGTTTTTACTACTGAATTTATCACAAAAAAGCTTTGCACAAGAGGCAAAAGTTACAGTAAATCAAGACCCCAAGTTTGAGCAACTGCTGAATGAAAAACGAAAAATAAACAGCTCTATCACCATCAATGATCGTTATAAAATTCAGATCTTCAACGGTGACAGTGAAAACTCCAAAAAGACCTTAATTGATTTCAAGAAAGAAAACAAAAACATGGATGCCACTATTGTTTTCAGCACCCCAATGTATAAAGTTTGGGTAGGGAATTTCAAAACCCGCATTGAAGCCGAAAAAAACCTGAGCCTTCTGAAAAAGAAATATCCCAATGCCTTTTTGATCAAACCAAATAAATAAAAAAAAGCCCCGCAAATTGCGGGGCTTTTTTATAGATTGTTACTCTTCTTGTAAAACATCTTTTTATCAGCAGGCGTTCTCTTGGTTTTCTTATACTCCTTCAACAAAGTTTTGTTTGGCTCCAGCATCTGTAAAACATATTTATCAGTTAGAAAGGTTGGTGCCCCGCTGACTCTTTCAATAATCAAAGGGATTGTATTTATTTCTGAGCTACTACTTCCGCCTCCCCCATTTATCAGCGTCATAACCAAGACTCCGCCTGCCCCACCAATCAAACCTGCATAAGTCGCATAATACCCTTTAATATCAAGATTATTTTCAACCACTTCATCAATAAAATAATTAGCTCCCAACAGTTCCGTTTTTAAATAATAACGAACCGTTGAAAATTGGAAAAGATTGATATAAAAGTGTTGTCCATCACTAAACCCATAAAATCCGGTTTCTACTCTTCCGGTTGTCTTGTTTAAAAGACAAAAACCTTCTTTGTACTTGGTAATAGTATAGTCATCAAGACTGAGGGAGTGCTGGTTAAAGACATCTTTATAATTGAGGTAAACCCCTGCCTTAATTTGTGTGTTGTTAACATCAACAGGTTCCTCTTGAAAAAAAGGTATTGGCTCTTTGTAAACTTGTTTGGAATTTTTATAATTCTCAAAAGTGTTTTTTATTGCCGCCGTGATTAATACCGGGTGCAGTTTAGTTACATCGGTACGGGTGTCTTCCCTATTCGAAAAATAAGTGCCGACTATATAGTCTTTCCCATCGGACCCTTTTTCAATAATATCCAAAACAACTGTAGCCGAACCTAATTCTTTATTGTTCTCATTAGTATTATTCGTTTCCGTAACATACAGCTCATTAATTCGAACAGAAACGGCTTTTTTATTTTCCTTTTTAGGATATAAAACAGCGAACAACGACGCTAATTCTTCCGTAAAAGGCTTTTGAAAATTGGCAGAAACTTTGTTGTTAAAAAGCGAAACATAAACGGTTCCGATATTTTCTTTTATTTGTCGGCCATCGTATACGTTTTCAATATAGAAATCGCTATCAATAGCTGTGTTTTTGTCATTGGCTAAAGAAATTAAATGAACTTCATTTTCCTGTGCATAGGCAGTAAAAATAAAAAATAAGCAAAAACCAAGAATTCCTTTTTTCATACTCTTTCGATTTAGTGCTAAAATAAAAAAGTCCTGAAAAATTCAGGACTTTTTTTACAGTTATTTTGTTATTTCAACTTTTTCTTCACTTCCACTTCCTGGAATGCTTCGATGATATCCAATTGCTCAATATCGTTGTAGTTCTTAATCTGCATACCGCAATCGTAGCCTTTGGACACTTCTTTGACGTCGTCTTTGAAACGTTTCAAAGTAGCCAATTCTCCGGTATAAATCACCACACCTTCGCGAATTAAGCGGATTTTAGAGTTACGGAAAATCTTCCCGTCTGTCACCATACATCCGGCAATAGTACCCACTTTTGATACTTTAAAGATTTCACGAATCTCAGCCGTTCCGGTGATTTCTTCTTTCATTTCCGGCGACAACATACCTTCCATTGCATCTTTCAAGTCGTTAATCGCATCATAGATGATAGAGTAACTTCTGATGTCAATCTCTTCCTTCTGTGCCAATTGACGGGCATTTCCGGCAGGACGCACGTTGAATCCGATGATAATCGCATCCGAAGCCGAAGCCAACATAACATCAGTTTCGGTAATGGCTCCCACCCCTTTATGGATAATATTAATTTGAATTTCTTCCGTAGACAATTTAGAGAACTCACTCGATAAAGCTTCTACCGAACCGTCCACGTCTCCTTTGAGAATGATGTTCAATTCTTTAAACTGACCCAACGCAATACGACGACCGATTTCGGCCAAAGTAATATGACGTTGCGTACGTACTGATTGCTCACGCAATAATTGGGTACGCTTGGCAGCAATTTGCTTGGCCTCTCTTTCATCTTCAAATACGTTGAACTTGTCCCCCGCTGTTGAAGCACCATCCAAACCTAATATAGAAATCGGTGTTGACGGACCGGCTTCTTTTACATTGTGTCCGCGCTCATCGTGCATGGCTTTTACCTTACCGTGATTTTTTCCGGCCAATACATAATCGCCTACTCTCAACGTTCCGGATTGTACCAAGATGGTAGACACATACCCTCTTCCTTTGTCCAATTGTGCTTCCACAACTGTTCCTACGGCCGGTTTATTCGGGTTGGCTTTTAAGTCTAATATTTCAGCCTCAAGCAATACTTTTTCTAATAATTCTTTAACTCCTGTCCCTTTCTTAGCAGAGATATCATGCGATTGGTATTTTCCTCCCCAATCTTCCACCAATAAATTCATGGCGGCTAATTTCTCTTTAATTTTTTCAGGATTTGCTCCCTGCTTATCAATTTTATTGATAGCAAAGATCATCGGAACCCCGGCCGCTTGGGCGTGACTGATAGCCTCTTTGGTTTGTGGCATGATGTCATCATCGGCCGCTACCACAATAATGGCAATATCGGTAACCTGTGCTCCACGGGCACGCATCGCGGTAAACGCCTCGTGACCCGGTGTATCCAAGAACGTAATTTTTTGACCGTTATCTAAAGTAACGGCGTACGCTCCGATGTGCTGGGTAATTCCACCCGATTCTCCGGCAATTACATTTTCTTTACGGATGTAATCCAATAAGGATGTTTTACCATGGTCTACGTGACCCATCACCGTTACAATTGGCGCTCGGGTTACTAAATCTTCCGGACGGTCTTCCACCACTTCCAGATTCTCTTCGATATCGGTAGTAATAAATTCTACTTCATACCCAAATTCATCCGCTACAATCGAAAGCGTTTCGGCATCCAAACGTTGGTTCATGGTTACCATGATACCCAACGACATACAAGTTCCGATTACTTTGGTAATCGGCACATCCATCATCGTTGCAATTTCACCAACGGTAACAAACTCGGTCACTTTTAGTGTTTTGCTTCCTTCTTCCAAAGCCTGCATTTCTTCTTCCGTTCTCTGACGGTGCGTATCACGCTTGTCTCTTCGGTATTTGGCCGCTTTGGATTTGTTTCCTTTCCCTTGTAAACGCTCCAGCGTTTCTTTGATTTGGTTTTTAACTTCTTCTTCGGTAGGCTCTACTTTTTGAACAATGGCCGGACGGTTTCCTTTTTGGAAGCCCCCTGGTTTGTTTCCTCCCGGTTTGTTTGGACCAAAAGCATTACCTCCTCCGGTGATGGCCGGTTTTCCGCCTTCTCCCGGTTTGGTTGGAATTCTTTTTCTTTTGTTTTTATTGGCATTAGCCCCTTGTGCCGCATTTTGTCCGGCACCCGGAGTAGCCGGCTTGTTGGCATCCTTCTTGAATTCCTCTTTTTTCTTTTTAGGCTTGTTGAATTGTGACAAGTCAATCACCTGTCCGGTAAGGGTTGCACCGGTTAATTTTTGGTATTGCGTCGTAATGGTTTCATCCGCCGATGGCGTTGCTTCAGGTGCCGGAGCTTGTTTCTCCTCCTTAGCCGCTTTCTCAACCGGAGTTACCGCAACTTCTTCTTTCTTTTCAACAACATTTTCTTTTTTGTCTGAAGCAATCTTAGGCGTCTCAACCGGTGCCGGAGCTGCTGCTGCGGGCGCTTTGGGTTCTAAGTCAATTTTACCTACCTGCTTAGGAGCAGTTACCACGGCTTTGGCTTTGATCAGTTCCAATCGTTGACGCTCTTCGTCGGCTCTGCGCTTGTCTTCTATTTCTTTTTCTCTTTCCAAACGAAGGGCTTCTTTCTCTTTTCTGATTTCTTCGCTTACCCCTTTAGAAGCCTCTTTGTTTCCTTTGTCGCCCGCAAATTGGCCACAAAGAATTTGGTACACATCGTCGGAAATTTTTGTGTTGGGACTCGCTTCAATAGCAATGCCCTTATCCTTAAGATAATCCACAGCTCTTTCCAAAGAAATATTTAATTCCCTTAAAACTTTATTAATTCTAATATTTCCTTCAGACATAAAATCTAATTAATGTTATCTATTGTTGTGTTGGCGAAAGCTTAGTCCTCAAACTCTTCTTTCAATATTTTTATTACTTCTAAAATCGTTTCTTCTTCCAAGTCAGTTCTTCTCACTAAATCCGCCACATCTTGATTCAGGATACTTCTGGCCGTATCCAAACCGATTTTGGCAAATTCATCGATTACCCAGCCGTCGATTTCATCGGAGAACTCTGTTAATTCTACGTCGTCTTCTTCGATAGCGCTTCCTTCTCTGATGACATCCAACTCATAACCGGTTAACAATCCGGCCAATTTGATATTGTGACCGCCACGACCAATCGCTTTGGAAACTTCTTCCAATTTCAAGAACACTTCGGCTCTTTTTTTCTCTTCGTCAATTTTTACCGAAGATACTTTGGCAGGGCTCAACGCTCTGGTGATGTATAACGGCAAATTGTTGGTGTAGTTGATTACGTCAATGTTTTCGTTACCCAACTCACGTACAATGCCGTGAATACGCGAACCTTTCATTCCCACACAAGCTCCAACCGGATCAATTCTGTCATCATAAGAATCAACAGCTACTTTCGCTTTTTCACCCGGAATACGCACCACTTTCTTAATCATAATCAAGCCGTCAAATACTTCCGGAATTTCCTGTTCGAATAATTTCTCCAAGAATTTATCCGCCGTTCTCGACATGATGATTTGCGGTTTATTGCCTTTCAATTCCACACTTTCAATGATTCCGCGAACGTTATCGCCTTTGCGGAAAAAGTCAGACGGAATTTGTTTTTCTTTCGGCAACACGATTTCGTTTCCTTCATCGTCCACCAAAATTACAACTCTTGGACGAACATGGTGCACTTCTGCTGTGTAAATTTCGCCGATTAAATCTTTAAATTGTTTGTAAAGATTGGTATTGTCGTGTTCGTGGATTTTAGAAATCAAATTTTGACGCAGGGCCAAAATGGCGCGTCGTCCTAAATCGATCAATTTGACCTCTTCAGACACCTCTTCCCCAATTTCAAAATCAGGCTCAATTTTTCTGGCTTCTGTCAACGTGATTTCTTCGTTCTCTAAATCCAAATCGTCATCGGCAACCACAATTCTTCTTCTCCAAATCTCCATATCACCTTTATCAGGATTGATAATGATGTCAAAATTATCATCAGAACCGTATTTCTTTTTCAATGCGTTTCTAAATACGTCTTCCAAAATCGCCATCAGCGTTACTCGATCAATAAGTTTATCGTCTTTAAACTCTGAAAATGATTCGATTAATGCAATATTTTCCATGCCTAATTTTTAATTAAATATTATTGTAACAATTGCTTCTTTTATGTCTGAATAAGGAAGTTCCCGACGGTGTTCAACGGTTTCCTTTCCTTTTCCGATTTTCTTTGGTTCTCTTGCCGTCCAAAAAAGCGTGATGCCTTCATCAGTAGCTTTTTCCAGCGTGGCGTCTATGGTTTCGGCAGCGGTTTTTACTTTTACCGTTCGGCCGACATTTTTTTTATACTGTCTGACCAATTTAAGTGGCGATGACACACCGGCCGAAGCCACTTCGAGAGAATAGTCCTGTTCTTCGCGGTCCAAATTGTTTTCAATCATCCGACTCACATCAATACAATCCTGCAAATTCACCCCGGTATCACCGTCCAAAGTTACGGTAATCTTATAACTGTCTGAAATACTTAAATCTACCAGAAACAATGAAGGCTTATCCTGTAATCCTTCTTCCAGTAAATGAGTCACTTTCTCTTTAAATGTCATAGTTGTATAAAAAGAGGGAAGCACTGCTTCCCTCATTATTTAGATTTGAATGGTAAATAACGGGACAAATATAGTGATTTTTTTATAAATCAAAAATTCATTGTCGAATCAAAAAAAAATAATACCTTTATTGTGTTAAAATTACAACCCAAAATTTACAATTTATATTATGAAAAAAATCTTAGTCCCAACAGACTTCTCAGAGCATGCAGGATATGCATTAAAAGTTGCCGCACAAATCGCTAGAAAAAACGGCGGAGAAATTTTCCTTCTTCACATGTTAGAATTGCCTCACCAAGGGAGTGATGCCGTTGGTTCGGGACACGATTTGCCGGAGATTATGCTTTTTAAAAATGCCGCTATCAACAAACTCGAAGATTTAATGGACGATGAAAGTCTGGCAGGCATCAAGGTTTCCGAAATCATCCAATTCGAATTAGCCTTTGACGGAATTATGAATATCAGCAAGAAAAACAATGTTGATTTGATTGTAATGGGTTCTCACGGTGCCAGCGGATTCAAAGAAATGTTTATCGGTTCCAATGCCGAAAAAGTAGTTCGTAACTCTGACATCCCTGTATTAATTATCAAGAAAGAAGCCGGTAATTTTGAAGTAAACAAATTTGTATTTGCTTCTGACTTCTCCGATGAAATCAAAAAACCTTTTGCGAAAGTGGTTGAATTCGCCAACAAGTTTGACGCTGAGTTGCACTTGGTGATGATTAACACTCCAAGCAGTTTCAAGCCTACTCACATTGCACAAGACATCATGAAAAATTTCATTTCCGGTTTTACCGTAAACAAATATTCTACTCATATATATAATGATGTGAATGTGGAAAGCGGGGTGTTGAATTTCACCAACGCTATCGATGCTGATTTAGTAGGTATGTGTACGCACGGCCGAAAAGGATTGGCCCACTTCTTTAACGGAAGCGTAAGTGAAGATTTAGTCAATCACGCCGTACGACCGGTGGTTACTTTTAAAATCTAAGAAAACCATACATAAATAAAAAGCCTCTCCGGTGGAGAGGCTTTTTCATATCTGTTCTTTTGCACAGGAACTGAAACAAAAAATCCCGCTGATGCGGGATCGTTTGTTGGTCTACTAGGACTCGAACCTAGAAAGACGGCACCAAAAACCGTAGTGTTACCATTACACCATAGACCAATTTGTATGCCAAACATTATGCTTAGCTGCATTCACTCAACTCGCGTTTTTGCTGAATGCGAGTGCAAATTTAGAACAAATTTTATTTTACACAAACAATTCCCTGAAAAAATTAAAAATCTACCCTAATTATTTCTTTTTTTCGTCATAATAAACTTGTATTTAATTCGTTATCTATTTGAGAAAATTTTGTTAATACGCCTATAATCGCGTTAAAAAAAATAGTTTCTTTGTAACATCAAAATAAAAACCTTTCATTTCATACTTCTATGATGAATTTCAACTTTAATAAATGGAACACCATTGTCGGATGGACCGCCTTTACCATTGCCTTACTGACTTTTTCGCTGACCGTTGAACCTTCTATGAGTTTTTGGGATTGCGGCGAATACATTCCGACTGCGGCAAAACTGGAAGTAGGACACCCGCCGGGCGCTCCGTTGTTTCAGATCTTGGGTGCTTTCTTTTCGCTTTTTGCCTTTGGCAATGACAAATTAATTGCCCTGATGGTCAACATGATGTCGGTGATTTCCAGCGCCTTTACTATTCTATTCATGTTCTGGTCTTCTTCCATTTTGTTGAAAAAAATCGTTTCCTCCTATACCGAATTTGATAAAAACAAAGCCATTGTCGTTTTGGGAAGCTCCTTTGTAGGGTCTTTAGCCCTGACGTTCTCTGACAGCTTCTGGTTCAATGCTGTGGAAGCCGAGGTATATGCCATGGCGTCCCTCTTCATTGCCTTACTGTTTTGGTTGGGCTTGCGATGGGAACAAGACATGCACACCCCAAGAGGCAACCGCTGGTTGTTATTGATTTCTTTAATAGTAGGGCTTTCGTTTGGTGTACACTTTATGGCCTTATTGGCGATTCCGGCGATAGGGTTCCTGTATTTCTTCAAAAATTACAAAACCGTAACGGTTAAAAATTTCATTTTGGCCAACATCATCATCGTAGCGGTGTTGTTGTTTATTTTCAAACTATTGTTGCCTTACACCCTGGCCTTCTTCGGAAAAATGGAAATCTTTATGGTTAACAGCATCGGGCTTCCGTTCAACTCGGGAACCATCTTTGCCGCCTTACTGATTGTAGCGTTTTTCTATTTCGGATTGAAATATACCCGCGAAAAAGGACATCCGTTTTACAACACGGTGCTTCTTTGTATTCTTTTTGTACTAATCGGATTCTCCACCTGGATGATGTTGCCGATTCGTGCCAATGCCAACGTAGTCATTAACGAAAACAAACCGTCTGATGCCGCCGAGGTTTTGGCGTATTACAACCGTGAGCAATACGGGGTCAACCCCTTGTTCTACGGTCCGCAGTACACCGATACTTTTGCCGGATTAGACAAAGACACCCCGTATTTAGACAAGGCGCCCAATTACGAACGCGATTACAAATCGGGGAAATATGTGATAGTCAACAATTACAAAAACGCCGAGCAAAATACCGATGACAATCAAAAAGCCATCTTGCCGCGTCTTTGGAGTACCGACCATATCGAAAACTACATTCAGTTTACCGGCGTGCCTAAATTCAAACTCAACGAGGACTACCCTTATGAAGAAGACTTAGCGCAGTACGGAGTAAACATAGACAGTCTCAGTGAAGAGCAGGTGGCGCAGGCCGTTGGCCAGTTGAAAGAAGAGGTGCAAAAAAACATCAACGATTTCAAGACAGGATATGCCCAAAAGAAATTTGACAACGAAGATTATGTTTCCTTTTTGAAAAAATTCGGCGACTATATTGTGGTTGAAAAACCTTCTACCTGGGACAACTTAAGCTTTATGGTCGAATACCAATTTGGCTACATGTATGGCCGTTATTTGTTGTGGAATTTTGTCGGAAGACAAAACGACGTTCAGGGGAAATACGACAACCTGGACGGCAACTGGATCAGCGGCATCAAATTCATTGACGACATTCACCTCGGCAAGGGCACTCAGGAAAACCTTCCGGACGATGTCAAAGCCAACAAAGGACGCAACGTATATTACTTCCTGCCATTTATCATCGGTCTGATTGGATTGATGTACCACGCGCAAAGGGATTTAAAAAGTTTCTACGTATTATTGGTATTGTTCCTGTTCACCGGTTTGGCGCTCAAAATTTACCTCAACGAAAGACCATTTGAACCCCGCGAAAGAGATTATGCCTTAGTGGGCTCGTTCTATGTGTTTGCGCTTTGGATCGGCTTCGGCGTGTATGCCCTTTACGAAATCATCACCGATTATGTGAAGTCCAAACTCGTAGGACCAATAGTAATCGGGGCTTGTTTATTGGCTGCACCGGTTTTAATGGCGTCTCAAAACTGGGATGACCACAGCAGAGCCAATCGTTATACGGCGATTGCCATGGCGAAAAACTATCTCGAATCGTGTGACCCTAATGCCATCCTGTTTACCATTGGCGATAATGATACGTTCCCACTTTGGTACGCTCAGGAAATTGAAGGCATCCGAACCGATGTTAAAATAGTCAACACCAGTCTCTTCATGACCGACTGGTATATTGATCAGATGAAATTCAAAACCTATAAATCAGACGGATTGCCGATATCCTTTAAACACAGCGAATACGTTGGGGACAACTTAGACTACGTAGCACACGTACCTAAAACCGATGCCCGTTGGGATTTGAAAGACCTTATCAAATTCATCAAACTACCGAAGTCGACCATCGAAATGCAAAACGGACAAACCATCCATTTTTATCCGACCAATAAAATCCGAATTCCGATTGACAAGGAGACCGTGATTAAAAATAATGTCGTTGACAAAAAATACCGGGATTCTATAGTACCGTTTATCGATTTAGATATCAAAGGCAGCGCGATGTACAAAAACCGTCTGATGATGTTGGATGTTTTAGCCAACAACAACTGGAAGCGCCCTATCTATTTCACCGGAGGAAGCTTTGGAGACGACGATTACCTGTGGATGAAAGACTACCTGCAATTGGACGGATTGGTATACAAACTGGTACCGATCAGAACGCCGATTGACAAAGAAAACCCATACGATATGGGGCAGATTGACAGCAACAAAATGTTTGACCTGGTGACCAAATGGGATTGGGGGAACGGCGATTTGACCACTATTTACCACGATCCGGAAACCCGTAAAAACAGCATCTCTTACCGCACCAATATGGCGCGATTGATGGAACAACTCATCAATGAAGGACAGAAAGAGAAAGCCAAAAAAACAATTGATTTGGCCCTGACCAAAATGCCAATGGACTATTACGGGTATTACACCATGGTAGAGCCGTTTGCCGGAGGGTATTACGAAATTGGCGAAAAAGCCAAAGCCCGTGAGTTGTTGGAGCGTTTGATGACCAAATACAAACAAAGCCTGTTGTATTTTTCTCAAATCCAGCCGTCCATCCAAAACGGAATTGCCACCGACATCATTACCGATATCGAACGCTACAGAAGTTTACTCATCCTGATGAAAGACCGAGGCGATATGGAGTTCTACAACAAGAACAAACCGATTTTCAACTCGTACAATCAACGATTGGCGCGTTTCGGCAGGGATATGGAATAAATACATTTGAAAATTTGAAAATGTGTCAATTTGCTTCGCCAGTTCGCTAAGCTCGGGTGAAAATTCTTATTGACACATTTTTTTTATATTTAACCTATGAGTTTCTGGGTGAAAACAAATCGGTGGGTCAAAGCTATTTTTCCCAATTATGTTTGGGACATTCCCAATGAGGAGCGTCAGGTGTTCCTTACTTTTGACGACGGCCCTACGCCCGAAATTACGGAATGGGTTTTAGACCAGTTACAGCAATACAACGCCAAAGCCACCTTCTTCTGCATTGGCAACAATATGGAAAAGCATCCTGAGATTTTCAAAAAAACTATTGAAGCCGGTCATGCGGTTGGCAACCATACCTTCCACCATCTGAAAGGCTGGAAAACGGCTAAGGCAACCTATATTGAGGATGTTGCCCGGTGCGATTCGCAGTTTACCCAACACTTGTTGCCTGCTGTAAAACTGTTTCGTCCGCCCTACGGCAAAATAAAACCTTCACAATCGAGGTTTTTGCGCCGAATGGGGTATCACATCATCATGTGGGACATCATCAGCATGGATTTTGACCAAACCATCACTCCTGAAAAATGCCTGGAGAATGTGCTTAAAAATGTAACTCCCGGCAGTATTGTGGTGTTTCATGACAGTGTCAAGGCCGAGCGCAACCTGCGGTATGCCTTGCCGAAAACCCTGGCCTTTTTAAAAGAAAAAGGATTTGTTTGCGAAAAAATGGAATAAGCTGTCCTAACTCTAAAGGCAATTAAACCAATAATTGTCACTCTGAGCCTGTCGAAGTACCCATTATCAGAGTCGCAGATGGCTGTAGTGTGTTTAATCCTTACTCTCTTTTCGCATTTCCTTTTCAAACACCTGTTGTTGTCCTTGCAGGCGTTTAAGGTCTATTTGCAGTAAGCGCACTTCCCGGGTATACTTTCTATAGTTGATAATGGCTGCGGCTGTTGCAGTGGGGATTATTTGTGGCTCTAATGCTTTTTTTATTTGGGCCGGTGCGTTTAAAAAGTGCATCAGTTCTACAGCTTTGGCGTATCGCTCCAGTTTTTGCTGTGCTTTGGCTATTTTTCGGGTGATGACCTGCTGCTGGTAATCATTTTCTTTTAGTTGTTTCTGCAGCAGCGCTTCTATTTCGGTATCCACTTTATCCGTATCGGGCAGGTTTTTAAGAGCCTTACCTTCGGGCGAAAGCATATAAATCAGCATTTCGTTATATATTGCCTTGGCCGTTGAAGGCAAATTACGCTGACCTGCTTCAAACATGGCTAATTGGGTTCTTTTCACTTTTAACAACACAGCCAACTCATCCTGAGTAAGCCCTAAGTAGTCTCGGTCGGATTCCTTTCTTCTCATAATTTCGCATTCTAAATGTTATACTATTGCTTTGTGATAAAACTTTTTGTGACAAATTATTTTATCACACTACTTAACATCACGCTTTGTTTTTCATACAAAAATGCTGCCAGAGTTTTTTACGGCCCGAGAACCCAAGCGATAAAAACGAAATAAAAAACAGAAACGGATTAGGGAAAAAGAAGTATATTTGACTGTAATGCGCTACAAAACGGCACCAATACTTTTCAAAAAACTTTCAAAAACAATCATCATTCTGACATGAAAATAAAAACATTTTGGACAACAATTATTAAAATTCTAGGTCTATTGCTAATTTTTGAATTCCTGGAAATAGGAACTCAATTACTTACTTCTCTAACATATATTTTTGTTCCAAACATGGAAAAAGATTTATTGTTCCCCAGCATTTTATCAACTGTTTGCATACTCATACTATATTTAGGAGTAATTTCATTGTTTCTGTTCAAGTCTTCATTGATTGTAAATAAACTAAAACTCGATAGAGATTCTGAAACAGAAGTAATTAAAATTGACTTTAAGGTTTCAACAATTATTACAATAGCGGTAATTATAATTGGCGGGGTAATTTTCATTAATGGCCTTTCTCTTTTGGGCAAAAGTTTGTATGATTATTTTCAACAGAAAAAACTACTCAATTATAATCCTAATGTTGGCTGGATAATCTTTAATTCGATAAAAGCTTTATTAGGTTATTTATTAATGACCAACAGCAAACCTGTAGCTAACTATATCAGCAAACAAAGTGAAATCGATTAGAAACGGCTTATGCGGCGATTTCACGCAACATTAATTTAAACTCAGAAAATGAACAATCAATCAAAACTCGCCAATCGGTTTCGGGAAGTAATTTTAAACGGTACTTGGATTGCAAATACCAATTTCAAAAACGAATTGCAGGATATGGATTGGACAACAGCAACTGAAAAAGTTCAAAATCTCAATACTATAGCCGTCCTGGCGCAACACATTCATTATTATGTCAAAGGAGTAAAAAATGTATTTCTGGGAGGAAATTTAGAGATTAACGATCGGTTTAGTTTTGACTTTCCTGAAATGAACTCAGCAGCAGATTGGAAAATATTCCTCGATACCTTTTGGAAGGATGCAGAAGAATTTGCTGCATTAGTCGAAAAGATGCCGGAAAAACAATTAAGTGAAAATTTCGTTGAAGAAAAATACGGGACCTATTTAAGAAATATTGACGCGATGATTGAACACAGTTATTACCACTTAGGCCAAATCGTAATCCTAAAAAAGATGCTGAAAAATCAATCTTAAAAGCACTATTGTCAAAACCCGTTAGTCGTTTCACCCAAAAAACAAAAGGCGAGCCATATAAATGGTTCGCCTTTTTCTATAGCGTTACTTTACGATTAGAATTGTTCCTGTACCAGATTGATAATGGTATTGGCATCCAGTTCCCCGGATTGTCTCCATACCATTTGTCCTTCTTTGTAAATCATCAGGGTCGGCAATCCTTTGATGCGAAGCGCATCGGCCAATTCCTGATTTTTATCTACATCAATTTTGATCACTTTTGCTCTGTCTCCCAGCGCTGCCGCTACATCTCTGATAACCGGATGCATAGACACTGAAGATTCATTCCACTCTGTGTAAAAATCAATTAACACAGGCACTTGAGCATTGATTAATTCTCCAAATTTTGACATAAAACCAAACTCTTTTTAGTTCTTTTTTATACTTCTCAAGAAATAGTAAAGCACAAATGTAGCATTTTTAACTAATTATGCTACAATATTCCCTTTTTTTAGTTCGAAAACCGTAATTTCAGGCCAAATCCCTACGCGACCCGGATAGGCATGGAAGCCAAAACCGCGGTTGACATACACGTAACGACCGAATTCCTGATACAATCCCGCCCATTGTTTGTACACGTATTGCACCGGACTCCACTTGATCACGCCCGGAATTTCAATACCAAACTGGAATCCGTGGGTGTGGCCCGACAGCGTAAACTGGAAATGTTTTGGGTGGTGCTTCACTTCGTATTCCCAATGGCTCGGGTCGTGACTCATCAGGATTTTAAAATCTTTTTCAGTCAACCCTTCCGACGCTTTGTGAATGTCGCCGGCCTGTTTGAAATTGTGTCCCCAGTTTTCTACGCCCACTAAGGCAATTTCGGCATCGCCTTTTTTGATTTTGATGTGTTCATTCAGCAACAGTTGAAAACCGATTTGTCCGTACAACTCTTTTATCGCTTGGAAATTTTCATCTTTGGCTTTTTGGGAGGGCCACGTCACATATTCGCCGTAATCGTGATTGCCCAGCACGGAGAATTTGCCGTACGGGTGGTCTTCGATGCGGTTAAAGGTTTCTATCCAGGGATGCATTTCTTTGGCGTGCGTATTGACGATATCACCGGTAAACAAAATCATATCGGTCTTTTGTTCGTTGACCAAATCGATGGCGTAATTTATCTTGTCCGGGTTGTCAAAGCTCCCGCTGTGTACATCTGAGATTTGTGTAATGGTAAACCCGTCAAAAGCATCGGGCAAATCGGGGAAGAACAGGGTTTGACGAATCACTTTGTAATTGTATTTCCCTTTGGTCATGCCATACACCAGTCCCATAAACGGAATGGAAGCCAGCCCCAACGCAATTTGACTCACAAACTTTCGCCTTTCGGGCAAAAATTGGCCGCTGTCATTATCTCCCATAAAATGCGTAATGCTCCCGGAAAACACGCGGAAAACATCTTCTAAAAGCATAAAAAAGGAAAGAATCAATTTGGGAATTAAAACCAGCAAGAGCAACCCTAAGGTCACCATGGTCATTTGCGTTTGACCCACACTTCGGTCAAATTTGGTGAATTGATAGGCGATGAAAAGAATGATGGCTAAGGACACCAACTGGTAGGCAACCAATATCCATTTGATTTTGGTAATCGTTTTGAATGCCTGAAAAGAATAGAATTCAATAATAGCCACAACTACTATTACAATCAGCCAGCGAAGTATCATTGTTTTTTGTGCAAATTAACAAAGAAAGTCCATGTCATTTTTTGTTTTTAGATTATTTTAACGTTAGTCCAAACAAAAAAACCGGCAAATTTCTTTACCGGTCTTTCAACAATAACATTTTGCTTGACTCTCTTTTTTACAAAAGATTTTTGTTTGTTATTTTTTAGCAGGTGCAGCCGGTTTAGCAGCTTCAGCAGCAGGTGCAGGAGTTGCTTTTTTCTCCATTTTAGCTTTTTTGTCTGCTTTTTTAGTTGCTTTTACTTCTTTGGCAGGAGCTGCTTTAGCATCTTTAGCCGGAGCTGTTTGAGCGTTTACCATAACAGTAGTTCCTAATACTAGAGCGGCTAACATAAATACTTTTTTCATGATGTTTAAATTTTAAATTGTTTAATTGATTAATTACATCACAAACGTACCACTGTTAAATGAAGATAAAATGAAGATTGGGAGCTATCGGAAATTTTAACTTTTTATTGGGGTTTTCGGTTTTGGAAACACAAATTCAAAAGCACTGCCTTTATGGATTTCCGAGACGGCTCTGATTTCTATCTGATGGAAATCCGCTATGCTTTTTACAATCGCCAGCCCCAGCCCTTGTCCTTCTTTAGTTACATTGAGTCGGGTGAAGCGGTGGAAGATATGTTCCAATTGGGTTTCATCCATACCGCAGCCGTTGTCTTGTATGGTAATGGTATAGTGTCCGTTTTTTCGAGCATCGGTAACCGCAATCCGTCCGTTGGCCGGCGTAAACTTTATGGCATTTACAATAACATTGTAAAACATAATATGAATCAAAGTAGTATTGCCCCGAAAACGATGGTTTTCATTTAAGTCAATACTGAAATGCAATTCCTTTTCCTCCATCCGATCCTGCAATTCCTCCTGTATTGTTGCAAACAACGACCGACAGTGAATGTCTTCATCGGTCATGTATTGGTTGTTTTCTATTCGGGAAATGAGCAACAGGTTGTTGATGATTTTTTTGAGCAGGTCCAAAGTCCGCAGCGAACTCACGACCTTGTTTACGGCTTCTTCATCCAGCGATTCGTTTTGAATCAAATTCTCAAAGCGATTTTTCAATAGGGAAATCGGCGATAATAACTCGTGCGACACATTGGCGATAAATTGCTTCTCAATCAAAAACAAATCCTGAATGCGCGTCATCATTTGGTTCAATACCTCATCCAGTTCCTGAAAATCGGTCGAACTCGATTGTATGGGGGTGTAATTGAATTTGTCGGGTTCGTTGACATGGCGGATTTTTTGATTGATAATCCGATGAAACGGCTGGAATAAATATTCAATAAAAAAGGCATCCACCAAGAAACTGAACACAATCACTATACTCAACACGATGAGAATAAAAACCCGAATGACAAACGTCAACTCCTTGATTTCACTGAGGCTGCTCCCGATTTCGAGTTTGTAGTTCGTGTTCTCATACACAAAGTCATAATACAACACCCGGTAATCGCTTCGCTCGCCTTCAATGATGCGGGGTTCATTTTTAACCACCGTATGGGCTTTTCCCTGCTTCTCTTTGGATTGGTACAGCTGCAAGAACTCATTGTGCAAGGTAGAGAAACTGGCAAAGGTTTCGGTAGAATCGTTTCGGGTTAAAAAGTCATTGATCTCGCGTTTGTCCAGATGCTCGATGAATTTTTCCTTTTTTTCCAAAAGCGTTTTGTCGATGCGCTTGTACACCACTTTTTCGATAAGAATAGGCAACGACAACCATATCGCCAGTATGATTAAAAAGCGTGTCAGGGCGTTAAAGATGGTAAG
The DNA here is from genome assembly GCF_051547105.1 of Flavobacterium sp. XGLA_31. NCBI lineage: Bacteria > Pseudomonadati > Bacteroidota > Flavobacteriia > Flavobacteriales > Flavobacteriaceae > Flavobacterium > Flavobacterium sp. XGLA_31. The sequence continues at coordinate 832,519 of NZ_JBPTTM010000001.1, read as the reverse complement.
TTGGTGCTTGATTCTCATATTACATATTGATGCGATAGCCTACGTTTCTGACGGTTTCAAACCAGTCAATCTTGGCATACTTTTCCAATTTTTTTCTCAGGTTGCGCACGTGCACATCGATAAAATTAGAATCCGAGTTGAGTTCCAAAATATCGCCCCAGATGTGTTCCGTCAATTGCAGACGGGTAATCACCCGGTTCTTGTTCAAAACCAGGTATTGAAAAATATCAAATTCTTTTTTGGTCAGATTAATCATTTCACCTTCAAAAGTTACCCGGTAATCCTGCAACTGAATTTTGAAACTGTGAATCTCTATTTCATTAGTGGTCAACCCGTGTGTTCTGCGGATCACGGCAAACAAGCGGGCACCCAATTCGGTTAAAGCAAAAGGTTTGGTCAAATAATCATCGGCTCCGAGTTGCAATCCGTCAATCTTATCGTTGAGCTCCCCCCGGGCCGTGATGACAATCACCGCGGTTTTGGCGTGTTTTTTCCGAATGTGTTTCAACACTTCGAAACCATCGCCGTCGGGCAAACCCAAATCGAGCAACATCACATCGTATTCGTTGACGCTGATTTCTTCCAAAGCCTGCTTCTGACTGGAAACCCATTTGCACAAATAACCCGTTTTAGACAAAAAATCAACCATTTCGTTGGCCAACTCCTGATAATCTTCGACTACTAAAACATTCATAATGGTGTGTAAAGCTTTTAGGTAAATATAATCAAAAAGCCGATAAATCCCTTTATCGGCTCTTCGCAATTAACACTCTAAAAAAACCAATTAAACTACGCACTGTTTAATTGTGGTCAAATGTAGAAGGCAAAAATGAAGATGAGATGAAGAAGTTCAAAACGATAACCAAACCAAATATTTTTTTTCAAAAACAATCCCTCATTCAAAGCTCACCTTCATTCAAATTTATTTTTGTGTTCCGGCGGCCGGTTGGGCAGCGGCTGCAGCAGTGGTTGCTTTTTTAGCTTTTCTGTTTTTTTTGTGTTTTCTCACCACGGTAGTTTTTACTTCTTTAGTGGTGGTTCTTGCAGGTATGGTATTGGCATTTACCATCACGCTGGCTCCCAAAAGGAGGGCGGCTAACATTACATTTGTTTTCATGATTTCTAAATTTTTGAATTAATAATTTATTTTTAGTGAAGTAAAATTACAGCTGTCAGATGAAGAAAAAATGAAGAAACGGCCGTTGTAAAAAGTTTAACTTTCCTTTAGCATTATACCCAAAAATAAACCGCAAATCGCTATTTTTACACTCTTATAAAATTGGTTTCATGTCACAAAAACGACTTTTTCTTCTGGATGCTTACGCTTTGATTTTTCGTGGGTATTATGCTTTTATCAAAAACCCGAGAATTAATTCGAAGGGAATGGATACTTCAGCCATCATGGGTTTCATGAACTCGCTGATGGATGTTATCAAACGCGAAAAACCCGACCATTTGGCCGTAGCCTTTGACAAAGGCGGCAGCGATTACCGTTACGAAATGTATCAGGAATACAAAGCCCATCGCGATGAAACCCCGGAGGCCATCAAAATTGCTGTTCCTTATATACAGGAATTATTGAAAGCCATGCACATTCCCATTATGGAAAAAGCCGGTTTTGAAGCCGATGATTTGATTGGCACGCTGGCCAAGCAGGCCGAAAAAGAAGGCTATCAGGTGTTTATGGTGACGCCCGATAAAGATTTTGCCCAATTGGTTTCCGAAAATATTTTCATGTACAAACCCGCCCGAATGGGGAATGATATTGAGATTTGGGGGATTCCGGAAGTATTGGAAAAATTTGAAATCGAAAACCCGCTACAGGTAATTGATTTCTTAGGCATGATGGGCGATTCTGCCGATAACATTCCCGGGTTTCCGGGTGTGGGAGAAGTAACCGCCAAAAAACTACTGAAAGAATTCGGCACCATGGAAAACCTTTTGGAAAACACAGATAAACTGAAAGGCGCGCTGAAAGACAAAATAGAAAAGAACAAAGAACTGGGCATACTGTCCAAAAAACTGGCCACCATCCTGCTGGATTGTCCCGTTACTTTTGACGCTACCGACTTCGAACTGTCCAAACCCGATGTAGAGAAAACGGATGCTTTATTCCAGGAATTGGAATTTCGCCAAATGAAAGCGCAGTTTGACAAACTCTTCGGCACCGGAAAAGAATACGATGAGATTGAATCCACCGGAACGGAAAGCGATACGGCCGCTCCGGCGAAGAAAATACCGGCGAAGAAAAGCCATCAGGATCAATTTGATTTATTTGGATTCTCCTATGAAGAAAGCGACGAGCCCAAACCCCATTCCTATTATGCCACTTTAGAAAACACCCCACACAATTATATGATTGTTCAGGGCGACTTAGGCGTAAAACTGTTTTTGCAAAACCTGATGAGTCAAACTGTGGTTTGCTTTGATACCGAAACCACCGGAATTGATACCCTTCACGCCGAATTGGTGGGTATGTCCTTCGCTTTTGAAAAAGGAAAAGCCTTCTACGTTCCGTTTCCGGAAAATCAGGAGGAAGCCCAAGCCCTGGCGGACAAATTCAAACCTTTTTTCGAAAGTGAAACGATTGAAAAAGTGGGGCAAAACATCAAATACGATTTAAAAATCCTTTCAAGCTACGGCATACAAGTCAAAGGCCGATTGTTTGACACCATGATTGCGCATTACCTGATTAATCCGGACATGCGTCACAATATGGATGTATTGAGTGAAACCTATTTGAAATATTCGCCAAAATCCATCGAAACTTTAATTGGCAAAAAAGGCAAAAACCAACTATCCATGCGCGATGTCCCTTTGGAAGACATCAAAGAATATGCTGCCGAAGATGCCGACATCACCATGCAGTTGAAAGAAGTTTTCAGTCCGATTTTAGACAAAGCCGAAACCAAAAAACTTTTTGAGGAAATTGAAATTCCGCTAATCCCGGTGTTGGCCGCTATGGAAACCGAAGGCATCCGACTGGATGTGGATTTCCTGAAAACTATGTCGGCTGACATGCAAAAAGAAATTAAAGAGTTTGAACAAAAAATATACGAAACCGCCGGTTCAACATTCAATTTGGCTTCTCCGAAACAATTGGGAGAGATATTATTTGACAAACTGAAAATAGGCGGAGCCAAACAAAAGAAAACCAAGACCGGACAATATGCTACCGGCGAAGAAGTATTGAGCTATTTGGCAAACGAACACCAAATCGTCAAAGACATATTGGATTGGCGTCAAATGGTAAAGCTGCAAAGCACTTATATTGAAGCATTGCCGAATCAAGTGGACAAAAAAACGCAGCGGGTACATACCGATTATATGCAAACCGTGGCCGCTACCGGACGTTTGAGTTCCAATAATCCGAATTTGCAAAACATTCCGATTCGTACGGAGCGCGGTCGCCAAATCAGAAAAGCATTTATTGCCCGCGATGACAATTACACTTTGGTTTCTGCCGATTATTCACAAATCGAACTTCGAATCATAGCGGCTTTGAGCGGCGAAGAAAACATGATTAAAGCGTTCCAAAACCATGAAGATATTCACCGCAGTACCGCTGCCAAGGTATTTAATGTTCCGCTGGAAGAGGTAACCAAAGAGCAGCGAAGCAATGCCAAAACGGTGAACTTCGGAATTATTTACGGTGTTTCGGCTTTTGGTTTGAGCAATCAAACGTCATTGTCCCGTTCGGAAAGTGCCGCTTTGATTGATGCGTATTACAAAACGTATCCGAAACTCAAATCCTATATGAGCGATCAGGTGGATTTTGCCCGCCACCATGGCTATGTGCAAACGGTTTTGGGAAGACGTCGTTATTTAAAGGACATCAATTCCGCCAACGCAGTGGTGCGAAGCGGAGCGGAGCGAAATGCAGTCAATGCCCCGATTCAGGGAAGCGCTGCCGACATCATCAAAATTGCGATGATTAACATCCACAAAAAACTGACTGCAGAAAACTGGCGCTCCAAGATGCTGTTGCAGGTGCATGATGAGCTCGTTTTTGACGTGCACAACTCGGAACTGGAAACCATCCGACCGATGATTAAACACGAGATGGAAAATGCGTTCCGGCTTGCTGTACCGCTGGAAGTAGAGCTGGGAGCAGGCAAAAATTGGCTCGAAGCCCATTAAAAAATAAAAAAGGCAACCTGTTATGGTTGCCTTTTTTGTTCGTTTTTTATTGATTATGGTTATTCTACAATGACTTTTTTCCAGACTTTTTGAGCTTCGTTTTGCAATTCAAGCAAATACACTCCGGTGGATAATCCTTCAACATTGATTTTTGAAGCATTGGTATCATCGGCTTTAATTGTTTTCACAAAATTGCCGGTTAGTGTGTAAACCGATACTTGTTCCAATGTCGTTTTGGTTTGGATTACAAAATTCCCTTTTGACGGATTAGGGGATATCGAAGCGCTTTGTAATGTTCTGTCTTCAACCCCAAGTGTGGTGAAGGGAACACTGGTGTTTACAATTCTGTTGTTGGAACCGTGATACGCCAAACTGAATGAAGCACTGTTTCCATGGGCCACAGCTATACCAATCGTATCGGCAAAGTAATCAAAATCAAAATCTGCCGCATCCGGAGAGTTGAAAGCCCGGGTCGCGACTACTGTTCTGACTCCCGAGGCCACCGTATTGGATGTAACCGTCCAATTATTCTGTGCATCCGCTGAAGGAGCTATTCCAATTCCGTTGTGAGTCGCATCAACCAATGTGGTTCCGTTGTAGTAAACCACATCTGCTCCTGCTTCCATTCCACCTGAAAAAATACCAAACTGACAAGCCATCCATCTGTCTGAAGGCCCTGACAACGTCAAGGTGGCGGTCTGCGTATCATTATTTAACAGCATGGTGGCACTCGCTCCGGTAACCGAAACGACATTTGTAATTTTAGACTGGGCCATTCCCAAAAAGGGCAACAACAGTAATAATGTAATTTTTTTCATGTGCGTTATTTTAATAAGTTAATAATCTCTTCGTTTCCTGAAAAAACAGCGTATTCAAAAGCCGTCTTCCCTTTACTGTCCAATGGTGATTTGTTGGCCTTTTTTTGAAGCAACAACATCACTACTTCTTTGTTTTTAAACATTACGGCATACATTAAAGCGGTAGTTCCGTTGGCATCCGTAAGATTAACATTGGCATTTTTTTCCAATAAATAGCGGGTTATTTCATTGTTTCCTTTTACAATGGCGGCCATCAGCGGTGTCCCCATGCTGCTGTTTTGATTAATATCGCAACCGGTTTCAATCAAATATTTAGCAACATCATTATTGCCGCGGTAACACGCCAGCGTTAAAGGAGAAAATCCCTCTTTATTTACGGTTTTAAAAGCATTGGGGTTGGTTTTGACAACCTCTTTTGCCTGTGCTGTGGTTCCTTTTCGGGCAATATCAAAAACATCAACTGTTTCCTGACCGAAGGCCGTATGCAACAACAAAAACAAAAGAGTGGTAAGTACTGTTTTCTTCATAGCAACTGTTTTGTTGAATCAAAAATAATTCAAATTTCGATGCGGCACTTAAAAAACAAGGTAAACATTTGGTAAACATCTTACTTTTAACATTACCATCTTGCTGTATTACAGTCTTTTGGTAGAATCCCGCTGACGCAGTTCGGTTTTTACGGTAGTGGTGGTAAAGACATAGTTTTCTTCCGTACTTTCCAATTTATCAATCAACAATTGGGCGGCCACCTCTCCTATTTCGGGACCGTGTTGACTTACTGTTGACAAGCTTGGGGTCATGCGGCGTGACCAAACCCCATCGGCAAAACCGATAATCGATAAGTCTTTCGGGATTTTATATCCGTTTTGAATCCCCAGCTTCATCGCGGTGACGGAGGCGTGTTCGTCTAATGCAAAAACACCGTCGGGTTTATTTTTGATAAAAAAGCCGCCGATTCTGGAATTGAACTCTTCGTTGGTATTCGTAAGAATCACCAAATTTTCATCTACTTGAAGACCGTTGGCTTCCATGGCTTTGTAAAAACCTTGGGCTCTTAATTTTCCCACACTGAGATTATCAATGGCGGAGAGCAGGGCTATTTTTTTGCAGCCCGTTTTGATCAAATGTTCGGTAGCATGCACGGCCGAGTCCAAATCATCCACAATAACTTTGTCGCAATTCACTTCATCTACTATACGGTCAAACATTACTATAGGAGTTCCTTCGTTCAGAATTGAAGTGAAGTGATCAAACTTTTTGAGTTTTTGTGATTCTTCGGCTATAGAAACAATGAAACCGTCAATGGTTCCGTTGCTGAGCATTTCCATGACGTTGATTTCTTTTTCCAAAGATTCATTGGAGATGCAGGTAATCACCTTATATCCTTTTTCGTCGGCTACTTTTTCGATTCCGCTGAAGACTTTGGCAAAGAATGAATTCAGGATGTTCGGAATGATAACGCCGATGGTTTTGGTTCGGCGGTTTTTCAGATTCAATCCAATGACATTCGGCTTGTAGTTTTTCAACTTCGCATATTCCTGTACGCGTTGCTTGGTGGGTTCACTGATTTCGGGACTTCCGTTCAAGGCTTTGGAAACGGTAGAAACCGATACGCCCAGTTCTTTGGCAATTTGTTTTAAGGTAGCTTTCGATTTCATTTTCTCATGGTTAAAGTGTAAAAATAGTAAAATTTGTGCTGTTAAAGTCCAAACCGAAATCAAAGTTAGCGGTAAAAGAACCGTCATCCAAGTACTTTTGGTTCCGAAATAACATTCTTTTTGCACTGTTAAGGCCGTTCATTCAAAGGATTTTAGGTAAATCATTGGGCTTTAGCAAAATATTTAAAAAAGGGTGTTTGCATTTATAATAAATAATTGTACTTTTGCACTCCCTTTATTGGGAATGGAATGTTTAATTAAAATAAATTATTGTGAACACATTAAGCTACAAGACAGTTTCAGTGAACAAGGCCAATGCAGACAAGCAGTGGATTGTTGTAGATGCTGAAGGTCATAACTTAGGTCGTTTAGCTTCAAAAGTGGCGATGCTTTTGAGAGGTAAATACAAACCAAGTTATACACCGCACGTTGATTGTGGAGATAACGTAATTGTTATCAACGCAGAAAAAATCAACCTAACTGGTAACAAGTTGGATGACAAAACGTACATCAGACACACAGGTTACCCAGGAGGACAAAGAAGCTTGACTGCTAAAGTAATGCAACAAAAAAACCCTGCATTATTGGTAGAAAAAGCTGTAAAAGGAATGTTACCTAAAAACAAATTAGGTGCTGAACTATTCCGCAATTTAAATGTAAATGTTGGTTCTGAGCACAAACACGCGGCTCAACAACCAAAAACCGTAAACCTTAACGACTTAAAGTAATGGGAGTTATTCACAAAATCGGTAGAAGAAAATGTGCTGTGGCACGTGTGTACGTTACTGAAGGTACAGGAAAAATCACTGTAAACAAAAGAGAATTCAACAACTACTTCCCAACAGCTACTTTACAGTACAAAGTATTACAGCCAATGGCGATGACCAACAACGCTGAGAACTTTGACGTAAAAGTAAATGTATACGGCGGTGGTTCAACAGGCCAAGCAGAAGCTGTGAGAATGGCGATTGCAAGAGCTATGTGTGAAGTAGGGGATGACAACAGAAGCATCCTAAAACCAGAAGGATTACTAACCAGAGATCCAAGAATGGTAGAACGTAAAAAATTCGGTCAGAAAAAAGCGCGTAAGAGATTCCAGTTCTCTAAACGTTAATCGAATATTCGTTCATTTAATATTGAAATTAAAAACAAAGTTGTCGATATTCTTTTTGATGAAAAAGGAATTAGTTTAGCATCTAAATTTTCAAGACTAACGCAAGTGACTACTTGGAAATTGCTATAACACGGAACGTAAACTATTACACAATGGCAAACAAAATTGAAGTAAAAGATTTATTAGAAGCAGGTGTTCACTTCGGACACATGACTCGTAAATGGGACCCAAATATGGCTCCTTACATTTATATGGAGCGTAATGGTATTCATATCATTAACCTATATAAAACAGCTGCTAAAATTGAAGAAGCTAACGAAGCTTTGAAAAAAATTGCAGCATCAGGTAGAAAAATACTTTTCGTAGCTACCAAAAAACAAGCAAAAGATATCGTATCTGAAAAAGCACAAGCGTGTAACATGCCTTACATCACTGAAAGATGGCCAGGTGGTATGTTGACGAACTTCGTTACTATCCGTAAAGCCGTTAAAAAAATGGCTGCTATTGATAAAATGAAGAAAGACGGTACTTTCATGACTTTGTCTAAAAAAGAAAGACTACAAGTAGATCGTCTACGTGCTAAATTAGAAAAGAACTTAGGTTCTATCGCGGATATGTCTAGATTACCTGCTGCATTATTTGTAGTAGATATCAAAGCTGAACACATCGCAATAAAAGAAGCACAAAAATTAAACATTCCAGTTTTCGCAATGGTTGATACTAACTCTGATCCACGTGAAGTAGATTACGTTATCCCGGCCAATGATGATGCTTCAAAATCAATTGATAAAATTTTATCTTTAGTAACTGACGCGGTAAAAGACGGATTAGCTAACAGAACTTCTGACGCTGCTCCTGAAACTGACGCTGAAGAAACTGTAGAAGTAGTTGCTGCTGTTGAAGCTGCTCCTGCTGTTGAAGCTACAGAAACTAAATCTGAAGAATAAAACAAAAAATAATTACGAATTATGAATTGAGAATTACGGATTATTTGACTCGTAATTTGAAATTTGTAATTCGTAATTTACTTTTAAAAGAGATTTTTAATTAAAAAAAATAAAATATTATGTCAACAATCACAATCACTGCTGCAGACGTAAACAAATTAAGACAACTTACAGGTGCCGGAATGATGGACTGTAAAAAAGCTTTAGTTGAAGCGGAAGGCGATTTCGATAAAGCGATACAAAACCTTAGAGAAAAAGGACAAAAAGTAGCTGCTAACCGTTCTGACCGTGAGTCTTCTGAAGGAGCTGCTGTTTCTTTCATTAATGCTGACAACACTAAAGGAGCTATCATCACTTTGAACTGCGAAACTGACTTCGTAGGTAAAAATGAAGCTTTCGTAGCTTTAGCCAAAGCTTTAGTTGAAAAAGCAATCAATTTCTCTTCAAAAGAAGAATTTTTAGCTTCTGATTTCAACGGAATCACTGTGGCTGAGAAACTAATCGAGCAAACCGGTGTTATCGGTGAGAAAATCGAAATCGGTGGTTTTGAAATCTTAGAAGGCGCATTCGTTGGATCTTACGTTCACGTAAACAAAATTGCGGCTTTAACGGCTATTTCTGCAAAAATTGACAACGCTGAGACGCTAACGAAAGACATCTCTATGCAGGTGGCTTCTATGGGAGCTGATACTTTATCTTATAAAGATTTTGATCCTGCTTTCGTTGCTTCTGAATTGGCTGCCCGTATTGCCGTAATCGAAAAAGAAAATGAAGAAGCGAAACGTTTAGGAAAAACGTTGAAAAACGTTCCTAAATACATCTCTTACTCTCAATTAACTCCTGAAGTGATCAAACAAGCTGAAGAAGATGCTAAAGCAGAATTGAAAGCGGAAGGTAAACCAGAGCAAATTTGGGACAAAATTCTTCCTGGAAAAGTAGCTCGTTTTATTTCTGATAACACTACGTTAGACCAAGAGAAAGCCTTATTGGATCAAAACTTCATCAAAGATGACAGTAAAAAAGTAGGTGATTATGTTAAAGGTTTCAACGTTGAAATCACTGGTTTCAAAAGAGTAACTTTAGGATAATTCATGAATTAAAATTATTAATTCACCATACAAAACCCCGGTTCTTTATTGAATCGGGGTTTTTTGTTTACAATAGTTTCCTCTTATTGCTGCCGCTTCCCAAAAAAAGACAGGCTACACTACCGCAACCTGCCTTACATTCTTTAAAACAAGGCACATTACTGCCGTAACCTGCCTATATTGTTTTTAAACAACACCCGTTGCTGTCGCCACCTACCCCTAATTTTTTAAAACAGTACAGGGTACTGCCGCCACTTGCGGGTAGTATTTTTTAAACAGCCCTAAATGCAGCAGGAGTCTGTTTTAACTTGATTTAAAGCCACTTAAAAAATATAAAATCATCACAAAATAAAATAGCCGCCAAAAACTGGCATGCATATTGTATGAAGATATTTACTTATTTGTAGTGAATAAGACTGGTAAATAATCAATTTAAAATGATGTAATCATGGAAAATCCTATCACCACCCCAAATGGAAAAGGAAAATCAAACAGCACCAACACCATTCCTGCTGCTGATATTGATTTTGGTAAAGTAGCTGTTGATGTAGCTGCAAAATGGACCACTACACCAAGCATTAGTCTGGTATGGACTACCGCTTCGGCATTCTCGACTCAGGTTTCAGAGTATAACATTGCCCTTTCAAAAAGAAATCAATCGGGTGGAAACCGTCCTCAGATTACCAATAAATTAAAAACGCTGGATGCTACCATCGATGAATCTTTGGCCTATGTAAAAGGATACCTTTTAGATAAGTACAAAAAAGAATCGGCCCCAAGCTACTATCCTGCTTTTGGTATAGAGCATAAAAAAAATAAATATGTTTTCCCCATAGACCGAAACAAGCGTTCGGCTGCCTTACAACAAATGATAGATGCCTTAGTGACCCATGGATTGCAGGACAAAGACTATGGTGAAGCATTTTGGACCGACATAAAGACCCAGTACGACAATTTATTAAACGAAGCCGTTACCGCAGACGGCGAGGTCTCAAACCATGTAAGCAATAAAAACATGCTCAAAACAGCACTGACCAAGACCATGAATGCTTTAATACAAAGCATCAAATCAAACTACCCCAACACCTATAAAGCCGAGCTCCGTGCCTGGGGCTTCCAAAAGGAGAAATACTAACCCTACTGTTTGTAACTTAAACCCCCGATTCGTAATGAATCGGGTTTTTTTATGAGGATGCCGTCGTACCTACTGACTAAAAGAAAGGTACGAGCGGTGGCGTTGAAAGCAGCTGAGCGTTATTATTTTTGATTTGTAAGAAATAAATTGTATGTTTGAGTGAGTAGTATATAACGCTTAATACTGAAAAGTCATGTAAGCATGCGTATATTACGCTTTAGGAGCAATTATATAAAATAACAACCATGAAAATATTAACTTTTTATAATCACAAAGGGGGTGTTTCGAAAACATCTACTACATTTAACGTTGCACATCTATTAGCAGAAATGAACAAGAAAGTTTTAGTAGTTGATGCAGACCCACAATGCAATATTACTGAATTGCTTATTGGTGATATAATAGCAACGTTCGATGCAGAAATGGAATCAACGGGAAAAGAAAATGAAATTCCTGGAACCACATTGCTAAATATTTTAATGCCAAGAATAAGTGGTGATATACCAGAAGTTGATATAAAGTCTGTTGAGAGCATCAAAGTTAAAGAAAATCTTTTTTTAATAAGAGGTGATGTTCAATTGAGCAGTATTGAAGACGCTCTTTCAGAAGCTCACCAACAGAGATTTTCAACAAAGATTCATGAAAAGAGAACATATGTTGCAATTGGTGATTTTTTGACGAGATATGGTACTGAAAATTCATTTGATTACATTTTTATTGATGTTGGACCTAGTTCGGGCTCACTAACAAGAAGTTGCTTTCTTGCATGTGATGGCTTTTTCGTTCCTGTTGCTCCAGACAGATTTAATATTCAAGCAATAAAAACCTTATCCTTGATAATTGATAGATGGATAGGTGAACATGATAAAATTGTAAATGATTTTAAAACTTTAAATCTACCTATCAAAGAAGGTAAACCAAAATTTCTTGGCGCTATTCCACAACATTATAAATTACTTAAAGGAAAACCAAAACCAGGATACAGATTATGGATGGATAGACTTCCCAAAGCTGTAATTGGCAATTTATTTCCTATACTACAGAAGTATTCTAATGATGAAATTGATCTAACTAATGGATTAACTGAAGATACAATTTCAACACCTTCTATTCCTGATTTTCAAAGTTTAGCACCATTGATGCAAGAATTTTGTGTGCCAGTTTATGCTATTCAACAGAATATGACTGCTTCGATTACTGAAAAAGGTGGGCCGTGGGGAGGAGGAACTTGGGATGATGCGGTTAGACGAATGGCTGATTTTAAGAGTATGTTTGAAAAAATCATAGAGCGAATTAACTAAAAAGAAATCAATAAATGTTAGACTATCACTTTGTTGCTTTTTTAGATATATTAGGTTATTCAAACATGGTCAAATCTGACTTAGAAGGACCTGCAGGAGAAGAAAAATATTTTCACAAACTTATTCAACTTCATAAGGAAACAAATGGGTTAAAATATGATAATCTTGAATTTACATTGATTCAATTTTCAGATTCAATTATAATATCGGCACCATATAATCCAGACACTTTTCATTCATTTTCCAAATTAATTGCAGAGTATCAATATAAACTTTTATTAAACGGAATTCCAATTAGAGGTGGTATCACCTATGGTAAACACTACTATAAAGATGATTTTTTATTTAGCTCCGCATTGATTGATGCATATAGTATTGAAAGTAAATTAGCTCGTTACCCAAGAATAATATTATCTGATGACCTTTACGAACTCCTTAATTCAAATGGAGTTAATTTGGAATATATTGCATATGACAACAATTATAAAATCATAGACTTCTTGCACAATACTAAAATTGACGAAGCTGAAAAAATAATAATCAATGATTTAGTATCTAAACTTGAAAACAACAAAAGCGAGACAGTTTCTGAAAAAGGTTTATGGTTAAAGGAATATTTAAATTATAAACTCCCCGATAATAAACTAAAATATGTACGTTTTAAGAAATAATAACTACTGATAAAAGAGTTTCTACAAAATAGCTTCATTATTGCTTATCCTCATAAAAAAACCTCAAACTTTCGTTTGAGGTTTTTCAATATTAGGGGTTCCCTATTACTTCTTGGTAATCGGGAAATTTCTGGCGCGCATTAAGGCATCAGAGTTGGCATCGCGCCCACGGAATTTTTTGTAGGCAATGGCCGGGTCTACTGTCCCTCCTATGCTGAACACATTGTCGTATAAACGCTTGGCCACTTCCTTGTCGTACATGCCTCCTTTGGATTCGGTGAAGGCTTCGGTAGCATCGGCACTAATTACATCGGCCCACAAATAGCCATAGTATCCGGCCGCATAATCATCGCTGGAGAAGATGTGCCCAAACTGCGGAATGCGGTGACGCATCACAATTTCATGTGGCATGTTGAGCTCTGCCAAGGTGGTTTTTTCGTATTCTTTCGGGTTGATATCGGGGTTTTCCAATAAGTGCAGTTTCATATCCACCAATGAGCTGGCAATGGTTTCTACGGTAGAAAATCCTTCGTTGAAGCTGCCCGCTTTTTCAATACGGTCTACCAAAGCCATCGGCATGGGTTTACCCGTTTGGTAGTGCAACGCAAATTGGTTCAGCACTTCGGGCGTGGCCAACCAGCGTTCCATAATTTGCGATGGGAATTCTACATAATCACGCGGGGTATTGGTTCCCGATAAGCTCGGATAGGTCACATTGGAATTCAAGCCGTGCAGGGCGTGGCCAAACTCGTGAAACAAGGTACTGGCATCTTCCCACGAAATCAGGATGGGTTCGCCTTCTTTTCCTTTGATGAAATTGCAGTTGTTGGACACTATGGTAATGACATCGCCATTCACGCGGCTTTGTTCGCGGTACGCACTCATCCAGGCTCCCGAACGTTTGCCGGTGCGGGCATACGGGTCAAAATACCACACGCCTACTACTTTACCGGTCAATTTGTTTGACACTTCAAAAACACGCACATCCGGATGGTATACCGGCACGTTGTACACTTGTTTGAAGTTCAGGTGGAACAATTCGCCTGCCACCCAAAACATGCCTTCTCTCAATTTCTCCAATTGCAGGTATGGCTTCACGTCGTTTTGGTCTAAATCGTATTTGGCTTTGCGGACTTTTTCGGCATAGTAGCGGTAATCCCAAGGCTCTATTTTGAAATTGCCGCCTTCCAATTCCACGATCTTTTGCATTTCGGATACATCCTGATGTACTTTTTCTACCGCCGGTTTCCAAACGGATAGCATCAAATCGAGTGTTTTTTGCGGGGATTGTGCCATGGTGTTGGACAAGCTCCAATCGGCAAAGGTTTTAAATCCTAACAGTTTGGCTTTTTCGGCACGCAGTTTTAAGATTTGCACCAAAATGGCATTGTTGTTATTGGCATTGTCATTGTCGCCACGACTCACGAAAATCTGAAACGCTTTTTCGCGTAAATCCCTGCGGTTGGAAAAGGTGAGGAACGGTTCAATAGAAGAACGGGTATTGGCAATGCATCCCATTACTGAAAGTTTGCGCTCTTTGGCATCAGAGATGGCGGCATTTTTCAATTCTTCCGGCAATCCGTCAAAATCGGCTGCGGTTTTTAATTCTAAATAATAATTGCTTTCATCTGCCAATTGGTTTTGGCTGAACTTGGTGAACAAGCCGGCCAACTCCTGATTAATCTGCGCAATTCGCGCTTTGCTTTTGGCATCGGCTTTGGCGCCTTCACGAACAAAATTAGAATAATAATACCAGGCAACGCGTTGTTGTTCCGCCGTTAATTTCTTTTTTTCGGGCGAATTATACACGGCGGCTATTCGGGCAAAGAGTTTCTCATTTTGGTATATTTTGCTGGACAATTCCGAGAACTTCGGCGTCATTTCAGACTCAATCGGAGCGAACTCAGGCGTGCTCAAATTGGAGCCATAGATGTCAAAAACGGCACGGATTTGGCTTAGCAATTTGCCGGCTTTTTCCAAAGCGGCAATGGTATTGTCAAAGGTAGCCGGCTTCGGGTTATTGGCAATGGTGTTGATTTCATTCAGTTTTTCCTGCATGGCTACTTCCAGGGCAGGTTTTAAATCCTTCAGTTTGTAATCGGCAAAAGCGGGAACACCACCATAGGGTCCGCTCCAGTTGTTCAGGAACGGATTCGGATTGTTTTGGGCGTTCGCAGTCACTAAGGGAGCACTCATAAGCAAGGTTAAAATTATTTTTTTCATATTTGATTTGTGTTTTCCCAAAAGTAAACAAAATCAGTTTTAAAATAAGTTAAATGGCCAATGCATTTTGGCATAAAAAAGCTTTGGATTGCAGCTTCTTTTATTCCAACAAACCGAGGATTAATCAATTATTTTTATATTTTTGTTTCCGAATTTATCCAATTCTTGTTTGAATAACACTCAAAAAACAAATTTTGAAACATTGTAAATAACCATTTATGAAATACATCAAATCATTACTACTGCTATTAACGGTAATTTCACTTTCCAACTGCAGCACGTCAAGCAGCGATGAAGGGGGAAATATTGTTATCAACCCAACCATCGGATCCGTTGTTACTTATGATGTTTCAGACTTGACCATACACTCTGTCTCTTCGGGAGGAAATGTTTCCTCAGACGGAGGTTCGCCTATCACGGCGCGCGGAGTGGTTTGGAATGTTCATCCCAATCCAACCATTGCGTTGAATACCAAAACCACTGACGGAGCAGGCTTGGGCAGTTTTGACAGTGCTGTAACCGAATTAGAATCTAATACAACGTACTACCTGCGTGCCTACGCCACCAATGAATATGGGACGGCTTATGGAAATCAGGTAACCTTTACGACTCCTATCAATCCGGATGATTTACCAATTGTAATCACCAAAGAACCAACTCAAATCACGACCAATACGGCGCTTTCCGGCGGTATTGTTTCGAGTGTGGGAGCTTCTCCTGTGAGTGCTCGTGGTGTGGTATGGAGCACTACTTCTATGCCGACCATCAACAATACCGGAATTACAGTGAACGGAGCCAACTTAGGTGAATTTGACAGTAACATCACTAATTTACTTCCAAACACCGTGTACTATGTAAGAGCTTATGCGACCAACTTACACGGAACCGGTTATGGGGAGGAATATACGTTTACCACCAGCCCGCTATTATATTCTGTAGGTGGAGGTGTGACCGATGTAGACGGTGTGCCTTACAATACCGTAATCATCAACGGACAGGAATGGACGACCCGAAACTTAAATGTGACGCGCTACACTGACGGAACAGTGATTCCGCAAGTACAAGATGCCGCTGCCTGGACAGCTTTAACTACAGGAGCTTGGTGTTACTATGCATTCCAAACGAGCAATGGTGTAGTATACTCTAAAATGTACAACTGGTATGCCGTAGCCGGAATATGGAATGCGGCCTCTGCTACCAATGCTTCTTTGAGAAAAACATTTGCCCCTGCGGGATGGCATGTGTCTTCTACTGCAGACTGGACATCTTTAGCCACTTTCTTAGGCGGTATGTCGGAAGCCGGAGCTTTCATCAAAGAAACCGGTACCACACATTGGCAAACTCCTAACACCGGCGCAACGAATTCAACCGGTTTGACTGCCTTACCAAGCGGAAGCTGTCTGCCGAACGGTACCTTCAGCGGTATCGGAACCACCGGTAACTGGTGGTGTTCAGACGAGTACAACTCAGCCAGTTCTTGGTGTGCAGGGTTAGTGAATTCTTCTACCACCCTGACCAAAGCACCTATTAATAAAAAATATGGTTTTGCGATACGATTAGTAAAAAACTAATCCTAATTCCTATCAAAAATAAAACCTCGCTTCCCGCGAGGTTTTTTTATTTCAAAGCTATTTGAAAATCTTTTATCTTTGAGATTTTAGTAAATTCCTCACTTATGTTTCAATCCAAAAAAGACACCGTTTATGTCGTGTTAGCCGGAATATTCATCACCAATGCTATCGTGGCCGAGCTCATAGGCGGAAAGCTCATACACGTGGGTTCCGCCGTGATGAGTTTGGGTATTTTGCCTTGGCCTGTCGTTTTTGTCACCACCGATTTGATTAATGAGTATTTTGGCGAAAAAGGGGTTCGGAAACTTTCGCTGATAACCGCCGGTCTGATTGCTTACACCTTTGTCATTCTTTTTATCGGGATGCAGATTCCTGCCGTGAACGGAAAGAACTTAGTCACTGATGAACAGTTTCATGCCGTCTTTGGACAGAGCATGTGGATTATTGTGGGGAGCATCACCGCCTTTATGGTATCGCAGCTCATTGATGTTACCATTTTTCATTATGTCAAAAACAAAACGGGCAACAGAATGATTTGGCTCCGAAGCACCGGCTCCACGGTTATTTCTCAATTATTCGACAGCTTTATTGTACTCGGAATTGCCTTTTGGCTTACGGGAAAAATGGATACTCCCACTTTTATTGTTTCGGCTTTTACGGGCTATTTTGTCAAACTGATTATAGCCATTGGCTTGACGCCTATGATTTATTTAGGCCATTCACTCATAGAAAAATACATTCATGGAAAATAAAGTACGCTGCGCCTGGTGCGAAAAAGACGATTTGTACCGCGATTATCACGACAACGAATGGGGCAACCCCGTGTATGACGATGACAAATTATTTGAGTTTTTGGTTTTGGAAACGTTTCAGGCCGGACTGAGTTGGTATACCATACTAAAAAAAAGAGACAATTTCCGGGCTGCCTTTGACCGGTTTGACTATAGAAAAATTGCCCAATACGGAGAGGATAAAATAGCCGAGCTGATGCAGGATGCCGGCATCATTCGAAACGGATTAAAGATCAAAGGCACTATTGCCAATGCTGTGGCTTTTCTGAAAGTACAGGAAGAATTCGGCAGTTTCTCAGCCTATATTTGGGGCTTTACGGATGGTAAGCCCATCCATAATCAGGTTAAAAAAATGAGTGATGTTCCCGCCACCACCCCTCTTTCAGATGCCATTAGTAAAGATTTGAAAAAACGCGGGTTTAAGTTTGTGGGTTCCACTGTGGTTTATGCCCATATGCAGGCGACCGGTATGGTGAATGATCATATAGAGGAATGCTGGAAGCGCAATCAGTAACCTCCTGATTGCAGCACCTTCATAAAAGTAGCTCTCGAAATCTCAAACGCGCCCAAGCGTTCCAGATGGTCATTGTGCACCTGGCAGTCAAGCAATTTATACTGCTGTTCTTTAAGCTGTTTAATCAGAGAGACAAATGCAATTTTGCTGGCATTGGGCACTTTCGAAAACATGCTCTCCCCGCAAAATACATGGCCTAAATCCACCCCATACAGCCCTCCGACCAATTCACCGTTTTGCCATACCTCTACTGATTTGGCATATCCCATTTTGTGCAACTCGGTATACGAAGCAATAATTTCATCGGTAATCCAAGTCCCCTCCTGACCGCTTCGTACTATCTGCTGACAATTGCGGATGACTTCTTCAAACTTTTGATTGAATGTCACCTGAAATTTATTTTGATTCAGCAAATTGCGAATGCTTTTGGACACCTTGTAATTCATGGGCACCACGACCATTCGTTCTGACGGTGCCCACCAGAGTATCGGTTCGTCTTCATTAAACCAGGGAAAAATACCCTTGCGGTAAGCCAACAGCAAACGCTCGGTCGACAAATCGCCTCCAACGGCGAGAATCCCTTCATAAGAAGCTTCTTCGACCGGCGGAAAATATAAATCTTTGGTTAGGAAATGCATGCGTACAAGTTGCAATGGTTTAAACTCCAAAACTCCATAAAAAAATCCCAAACTGCCATTTTTGGAATTTGGGATTGAACAATGTTATGTTTGATTCACCTTTTAATCAAAAATTAAAATGGTAAATCGTCGTGCTCTTCTTCGTTGAAGTTTGTGGCAGGCTCAAAAGCTTCTGCAGCCGGCATTGGAGGCATTCCGGCAGCCGGTGCTTCCGTTTGCAATCTTTCGATTCTCCAACCCTGAATGTCGTTGAAATATTTGGTTTCTCCCTGCGGATTCACCCACTCTCTACCTCTTAGGTTGATGGAAACTTTTACCGCTTCACCTACATTATAGTTGTTTAGTAGATCGCATTTATCCTGTACAAAATTGATGCTGATAAACTGTGGGTATTGCTCCTCAGTAGCCACAACTAATTCTCTTTTTCTAAAGCTGGCACTTACTTGTTGCTCAGCATTAATCACTTTAATTTTTCCGGTAACTTCCATAATTATTGTTTTGCTAAAAGTACTTTCCAGGCCGAAAGTACTTCGTTGTTATTCAAATATTCTTTTGCTTTTTGGTGGATTTTTTGTTCGTCATCCGAACTCAACACCGCCTTCACGGCAAAATTTTGTTGTACAAATATAGTAATTTCTTCTTGGGTAGGCAAGGCTTCTACATTTCCTAGTTTCCCCAAATCATTACCGTCAAAAACAGGGCTTTTTTTGATATAATCTGGAATAGAATCAACACCAATGCCTAATGTTACCAAGGGTTTCTCAACTTCAAACAATCCCTGATTGGAGCGCGAATACCAATTACCTCCCAAACGCGAAACCAAATCTATTTTGCTTTGGTCAATTTTATTATTGGCATCCAACACACTTTCGTTGATGTGAATTTTTACTACTTCACAAATAATTAAATTGCCCGCACCTCCTTGATGTCCCAAGGCAATAATATCGTTCACTTTACATTCCATTTGCACCGGACTTTCGGCTACACGATACGGTTTCACCATATCCGAAGGCAACATGGTCAAACCCGATTTCTCAAATTCATTCACCCCATCCGGATATTCAGTGCTCGATAACGAAGCTTGTTGCACTATATCATAATTCACCACATTGATAACCACCTGTTTTGTTGCCTGACAGTTTTCCAAAGTGTGTTTGGTTGTATTATTTCTAACGCGGCGGGCCGGCGAAAACACCAATATCGGCGGATTAGAACTGAACACATTGAAGAAGCTGAAAGGAGAAAGATTAGGCCTTCCGTTTGCATCTACCGTACTGGCAAAAGCGATTGGTCTGGGTGCCACCGCACTTTGTAAATAGCCCTGCAAATCAGCAGGTGACAGTGTATGAGGTTCAAAACTGAGCATAGTATTTTATTTTTCCCAAAAGTACAATTTTAATTCATTTATCAAGAGCGGGTGGTTTGGGTATTCCGGTTATCCGTATTCCTGCTGTCCGCCTTTACAAGGTAACCGCTCCCATCAGGGCTAAAGAGGTTTCCATGGCTTATTTTTTAATCTTTCCCACTTTTGTCTATATTTATAAAAAATTTTACATGCAGTTCTCCGAAAAAAGAAACATCACCCGTTGGATTATCATAATGACTTCCTTTGTCATTGTGACTTTGATTTTGTGGAATACGTATTCCTTTTTTCAAATCTTTAAAGAAGAAGAACGTGTCAAAATGGAGCACTGGGCCTTAGCACAAAAAAAAATCAGCGATATGGATTTAAACGCCGATTTGGAACTTCCTTTTGCCATTATTCAAAATCCGAGAATCCCAATCATTCTCACCATAAACGACTCTATAATCAAAACCGTAAACATTGAGGATAACGTAGAAAAAGACAAAAGAAAACTACAGGCTTTTTTAAAAAAATTAAAATTACAAAATGAGCCGATAGTCATGAGAATCTCTAAAGGAAAGTCACAATATTTGTATTATGGTGATTCGTCCTTACTCAACAAATTAAAATACTATCCGGTAGCACTATTGCTCATTATCTTTCTTTTTGCCGCTGTGGTGTATAACTTTTACCGCAGTACTAAGATGGCCACGCAAAACAAACTTTGGGCCGGTATGGCTAAGGAAACAGCCCATCAAATCGGAACTCCCCTCTCATCCTTAATCGGCTGGCTCGAAATTATGAAAGCCGATCAGGTAGATCCAACCACCGTTGCCGAAATTGAAAAAGACGTCAACCGCCTGCAAACCATCACCGACCGTTTTTCTAAAATAGGCTCGGAACCCTTACTCGAAACCAAAGATATTATTGCTGAAACCGAGCAATCGTTTGACTATTTAAAATCAAGATTCTCCAAGCAGGTGATTTTTTCTTTTAAAGCCCCGGGGTATCCTATATTGGTTTCGTTGAACCCGGCTTTGCACAGTTGGACCGTTGAAAATCTGGTCAAAAATGCCATCGACGCCATGAAGGGCCGTGGCACGCTGGACGTGATTATAGAAGACGAAAACAATACCGTGAAAATTTTAGTGAAAGACAGTGGTAAAGGCATACCGAAAAACCAGTTCAAACGTATTTTCGAACCCGGTTTTACTACCAAAAAGAGAGGTTGGGGACTGGGACTGTCATTAACCAAAAGAATTGTGGAAGAATACCACAAAGGAAAAATAAAAGTGCTGCATTCCGAAGTAGGCAAAGGTACCACCATACAAATCACTTTAAAAAAGGCATAAAAAAATCCCGATTTCTCGGGATTTTCATTTATAAATGCTGTTGAATGGCCTCAGCCAATGCTTCGAATTCCTCTTGGGTTAAACTCACCTTTCGTTGAAAACGCATATCGTCCATATCGTGTAACGGAATCAAATGCACATGCGTATGCGGCACTTCCAATCCCACCACCGCCATGCCTATTCTTTTACACGGAACCGTTTTCTCGATGGCTTTGGCTACGTTTCTGGAAAATTGCATCAATCCCATATACAATTCCTCTTCCATGTCGAAAATCTTATTGATTTCCTGCTTCGGAATACAAAGGGTGTGTCCTTTAGCATTTGGATTCACGTCTAAAAAAGCCAAATAATTTTCATCTTCAGCGATTTTGTAACATGGAATCTCTCCGTTGACTATTTTGGTGAAAATACTGGCCATGATTAGTCTCTGGAAATCTCTAATACTTCAAAATTCAATTTCCCGTTAGGGACAGTGATTTCTGCAATCTCACCCACTCTTTTCCCCAACAGGCCTTTTCCGATAGGAGATGTAACCGAAATTTTGCCCGATTTCAAATCGGCTTCGCTCTCTGCCACCAAAGTATATTTCATTTCCATGCCGTTGGCTTGGTTTTTAATTTTCACATTGGACAATACCAAAGCCTTGGATAAATCCAATTGGGATTCATCAATTAAGCGGGCATTGGCATACAGCTCTTCCATTTTAGCAATGCGCATTTCCAATAAACCCTGAGCTTCTTTTGCGGCATCGTACTCGGCATTCTCAGACAAGTCACCTTTATCTCTGGCTTCAGCAATGGCTTGTGAAGCTTTCGGCCTTTCGATGCTCTTCAGTTGTTCTAACTCTTCTTTTAATTTTTTTAATCCTTCTGCTGTGTAATACGATACTGCACTCATGTTTTCCTCTTTTATATAAATAGAAAAAATCCCATCGCAACGGGATTTCTTTTTGCAAAGATACTATTTTTAGTTTATTTCAAATTTCTAAACGTTTCATAACGCTTGTCAAAGTTAATTAATTTAAATTTGTTTCGCTATAGTATTTCAAATAAATTTCGATATGAAAAAGATTTTTGCTTTGTTCTTGGTACTCCCGATTTTATTAAGTTGTGATACCGGCAGAATTAACAACAACAGCCCCAATGTCCCTAATTATGCGGTTAACTGGCAAATTAATTTGAGTTTACCGGCCTATAGCAATCTGACATTTGCCGGCAATTACATCGTTGATGGGTCATATGGGGCCCGCGGCGTAGTTGTTTTCAATACCGGTAGCGGATACGTAGCTTGGGATCTAACCTGCCCCAACCAACTGTTCAGCGCCTGTACCTCACCCATGACCATTACAGGGATAGAAGCCAAATGCAATTGTGACAGCACCACCTACAGTTTGTTTACCGGACTGGGGAATGGTCAACAATATCCTATGAAACAATACCGTACAGAATTAGCCGGCGGCTATCTGTATGTAACCAATTAAAAAAAAGCCCGATTATATCGGGCTTTTTAGATTTTAAAACAGAAGGGTTACTCCGGCCAGGAAGTTAATGCCGGCCTGAGGATAGTAGTACACATAGCCTCCACCGTAATCCGCTCCGTTAGAAATAATATCTTCATTCAGCAGGTTATTAATCAAACCGGAAAACACTATCGATTTAAAAACCGATTTTGGTTTAATCTCATACCTCACATTTAAATCGGTTTGGGTATAGCTGTCCAATTTTGCGTTTTGGTCATTTGTATTTGATAAATATTGCGCGCCAACATATTTGGTCAATAGCGAAACCTGAAAAGATTTAACTGGTTTGAATGTCGTAATAAGTCCGCCCACCACATCCGGTGAATAAGCAATATGGGTGTTCCCTAAATTTTGTAATCCGGCACCGGTATCATAAACAAAGTCAATATTTTTATTACTGCTCACTGTAAAATTAGGCTGTAAACTCCATTTTTCCCATTGAAAGGCAGCTTCTGCTTCCAACCCTAATCGATAGCCTTTTCCAACATTCATCCGGATGGGATTGCCCACCTCATCCAATTTACCGGTCAGCACCAATTGATCGTTATACAACATATAATAGCCATTGATGTTGATTCGGGTTTTCGTGGTGGCATAGCGCCAGCCCCATTCAAAATCATTCAGTTTTTCCGGTTTCACATTCCCTCCTTCATAATCGGTTCGGTTGGGTTCTCTGTTTGCTCTGGCATAGGATAAATACAAATTGTTTTGGGCATCAAGACTGTAGTTTACCCCTGCTTTCGGATTCAAGAAATTAAAGGTATCATCAACTTTTCCGGTTTCAGGGCTGTCTGCTTTGTAACGTACTTTTCTGTATTGCATATCGCCATACAAACTGAATTTTTCAGTCAACTGATAATTGATTTTAGCAAAAACATTCCCGTCTGTTTTGGTAGACGAGTTGTCATAATAATGATCGCCCAAAGTACTGTCTGAAGCATACTGAGCCCAAATTATTTTCCCATAATGGTCGCCTTCATATTTATTCCAGCCGCCGCCAAAGAGAATATCCCATTTTGCTTTTTTATAATTGGCCGAAAAAGTCGTTCCGTAAAAATCATTATCCAACCATTTCTGACGAACCAAGTCTGTAGTATTGATAGTCGTTCCGTCAATAACAATTGGAGTCAATCCGTAATCTGAAAAACTCTGGTCCTCTTGATATTCTTCATAATATCCTTTCCCTTTGGTGTAATGAACGGCTACATTAGTGCTCCAGTTTTCAGACACTTTTTCGTTCCAATGCAACTGATAATGGTCTTGTTGGTAATTATCGGTTTGGTTGTTGTAAAATTGGGTATTCCCCAATGCATCAGTGTACATTCCGGCATAGTTGAACGTTCGGTCGTTGTGCAGCATATCTGCATCTACACCATACCAAGCCTGATACGTTTTCTCTTTTCCGCCAAAAACCAAGGCTTTGATTAAAGTCGTTTTGCCCACATAGGTCCCTTGTAAAAAATAGGACTTCAAATCAGAGGAAGCCCTTTCAATATAGCCATGAGAATCAATATCCGATAATCTTCCGGCCAATTCAAAATGGTCATTCAGCATACCTGAACTGAATTTTACGGTGTGCTTACGGGTGTTAAAACTTCCAAACGAGTTTGAAATTTCACCGTTGCTTTTTTTAGAATAAGAATCTGTAAGCAAATTCAAACTGGCTCCAAAGGCTCCGGCTCCATTAGTTGATGTTCCTACACCACGCTGCAATTGCAAACTCTCCACCGAAGAGGCAAAATCGGGCAAATCAACAAAATAGGTCCCCTGTCCTTCGGCATCGTTATAGGGAATTCCGTTTATGGTTACGTTCACCCTTGTGGCATCACTTCCGCGCACGCGGATTCCGGTATATCCTACACCGTTTCCGGCATCTGAAGTAGTAACTACAGACGGCATAAAATTCATCAGCACCGGGATGTCTTGTCCCAGATTTCGGGGTTGGAGGTCTTTTTTGTCCAGATTGCTGAACGATACCGGTGTTTTAGAAGTGACGCGAACCGCAGAAACCAAAACCTCATCGAGTTGGTTGACCTTAGTAGTGTCTTGTACTTTTTCCTGTGAAAAAGCTGCAAGAGTCAGGAAGCATGAGGCAAGGAGAAAATAGCTGTTGTTTTTTCCGACTCTCTTTGTCTTGCTTCCGAAATGGAATAAAGTTTTCATTCGTAAAAATGTTACGAATAAAAGGGGCAATTATTCTTTGGTTAAAAATTAAAATGATTTGTTCCTATGACAACAAAGCGTGCACTCTCGTTTGTCATTTTTCCCTTGGCAGCATTACCCGCCCAGGTTCATTGGGTATAATCTCAGCTCGTTATTTGAGCACCCCTTTGAGACGCCGCAAAGATATAACTCTTTCTCTGAAAGTTCCTAGTTAAAAATGCGGTTTTCTTCTGTTCTGTTTGATTTCCGACAGATTGCGCTTGGCTTTAATTCTTTTTTCAATAACAGAACGGGGTATTTTGGTCGCCTTTCTTTTCTTAGGAACAATCAAAGCCGTTTTAATAAGTTCTAAAAATCGCTTGGTGACTATCGTTTTGTTTTTGAGCTGGCTTCGGTCTTCATCGCAATTTAAAATCAACAGCTGCTCTGAAGTCAATCTACTGGCCAATTTATGTGTCAACAGTTCTTTTTCTTCCGCAGTAAGGGCCTGTGACTGTTTCACATCAAAAGTAAGGACGACCTTCGAAGAAACTTTATTGACGTTTTGTCCTCCGGCTCCCGAACTTCGCACCGCTTTAAACTGGAGCTCCGTTAAGATGATATCAGTTTTCATATTGCGGTTGGTGTGCCGGTTTTAGTAAATCATTGACGGTTTTCACCGGATTGAAAGTAACCAACGGCACCTCAACAAAAATGGTAATCCACTTAGCCATGGCACCATTCCAAAGTCCGGGTAGTTCATACCCTTTCAAATCCTTCCCTTTATTGTTTTTATGTACAATAAAACCGGTACTCGAATCAACAAACTGTGTCAAATCAAATTTCTCCCCTTTATAATTCTTGGTAGCACAAACCAAATCCACAGGGTTAAAATGAGTAGCTTTGGCTAAAATAGCCGCCTGTTCCGGGTTATGTACATCCACCTGAGAGCTTTCCACAATCTGCAACGACACATTGCCTTTGTAACTTCTTACCCAAAAAGGGCCGCCTCCGGGTTCGCCCTCATTTTTTACCATGCCGCAAACGCGTATCGGACGATTCAGTTTGGTTTTGATAAAATCTATTTTGTTGTCTAAGGTGTATTTATAAAAATCTTCCAGCACATCAATATTCAGTTTTTGCTGCATAAAACGAATGATGCCTTCAATGTCTTTTTCTGTTATTTTTTGGTTATCGATATCCGATAATATTTGGAAAACCTGTTCCTGCAATTCCAATAAAACCCCAGCCAAGCCTTTTTTGTACAACGTAATTTCCTGAATGTGATTTTGGATGACATTGTCTATATTTTTGATAAAAATCACATCTGCATCCAGATCATTCAAATTGTTGATTAAAGCACCATGACCCCCCGGACGGAAAACCAAACGTCCTTCTTCATTACGAAACGGCTGATTTTGCATATCCACAGCAATGGTATCTGTACTTTTAAATTGGTACGAAAACCCAACATCCGTTTTAGTCCCTGACCGCATCTCTATCTTTTCCTGAACAGAGGCTACAATGTTTCGGAACAGCCTTTCATGATTTTCAGATACCGTAAAATGGAGATGGGATTCCGAATTGGAGCTGGCATAAAAAGCACATTCATTCAGATGCTCTTCTACCGGTGTGGCAATATGCTCCTCATATTTATGAAAAGCCAGAGTCCCTTTGGGTTTACTGGCAAAATCAAAATGATCATGAGCCAACATGGCTTGAATAAAACGATAACTCTTTTCGTGACTTTCAAGCGAATAGTATTCGGGATAAAGCGTTTTAATCTTGGCCTTTACTTCGTCATAAAACGGAAACTTCTCAATTCCTGCCAGAAAAACGGGAAGGTTTTTATCTTTTTTTCGGTTGATGTAGGCGTTGATGGTTTCGTTTTCGTGATCAAACTCATTTAAAAATTCATTCAAAAACTTAAACATTCTGCTGGCCGCTCCCGAAGCCGGGACAAACTTTTTGAGTTTTAGCCTTGTCTTTTTTTGGTCAAAAAAAGCCGCCTGCTCTTGAAATGCCTCTACAGACAATTTTACAATACCATCACCAAGCGTTGCCGGGCGCTCCAGAGTAATCTTCGGGATGCCGGATTGAAACAACAGCAACTCTCCTTCGATTTTATCTAAGGTAATTTCATGTGCTTCGATTTGGTCAAAATCGGCTTGTGTAAATCCGTATTTATGGGCTAAAGTGTCTTTTGTTGTAAGATGCGCTTCCATTCTAAATAGCCGTAAACGGCAATAATTGTAAAAATTAAATATTGAATACTCGTAAACGAATAACCCTTGACATAATACATCGGGATGGAAATAATATCACCGACAATCCACAAAATCCAGTTCTCTATTTTCCTTCTCGCCATGAGCCACATGCCCACAAAAAAGATTCCGGTCACTAGGGTATCCACATAGGAGGTCCAATGGGTAAATTTATCAAAAAAAGTGTAAACCACTATAACAAACAGCACTGTTAACACAAAAATGACCCCCGACCATTTCTTTTCGGACGCGTTCATTCTTGAAACAGGGAATTCAACTACGTCTCCTTGCTTTCGGGTCCAGTGGTACCAGCCGTAAACACTCATCACTACGTAGTAAAAATTAATCATCATATCTCCCAGCAAAGACCATTTCCACAGCAAATACACATAGATGGCCGTGTTGATGATTCCGGTAGGAAACACCCAAATGTTGTCTTTTTTGGCATACCAAACACTCAACAACCCGAAAAGAATAGCCGTCACTTCCAACAGGATGTCATACATCGGATAGTTTTTGTATTGTGAAAACAGGAATTCAAACATGTCAATGAGGATTTAGGATTTATTTTGAAAAAAAATCACTGTCGTTTTCAAATGCGGTTCCTATGACTACCATATCGGCACCATGAGCAAAAGCCGCTTCTATCCCGGCTTTGGAACGAATACCGCCGCCAACAATCAACGGAACCGAAATCCGCTCCGCCACCGCGGCAATCATTTCCAAAGGAACAGCCTTTTGCGCACCGCTTCCGGCTTCCAGATAAATAAGTTTATTGCCGATTAGTTCTCCTGCCTTAGCCGTTTGCGCCACATAATCCGCATTGTTCCTGTCTAAGGGAGTCGTTTGAGTCACCCGTTCTACAGCCGTTTCGCTGCCGCTTTCAATCAGGATATAACCCGTTGAAATGATTTCCAATTGGGTTTGCTCTAAAATTGGAACCGCAGCAATCTGATGTCCTATCAAATAATCCGGGTTTCTGCCCGACAACAACTGCAGAAACAAAATCCCATCCGCTTTCGCTGAAATTTGCGAAGGATTTCCAGGAAACAAAACAACAGGCAAAGCCGTTTTTTCTTTGATTAAGGTCAGCATGGCATCCAAATGATTTCCTTCAAACGAACTGCCGCCAACGAGTATATGGGTTACCGGGGCACCCTTTATTTTGGAAATGACGGTGTCAATCGAATGCAAATCCAACTTGTCCGGATCCAAAAGAATAGCTAATAGTTTTTGATTCCCCGATTTGGCATCGAGTATATGATTGTAAAGATTTCCCATGGTTATCTTTCAGCCGAAGCAAAACCGGATGAAACAGCATTAAACGCACACACAAAAACATAGTTTTCGATAAAATCAAAAAGAATGTCAAAGCGCTCCGTTGTATTATTGAATCGCAGCGTTACGCCGCATTTTTTATCCTCCAGGTTAAAATCATCCTCAAAGATGTGGTCCTTGAAACTAATCCCCGTTTCATTTTTGATTTTAAACACCGATTCTTTAATCCCCCAAACTACGGTAGCCTTTTTTAATTGGTCGTCAACATTCAAATTTTGCAAATGCGAAACATCCATAAAACGAGGCGCCAGTTTCAGCGTTTTGTCTTTCAGCATTTCCAAATCGGCGCCAATGTTTTCATCACTCAACATAATCACCGAAAAATCATGGGAATGCGATATCGAAATGTGCCGGCCGTCTTTCAAATGGGGCTTCCCAAAGGCATCATAGTACAAATCAAAATCAGTATACCCCGCTTCCATCAGCAGCCTTCGCACCGCCATAAACCCTTTTTGATGGTCTTCAGATTTCATACCTTCCAAACGGGTCAACGAAACTTCCTTAAGCGCAATACTGTTAAAAAGCACGTCAAAACTTTCCGTGATTTTCCAAACCAGCAAATCAGTATGGGCATTTAACGCTTTGATTTTTAGTAACGGCATGAGTAATTTGAAATTATCTGTTTGTTTTTCAGAAAATTAAGAGGCTAAACAATTCACAAAAAAACAAAAAACCTTTTTTTAATTCTTTTCTATTGCGTAATTTTGCGCCATCTTTTAAAAAAAACAAATATACACAATAGATGAGTACACAAACATTACCTTATGTAGCTTACAAAGTTAAAGATATTAACTTAGCAGCTTGGGGAAGAAAAGAAATTGAATTGGCAGAAGCCGAAATGCCGGGATTAATGGCACTTCGTGCGGAATATGGTGCGAGCCAACCCTTAAAAGGAGCCCGTATCGCAGGATGTTTGCACATGACCATTCAAACAGCGGTTTTGATTGAAACTTTGATTGCGCTTGGAGCCGAGGTGACTTGGTCTTCTTGTAACATTTTCTCTACTCAGGATCAGGCGGCTGCGGCTATTGCTGCTGCAGGAATCCAGGTATACGCTTGGAAAGGTCTTGACGAAGAATCTTTCGATTGGTGCATTGAGCAAACTTTATTCTTTGGTGAAGACAGAAAACCATTGAACATGATATTAGACGACGGTGGTGATTTAACCAACATGGTATTCGACCGTTACCCTGAATTAATCCCTGGCATCAAAGGATTATCAGAAGAAACGACTACAGGAGTACACCGTTTATACGAAAGAATGAAAAACGGAACCTTATTCATGCCGGCAATCAACGTAAACGACTCAGTTACTAAATCAAAATTCGACAACAAATACGGTTGTAAAGAATCAGCAGTTGATGCGATTCGTCGTGCCACTGACGTAATGTTGGCAGGAAAAAGAGTAGTAGTGTGCGGGTACGGTGACGTAGGTAAAGGAACTGCCGCTTCTTTCCGTGGTGCCGGTTCTATCGTAACCGTTACCGAAATCGACCCAATCTGTGCCTTACAAGCAGCGATGGACGGTTTTGAAGTGAAAAAATTAGACACTGTAGTAGGAAATGCTGATATCGTAATCACTACTACCGGTAATAAAGACATCGTGGTAGGAAGACACTTCGAAGCCATGAAAGACAAAACCATCGTATGTAACATCGGTCACTTCGATAACGAAATCGATATGGCTTGGTTAAACAAAAACCACGGCGCTTCTAAAATCGAAATCAAACCGCAAGTAGACAAATACAACGTAAACGGGAAAGACATCATCATCTTGGCTGAAGGTCGTTTGGTAAACTTAGGCTGTGCTACCGGTCACCCAAGTTTTGTAATGAGTAACTCATTCACCAACCAAACTTTGGCTCAAATTGAGTTATGGAACAACAGCGCTGCGTACAAAAACGAAGTGTACATGTTACCAAAACATTTAGATGAAAAAGTAGCAGCCTTACACTTAGCCAAATTAGGCGTGGAATTGGAAACCTTAAACGACGAACAAGCCGCTTACATTGGCGTAGAAGTACAAGGACCATTCAAACCGGAATATTACAGATACTAATCGTTCAACGATTTAATTATAGAAACCCTTGCTGAGAAGCGAGGGTTTTTTATTTACCGCTTTAAGGCAAAATGACCTCTTTCTGTTCTGCCGTCCTTGAACTTTATGAGGTACCAATAATCATCGGAAGGAAGTTTTTTCCCATTGAAATTCCCATCCCAGCCTTCACCTCCCGCAGTAATTTGCTTGATAAGTTTCCCAAACCGGTCAAAAATCTGAATTACCATATCAGGATGTGCTGTGGCACAATGCAGATACCAGTTATCCTGATAACCGTCTCCATTTGGAGTAAAATAAACCGGAATACCAATGATTTCAAACGTTTGTGAAGCTACACCACAACCATTCCTGTCGCTTGCATAGGCAGTGTGGTTCCCGCAGGAAACATTATGGAATTGATTTGACGGCTGGAAAGGACCATTCGGTTCATCAATGCTATAACCATAATTTGGCGAAGCCGGATTGATGGTAACCGAATTGTTTTCGATAGCAGTCCCCTGACTAATTACAGAAGTGATACTTGCACCTTCAGAAGCATTCACCAAAATAGTTCTTGTGTTGCTGCAACCATTAGCATTCACAATGTCTACAGCATAGTTTCCGATTTGACCGGCAATAATTGAATAGCTTGTATCAGGAAGTGTTGCTCCATTAAAATGCCACACGAAAGTATAAGGCGCTGTGTCGAGCAAACCCGCATCAATTGTGGCTTGAAATCCCGGGATGTTAGTACAAATATAGGTTTCGTCATTGGCTTCAATTTGGGGAAGCCTGTTAACTCTCAACATAATTTCACTAACCCCCGAACAACCGTTCATATTGTCGTCTATCCTCACAAAAACGCTAGAGTTATAGGGAACTGTATTGGTGTACGTAAGATTGGTAATCCGGTTTTGTTCTAGCAGCGCATCTTGAAGCGTAGCATAATAGGCTAACGTCTGCATCGGTGACAAGATTACATTTGCCTGGTTAAGGTCAAACGTTGCGAAACCATTTCTATTTATATCACATGTTTCCAATCCGGCAATAATCTGCCCAGCTGTGGTATTTACATTAAGTGTTAATGGATAAGTGATGCTGCAACCATTCTGATAAGACAACTTTGCTATGATGATTTGCGGATTGGAGACATTGGTATAATTTGCCGAGAGCGGATGATTAGCGGCAAGGCTTGCGTTATCCAAATAATAGGTCACACTAATGCTCGAAGAACCGCCGGTAAAAAAACCATCAGCCTCTCCAAGATTGAATAAGGTAATGCCGTCCTGGCTGGCACCATAGTCGCACTGAACTAAATTGGCAGCCGTTACGATAGGAAATGTGTTTACAATTAAATCGATGGGACGTATTAAAAAACAGTTTCCAACTTTGACTTTTACAAAAACCGTCTGAAGATTGGGAGTCGAATTATAAAAAAATTGAGGAAGCGGATTACTCTCACTGTTGGCATCAGCTTGCGACAAATAATAACTGATGGTAGTCCCGGGTGTAGCACCCGGATAGATGAAAGCCGTTACATCGTGCATATTAAAAGTTGCCTGACCGTTGAACTGGCTCCCATCGGCTGTGTCATCGCATATAGAAAACGCTGTTCCCTGCAAACTAATCTCGTTCGAAATACTGATTTCAAATGAGGCATTATTATAGCATTCTGTTATAGTGTTCTCTATTCTCGCATAGAGGGTCTGTGGGTTTGAGGTATTTACAAACGAGCTGGGAGTCGGTATTTCATTAACACCCAAAAACGCATCACTCTCGCTGGTATAATAAGTAACAGCAACATCGGTTTGGCTTCCAATGATAAGAGGAGTGTTTTGTGTTAAATCAAAGGCAGTCGATGCATCCGGAACACCATCCGTATCACATTCGGTTAAATCCATTGAAGTCACTCCGGGTGGAAGCACAATTTGAGGAGATTGGTTAAAGGTGGCCGTGCCACTCCATAGTACCGAAAAATTACTATTGCCAAAAGCGCGGTCAACGACAAGCATATAGGTTTCTCCCGCTAAAACATCAACATTCGAAACAAACCCGTTTCCATCGGCAGAGGGTCCTTCATTGCTATCGGTTTCAGAACTTCGTGTTCCGGTATGATTAGAGTTTAACCCTGCAGCAATTGGATTAGTTGTCGAACAGCGAATTATGTATTTGTCCGTGCACGACTCATAGTAAAAAAGATAAAAATCGAAATCTTCATTGAGGTTTAGGCTTTGAGGAACAATCGTGAATTCAAGGGTTCCCGAAGTAGCAATATTAATTTTCATCCAAATGCTGTTGAATTCTTGGCTTCCGCAGCTGCTCACTTCCTGTACAGCTCCCGGACCGTTTACTTCAATGTTGTTAAAATTGGTGTCTCCACACACAATCACCGCATTTACACAATCATTCTGAGCACTACCGTTAGCAGATGATAACAGTAAAATTAAAAAGAGTAGGTATTTCATAGCTGAATCAAATTTACGGTATTTCTGTAGGAAACACAACAACAAGCAGTATATTAACAAAAACCCTCACAACAATGTGGGGGTTTTTGGTTTGTATCAATTGGTACTATTTTTTATATATTAGCCTATAACAAAAGACCGCTACTATCAGATCAAACAGCTTTAAATAGACAGAGAGGTTTATTTGATCAGACATATAAGCTAGTTAGGAGACATAATTCGACTTCATACAATGAAGAACTTTAGTTTAAAAATACTCGTAATTCTTTTCTTTACAACTATAACAGAATGTTATTGTCAACAGAAACTAAACCTTGTCAAATTTGAAATCTTTGCAGAAGAAAATCAACCAATGGCTGGTGCTGATATTTTTGTAAAAAATTCAAGTCCGATAATAGCAACTCAAACAGATTTAGATGGAAAAGCAAAACTAAAATTGAGCGATTTAAATGTTGAGATTCGAATAGGCGTTATGGGACCAAGCATAACATTTAAATTATTTGAAAATGTTGATTTAGTAAAAGTTAACATCAAAAAGCAAAAAGTGGAATATTATTCGAAAAACAAAATCCTGAAAAAAAGAAAGTTAAAAATCAAGGGTTACTAAAATTACGTCGCCTAACAGCGATCCATTACAATAGCTGGTTTCCCCACTACCGCGCAAAGCCGCGGCATGTTATAGCCAATCCATGAAAAAAAACACAACTCTAATTTTAATTCTTTTATTTAGCTGTTTGACTTCTTTAAGCCAGACAAACAAATTACCAATTCCAACAAAGTCATTTATTGAGAAAACTCAAAACTTAGAAAATTTTGAAGAGGAATATTTCACAAAGTATCTTGGAAAAAAATCGGAAAAGATTCTAAAAAGATTTAGTGACTCAAAAGATGTTTGCGCAAAAGAGTTTGAATTTAAAACAGGAATTAAGTTGAAAACAAATTCATGTTCTGAAGCTGGCATCGAAGCGGAAATTATTTTTCCAAATTACTCAAAAAATGATGTCATTAAATTCGTTGAGTGGTTTTTCAAAAATGATTACAGTAAGTGGAATAAATCAAAAACTACATATCAACCTATAGAGGATGGTGATGCGGGTTGTTATTTGGAAATTAAAGAATTGAAAGGCAAGATTACACTAAAGTACTCATGTGGCTGCTAAACCCGCTCCGCAAAGTCTCCCGACTTTGAGGCTCCCCCGCTACCACACGAAACCCAAGATTCAACGAAGTCAATCCTTCCGCGTAGTTCCTCCTTCAAAAACACTTTTTTTACAATCAATAGGGTTTTGCTTTAATCACACAGGGTTTTATTCAAATCAGATGGGGTTTTACTTCTGCCGAGAGGGTTTTGCTCTAATCACACGGGGTTTTATTCCAACCGCCCGGGGTCTTGCTTCAGCCGAGAGGGGTTTTGTCTAGCCGCAAAGGGTTTTGCTTCTGCCGCGCGGGGTTTTTTGAAAATGTGATGGGGTTTTTCTCTTGCGGAGAGGGTTTTTTGAAAATAACGGGGGGTTTTTAAACAAAAGATGAGAATTTTTCAATAATTTCAACAACCCCCTCCCAAAGTCTTAGCTTGTTTAAGTTTACACAAAACAAAAAACCCGTCTACTTTCGTAAACGGGTTTTATATTGTATAAGAGTATGTTCTTATGCTTCGAAGGGAAGGATAGAAACAAATGATTTGTTATCTCCTTTTTTCTGGAATTTTACAATCCCGTCAACTTTTGCATGTAAAGTGTGATCTTTACCCATGTAAACGTTATCTCCGGCATTGTGCTTAGAACCTCTTTGTCTAACGATGATATTACCAGCAATTGCAGCTTGACCACCATAAATCTTAACGCCTAAACGTTTCGATTCTGATTCTCTACCATTCTTAGAACTACCGACACCTTTCTTGTGAGCCATGACGTTTTAGTTTTTAAATGTTAATTATTCTTCTGTAGTTTCCGCTTTTTTTGCTTTCGGAGCTTTTGGCTCTGCAGCTTTTTCAGCTTTTGGTTCTGCAGCTTTAGCCGCTTTCTTTGAACCAGTAGCACTGATTCCTTCAATTACAATTTGAGTAAGATACTGTCTGTGACCGTTTCTTTTCTTGTAACCTTTTCTTCTTTTCTTTTTGAAAACGATTACTTTGTCTCCTTTTAAGTGTTGTAACACTTTGGCTTCTACTGAAGCACCTTCTATAGCTGGGGCGCCTAAAGTAATGTTGCCGTTATCGTCTAATAAAAGAACTTTGTCAAAAGAAACTTTTGAACCTTCTTCATTAGCCAAACGGTGAACATAAACCTTTAAGTCTTTGCTTACTTTAAATTGTTGCCCTGCTATCTCTACGATTGCGTACATAACAATAATGTTTAGTTAATTTTTAAGTGCGCAAATATACGACTATTTCTTAGACTCACAACTCTTTGATAAAAAAAGTTCCGCATTAAAAATCAGCCGCTTAACACCCCCGAAATATTTTCACACCAATACAGAAAAAAAGATACCTTTGGTGTAACAAAATTTAAGGTTAGTTAACTAACTGAACAATCAACGAAAAAATTTCAATTTTTTATGAAAAAATCTTTAATCGCTTTAAGTTCAATGCTTATGCTTGGAGGAGTAGCTCATGCCCAAAAGGTAGCTTTTGAGGAGTACGATTTACCAAACGGTCTGCACGTAATTTTACACAACGACCCGTCTGCACCGGTGGTAATCACCTCAGTTATGTATCACGTAGGTTCCAAAGACGAACAACCGGATCGTACCGGTTTCGCTCACTTTTTCGAACACTTATTGTTTGAAGGAACCGAAAACATCAAACGCGGAGAATGGATGAAAACCGTTACCTCTAACGGAGGAACCAACAACGCCAACACTTCAGAAGACCGAACGTACTACTTTGAAGTTTTCCCTTCCAACAACACCGAATTAGGTTTGTGGATGGAATCAGAGCGATTAATGCACCCGGTAATCAACCAAATTGGTGTTGATACCCAAAACGAAGTAGTAAAAGAAGAAAAAAGATTACGTGTTGACAATCAACCTTACGGACAATTGATTGCACAAGTAAAGAAAAACATGTTCAAAGTACACCCGTACCGTTGGGCCACTATCGGTTCTATGGAACATTTGGATGCTGCCAAATTGGAAGAGTTCCAGGCATTCAACAAAAAATTCTACTCGCCTAACAACGCTGTTCTAATTGTAGCCGGTCAAATTGATGTGGCACAAACCAAAGCTTGGGTTGCAAAATACTTCGGTCCTATCCCAAGAGGTGTAGAATTGAAAAAACAAACATTCACAGAAGCGCCTATCACCGAAACGATTCACGCGACTTACGAAGACCCGAACATCCAAAAACCAATGGTAGTAGCGGCTTACAGAACACCATCAATGAAATCTCGTGATGCTCGTGTATTGGATATGATTTCTACCTATTTAAGTGACGGTAAAAGCTCTAAGTTGTACAAAAAGATTGTAGACGACAAAAAAATGGCGTTGCAAATCGGAGCCTTCAACTACAGCCAGGAAGATTACGGTCAGTACATCCTTTACGGAATGCCGCAAGGTGACTTTACTTCAACCGACTTAATCAAAGAAATCGATGAGGAAATCGTAAAATTACAAACCGATTTAATTTCGGAAAAAGACTTCCAAAAACTGCAAAACATCAACGAAAATAACTACGTTGACAGCAATTCAAACATTGAGGGAGTAGCCGAAAACTTAGCTTCTTTCTATTTATTATACGGTGATGTGAACTTAATCAACACCGAAATCGAAATGTACCGTTCTATCACTCGCGAAGAGATCAGAGAGGTTGCCAAAAAATACTTAAATCCAAACCAACGTTTGATTTTGGATTACGTACCTGCCAAAGACAAAGCTGAGAACAAATAATAAATCGAAGAAAATGAAAAAATCAATTATAATATTATCAAGCTTGTTTTTAACTTTCATTATGCAAGCCCAAGACAGAACCCAACCCAAACCGGGACCGCAACCTAAAATTAACTTCAACAAACCGGAAACGTTTTCGTTACCTAACGGTTTGAAAGTTTTAGTGGTTGAAAATCACAAATTGCCACGTGTATCTTTCAGCTTAAGCATTGACAATGCCCCTTATGCAGAAGGAGCAAAAAAAGGAGTGGATGAACTAACCAGTAGTTTAATCGGAAACGGATCTCTAAAAACATCTAAAGATGCTTTTAATGAAGAAATCGATTTCATGGGAGCCAGTATTAATTTCTTCTCCTCAGGAGCTTCAGCCAGCGGATTATCTAAATATTCTAAAAGAATCTTAGAGTTAATGGCCGAAGGGGCTTTAACACCTAACTTCACTCAGGAAGAATTCGACAAAGAAAAAGACAAACTAATTGAAGGATTAAAAACACAGGAGAAAAACGTTTCTGTGGTAGCCGGAAGAGTAGAAAACGTTTTGGCCTTCGGTAAAAACAATCCTAAAGGAGAGTATTTATCAGAAGAAACCATCAACAATGTTTCGTTGAGAGATGTAAAAGACAACTACCGTACTTATTTTGTTCCTGAGCACGCTTATTTGGTAGTGGTTGGAGATGTAAAAACCAAAGAAGTAAAGAAAATGGTTGAAAAACTATTCAGCTCTTGGGTAAAAGCAACGGCTCCAAGAATTGAATATTCCAACCCAAGCAATGTGCAGTACACACAAATCAACTTTGTTGACATGCCTAACGCGGTGCAATCTGAAATTTCGTTGATTAACACCGTAAACTTAAAAATGTCTGACCCTGACTTCTTCCCGGTTATCTTGGCAAACCAAGTATATGGTGGAGACTTCAACAGTTATTTGAACATGAACTTGAGAGAAAAACACGGCTGGACCTATGGGGCACGCTCTAGTGTTGGTTTCGACAAATACTTGAACAGTATGTTTAAAGCCAATTCTCAAGTGAGAAATGCCGTTACGGACAGTGCGGTAGTAGAAGCTTTAAATGAACTAAAAAGAATCAGAACCGAGAAAGTAACCGACGAGATGTTAAACAGCGTAAAAGCAGGTTACATCGGACGTTTCGTGATGCAGGTTGAAAAACCGGCAACTGTGGCTCGTTATGCTTTAAACATTGAGACAGAAGGTTTACCGGCCGACTTTTACGAAAATTACATCAAAAACATCAGTGCCGTAACTGCGGATGACGTTATGAGAGTAGCTAACAAATACTTCCTGGCCGACAACTTGCGAATTGTAGTTACCGGAAAAGGATCTGAAGTAATTGAAGGATTGGAAAAATTAAAAATCCCGATGTTCTACTTTGACAAATTTGGTAACCCTACCGAAAAACCGGCCATGAAAAAACCGGCTCCGGCAGGCGTTACAGTAAAAACGGTATTAGACAATTATATTAAAGCTATTGGTGGTGAAAAAGCGGTTAGAGCTGTAAAAACGATCTTTGTTTCGGGAACAGCTGCTATTCCACAAGCTCCGGCTCCTTTAAAATATACTTCTAAAAAAGATGCCAAAGGGAAAACCTTGATGGTAATTGAAATGGAAGGTATGGGAGAATTGTCTAAACAAGTTATAAACGACAAAGGAGGTTATATGGTAAACCAAGGTCAAAGAAAAGACTTAAGCGCTGAAGATTTGGCCGAAAAGAAAGCTACCGCTGGTACTTTTGAAGAATTAGGTTTGTTGAAAAAAACCGATTTGGTTTTAGATGGAATTGAACCTATGAATGGCAGCGATGCTTATGTAATCAAAAATGGAAAATCTACTCTTTACTACGATGTTACTTCGGGATTAAAAATAGCAGAAGTAAAAACAATCGAAAGAGGAGAACAAAAAATGACGGTTTCTACTAACTTTGGAGATTACAAAGAAGTTAAAGGTATAAAAGTTCCTTATGCAGTAACCATGAATCAAGGGTTCGAATTGAACTTTGTTATGGATAATGTAAAAATCAACGAAGGAGTTTCAGATGTAGATTTCCAATAATCAAATCAAACTGATTTCATACCAAAAGCCTCGGGAATTCCCGAGGCTTTTTTATTTTCTATTGGCTAGATAAACGCCGGCCAAAACAATAAAAGCTCCTGCCAGCTGTGTCCCAGTCAGTGATTCGTTGTCCAACAACCCCCAAAGCAATGCCACAATAGGAATCAGATAGGTTACCGAGGAGGCAAATACCGGAGAAGAAATTTGGATGAGTTTATAAAAAATCACATTGGCCACACCCGTGCCGATTATCCCCAAAATCATGACAAACAACATGGCATGTTGTGTAGACGGCAAATGAACTCTGGAACTGAAATCGGTAAACAACAATATCGCTGTGGCCGGAATCAGCATCACTACAAAATTTCCGGTCGTAATGCTCAAAGGCTTCACATCGGATAGATATCTCTTAATCAGATTGACATTAGTAGCATAGCAAATCGTAGCCACCAAAACCAAAAAGGCATAATAATAATTCTCACTCCCCTCTTGATTGTCACCGGTAAAAATCAATACCACAGTTCCCAATAACCCAATTACAATCCCAATAAATTGATTTCTCCTGAAATTCAGACCAAATACCAAAGCCCCCAACAGAAGGGTGTTCAAGGGAGTGAGCGAATTTAATATCGAACAGATTGAACTGCTCACCTTAGTTTCGGCTATAGCAAAAAGATAAGCGGGAATAAAGGTCCCGAATAGGGAGGTCAGTGCCACAAATTTCCATTGATGCAACGGAATAGCCTTCAAACTCTTAAATCCAACCAACAAAAGAAAGACTGCACAGAAGATAATGCGCAACGAACCCAACTGAAAAGGATTCAGCCCAACGAGCCCCTTTTTGATCAAAATAAAAGAGCTGCCCCATATTAAAGCCAGGGCAAAGAGAATAATCCATTTCAAAGGTGGTAATTTCATAATCAGAGCGTAGGTTACAAATTTTGTACTTTTTTTAAGAAGCAACGATTTTATTTTTTACTAATTTTGACCCGGTATTCGATACGATATTAATCTAAATAAATATAGAAATCATGAATTTCACCAAATCAATTTTAGCTTTCGGTCTTGCTGCTTCCTTATTTGTGAGTTGCAAAGATACAGCAAGCCAACCTACTGCGAAAGCTTCAGAAGAAACAACTGATGCCGCTTCAAAAACTACAGCTGTAGCAACCAAACCGGAAACTGCCAGTTTCAGAATTGACGGAATGACTTGTGCTATCGGTTGTGCTAAAACTATTGAAACTAAATTATCCAACATGAAAGGTGTGCAGAAAGCTACCGTTGATTTTGATAAAAAACAAGCTACTGTTGATTTTGACGGAGCCGTTTTAACTCCTGAAAAATTAGTTCAAGCCGTGGAGTCAACCGGTGATGGCGAAACCTATAAAGTGTCTGATG
This sequence comes from Flavobacterium sp. XGLA_31, assembly GCF_051547105.1. NCBI lineage: Bacteria > Pseudomonadati > Bacteroidota > Flavobacteriia > Flavobacteriales > Flavobacteriaceae > Flavobacterium > Flavobacterium sp. XGLA_31. The sequence goes on along the minus strand of NZ_JBPTTM010000001.1, from coordinate 792,096 downwards.
TAAAGACCGGTGAAAAAATTTAAACCCATTTATAAGAACGAAAAAGGAACTCCTCGGAGTTCCTTTTTTTATTTCCACTTCAATGTTTCCATCAACCGCTGCATATCGTTTCTAACGTAGCTGGCTGCCGGCATTATAGAATCATAATTAGGTTTGGCATAAAAATAAACCGAACCGGTAACAAAATGCTGCACACTGTCGGTAGCATAAAACTGGGCATTCGTAGCAGCATTTCCGCTTACACGATAAAACATACCGTATACTTTGCTGTCCTTATTGATAAAGGGTTGTTCCAAAATATCATCTGCTTTGATGACATGTTCGTAAGTCAACTTTTGAGCGTCTCTCAGCAAGACATCAATATTTTTGTTCACCGTTTTATAAGTGATGTAAATTGTAGCTTTCATTTTAGGATACTGAATCGAAAACCCGCAATTTTTATCTTCCTTGATAATGGCCTCTTCATTCATATCAAAACTAAACGGACAGTGATTACTGAACGAGGCATACTTGGCTACCGGATAATCCAACCGCAACTGACCGGCAGGTTTGGGCAGCACTTCATTTTTACAGCTTACAGTCAAAGTGACCAGCAGCAGCATGAAAAAACCAATTGTTTTTTTTATCATTATAATTATTCGAGTGTTACTTTTAATTGTTTTATTCTTTTTTTATCTACTACTTCAACGGTGAAATATACATTCGAAAAATGTATTTTTTGTCCTTTTTTAGGAAAGTTGCCTAAGATTTCCAAAATAAATCCGGCCAAAGTTTCTGCCTCTCCTTTCCCTTCTTCAAAAGTCGCTTCATCAACCTCTACAATACGATAAAAATCTTTGAGGTTAATCTTCCCTTCAAAAAGAAAATTCTTGTCGTCAATTTGAGAAAAATTGATATTCTCGTCATCAAACTCATCCGAAATATCCCCAACAATTTCTTCTATCACATCTTCTAAAGAAACCAATCCGGAAGTACCTCCATACTCATCCACCACAACGGCTAAATGACTTTTCAATCGCTGAAAATCTTTCAGCAAATCGTCGAGTTTCTTGTTTTCGGGCACAAAAAACGGTTCCCGAATCAGTTTATTCCAATCAAATTCCTTTTTATGAATATGCGGAATCAAATCTTTCACAAACAAAATTCCTTCAATCTGATCTATATTCTCACGATACACTGGAATTCTGGAATATCCTTTATCAACAATTTTGGGGTAAATTTCGGCAAAAGTTTCTGCAATTTCCAAAGCAAACACATCAATTCTCGGACTCATAACCTGACGGGTATCAGTATTTCCGAAAGATACAATTCCTTCTAAAATTTTTTGCTCATCACAAGAAGTGTCGTCAGTAGAGGTTAATTCTAAGGCCTGTGACAACTGGTCCACCGAAATATTGGTTTTTTGTTTCCCCAGTTTTTCATGCAAAAAAACGGTCACCGCACGCATTGGTAAGCTAATCGGCGAGAGCAATTTGTCTAAAACAAGTATCGGGTGGGCAATAAATCGGGAAAATTTAACATTGTTCCGGCTGGCATACACTTTAGGCAATACTTCTCCGAACAATAGAATGAGGAACGTTACCAACAAAACCTCAACAATGAATTTCAATACAGGGGAAGCAATACTTTCAAAAAGAGAATTCCCCACAAAGGAGAAGATAATTACCACGCCTATGTGGCTGAAATTATTGGCAATCAATATGGTGGCCAAAAGTTTTTTAGGGCGCTGCAATAGTTTGGAAATAACATTGGCCTTAGCAACATCCTCTTCAAACAAAATTTTTAAGTCTTTTGCATTAAGCGAAAAAAGGGCTACTTCGGCTGCCGAAACCATGGCAGAAGCAAATAAAAAAAAGGCTATTCCGATACTTCCAAAAAGCAGGTTGGTATCTATAGTATCCAAAAAAGTAAGACTGGGCTCAGGGTCCAAAGGCTTCAGGGTTAGTTAAACAATATCAAAACGGCAAATCGTTTTCGGGACTTGCGGTATTGGGTGCTTCTGCGGCAGCTTTAGGCTCCAGATGTTGCGGAGTTTTCAATCCTTCAACTTCTTTTTTAGTAGTTAGAAAGGTAAATTCTGTGACTTGAATTTCGGTAGTATATTTGGTAGTTCCGTCCTCAGCCTGCCACTGGCGAGACTTAATTCGACCTTCGATATATATTTTATCTCCTTTGGATAAATATTTTTCACAGATTTCCGCTGCTTTATTTCTCACTACTAAATTATGCCATTCAGTAGAAGCAATACGCTCATTGGTTTGTTTGTTGATATACACTTCATTAGTCGCTAAAGGAAAACGACCGATACAATTGCCTCCCTCAAAGTAGTGCATTTTGACATCATCGCCAAGATGGCCAATCAGCATAACTTTATTTAAAGTCCCATTCATCTTTTATGCATTTGTTTTATTCCGCTGCGCTCCATACAATTCGGCTACGCCTTGAGTCCTTCAAATTTACTACTTTTTTTGAAAACTAAAAGGTTTCTTTTTCAATAAAATTAAAAATAACGATGGGAAAAGGCATTTTTTTTACTGATTCCCAACTGTTTCCGTTTTTAATTTTGCCGGCTACTTTGATTTTCCAAAATTTTATATTCAGGTGCTGATGGGATAATTTGTGTACGAGGCTCTCGGGATTGCATAAGTGAATTTCCAGGATATTGTTAGAAACAAAGGACTGTCTTTGAATTAATTCCAAAACGGCTGTATCGGTTTCCGGGGTATCGGTTTCAAGCAGGGGGAATTCATATAAGTTGTGCCAGATTCCTTTTTGAGTCCGTTTGTGAATCACCGTATTTTCATTGTCATCAGAAAAAACCAAATAGTGAAAATACCGTGATTTTACTTTTAGCTTTTTCGATTTTACCGGAAGCTCAGTCACTTTTTTCTTTTGCAGAGCCAAACAACTTCCACTGAAGATGCACTCCGGACAATTCGGATTCTTGGGAACACATTGCAGTGCGCCAAACTCCATAATGGCTTGATTAAAGACTCCTGCATTTCCTTTTGGCAATAATTCGGCTGCTAATTGTTTAAATTCTTTTTTGGCACCGGCCGAAGCAATATCAGTATCCACGTCAAAATAGCGTGACAAAACCCGAAAAACATTTCCATCAACTACAGGAACATTTTCGTTATAAGCAAAAGAAGCAATAGCAGCAGCAGTATATTCTCCTATACCTTTCAGATGAAGCAACTCTTTATAGGTCTTGGGAAATTCACCGTTATATTCAAAAGCAATTTGTTTAGCGGTTCCATGCAGATTCCGAGCACGGGAATAATACCCCAATCCCTGCCAAAGCTTCAACACTTCCTCTTCAGTGGCATTGGCCAAATCAAAAACCGTGGGGAATGCTTCGGTAAAACGCAAAAAATAAGGCAATCCCTGCGCCACACGTGTTTGTTGCAGCATGATTTCTGAGAGCCAAATGACATATGGACTCGCCGTATCGCGCCAAGGCAAATCCCTTTTATTTTGTAAGTACCATTGAATTAATAATTTAGAAAACATCATAGCTGAAATGTGGGCAGCAAAAATAAATCTTTATGTGATTAAATTTTAATTGATTATGCTTGAAATATTGTTTTTATTATTCATATATTTGCAACCTCAAAAAAATTACACATAATATTAAAATACGAAAGAAAATGACGAAAGCAGATATCGTAGCGAAGATTTCAGAAAAATTAGGTCTTGAAAAAGGAGATGTTCAAGCCACTGTTGAAGCGTTTATGGAAGAGGTAAAAACTTCTTTGGAAACTGGAGACAATGTTTATTTAAGAGGTTTTGGTAGTTTTATCATCAAAACAAGAGCTGAAAAAACAGGAAGAAACATTTCTAAAAATACAACTATTAAGATTCCTGCTCACAACATTCCAGCATTCAAACCTGCTAAGGTATTCGTAGAATCAGTTAAAACTAATACTGAAGTAGCTGTATAAAACTTATTTATTAATCACAAAAACCGAACTTATGCCAAGTGGTAAAAAAAGAAAAAGACATAAGGTAGCGACGCACAAACGTAAAAAAAGAGCGAGAGCTAACCGACACAAAAAGAAAAAGTAGTTCTAAACTACTTTTCTTTTTTTAAAAAACGTTCATTGAAATGGAAATATAGTAATCAGCGGTCAGTAATCAGTTACTGCCGACTGAACACTATTTTTCACCGGGTAACAACATACCTGTTTAAAATGTTTAATCCATCCTTACAATTCGGTTAGGAGTTATGAGTTATGTGTTTTGAGTTGAAAAACTGAAAGCCGAAAACTGAAAACTGAAACTAAATAGTTCGGATAAAAATTTACAACATGAATAAAGAATTAATCATCAGAAGTGGTGAAAATGCTGTAGATTTTGCCTTATTAAAAGATGGAAAACTAATTGAATTACACAAACAAGAAGAAACAAACAACTTCCAGGTGGGCGATATTTTTATTGCCAAAATCAGGAAGCCGGTTGCCGGTCTGAATGCTGCTTTTGTAAATGTAGGCTTTGAAAAAGATGCCTTTTTGCATTATCACGATTTAGGACCGAGCTTAGCTTCTTATTTGAAATTCATAAAACTTGTAAGCGCAGGTAAACTAAAAGATTTCTCCCTAAAAAACTTTCAGTTTGAAAAAGAGATTGATAAAAACGGTGCTATTTCAGATATACTGAGCGCCAATCAATCGGTATTAGTACAGGTGGTTAAGGAACCCATCTCTACCAAAGGGCCACGAATAAGCTCAGAGCTTTCCTTCGCGGGTCGATTTGTGGTATTGGTTCCGTTTTCAGACCGTGTTTCTATTTCTCAAAAAATAGAATCCAAACAAGAAAAAGACCGACTGAAGAAACTGGTACAATCTATCAAACCTAAAGGTTTTGGGGTTATTGTGAGAACAGTAGCCGAAGGCAAAAGCATAGCCGAATTAGAAAAAGATTTGCAGAACTTATTATCAAGATGGACTGCAATGTGTAAAAAATTACCAACTGCTCATCATCCGTCCAAGATTTTGGGAGAGCTTAACAAAGCTTCTTCTATCCTCAGAGACGTGTTCAACGATACTTTTACCAGTATCCAGATTGATGATGAAGAGTTGTACCAAGAAACCAAGGACTATTTAGCCGAAATAGCACCTGACAAACAAAAAATCGTAAAGCTTTATCAGTCGAAAGACGTACCTTTATTTGAGAAATACCATATTGAGCGACAAATCAAAACATCCTTCGGGCGCACCGTTTCGATGAGTAAAGGGGCTTATTTGATTATTGAACACACTGAAGCATTACACGTTATTGACGTGAACAGCGGAAACCGTTCCAATAAAGCCACCAACCAGGAAGACACAGCTCTGGAAGTAAATATGATAGCCGCTGCCGAAATCGCCAGACAATTGCGTTTGCGAGATATGGGAGGTATTATTGTAGTTGATTTTATCGACATGCAAAATTCAGACAACCGTCAGGTTTTGTTCAACTTTTTGAGAGAAGAGATGAGCGATGACAAAGCCAAACACAAGATATTGCCGCCGAGCAAATTTGGACTTGTTCAAATTACCCGTCAAAGGGTTCGTCCGGAGGTAAATATAGAAACAAGGGAAGAAAATCCGAACAATTTGGCCGGAGACGTAGATGCTCCGATTCAAATTATTGACAAGATTGGCTTTTCACTTGAAAAGATTATTAAAGACCACAATGGTGTGAAATTGAATGTTCACCCTTTTGTGGCAGCTTACCTAAAAAAAGGTTTTCCATCAATACGTTCAAAATGGTTTTTTGAACATAAAAAATGGGTGAAAATCATACCGCGTGACGCTTACACGTATTTAGAGTATCATTTCTTTGACAAAGAAGGAAATGAGATTAAAGAATAAAAGAGAAACCGCCTTGCGAAAGCCTGGCGGTTTTTTTATTTCTTTTTGCCAGAGCATTCTTTTTGAAAGAAAAACCAACTAAAGTGTTTTTTTAATACCTTTGAGTATCAAATAACTAAACCTGATGAAAAAAAGCTACTCCTTATTGTTTTTGATTTTCTCTGTCTTGACGGCTTCTGCCCAGATTATTGATTTCCCGGATCCTAATTTCAAAGCATGGCTCATGGCATCCAGCCCAACAGAATCTATTGCATGGAATATGTCAGGTAAAGCAAAAATCGACACCAACAACGATGGCGAAATAGAAGTGAGTGAAGCACTTGAGATAATAAGATTGAACGTCTCAAACTCTAACGTCAGTGACTTGACAGGTCTTGGTTATTTCACCAATCTAATAGATTTCCGTGCTGACCATACTAACATAACTGCATTCAACTTTCCTGAGATAAATTACCTATTATCGCTCAGTTTGAACTATAATAATAACTTAACGGCACTAACATTATCAAACCCGGCGTTACGGTATGTATACATTGACAACAATCAAATTTCTTCGCTTACGCTACAAGGTCCGCTTCCTTATTTAGAGCTATTATATTGCAATTCAAATAACTTGACAAGTATTGATTTATCAGCATGTCCCGCTTTAGTAACCTGTTTTTTGATGGATAACCAACTCACCTCGATTGTATTTCCAAATTACCCCAGCCCTACAACTCCGGCAGAACCCAGTTTTGACTTAAGCGGAAACCAGTTTGTGACCTTAACAGCCCCAAACCATTTGCTCGGACATTTTATATCCAAAAACAATCCTAATCTTACATACTTGAACCTTAAAGAGTTTATCCATTATTCTTTTCAAGCAAGTGGATTTAACTTTCATCAAGACTGTGATTTTTCAAACTGCCCGGTACTGGAATATGTATGTGCCCGTGAGAGTGATTTGAGTCTTGTGCAAAGTGCAATTAATTACTACGGCTATACTAACTGTCATGTCAACACCTATTGCAGTTTTAATCCGGGTGGGACTTTTTACACTCTTCAGGGAACCAACACTTTTGATAGTAATAATAATGGCTGTGACAGCAGTGACGGGCTTATTCCAAACATGAAATACAGTATATTCAACGGTTCTTCGACTACTACTTTGGTCGCCGGAAATGACGGGTCGTACCATTATAATGTGCAGGACGGCACCTATACGATTACGCCTGTTTTTGAAAATCCGTTACTGTATACCGCCAACCCGACCAGTGCTACCGTAACCTTCCCTGCTACCAGCAGCCCTTCGGTTCAGGATTTTTGTGTGGTTGCCAATGACATTCATAACGATTTAGAAGTATCCTTGTTTCCAACCAATGCTGCCCGCCCCGGGTTTGATTCGGAGTATAAAATCATTTATAAAAACCCCGGGACTACAGTACAGAGCGGAACAATTTCGTTGACCTATAATGATTCATTAGTGGATTTTGTTTCTGCTAATCCTAATTCCTCCAGTCAGTCAACCAATACCTTGAGTTGGAGTTTTGTGGATTTACTGCCTTTTGAAACCAGGGAAATTACTGTGGTGATGAACGTAAATTCTCCCATGGAAACTCCTGCCGTTAACGGTGACGATATTCTGAATTATGTTGCCAGTGTTACTGGGGCAACCGATGAAACTCCGAATAACAACAGCGCTACATTAAACCAAACGGTCATGAATTCTTTTGATCCCAATGATAAAACCTGTATTGAGGGTACCACCATTAGCCCAAGTATTGTGGGTGATTATGTGCATTATATGATTCGGTTTGAAAATACCGGAACAGCTAATGCCGAGAACATCGTAGTAAAAGATGTGATTGACACGACAAAATTTGTTCTAAGCAGCTTAACTCCGTTGAGTGGCAGCGCCAACTTTGTGACGAGAATTACGTCCAACAAAGTGGAATTTATTTTTGAAAATATTCAACTGCCGTTTGATGATGCCAATAATGACGGTTATGTGGCCTTTAAAATTAAAACAAAGTCAACACTAGTGCCCGGCGATACCTTTAGCAATGCTGCCACTATTTATTTTGATTACAATTTCCCGATTACGACCAATACATATACTACTACGGTATATGAACCTTTGGGAAATCCTGATTTTGATTTTGGCAGTGCGTTTACTTTATCGCCGGTGCCGGCTAAAAATGAACTGACCATTCGCTCAAAACAAAGCCTGACCATTCGCTCTGTAAGCATCTATAACATGCTTGGGCAATTGATGGAAGTACACACCAACCCGAGTGAAACTCTTGATGTTTCCAATCTGAAAACAGGAAGTTACCTGATTAAGGTTATTAGTGATAAAGGAACTTCGAGTGCTAAATTCATAAAAGAGTAATTAAAAAAGCCCCTTTAAATATGGGGCATTTTCATTTCCTTTTAGAAGCAAAAAACCGAAGCATTAAATCAGAAGCTTCTTTTGCCAAAACCCCGCGCACCACTTCGGTCTTGGGATGCAGTTTGGTGCCCAAATTTTCATACCCTCGTTGTTCATCGGAAGCACCAAAAACCACTTTGGAAATCTGGCTCCAGTACAAGGCGCCGGCACACATTTGACACGGTTCTAAGGTCACATAGAGTGTACAGCCTTTGAGGTATTTCCCTCCGATAAAATTAGCCGCTGATGTGATGGCCTGCATTTCGGCATGAGCGGTGACGTCATTGAGCATTTCGGTAAGGTTGTGTGTACGGGCAATGACTTTGTTATCAATCACAATGACAGCGCCCACCGGAATTTCCCCTTTTTCAAAAGCCGCTTCGGCTTCCTGCAAAGCTTTTTTCATAAAATACTCGTCGGTGAAAGGATTTTCCATGAAACAAAAATACAATTTCAATTCGTACATTTGCGGTATGCCGAAAAAATTGCTCGAACATATCACCAATCCAACCGATTTAAGAAAATTAGATGTCGCCCAATTGCCTCAATTGGCCAAAGAGTTGCGCGATTTCATTATCGATATCGTATCGGTTAAGGAAGGTCATTTGGGAGCCAGTTTAGGCGTAGTCGAACTGACTATTGCGTTGCATTATGTTTATGACACCCCGAATGATTTGTTGGTTTGGGATGTAGGTCATCAGGCTTACGGACACAAAATTCTGACGGAGAGACGCAAAAAGTTTGACACGAATCGTCAATTGGGCGGCATTTCCGGTTTCCCGAAACGTAGCGAGAGCGTGTACGATACTTTTGGGGTCGGACACTCCTCTACCTCCATCTCGGCCGCTTTGGGTATGGCTATTGCCTCACAGCTTAAAGGCGAAAACAAACATCATATTGCTGTTATTGGCGATGCTTCTATTGCCAGCGGAATGGCTTTTGAGGGATTGAATCATGCAGGGGTTACTACCGCTGATTTATTGGTGATTTTAAACGATAATGCCATTGGGATTGATCCCAGCGTGGGCGCTTTGAAAAACTACCTCACCGCCGTAAAAGAGGGCAAAAACCCGAAGCAGAATAACATGATTAAGTCGCTGAACTTTGATTATTCAGGACCAATAGACGGTCATGACCTGCCTGCATTAATCCAAGAATTGGAACGACTCAAAAAAGTAAAAGGACCCAAATTCCTCCATATCATTACGACCAAAGGTAAAGGTTTACAACAAGCCGAAGAAGACCAGGTAAAATACCATGCGCCCGGAAAATTTGATGCGGTGACCGGAAAAATCCACAAAACGGCTACTGAAAATCTGCCTCCTAAGTTTCAGGATGTTTTCGGACTGACCTTGGTGGAATTAGCCAAAAACAATCCGAAAATTATTGGCATTACCCCGGCTATGCCCTCCGGAAGTTCCATGAAATTCATGATGGAGGCTTTCCCGGAAAGGGCTTTTGATGTGGGAATTGCCGAGCAACATGCGGTTACGCTTTCTGCCGGAATGGCCACACAAGGCATGGTGGTTTTTTGCAACATTTATTCTACCTTTTTACAACGCGCGTATGACCAGGTCATACACGATGTGGCGTTGCAGAACCTGCCGGTGATCTTCTGTTTGGATCGTGCCGGATTGGTTGGCGAAGACGGTGCCACGCATCATGGTGTTTTTGATATTGCTTACCTGCGTTGCATTCCGAACATGATGATTTATGCACCAAAAGATGAAACCGATTTGCAAAACATCCTCTACACGGCTTCATTGGGATTGAAACACCCGATTGCCATTCGTTATCCCAGAGGCAGAGGGAAAAACCCGGAGTGGAAATTCCCGAATGGTTTTGAAAAAATAGAAATCGGTAAGGCTCAAAAGCTGAAAAAAGGAAAAAAAGTAGCTGTTTTATCCACCGGTACTATAGCGCACAATGTCACCACTGCTTTAGAGGAAATCAAAGATTCGGAGTATTTTGCCCATTATCATTTTGGCTTTATCAAACCTTTAGACGACAAGAAATTGCACAAAATCTGCAACAAATTCTCCACTATTATCACCGTGGAAGAAGGTGTTACCACGGGAGGTTTTGGGAGTGCTGTATTAGAGTTTTCGGCTAAAAACGATTATGTCAATGAGATTTTTCTTTGCGGGGTGCCCGACTATTTTATTGAGCATGGCACTGTTGACGAATTGCAACAATTATGCAACATTGACGTGGATGGATTGAAAACACTCTTCTCGGGTATCATCGAAGAAGAGGAAGATGATGAATAAGACTTTATTCTCCTTGGTAATTACTTTTAATATCTGATAAGATACTTTTACTACCTTCTTTTTTACGTTTACCACCTACAAATTTACTTATAACAAATTCAACTATACTTTTAATAACTAAAGTGGTACTACTAGTAATTATATATATAGTTTTAATAAGCTATATTATACTTTTAATTAATTTTTTTATACTTTTAATAACTGATTTAGAGTGTCTAACGTAAATTTAGCTGTTATGAGAATAGGAATAAACAACATTCACACAGGAGTTTTGCTCACTAAGGTTACTAAAGAGAAACATATTTCAAATCCCGAATTAGGAAAATTGATTGGAAGAATTCCGCTATCAGTGAAGCAATACAAGCAAAAAGGCACTATGCAAACAGCAGTCCTGGCAGAAATATGTCACGCTTTAAAGCATAATTTCTTTAGTGATATGGCCGATAAGCTGCCGCAGCATTTTACCAAAAACCAACCCAATACTGATGCTATCCTAAAAGAAAAGGATGATTTAATCGCTCAGTTACAGGAAGAAAACAGGATATTGAAAATACGAAACGAGATTTTGCTCGAAATACAAAAAGCAAAATAAATTAACGATTAAGCCGTCACGATTTGATTCAATTGTACCGCCTTACCATCGGTCAACATGGAGATGAAATGGCAAATATGCAATAGCCTGTCGTAGAGGGTTTCTTTTTCCAAATGGTGCTTTTCGGGAAGTATTTTCATCAATAATTTATCGTAGTTTGTGGCCTTCCCTTCATGCGTATTGTTGTAGGCGGTGATGAATTTATCCAATAAATTATTGATAATCTGGTAGCCTGAAAGTTCTTTCTCGATGACTTCGCGGCTTTGGTAAATTTTCTTGACACTCAGATTGATGATGTCATCCATTTGCGCTTTGTACTTGCTTTTATCGGTCAGGGCAAAATGGAATTGTCCTTTCAAAATAGCTTCTTCGTTTTCAATAAACACCCGAACAGCATCGTTAATTAAATTACCAATGGCCAAGGCACGGAGGTAACTGATGCGGTCTTCTTTAGTGGTTAAGGTCTGATATTTGGCAGTGTCAATGGTATCTTTCACCAATTTGATTAAATATTCTAACGCAAAATCTTCAGAAACCAAGCCCAGATTGATGCCGTCTTCAAAATCAATAATCGTGTAACAAATGTCGTCTGCCGCTTCCACTAAAAAGGCCAACGGATGGCGTTCGTAGCCTATGTCGTTTCCGGTTTTGTTTGAAATCATCCCCAGTTCTTCGGCTACTTCTTTGAAGAATTCCTTATCGGATTGGAAGAACCCGTATTTTTTATCTGAGATGTTTTTGGTGGGCTTTTTAGGCAGACTTTCTTTCGGATATTTGGTAAAGGCACCCAGCGTTGCATAAGACAACCGCAAACTGCCCTCAATACCCGGACGCGAACTCGTGAGTACTGAAAAACCATTTGCATTTCCTTCAAAATCGACTAAATCCTGCCATTGCTTAGGCGTGAGTTGGTCTTTATACTTTTGTCCTTTTCCAATCGAGAAATACTCGCCAATTGCTTTCTCTCCGGAATGTCCAAAGGGAGGATTCCCAATGTCATGGGCTAAAGCGGCTGCGGCTACTATGGCTCCGAAATCATTCATGTGATAGCCGTGAACTTCCTTCAGATGCGGGTACTTTTCGATGATTTTTTTTCCTACTAATCTTCCGATGGAGCGGCCTACTACCGAAACTTCTAAACTGTGGGTCAGTCTCGTGTGCACAAAATCGGTTTTTGATAGCGGAATCACCTGAGTTTTATCTTGTAAACTGCGAAAGGCTGAAGAAAAGATAATTCGGTCATAATCTACTTCAAAACCCAAACGGGTATCATCTTGTTCAATACGTAGTCTTTTGCTGGTGTCGCCTTGGCGTTTCAGAGATAAAAGTTGTTCCCAGGTCATTTAAATTTCAGGATTTAGGAATTGGTAAGTCAGGTTTTAAAAACTCAAATATAATCTATTTTAACTTCTTTTTGAGGCAAACACTGTTGGCCACACCTACATAGGGTTCAAAATTTTCGGTGATTTCATAACCCAATTTTTGGTACAACCCAATGGCATCCGTCTGCATAGACCCTGTTTCGAGAATGGAAATGGCGTAGTCCTCTTCTTGGGCCCAGTGCTCTAACGAGGTGAGTATTGTTTTAGCGATGCCTTTTCCCCGGTATTCGGGCAAAGTGTACATGCGCTTGATTTCGACGGTATTGGAGTCATATTCTTTGTACGCCCCTATGCCTACCGCCTTTTGGTCATCATACGCAATCAAGGCGTTTTTCAGCAAAGCCGATTTGTTGAATTGGGCGTAAAAAACATGGTCTTCTCCATCCAGAATTCTCAGGTAAGCATCGAGTTGGGCAACTAAATGGTTAAAATCGTTATTATCTGAAGAAGTCCGCACCAGTCTTATCATCATTCGCCTGTTTTGCCTATTTCTTCAAAAGAGTAAAAAAGATCGCGCTTTTCTTCAAACAAGTTCTTTTTAACCACATAGGTTTTAGAGAGACTGTCGTGCCAACCGCGACAAGGTGTTCCCAAAAACGACAATTGATTGAAGGGAATAATGCGGCAGATGGTTCTCATTAATATGGTTCTGTAGTCGGGTTTTGAGCCGTCTTCCATCACTACCAGAGTTCTTGTGATAAACTTAGCGATACTTCGAGCCATGAAAATCTCGGTGAGATTATAGTAAAGCAAGGCAATAACAATCCCAAAGATGTACTCTTGCACTTTGGTCATTTTTTCAAAAAAATCAGATGCATTTGAGTAGCCAAAGAAGGTTAAAACAATACCCAAGCCAATCCCTAATACTAGTCCAAATACTACTTGCACAGCGTAATCTATAAGATAGTTAGCAAATCGTTGTTGGTTCGAAGCCAACAAATCATCGGTTACTAAAAATTGCTTTTCATAATGGTTTTCCATGGCCTTACTCTTTGTCGTTAGCCAAAAAGAAATTACGTGATTTCTTCGGGTATACATTGTAACTCTTATCGCTTGGGTTGGCAATCACCGATTTGATGTTGATTTCGTCGCCTATTTTGAAATTGGCTTCTGTGTATTTATAATCCAACAAATATTCTCCGCAGAAATAATTGCCGTCTTTGTCTTTTTCAATGATTCCGGTGTAAACTCCTTTTTTTTCTTTTGACATTCTATATTAATTTATATATGGATTTTTGTCTAAACTACCATCTATTTTCAGATTGTAAATATTAACAATTTTAAGGTATAAAATTACTTCTTTTTAAAGTTCCTGATATTAAAAATATTTTATATTTGTAAAAAAATAACCCCCAATGCGGGAACATTGAGGGTTAATAAACAAAGAAAGGTTTGTTTAAGAATTTGATTTATGAAATCAATCTTAATTTAACTTTCATCAGCTATACATTTGGCTTGACTTAGTTCTTTGTTTTTAAAGAAGCTTGGTTTTAACACCACAATCTAGATTGGCTAATGAGACCAACTTCGAAACTTCTTCAGTAATTATAGCACTCTTTTGAGTGCTTTATTTTTATACTATAGTTACAATGTAAAAAACATCAGAAATCAATGCTTTTACATTGTAACTACAGAATAGTTTTTCATTAAGATCCGCACATTTCGCAATCATCTCCTCCTGTGCCGGCCGCATTGCGGGCGCGTTCTACCATAGCGGCAAAATCTTCGGCGGTCATTTCGCCGTTTTCTACCGGTGCCACTACCTCAACGGCTACCGGTTCTGGTACTTGTACTGTGGGTTCTGCTTTTTTATCATTGTTCAAGGTGAACTTGATGGCGTCTACCGCAGCTTTGGTTCTCAGGTAATACATTCCGGTTTTTAAGCCGCTTTTCCAAGCGTAGAAATGCATCGACGTTAATTTGGCATAGTTAGCATCCTGCATGAACAAGTTCAACGATTGTGATTGATCAATGAAATACCCTCTGTGACGCGACATATCGATAATGTCTTTCATTGACATCTCCCAAACCGTTTTGTATAATTCTTTCAAATCCTGCGGAATACGGTCAATATGTTGTACCGAACCGTTGTGACGCATGATTTCCTGTTTTAAGTCTTCATTCCAAAGACCTCTTTCTACCAAGTCATTTAACAAATGCTTGTTCACCACGATAAATTCTCCTGACAACACACGACGCGTATAAATGTTAGACGTGTATGGTTCAAAAGCTTCGTTATTCCCCAAAATTTGAGAAGTCGAAGCGGTTGGCATTGGTGCCATCAAGAGAGAGTTTCTCACTCCGTGCTCCATCACTTCTTTGCGCAAGCCTGCCCAATCCCATCTGCCTGAAAGTTCCTCGTCTTTGATATTCCAAAGGTTGTGTTGGAACAATCCTTCTGAAATTGGCGAGCCTTTGAACGTAGAATACGGTCCTTCTTCTTTGGCCGCTTCCATAGAAGCCGTTACCGCCGCAAAATACATGGTTTCGAATATTTCCTGATTCAATTGTTTGGCTTCGTCGCTGGTGAACGGCATGCGCAATAAGATAAACGCATCGGCCAATCCCTGCACGCCCAATCCTACCGGACGGTGACGCATATTAGAATTTTCCGCTTCCGGAACCGGATAGTAGTTGCGGTCGATTACTTTGTTTAAGTTTTTGGTAACGCGTTTGGTTACGTTGTAGAGTAACTGGTGATTGAATTCGCCGTTTTCCACAAACATCGGTAACGAAATAGAGGCCAAATTACACACGGCAATTTCATCAGGCGCGGTGTATTCCATGATTTCGGTACAAAGGTTTGATGAACGAATCGTTCCCAAATTCTTTTGATTGGATTTACGGTTGGCCGCGTCTTTGTACAACATGTATGGCGTTCCGGTTTCGATTTGCGACTCTAGGATTTTCTCCCAAAGTTCACGGGCTTTAATGGTTTTTCTTCCTTTACCCTGATCTTCGTAAGATTTGTATAACGCTTCAAACTCTTCTCCGTACACATCACACAAGCCCGGACATTCATTCGGACACATTAGGGTCCAGTGACTGTCTTCTTCTACACGTTTCATGAATAAATCGGAGGTCCACATGGCAAAGAACAAATCACGTGCACGCATTTCCTCTTTACCGGTATTCTTTTTCAAATCCAGGAATTCGAAAATATCGGCATGCCAGGTCTCCAGGTAAATAGCGAAACTTCCTTTGCGTTTTCCGCCTCCTTGGTCTACATAACGAGCGGTGTCATTAAACACACGCAACATTGGTACGATACCGTTCGAGGTTCCGTTGGTGCCGCGGATGTAAGACCCTGTCGCTCTCACGTTGTGGATAGATAAACCGATTCCTCCCGCCGATTGCGAGATTTTGGCTGTTTGTTTTAGTGTATCATAAATTCCGTCAATACTGTCGTCTTTCATCGTTAGAAGGAAACAAGACGACATTTGCGGTTTTGGTGTTCCGGCGTTGAAAAGTGTTGGTGTAGCGTGCGTAAAGAACTTTTTCGACATCAACTCGTAGGTTTCAATTACGGCTTCCATATCGTTTAAGTGAATCCCCACGGCCACACGCATCAACATATGTTGTGGGCGTTCTACTATTTTCCCGTTGATTTTCAACAAATAAGAACGCTCTAAGGTTTTGAACCCAAAGTAGTCGTAACTGAAATCGCGGGTATAGATGATGTGTGAGTTTAAAAACTCTGCATTGGCCTGAATTACATTGTAAACTTCTTCCGAAAGCAAAGGTGCTTTTTGGTTGGTTCTCGGATTTACATAAAAGTACATTTCTTTCATGGTTTCCGAGAAGGATTTGTTGGTGTTTTTATGTAAGTTAGAAATAGCAATACGAGCTGCCAATTGAGCGTAATCCGGGTGTGCGATTGTCATAGAAGCGGCCGTTTCCGCAGCTAAGTTATCCAATTCTGAAGTGGTTACACCGTCGTACAATCCTTCGATGACACGCATGGTTACTTTTACAGCGTCTACCAAATCATTTAATCCGTAACATAATTTTTTGATTCTGTCCGTGATTTTGTCGAACATTACGGGCTCTTTGTGGCCGTCTCTTTTTACTACATACATAGCTTGTCAGGTTTTGTAAAAACAGTAAATCCCTTCACTGTTTTTGGGTTATTTGTAATGGTTTGTTTGTTTTTAGGACTATGCTTTACTTCCCAGCCCTGATGGAAATGAAAATCCTGTTATTGTGAGCTTGGCTCGCAATGACAGATTGTAATGTACAGCAGGAAAATGGTTTCCTGTAATGCCCGAGCTTTTCGCTCCTAGAAATCGGCGTCGAAACTTATTTTTCCGGCTTCGGAATCGGTATTCATTACCCCGGCTTTTTGGTATTCGGCCACGCGTTTTTCGAAGAAATTGGTTTTCCCCTGCAACGAAATCATGTCCATGAAATCGAACGGATTGCTCGAGTTGTACACTCGTTTGCAACCCAATTCCACCAATAATCGGTCGGCAACAAACTCTAAATATTGTGTCATTAACGTGGCATTCATTCCAATGAGGCTCACCGGAAGTGATTCGGTAATGAACTCACGTTCAATGTTTAGGGCATCGGTAATAATTTCGGTAATTCTTGATTTTGATACTTTGTGTATCAAGTGGTGGTTGTGCAAGTGCACTGCAAAATCGCAGTGAACTCCCTCATCGCGAGAGATTAATTCATTAGAAAATGTCAATCCCGGCATCAAACCGCGTTTTTTCAACCAGTAAATAGAACAGAAAGCTCCCGAGAAGAAGATTCCTTCTACGGCAGCGAAAGCGATTAATCTTTCGGCAAAGGATTCAGAAGCAATCCACTTCAATGCCCAGTCCGCTTTTTTCTTAATGGCCGGAAACACTTCAATGGCGTGGAATAACTGATTTTTTTCAGCTTCGTCTTTTACATAGGTATCAATCAAAAGGGAATAGGTTTCACTATGAATATTTTCCATCATAATTTGGAATCCGTAGAAAAATTTGGCTTCCGGGTATTGCACTTCGTTGACAAAGTTTTCAGCCAAATTTTCATTCACAATTCCGTCAGAGGCAGCAAAAAAGGCCAGAATGTGTTTGATGAAATATTTTTCATCGTTATTCAGTTTGTTGTTCCAGTCGGATAAATCCTGGTGCAAATCAATTTCTTCGGCAGTCCAAAAACTGGCTTCCATTTTCTTATACCATTCCCAAATATCCTGATGTTTGATTGGGAATATTACGAAGCGATCTTTGTTTTCTCTTAAAATTGGTTCGATAGCAGCCATTTTGATTTTTTTTGATGTTTTGGGCGATTTTTTAATGAAATCTGTCAGTTACAAAGATTGTCAAACCAAACGTAAAATGAAAGTCAAACTTATTCACAATACGCTCTAGTTTTTAACAAATGAACGGATTTAAGCAGCGTTTTTGAAATTTTTTATTTTAATGATTATCAGCTATTTACAAAAATTAAAAATCAAAAAAAGCCCTAAAATAGAGGCTGTTAGGAATTTACTGATAGCTAAATTTTAACATTTTACGCCTTCTGAAAATGCCGTTTTCAGCCTAAAAAAAGAGCGGCTTTTCCTTTGAAAAAACCGCTCTTTGAAAAGTGTTACATTATTTCTTATTTGTCATCCGAAATATAGGTTTTATTACCATTAGAGTTAATATAGTATCTTCCTCCTCTTGGCCCGGTAAACACTTTTTTACCTTTATACTCTCCGGTTACTTTGTCCGGTGTTCTTGGTGCTTTCTCGTTAGAAACTCTTTCTTTAGCTTCTTTTTTTACTTTGGCTTCCGTTTTATTGGCAGCCGCTTTGGCTTTTCCTTCAGCAGATTTTGCTTCTCCTCTGGCCGATGCATTATCCCCTTTGTCTGCATTTTTAAAACGCTTGTCAGGTGTTCCGTCTTTTTTTAAAGGCACTCCAGCATCTGCATCTTTGAAACGTTTGTCAGGCGTACCGTCTTTTTTAAGTTTAGTTGCTTTTTCTTTGGTTTCTTTTTCTTCTTTTTTGGCTTTTTTCTCGGCCTTTTCTTTTACCTCTTTAGCCTCTTCTTTTTTCTTTTTTGCAGCTTTTTCTGTTTTGGCTTTTGCTTTTTCGGCTTTGGTTTCCTGTGCGTTTGTATTAGCTATGAAAACCAAGAGAAAACACAATAAAAATAGTTTCTTCATGACGTTTTATTTAGTGGATTATAGACATAAAAGTAAAGAAAAAACAAATAGGTTGGTGTTGAAAACTATTAAAAGTACGCTCTCAATTGCACATTACCAGTATGAATGGTTTGGCTTGTTTCGGTTTTTCTGCCTTGATAGTTGATATTAATATCCAAAAACTCCGTAAGATTCTTTTGAATAAGCAAGCGCCAGGTCATATTTTTTCCGGGCTGAAGTCCTTCTAACATTTGGAAAGCCACAGGAGACTGAGCATCACCAACAAACTTATTTTGATACAAAGAAAATTCCCCATTCATGGTAAGCTTTTTTTCACTGGCATAAGAAAATGAAGTTCCGAATCGATTTTGCAGGAGTTTTTCGGAATCTCCCAAATCATTTTTTTTGTTTTGATATTCGTAAAAAATATCCCAGCTGGCATTTTTATTGAACAAATACGAAATCTTGGGATTGATTTCATAGGCCTTGACTTCAAAATTTTTGCTTGAATAGTTTTCGGAATGCAGAGAAGTAAAGACTGTTTTAGACGCCAATGAGAACAACCAGGTTTTTTGCACCAAATGAGCATATTGCAACTGATGTGAATTATTTTTGCTCTGCTGCGACCCTACCGAAAGCAGGCTTTTCACTTGGTTCTGCGTAAACGTGTAAGTCATCGAGTGCCTTTGCTTACCCCGATTGTAAAACAAACTGTTTCGGAAACTTGTATTCAAACCCAGTAAATCTTCGTTAGAGGCAGAAAAAGGATTCAGGTCAAAATTATCACCCTTGCGTTGGATTTTCCGTTCAATCAAATAGGATGTCTGGTTGTAAAAATGAGAGGCCAACTTCTTGAAGCCGGATTCATTTTGCCAGATAGACGGATTCAATGTCAATGCTTGAGAAAATTTATTCTGATGCGTTTTTATAAAAACCTGATTGGGCAAAAACACCCGAATGTATTTGGCTAAATCCGGGAAGGGTGCTACTTCAAACTCCTGTAATTCCTGAATTCCGTTCCCATTGTAGTCGTTCCAAGTGTAAACCCCTTGCCCGGGCTGCACTTCCAAATAGGTAAACTCCTGTTGCGCAATCGTTCCCGAAGTTGTTTCATACGCGGTGGTGACTTGCATGAATTGCTTAAAATACTGGTCATTATACAACAGGCGCGAATTAAGCGAAGGTTCATTGGGACGGGCATTATCCGCATATTTCAGGTTTCGGTAATTCACAAATAACGACAAATCGCTTTTATTGGTCTGCACTAATTTTGATTTTAAATAATAGGACTGAGAGGTATTGACTTTCTTCAAAAACCCGTTTTGTAAACTGTCATTGACACGTTGTAAATAGCCCAATTCCACAAAAACTTTGGTGCTGTCTCCCCGACCGACAAACGCGCCATATTCGGTAAACCGCTGGCTTAAGGCAGACAGCTGTTGGGTAGCAGCAAGTTTTTCTTTGTTGTTTTCCAAACGCAAACTACCACCAATCCAATTTTTAGCGAAATGATAACGCGCTTGGGATTGATTTCGAATAAACGTAGAGCTGGCGTAGTCGCCATCGCTTTTCAGATAACTCCCGTATTCCTGAAGATTCCAATGGTTAAGACGGAAAGATCCGTTGACGATATGCCGGCTTCCTGAAAAACTTTTCGAAAAATCAAGCTTTTCAAATTGGTAGGTCAGCTTTCCTTTTTCGGGCAAACTAAAATCGATTCCATTAATAAGCAAACTCTGATTGCCTTCAAAAGTGGTCAGATTCCAGTCGCGGTTAAACTCAATATTGAACAACCGCTCAATGGTTCGGAAATCTTTTTGGACAAATTGGTAATTGCCAAAAGCATCCACTTGCCATTTTTTAGTAAAAATTCTTTGTTTAAAATTCAGTTTTCCGGCCGTACCTTTATTGTTGCTGTCATCTATAGGGGAAAATAAATTCAAATCGTTATTACTCACCCCCACTTCAAAATCAATATTCGTTTTCTCGCTGGGATTGTATTTTCCCAAAACCGTAGCAATTTGTATTTTGGTGGGCGCCACCAATCGGACGATTGGTTCGTAATTGTGATTGGGAACCGTACTGGACAATCCAACATATTGGTAAATTTTACCAACCGCGCTAGAATTGGTCAAAATATAACTTCCCTGATTCAGACCAACAAAGGTAAACTTCACATTGTACAGTTCGTCATTCGGATTGTTCGAATATTCAAAGGTTTCGACACCGTTAACAACAACCTTCTTATACAGGACTTTATTTTCTGAATACGTATCCAAATAGGCAGAAGGTGCAGTCATAAGATTAGTATTATCCCCTGCATTAGCCAAAATGGCTACTTGTTCAGCAGATAAATTTTGTTGCAGCGGTTGGTTTTTGACATCATTTTCAGAATACAAATACCCACCCAAACTCCATGTCTTAGCCTCATGATTGGCTCCGGCATAAGTCACAAAACGGGTATAATTTCTATCCGAATATTGGTATTCAATCACAATCCGCATTTCGGACGTAATGGGAAACAGAGAAGTAAAAGTAATCTCTCCGGCATTGTAATCAATCACATAATCGTTGTTTTCCCCTCGCTTGCGCAAAATTCCGTTTACATATACTTTTTCTGAACCGGAAATAACCAAAACATACAATTCACCGTTATTGCCACGGAGTTTATAAGGACCCTGATTGCCTTCCTGACCGGTAAACGAACTCTTTGCGTATTGCCCACGAACCAAGGCTCCGGCTGCAAAAATATCCGTTTTGTTTTCTTCTCCGCCAAACGTGAAATGTGTCGAAAGCCCTTGTACTTTTTTGTTGAAATTCAAAAACCTGGATTGCCGGTTTTCCAAAAATAAATCGCCGGCACGAATACTCCATTTATCGGTAAACAACTCGATAAAAATTTGGTCAAATTCATCCAGTTTCTGAGAATAACCCCCTTCCTGCAAGGGAATATTCGAATCCTGTATGGAGGCACGAAGCGAAACTTTATCAGATATTTTTCCGGTGATTTGTAAATCAAGGTTAGAAGTTACCGAAGCATTTTGATTGTTGCCGATGGTTACCCCGCGTGTGATACTTCCTGAGGTTGTTAATCCGTCAAACGGGATGAATTTTTTTACTGTACGATTGACTTTGTAAAGGTTTGCGTCGTTGGCCACAACCCGGTCCTGGTCATAAATACTGTATGTTTTGGTGAGTTGTTTCGGATAACTGAAGTAGCGGACTGTGATGCTGTCATTTGACGTAAAGTCCTTTCTGAAAATAAGTTTTCCTTTTTTGAAATCAACTTTATAAAAAGAACTGTCAACAACAGTACCATCCGCTTTTAGTAATTTAAAAAAGCTTGGACTGATGCTTACTTTTTCAATTTCTATTGAGTCTTGGGAAACGGAAATTTTTTTACTGTTGTATAAGGTTTTGACTTCCTGAGCTGAAAGCTTGGAAAATCCGACCAAAACGAACAGTAAAAAAAGTTTTTTAAGCATACCTAGTATAACGTAAAAATATGCCTTTTAATATAAAAAGCCTCGAATACACTACAATATTAGTGCATTCGAGACTCAAAATCTATTCTTTAGTCACAATCTGCATGGTTTCTCTGGAGATTTGTTTCAACAGTACTGTTTTGCCCTTCTCTACCATTTCGGCTGCTTCTTTGTTGAAATGTCGAATGGTAAACAAAGAGACATTTTCATTGTATGACACTTTAAATTTTTTAGATAAAATAGTTTTCAGTTCGTTGAAATTGCCAAATTTATCTTCAATAGAAACAGAGAAACTAATTGCGGAGTTCTGAATCAAACTCACTTTTATCTTGTATTGATGGAACAATGCAAAAATTTCACTGATGTTTTCCTCCATGATAAACGAGAAATCAATAGAAGACAGTGAAATGAGCAATTGCTCTTTTTTCACTATAAAACACGGAACTTTCGGTTCCAAATCTTCCCCTTTCGAAACACTGGTTCCGGGTAATAACGGATTTACAAATGATTTTACAAACAAAGGAATTTCTTTTTTCTGCAGTGGTTGCAGAGTTTTCGGGTGAATTACCGAAGCGCCGTAAAAAGCTAACTCAATGGCTTCCCGATAGGAAATTTGGTTTAACAAAACGGCATTTTCAAAGTAACGCGGATCGGCATTTAACACTCCCGGAACATCTTTCCAAATCGTTACACTTTCGGCATTCAAGCAATAAGCAAAAATTGCCGCGGTATAATCGGAACCTTCACGGCCCAAAGTGGTTGTAAAATTATTTTCATCAGAACCTAAGAACCCTTGCGTAATATTGAGTGCTTTTTTCTTAATCCCTTTGGCAATAAATTGTTGGGTTTTCTCCCAATCAACATTGGCATCGCGGTAATTGTTATCGGTTTTAATAAAATTGCGAACATCAATCCAGTTGTTTTTCAATCCGGCATGATTAAAATAATGACTCACAATTGTGGTAGAGATAATTTCCCCGTAACTTACTACTTGGTCGTATACAAAGTTGTAATTCGGAGATTTATTGCTGCGAATAAAATATTCCAAATCGGCAAAATGACTGTTCACAGCATAAAAAACATCGTGCTCTTCGTCATCAAATAAGTCTAATAAAATTTGGTTGTGGTACTTCTTGACGTCTTGCAGTGAAGAATGCAATTCATTGGATTTTTCGAAGTAATTCTTGATTACCAATTCCAAAGCATTTGTTGTTTTTCCCATAGCGGAAATCACTAAAAGTGTGTCTTCATGACCTACTTTTTCTAATACACTAAATACGTTTTTGATTCCATCGGCGTCTTTTACAGAAGCGCCCCCAAATTTAAAAATTCTCATTATTTACAGTTTGCTTAAAAATTCGTTGATTCCTGTTTCATCCATTTGCGCCACACGCCAATCGTCTAATACTTTAGCGCCTGATTTGATATAAAAATCAATTGCCGGCGTGTTCCAATCCAAAACATTCCATTCGATGCGACGGACATTATCTTTCTTGCCTTGCTCTATAATTTTAGAATACAACGCGAATCCCAAACCGGAACCACGCATTTTTTCTTTGACGATTAAATCTTCGAGGTGAATGGTTTTGCCTTTCCAGGTAGAGTAGCGGTAATAATATAACGCCATGCCTACAATTTCGCCATCAACCTCAGCGATGAATGTATGAAACAAAGGAACTTCCCCAAAACCGTCGCGCTCTAGGTCAGCCACAGTAACAACCACAGCATCGGGTTCTTTTTCAAAAACAGCCAACTCCCGTATGAGTTCCAGTACGGCCGGCATGTCTTTTTTTTCGCCTTTTCTGATTAGCATCGGGATTATTTTTTCTTCTTTTTAGTTGTTTTTTTTGTCGTGGTCGTGGCTTTATTTGAAAATTTCATCTGCACATACGGTTTGTACAAACCGTCTGCAGTGGCTCTGGCTCTGGCCTTATCAGCTCTGTCCTGCGGATCCGGGTGCGAGCTTAACATTTTAGTAAGAAAATCGGCTTGTGCACCGCCACTCATTTTGGCCAAGATAGCAAATGCTGCTTCTACCGCATTTACATTGTATCCGTTGCGTTTCATAAAGGCATACGAGTAATCATCTGCTTCTGACTCTTGTTTACGACTGTATTTGCTATCTAATATCGCATTGGCTAATTGTCCGTATTGACTGTCCGTCAGCTTAGCCACTTTGTCTGACTGTGACGAAACAGCTCCCACTAACGCAGCTTTTCTTAATGCAGCTTTCATAGCATCTCTGGAATCGTGATTGGCCACATGTCCGATTTCGTGCCCAATCACCGCCAACAATTGATTGTCATCCATAATATCCATCAATCCGGAAAACACGCGAACACTCCCATCAGCAGTAGCAAAGGCATTAACATCTTTCGTGAGATACACTTTATAATTCAATTTCAATCCGCCTTCATTAGCGTGCTTCCCAAAAATTCGATTCAAACGCACGGCATAGCCGTCTTTAGGACCGGCCACTGTATTGGCAGAATCCATTTTTCGTACCGCTTCTTTTGACATGGCAGCCGCATCTTCATCGCTGTAGGTAAAACTGGCCACTCCGGTTTGAAGAGCACCCATGGCTTTTTCTCCCAAATTAATCTGAGCATTTATTTTGGTTATGCTCATAATTGCAATAATTGCCGCTAGAACTAATCTTGTTTTCATGGTTTACTTTTTAACATAATCAGCTACAAAGATAAAGGAAGTTTCACTAAAATTTGGTCTGACATTTTTTAAAAATTCAGTAATTTTTTAATTAAAAAACCGATATTTGCATGCACAACTACAACGATTTCGCAATGGAAGAACGCAATAAAACCCTTGGTGAGTTTATCATCGAAAAACAGGAAGAATTCAAATATTCTTCCGGAGAATTATCCCGAATTATCAACTCCATCCGATTAGCGGCAAAAGTCGTAAACTACAAAGTCAACAAAGCCGGACTGGTAGACATTGTCGGTGCTGCCGGAGACCAAAATATTCAGGGTGAAGACCAGCAAAAGCTGGATGTATATGCCAATGAAATTTTTATTCAAACGCTTATTAACCGTGAAATTGTATGCGGAATCGCCTCAGAAGAAAATGACAATTTTATTACTGTAGCAGGCTCTGACAAAGGCCACAATAATAAATATGTAGTCTTGATGGATCCCTTAGACGGCTCTTCCAATATTGATGTCAATGTTTCGGTAGGAACCATCTTTTCTGTATTCCGAAGAAAAACGGCCGTGGGAACACCGGTTACTTTAGAAGATTTTCTGCAACCGGGAACCAGTCAGGTGGCCGCAGGTTATGTAATTTACGGAACCTCAACCATGCTGGTTTACACTACAGGTCACGGTGTAAACGGTTTTACCTTAAATCCGGCCATTGGAACATTTTATTTATCCCATCCGAACATGCAGTTTTCAAAAGACGGTAATATCTATTCCATCAACGAAGGAAACTATGTGCATTTCCCGCAGGGAGTAAAAGATTATTTAAAATATTGTCAGCTCGAAGAAGGTGACCGTCCCTACACTTCACGTTACATCGGAAGTTTGGTTTCTGACATTCACCGCAACATGATTAAAGGCGGAATTTATATTTATCCGACAAGTTCTAAATCACCCAAAGGCAAACTGCGTTTGTTATACGAATGCAATCCGATGGCTTTCATTGCCGAACAGGCAGGTGGCAAAGCTTCTGATGGTTTCGGCAGAATTATGGAAATACAACCGACAGAATTACACCAACGCGTGCCTTTCTTTTGTGGAAGTTACAACATGGTGGAAAAGGCCGAGGAGTTTATGGCCAAATACAGTTAAAAAAAGTCCCGATTACTCGGGACTTTTTTTATTTATTCATGTGCGTCATTTCGTAAACGAACGTATCGCCGTCTACATTGAGAACAAGCAGTGACAGCGCCTTGTCCACGATGTAATTTACATTCCCGGGTGTAAATCCTAAGGCCAAAGCAAATTTGGTTAAGATTTCTTTTTGTTTAGGTCCTAATACGTGATCGGCGTAAACCATTCTCGACAAGTCATATAAACGTTCCAAACGTTGTACATGTAAATAAGGCGGATTGATTGGGTATTTTAAAGGATTTTCTAAAATCTCTTCGTATTCTGCAGGAGTTATCTCCAAGCGAACAGCCAGTTTATCCAAGAACTCTCTTTCCTCTTTACTCATATCTCCATCTGCGGTGGCGACACGTACTATTGCCGAAAAATGTCCTTTGTTTCTGCTTTTAAATTCACTATCAAATAAATCTGAAATTGACATAATGGTATGGGTTTTTATAGTGCAAATATAAGTCAATTTACTGTTTTTGAGAAACCAATTTCAAAAATGTTTTTCATCGATTTTAGCATTTATTTTAAATATCCAACAAAAAAATAGTGTAAGTTTACCTTCCAAAACCAACCATTTACCATGTCAGATTTCTGGATGTATTTCAATATCGGATTAAAACATGTCCTCAATGTTTACGCCTATGACCACGTTTTATTCCTGTTGGCGCTAACTGTCCCTTACGAATTTAAATCCTGGAAGCGCATCCTGATTTTGGTTTCGCTATTTACCTTAGGTCATTCCTTAGCGCTCTTGCTTTCGGTTTTCAATATAGTTACCGTAAAACCCAACATCGTTGAGTTTTTAATCCCTATTACCATTCTTATTACAGCCTTATTCAACATTGTCACATCGGGTAAATCGAACAAAAAAGACGGCACTACGTTTATTGGCATTGTGACGGTTTGTTTCGGAATCATTCACGGTTTGGGGTTTTCCAATTATTTCAACCAAATCCTCAGCGGAAAACCTTCTGATAAATTATTACCGTTGACCGAATTTGCTGTCGGTATCGAAACGGCTCAAATCGTAGTCGTTTTAGCCTCGTTGCTCTTGGCCTACATGGTACAAACCCTCTTCAAATTCTCCAAGCGCGACTGGACGTTACTAATTTCTGCGTTTATTGTCGGGGTTGTCATTCCCATCATTTTACAAAACGAAATTTGGCATAAATAATTATTCAGAAGAGAAAGGTTTCGGTATATTTGCTATCCTTGTTCCTGCTGTCCGCTTTACTTCGGTATCGCTCCCATCAGGGCTAAAAGAAAAACGATATTGATTAGAAGCAATCAACCGAGCTACGAACCTTAGAGTACAAAATGAAAGAGAAGAAACAAAACAAATACGACAAAGCCTATTTACGCATCGCCGCCGAATGGAGTAAACTGTCCTATTGTCAGCGCAAACAAGTCGGTGCTATCATCGTTCGTGACCGCATGATTATTTCCGACGGGTATAACGGTACGCCTTCGGGTTTTGAAAATTGTTGTGAAGATGATGAAGGGCTAACGCATTGGTATGTTTTGCACGCAGAGGCCAATGCGATTTCCAAAGTTGCACGCTCCACCCAATCCTGTGAAAATGCAACTTTATATATCACCCTTTCACCTTGCAAAGAATGCAGCAAGCTGATTCATCAATCCGGAATCAAGCGCGTTGTTTACCAACATGGTTATCGGGATACTTCAGGCGTTGATTTCTTAGAAAAGGCGGGTGTTGAAGTACACCAACTCGAAAATTTAGAGTAATTTTACCAAACAGATTGTCGACTGTTCCCTCCAAATGAAAGCTAAGGAAAAATACTTGCCACTGTTGTTGTTCTCCTGTGTAGCACTGGGTGTTATCATTGGCGGTATGCTTAATTTTCCGCAGCGTACACTTTCTAAAAAAAATGCCAGCAAAGCCAAAATTGAAAAGTTAATTGACATGATCAACGACGAATACGTTGACGATGTCAACTCTGATTCAATTGTCGATTTGACTGTAAACAGTATTTTGGCCAACCTTGACCCACATTCCGTTTATATTCCGCCCAGCGAGCAATCTTCGGAGTCCGAAATAATGAAAGGCGATTTTGTTGGTGTCGGCATCAACTTTTATATGCACAACGACACCGTTACTGTGGTCAAAACATTGGAAAACGGTCCGGCAGCCAAAGCCGGTATTAAAGCCGGAGATCGCATTTTGTATGCCGGAAAAACCAAACTCTTTGGGCGAAAATTACCAACCGACAGTTTGTACAACAAATTCAAAGGAGAAGAAGGCTCTGATGTTTTACTAACTGTTTATCGGAAAAACTCAAACAAAAAATTAAAAATAAATGTTACCCGTGAAGTTGTTCCTATTAAGAGTGTAGACATCGCCCTGATGCTAAACAAAAATACGGGCTACATCAAAATCAACCGCTTTGCCGAAAACACTTATGACGAATTTCACTCAGGCCTGCAAAAGCTGAAAAATAGCGGCATGAACACGCTGATTATCGATTTGCGTGACAATGGAGGCGGTTATTTGGAAAAAGCTGTCGAGGTGGCCGATGACCTTTTGAAAGAGAAAGAACTCATTGTTTTTACCAAAAATAGAAAAGGCAACATCACTAAAACTTACGCTACAGAAAAAGGTATTTTTGAAACCGGAAGAGTGTATGTTTTGATTGATGAAAACTCAGCTTCAGCCAGTGAAATTTTATCGGGAGCCATACAAGATAATGACCGAGGAACTATCGTGGGACGGCGTTCTTTTGGAAAAGGACTGGTGCAACGCGAAATGAATTTTGATGATGGTTCTGCTGTACGCCTGACTACCTCGCGGTATTACACCCCAAGTGGCCGCTCCATTCAAAAGCCTTATGTAAAAGGAAAAGCAGAAGAATACGAACAGGATTTCGGAAATCGTTTTGACAGTGGCGAGTTGTATGCCAAAGACAAAATTAAAGTGGCAGATTCCTTAAAATTCAAAACCAAAAAAGGGCGAATTGTGTATGGCGGTGGCGGTATAGTACCGGATATTTTTGTGCCTTTGGAAGTTAAAAAAGGAGAAGAAAGTTTAGCTTACATCCTCAACTCAGGTATTGTAGGGCATTTTGTTTTTGAACAATTAGACAAAGACCGCAACACCTTCAAGGGACAGACTTTCGGTCAATTTTTAGATCGAATGCAAAACAACACAGCGATAGTTTCTAAATTTGAAAATTACCTGAAAGATTCCGGTTTGGAAATGAAGTTGAATGACAACAAAACCTTAGTCAAAAAATACCTCACCGCTGAATTTGCCAGACAATTATTTGGCGAAAGCCAATACTACAACATCATTCTGAAAGATGATGCCATGTTAAAAGCTGTTTTGAAGTAATTATTTCCTAATGCTATCGTGTACCTGTGTGTGCACCCCGTTATTCCACAACGTCAGTATATCCGTTGCAACTGCAGCACCGCTTCCGGCAGCAATGGCTAGTTGACTTCGCCAGCCGGCTAAAGTTCCCGTGACGTAAATTCCTTCGGTTACTTTGTGATCAATGTTTTGCAGCTGAATTCTGTTTTTCTCAGGAATCACTTTTTGATGTGGCATGACAAATGATTCCAAACCTTCTATAGTAAAAGGATTTCCGGCTCCAATTCCAATGACAACAAACTTGGTATGATAGGAATTTTTATTGGTAACAACTTTAAAATCTCCGGCCCTTCCTTCAATTTTTATGGCTTTTTCATCATGAATTTGAGTGACGTGCGGATATAAATTTTGCAGTTGTTCAACACTTTCGGTTAGCAATTCAGAACCTAATTTTCCGGCCGGAATTCCGTAAGCATTATTAAACAGAGCGTCTTGAAGTGACGATGCTTTTTGATGAGCAATGATGCCTATTTTTTTATCTGCGGCAAAAGGTTTGTTGTAAGCCGAGCCCAGCACCAAAGCGCAGGACAACCCGGAAACACCACCGCCAATTATCAAGACATCAAACATGGATTAGTGCTTAAGTTTATCTTCTATTTTTTTGGACATTCTGAAAATCAGCAAAATCAGAACGGCGCAAAAAGAAGCCACAATGCCAATCAAAGCTATCATGCTGTTCCCTTCCAATGGTTTATTGAAATCGAGCAGAAAAACATTAACAACAATTAACGAACTGGCTATCAAAAGAAGAATATTGGTAAAAATTTTCATGAAATAGGTTTAGGCGACAAAAATACTAAAAAAGGACATTATGCAAAGAGCCCTTTAACATTAGCGGCAAATAATTTAACAGCAATGGCCAACAGCACAATGCCAAAAACCTTTCTGATGATACTGAGACCGTTATCACCAAGCATTTTTTCAATTCGGGCTGAAGATTTCAAAACCAAATACACCAGAATGATGTTCAGAAAAATGGCTATGATAATGTTAATCGACTGAAATTCGGCCCGGAGAGAAAGTAATGTTGTCATCGTTCCGGCACCGGCAACTAGGGGAAAGGCAATGGGAACTATAGAAGCTGAACTCGCTTTCTCTTCTTTGTATAATCGAATTCCCAATATCATTTCCAAAGCCAAAAAGAACAAAACGAACGAACCCGCTACTGCAAACGAGTTGGCGTCAATACCGATTAATTTTAGAATTTCTTCTCCCACAAAAAGAAAAGCAATCATGATTCCCAAAGAAACCAAAGCGGCTTTTTCGGAATGAATGTGACCGAATTTTGCTCTCAAATCAATAATTACCGGAATACTTCCTACGATGTCAATGACAGCAAAAAGAACCATGGTAGCGGTGGCAATTTCTCTAAAATCAATATTCATACAATTATTTTTTTACAAAATTAGGTTTTTAATCGTTTGCAATCGCTTTTTGATTTTACCTTTGCGGCGTAAATCAATACATTATGTTTCAACTAGGAAAAACCATTGTTTCGGAAGATATACTGGAAAAAGATTTTGTTTGTAATCTTTCGGCCTGTCACGGCGCTTGCTGTGTAGATGGTGATGCCGGCGCTCCCTTAACTCAAGAAGAGACCCAAATTTTAGAAGCAATCTACCCGAAAGTAAAACCTTTTTTGCGTAAAGAAGGTATTGAAGCTATCGAAAGATTAGGTACTTGGGTTGTTGGTACCGACCAGGATTTGGAAACACCATTGATTGACAACAAAGACTGCGCTTATGTGATTTTTGACGGAAAAACAGCTCTTTGCGGAATTGAACAAGCTTACAATCAAGGCATCATCGATTGGAAAAAACCGGTTTCCTGTCATTTGTACCCGATTCGTGTCAAAGACTTTACTGAATTTGCAGCGGTGAATTATGATCGTTGGGATATTTGTAACCCGGCTTGTTCACTGGGAAAAGAATTGGAAATCCCGGTATACAAATTTGTCAAAGAAGCTTTGATTCGCAAGTTTGGAGAAGATTGGTATGCAGAATTAGAGAAGGTTGCAGAAGACTTAAAAAACGAAAAATAAAAAAAGCCGAAGTTTAAACTTCGGCTTTTTTAGTGGAGAATACCGGATTCGAACCGGTCACCTCTTGCCTGCCAGGCAAGCGCTCTAGCCAAATGAGCTAATCCCCCTTGTTTTTGACGGAGCAAATATATAATTTTTGTTTCTAACTTTCAAAATTCATGAAAAAATAAATAATAACTTCATAAGCAAGTAATTAGAATGAACATTTTTCACTATACTTGCATTTATTTTTAAAAACGAACAAATTTTACAACTATAATAAACTTAATTTCATGAAAAAAACTACTTTACTGCTTTCATTACTACTCACTTCAGTGTTTGGGTTTGCTCAAACAACATACTACTCTGAAGATTTCGAAACCGGTGATTTGAATGGTTGGGTGACCAACGATTTAGATGGCGATGCCTTTGATTGGTCTGTATTAGACGCTTCAGGGATTAACAGTGTTTTCGGAAACGGCGCCTTGGTGTCATTTTCTTATGATGATGGTTCATCAGCTCCACTAACACCGGACAATTTAGTTACCTCTCCGGCTATCGATTTGAGCGTGGTTACAGACCCTAATGTGTATTTATTTTATGACACGCAAACCAGTGCAAGTTGGCCGGCAGAGCATTATGCTGTTTATGTAACGACTTCAAACGACCCATCAGTAATTACTACTGCTACTCCGGTTTTTGAAACCACCAATGCCAGTACTACCTTGGTTAATAAATTTATAAACTTGACTGCTTATATTGGTCAAACTGTTTATATCTCTTTCAGACATTACTCTTGTACTGATGCTTATTACCTGGTTCTTGACAATGTGGTGTTAAAAAGTTTGGCTCAGAACGATGCCTCATTAGTATCGGCTAAATTGAACCGTTATAGTGCTCTAAGTACTGATAACACTTTAACTTTAACGGTTAAAAATACAGGAAGCAACCCTATAACTAATTTAACTGTTAACTGGAATGACGGGATTTCAGACCATATCAGCACCATAACAAAATCAATAGCTGTAGGAGCAACGAGTACTACGGTAACTCATCCAACTAAAGTTAATTACGCAAATGTTACCGAGAAAAATTTAACTTTAACCATAACCGCTGTTAACGGGAATACTGACCCAGTTCCTTCCAATAACACAACATCAAAAAAATTCAACACGGTTAGTCAACCTTCTCCGAAAAAAGTTTTATTTGAAGAAGGAACAGGAACATGGTGTGGTTGGTGTCCAAGAGGAGCGGTAGCTATGGCTTACATGGATACCACTTATCCAAATGAGTTTATCGGTGTTGCGGTACACAACCAAGACCCAATGATGCTTGATGAATATGATGGCGGAGCCGGTTTTTCAAGTTTCCCCGGAATGAATGTTGACCGTGTGGTAAAAGGAGCTGATGTTAGTCAGGCTCTAATGGTTTCTAATTTAAACACTAGAAAAGTGTTAACAACGCCTGTTGCCTTAGAAGCTAACGGAAGCGTTACCGGAGCTGATGTAACCATTAACGCGATGGCTACTTTCAGAACAAACTTTGCTAATGCCAATTACAGATTAGGTGTTATTGTTACTGAAGATAATGTTACCGGAACAGCAACGGGATACAAACAAACTAATTACTATGCCGGTGGTGCCAATGGTACTATGGGCGGTTATGAGTCATTGCCAAACCCTGTTCCTGCCGCCAGTATGGTGTACAACCACGTGGGAAGAGAATTGTTAGGAGGATTCAGTGGTCAAGAAGGTTCTGTTCCTTCAGTTATTACTGATGGGCAGACAGTATCTTACACTTTCAACTATACCGTACCTGCGACTAGCAACATTGATAATATGCACGCTGTTTTAGTTTTAATTGACCAGGATAATGGAGAAGTAGTTAATGCTAAATCCGTAGAAATGGCGACGTTGGCTGTGAACCACAATTCATTAGACACCGCTATCAGTGTTTATCCAAACCCGGCTAGTGACTACATCAACATCAATAATCTAAAAGGAGGAGACTATACCATCACCATTTATGATTTGGCCGGTAAAGCAGTTCAATCAAACGTAAGCAAAAATGTATCTGAAAATCAAACTGTAACCGTTCCTGTTAAAGGAATCGCTACTGGAGAATACATCATAAACATTGCTACAGGAAACAGCTCTTACAGCAAACAATTATTGATTAAATAATCTGATTACCCTTCTTATTCAATAAAAAAATTATGAAAAAAGCATTTTTTTTAATCGCATGTCTTTATTCTTCATTGTCATTTTCACAAATGACAATGAAGAAGTTAGATGGCACTCCCATTCTTAACGGAGACATCTTAACCTATACCACATTAGGAGACGAGAGTAACATTTCATCGAATGACCCGGCGTATTTAGGTTTTAAAATCTACAACAGTTCGGCCAGTAATATCAATGTGAAAATGAAACTGATAAGCATGACAAATGCTACCGGAAGCAACCTTCAGTTTTGTATTGATCCTATTTGTGTAGGAACCATTACGGTTGGGAACTCTTACCCTTCCAGCGGCTCTTCTGTTGTTCCTGCCAACGGACAAAATGGAAATTTTGACCATTTTGTTAATGCCTATGGCGGTAACGGCACAGCTAATGTGGAATACGTTTTGAAGTTCTACATGGTGAATTCATTCGGAGCCGAAACCGGTAACTCTATCACATTCACTTACAGATACAGTCCGAATCTTAGTGTAACTTCTAATAGCTTGAAAGAAGCCGGAATCAGTGTTAACTCGACCTTAGTTACTTCTCAGGTTGATTTTGCTTCCACTGTTGGCGGAAGAGTAGAATTGTTCGATTTAAACGGAAGATTGATTAATCAAAGCAATTACATTTCAGGGTATAACACCCTTGATGTATCTCTTTTAAATGCTTCGGTTTACATTATGAACTTTACTTCTGATGAAGGTAAAAAAGCTTCTTTAAAAATCATCAAAAAATAATTCCTTATATATTTTATAAGACAAAAAAATCCCCATCAAATGATGGGGATTTTTTTATGCTGCTAAATTTGTAAAAGACTTAGAAACTCGTGTTCAATGATAATGAAACTCCCGTACTTTCAGGAACATAACGACAAACACCACCTACACAAACCAAACCACCTCTTTGTCTTCCATATGCTAAAGCAATTCGGGTTGATTTATAACGGTAAGCACTTCCTACGGAATAGTAATGGTGTTGCAACTTTGCATCTTCATTGCCGTAATTGTACATATCCGAAACATACATGCTGTATTTGGTCCCAAAATTAAACTCGGTCAACAAACTCGCCCAATTCCTTTTATCACTGTTCGCCCAAAGGTGTTCAGCCTGAACGCGAACCGAATTGTTGTTGTTGAATTTACAAGTGGTCTCAGCACCAACGATGTTAGACTTCACTTCACCGTAAGTCTCCTGAATGTATTTTTTATTGTAATATTGGTTGATATAACTAAATCCGGATTGCCATTTCTCATTCCACTTTTTGGTGATTTCTATGTTGGCATCGGTAAAATATTTTTCACCAAAACCTATGAAATCGGTGTGGTAATCTTGTGGAGAATAAATATAAAAATCACCTCCTAATCCGTGATATTCGGCGTAGTTTAAAGCTACTTTTGTACCATACTTCCCTCCAAGGGCTGTTCCTTTTTTAAAGTTATAGAACAAGTCGATTTGTCCGCCTATTTCTCCGGCTTTCACCAAATTCACATCGTTAATAATTACATTGGGCTGTGCCTGATATACGTAGATGTTTGCCAAATTGTAATGGTGCTGCTTGGTCAAACTCGGTACATAATTCATGATTAAATCATTGTATTGATTTCCTTTGGCCAAACGCTCTGCATAGAAACTCATGTTTTCCAATCGACGGAAAGTTGCATCCAATCCAAATCCTTTTTTGGAATACCCCATGTTCAACAAGAAGGCGCTTCCCGGTTTAATCAGATTATTGTCTATTTGATTTTTTACTTGCACCACAGCATCTTTTCCTTTATAATCATACTCTGATGACACATAATATCCGTTGTGGCTGTAATTGATTCTTCCGGCAAATGCATTGGTCAGTTGGTTAAAGTTAGGATTAGCCACTGCAGTCTTTTCGTCGCGTCCTACATAAGTAAAACCTATTGCCAATTCATCTTTCTCAAATTTGAAAACATCTGAAAGGGTCAACTCAGCATCCGCTCCGAAAATCTTTCCTTCTGAAACGTCAAAGCCAGTTCTCATTTGACCGTAAAGTGTCTTTAAGGTAAAATATTTTGTTGGTTTATAAATAAACCGCAATCCGCGTAATGCATTATTAATTCCCAACGCACGGTCTTCCCAGGTACGCAACAACAAGCCGCTACCAAATTGCTCATAGTAATACCCCGCCGTCACATCAATTTTTTCATTTTTGAATTGGGCAAAATAAGTGGCTACATTGGCATTTTCGTATTTTGGATTGTAATTTAACAATGCTTGTTGTTCATAGGCCTCTGCCTGTATCCCGAAAGTCCAGTTCTTGATTTTGTAATTAACAAACAAATAACTGTTCGAACGCAACGGATCCTCAGGATGTACTACCGGGTTGTGAAATTCATCAAACAAACATTTATCGTTTAAATACCATTGTGCATTGGTTTCAAATCCTCCGGAAAACGTTCCTTTGTCTTTTTCTTTTTCTTGGGCAAAAGCGGCAGCCGAAAGCCCCAACAAGCCCATTACAATAATTCTCTTCATTGATTACAACGTCTTTAATTTGGCCAATAATTCATTCTCATTTCCGGGTACGTAGCCATTTTGAATGTGAACAATCACTCCGTTTTTCACCACCACAGTATAGGGAATATTTACAATTCCCAAAGCTCTTTTCAACTCTTGATTGCTATCCAATAAGACTTTGTATTCCCATCCTTTTCCATTTACTAACGGCTTGATTCTTTTTTGGGTTCTGGAGTCATCCGTAGCCACGGCAATGATTTCAATCGGCAAAGTTTTTTTCCATTCTTCCTGAACGTCATTCATTTCGTCCAATTCGTTAATACAAGGGGTGCACCAAGTAGCCCAAAAAGAAAAAATATAAATTTTATCTTTTTCGGTAAAGTCAGTAGCAACGGATACTTTTTTACCATCAATATCTGACAATGAGACATTTGGCATTTGTTTTTGCGAAAACGCAGTAAGCCCTGCCATAAGCAGGAATAAGGTTAGTAGTTTTTTCATTGTAGTTTAAATTGTTTGTACAAATAACGAAATAATAAGTCTAACATTAAAGTTTTTTTGTTTTATTTGCCGTGAAAATAACAACAACTAAATGACAAAGATTAAATTTTTACTTTCGCTGGTAATTCTTGCTGTTTTTTACTCTTGCAGCGATACCAATGTTATCCAAAACTTACCCGAAGATACCGAGACGGCAGCTCCCGTTCCGGGCTATTTCAAAAAACGCGTTTTAATAGAAGATTATACCGGTACTTGGTGTGGAAACTGCACCCGTGTAGCATACGCTATTGACCAAATGTATGAGCAATCCGACAAGGTAGTTTCTATTGCTATTCACAACGGGAATGACCCGTATCATTTTGCGAATTACCAACCGTTAAAAGACATGATTTTACCTCCCGGGGTTGATTTGGAATTACCGCAATCGAGGTTAAACCGAACTATCGTTTGGACTTCTCCGGAGCCGTTCAATTTGGCACAGGCGAAAGCCCTGACCGGAAACAATGCCGGACTGGGATTAGCTTTAGCTTCAACAGTGGCTGAAGACGGCACGGTAAATCTGGATGTTAACATGAAGTTTGCCCAAAACTATACCGGTCTGAAATTGGTTGTCTATGTCTTGGAAAACCATTTGATTCATTCACAAGCCAATTACACGACTTACTTCGGTAATATTAATCCGGTTCCAACGTATGAGCACAACCATGTGTTGAGACAAAACATCACTGATTTGCTGGGTGATGCCATTACAGAAAGTACCACAGCCGGACAAACCGTAACAAAATCATTTTCTTTTGCCATGCCGACTTCGGTTTCCAATCCGGCGAATGTGAGTTTTGTAGCCATACTGGTCAATTCTGATAATTTAGCATTGAATGCCAGAGCTGCTGATAAAAATGAAATTCAGGAATTTGAACAAAACCCATAGTTCTTTTCCCCGATATAAAAACAAGGTTGCCCCAAAGGCAGCCTTTGTTTTTTTATGTAAATTTGTTTAACCAAATAAAATCTTATGAGCCTTATCTTCTTACTGCAGCAGGTCGATGTCAACGAAAAAATAAAACATGCCCCCAACAACGCTTACCTTATCGGAGTATGGATTGGCAATATTCTTCCGTTTGCCATCATCGTAGGGGCTGCGTGGTGGATGTATGCCCGAGCTAAAAAAAGACAAAACGAACAGTAGATTTATTTACTAAATTTGCCGCATAAAACTTCACGTATGAGTAACATCAGAATCACCAAACAATTTTCTTTCGAAACCGGACATGCATTGTATGGCTACGACGGCAAATGCAAAAACGTGCACGGTCACAGCTACAAACTTTCGGTGACGGTTATTGGCAAGCCCATTACGGATACTTCCAATGTAAAATTCGGAATGGTAATTGATTTCTCTGATTTGAAAAAAATTGTGAAAGAAGAAGTGGTAGACCAGTTTGATCATGCCACCGTTTTTAATAAAAACACCCCGCATGTGGAACTAGCTGCCGAACTTAAGAACCGTGGCCACCATGTGATTTTAGTGGACTACCAACCCACCAGTGAAAACATGGTGACCGATTTTGCCCAAAAAATAAGCAACCGTCTACCCGCCGGTATCACCTTACATTCTTTAAAATTACAGGAAACCGATACTTCTTTTGCCGAGTGGTATGCTTCGGACAACTAATCCCTTCCCTTATTGATGACGCTTCCACCTAACAAAAAAATATACTTCGCCTCTGATCAGCATTTTGGAGCTCCTACGCCCGAAGCCAGTTTCCCGAGAGAACAAAAGTTCGTGGCTTGGCTTGATGAAGTAAAGCAAGACGCTGCTGCCATTTTTCTTTTGGGCGATTTGTTTGATTTTTGGTTTGAATATAAAACCGTGGTCCCCAAAGGCTTTGTGCGCGTCTTAGGCAAATTAGCCGAAATTCGCGACAGTGGCATTCCCATTTACTTTTTCGTGGGCAATCACGATTTGTGGATGACGGATTACTTTCAAAAAGAATTGAACATTCCGGTTTATTACGACAATCAGGAGTATGAATTTAACGGCAAAACTTTCCTAATAGGTCACGGTGACGGCAAAGGCCCCGGGGATAAAGGCTACAAGCGCATGAAGAAAGTTTTTACCAATCCGTTTTCCAAATGGCTCTATCGCTGGTTGCATCCGGATATTGGCGTAAAACTGGCCCAACACCTTTCGGTAAAAAACAAACTGATTTCGGGTGAAGCCGATGTGAAATTCCTGGGCGAAGAAAATGAATGGCTGATACAATATGCCAAACGCAAACTGGAAAGCAAACACTACAATTACCTCATCTTTGGTCACCGCCATTTGCCTATGGTCATCACAGTAGGTGAAAATTCGCAATACGTAAACTTGGGCGACTGGATTGGTTATTTTACCTATGGGGTTTTTGACGGCAATCAATTGGAGCTGAAAGAATACTAAGTTGTTTCCTTTCGGCTAACCACTAAAGGTTAGGTCCTTCCTTCATTTCCTCAATATCCTTATGCAAATCCAAATTTCTGAATGACGGTAAAGCAAATCCGGTGAAAGTTACGGTGAGCAACGTCATGGTCCCGCCAAAAACAACAGCGGTCACTGTGCCCATAAGCTTGGCCGTAAGTCCGCTTTCAAAAGCGCCGAACTCATTGGAGGATCCCACAAAAATAGAATTTACCGAGGCAACCCGACCGCGCATGTTATCGGGAGTATAAAGTTGTAATATGGTTTGACGGATCACAACGGAAACCCCATCAAAAATCCCACTGAAGAACATGGCCAAGACCGACACCCAAAACCAGGT
Organism: Flavobacterium sp. XGLA_31; assembly: GCF_051547105.1. Taxonomy (NCBI): domain Bacteria; kingdom Pseudomonadati; phylum Bacteroidota; class Flavobacteriia; order Flavobacteriales; family Flavobacteriaceae; genus Flavobacterium; species Flavobacterium sp. XGLA_31. The sequence continues at coordinate 752,721 of NZ_JBPTTM010000001.1, read as the reverse complement.
AGACAATCCGAAAACAATAATACAAACACCAAACATAAAGATGGCCGACAATAATTTAACACCGGCCTTTCGGTTTAACGGAATGTAGGCCGACAGTACCATGGTAATGAATGACCCCACGGCAGGTGCTGCCCGTAACACCCCAAAACCTTCGGAGCCTACTTTTAGAATATCCTGCGCAAAAACCGGCAACAAGGCCATAGCGCCACCAAAAAGCACCGCAATCATATCGAGAGAAAGCGCTCCGAGAATGAGTTTGTTGTGAAATACAAACCTGACCCCTTCTCTTAAACTCTGCATTACAGGTTCACCAATCTTGGGATTAAGAATAGGTTTTTTTTCGATTTTAGCTAAAAACAACAGCGCTAAAACGGAGCAGACAAACACCAGACACATTGACCAATGTACTCCTATTAAACTGATGGAGAATCCCGCCAAGGCCGGTCCAATCATCGACCCCATCTGCCAAACGGAACTGCTCCAGGTGGAAGCGTTGGGATAGGTCTTTTTGGGAACAATTAAAGCCAATAACGAAAAGATGGTGGGTGTGATGAAAGAGCGGACCAATCCACCCAAAAACACCAAAGCGTAAACCGTATACAAAATGGCATGTGATGATAAATGCTCGGTAATATGCGGCACTGTAATCAAAAACAACCCAAAACTAATGAGCGAAAAGCCAAAAATACATTTGACCAAAAGGCCTTTTTTTTCACTTTGATCCACGATATGTCCGGCAAACAAAGCCATTCCGATAGCCGGAATGATTTCCATTAAGCCGATAATACCCAATGAAAGTGGGTCTTTGGTTAAACTGTAGACCTGCCATTCGATAATAACAAACTGCATCGCCCAGGCAAATACCATGGCGAACCGCAAGAGCAGGAAATAATTGAATTCTTTATACCGAAGGGCTTCGTAAGGATCGTTCTTTTTCATTTAAGCAGGCTTAATATCTTTCAATCGAAGTTGCAAAGATACGGTTCCGTTAAATTCATTTTCATCAATACAATAACAAATTGTCATCGGTTGTCGGTTTTGGGTAAGATGCAATTGGTTTCCCAATCCGAAACCGATGGCGCCAAAACCCGGAGAGCCGTTTTGCTTGACAAACAGTTTGAGATGTTCTTCTCCGGCACCGATTCCTTTGGCGTAACCGGTATCAACAACATTCTTGGTCATGAAAACCGGCGTCATATTTTGAGGCCCGAAAGGTTCAAACTGGCGGAGCAAACGCATCAATTTATCATTGATATCCGTCAGGGCAATTTCGGCATCGATGGTAATTTCGGGAACCAGTAAATCAGGATGTATGGTTTCCTCCACCACCCGTTCAAAAGCTTCTTTAAATGCAGCATAATTCTCTTCTTTAAGCGTCATGCCTGCCGCGTACATATGTCCCCCAAATTGTTCGAGGTGTTGGGCACAGGCTTCAAGAGCATTGTAAATGTCGAAATCTTTTACAGAGCGGGCTGAGGCCGCGAGCTTGTCGCCACTTTTGGTAAAAACAATGGTCGGGCGATAATGGGTTTCTGTCAAGCGGGAAGCCACAATTCCGATTACCCCTTTGTGCCAATTTTCACTGTACACGACAGTGGTAAATTTTTGCTGTTCGCCGTTTTCCTGTATCTGTGCTAACGCTTCTATAGTAATTTGTTTGTCTAACTCTTTGCGATCGCTGTTATATTGTTCGATTTCGGAAGCAAATTGTTCCGCTTGGTCTAAGTCGTATTCGGTTAACAAAGCCACCGCTTCGTTGCCGTGCTTAATTCTTCCGGCCGCGTTGATGCGGGGTGCAATGATAAAAACGACATCGGTGATGGTCAATGTTTTTTTCTTAACGTTTTGTACCAAAGCTTTGATTCCGGGTCGCGGATTGGAGTTGATCACCTCGAGTCCAAATTTGGCCAGCACCCGATTCTCACCTGTAATAGGAACAATATCGGCTGCGATGGCGGTAGCTACCAAATCGAGGTAAATCAGTAAATCATCCAGAGTCTGGTTCCTGTTTTTGGCCAAAGCCTGTACCAATTTAAATCCTACTCCGCATCCGCACAATTCATCATAGGGATAGGTACAATCGTCTCGTTTCGGGTCGAGTACCGCCACGGCTTCGGGCAACATGTCTCCCGGACGGTGGTGGTCACAAATGATAAAGTCAATATTTCGCTCATTGGCATACGCAATATGGTCGACCGATTTGATGCCACAATCCAGCGCAATAATCAAGGTAAATTCGTTGTCCTCAGCAAAGTCGATCCCCTGATACGAAATGCCGTAGCCTTCGTCATAGCGATCGGGAATATACGTGGCCACATTGGGGTAAAAACTTCTCAGATAACCAGATACCAAAGACACTGCTGTGGTGCCATCAACATCATAATCCCCAAAAACCAAGATGTTTTCATTGTTTTCTATGGCCGTTTCAATCCGCTTCACAGCCTTATCCATGTCCTTCATCAGGTAAGGATCATGCAAATCGTCCAAACTCGGACGAAAGAATTGGCGCGCCTGCTCAAATGTTTCAATACCGCGCTGTACTAAAAGTGTGGCTATGAGTTCGTCAACCTTCAACTCAGCTGCCAAGGCTTTTACTTTTTCAGAATTGGGTTTGGGTTTGGTTGTCCAGCGCATTTCATCTAGGAATTAAAAACATAAAAGTAGGAAAAATATTTTAAAAATCAATCGATCGCAAGGTGATTCATTATCAAGTGGTTGCTCTCGGGTCAAAAATACAAAGATGCTACCAATAGCATCGCAACATCCAAAACTAGTACTTCACCATTCATAAAATGCACTATTTTGTACCATTCTTTATTCTGCTGCGCTGCGCTGCAATTTTAGCAAGGAAGCATCCAAAAGTACTTTTTCGTGCTGTAATACCTCTTGTTTCAATTCGTACTTCAATAAATTGGATAAATTGTATTTGTCCAACGTTTGGATTGCTTTATTGGCGATATGTTTAAGCAAACTCATCTCGGAAGCGGCTTTTTTTTCGACACGCTCCGTCAGGAAATCTACCAGATGCAGTACGCCCACCTTGGCAGTATATTTTTTCTGTAACGCTTCAATTTTCCGGGCTATGCGCAATTGTTGGTATTCATTTTCTTTGAGCAAACGCTCCAGTAGCTGCAGCCGCTTTTCTTCTTGCCGGGCTACTTGCGGCAGGCTCTTGCCGGTGTTCTTAGCTCCGGTAACATACTGCAACATCTCGCCCAACAACTGCTTGGCGGCCAAAGGCAAATCGCGTTTCCCCAGTTCATACATTGCCCATTGGCTGCGGCTTACTTTGAGCAACATCGCCATGTCCTGCTGCGTTACTCCCAAAATTGATCGGATGGTGGATTCTCTTTTCATCGTATAATCTTTTTGTGATAATAGCATCCACAGCAAAAATTTTGCCACACTTTTTGTGATAATTTCAGTAACGCCGACGATTTTGTCACAAGATTTGGTTGATAGTCCGCCGCATTATGAATCAGGACTGAGAATTTAAAAGCAAGTAAAATGTTTTAAAAGCAACACTTTCATTCCATTTGAAAAACTGACTTTATATTTGTTACTTTTGGACTATAAAAGTAATCTAAAATGCAAATTCAAGGACAAATCGTCGATATCGAAAACAAACGAATTTATTCGGGAGAAATTACCGTGGCTGATGGAAAGATTGTTTCCATAGTGGAGAAAAACCATGACGTGAAGAATTATATCCTTCCGGGGTTTATTGACGCTCACATTCATATTGAAAGTTCGATGTTAGTTCCTTCTGAATTTGCCAAGATTGCGGTCTTACACGGCACCGTAGCTACGATTTCGGACCCGCATGAAATTGCGAATGTTCTGGGAAAAGACGGTGTGCATTACATGATTGACAACGGTAAAAAAGTACCGTTGAAATTTCATTTTGGTGCTCCTTCCTGTGTGCCGGCTACGTTTTTTGAAACGGCAGGTGCGGTGATTGATTCGGAACAAATCAAAGAATTAATGGCCTTGCCCGATATTTATTATTTGTCTGAAATGATGAATTATCCGGGCGTACTGTTTGACGATGAAGAAGTGTTGAAGAAAATTGCCTGGGCCAAACATTTTGGCAAACCTGTGGACGGACATGCTCCGGGCTTGCGCGGAGAACCTATAAAAAAATACATTGCTGCCGGAATTTCTACCGATCATGAGTGCTTCACTTATGAGGAAGCCGCTGAGAAATTATCCCTTGGGATGAAAGTCATCATTCGCGAAGGCAGTGCCGCCAAAAACTTTGAAGCATTGATTGATTTATTGCCTGACCATTACGAAAACATGATGTTTTGTTCGGATGACAAGCATCCGGATGATTTGATTTTGGGTCACATCAACCAACTTTGTGCCCGAGCGGTTGCCAAAGGTATTGACGTTTTCAAGGTATTGCAATCGGCTTGTGTCAATCCGGTGCAGCATTATAAAATGGAGGTAGGTTTGCTCAAAGAAAATGATGCTGCCGACTTTATCGTGGTGGAGGATTTGGTAAACTTTAAGGTAAAACAAACCTACATTAACGGCGAATTGGTTGCTGAAGAAGGTCAATCGTTTGTGAAACACGTGGCTTTTGAAACACCTAACAATTTCAACACTTCTGCCAAAACAATTAGTGATTTTGAGGTTCCGAGCTCGGCCAAAACCATACGTGTAATCGAAGCTTTGGAAGGCCAATTGATTACCAATGAAATTCACCACAGTGCTTTATTGCAAAACGGCAAACTGGTTTCCAATGTGGCCGATGATATTTTAAAAATGGCTGTCGTGAACCGCTATGCTGATACTCCTCCGGCGGTAGCTTTTATCAAGAATTTTGGCTTGAAAAAAGGCGCTATTGCCAGTTCGGTAGCGCACGATTGTCATAATATTGTTGTCGTAGGGACTTCGGATGAAGAAATTTGCAACGCGGTGAATCTGTTAATCCAAAACACCGGTGGTATTTGTGCCGTAGATGGTGAGGTTAAAAAATCGTTAGCGCTTCCGGTAGCGGGTATCATGAGTGATAAAGACGGTTGGGAAGCCGGGCGTTTGTATCAGGAAATTGATGGAATGGCCAAATCATTGGGCAGCACGTTGAAAGCGCCGTTTATGACACTTTCGTTTATGGCCTTATTGGTGATTCCCGATTTGAAATTATCAGACAAAGGATTGTTCAGCGGAAAGAGTTTTGCTTTTACCGATTTGGTAGTCGAATAACTATTCTCGGTCTTTCTTTTCTTTGGTTGAAATCTTACCGCCCACCACTACCACTATTTCTCCTTTGGGTGGCTTGGCTTCAAAATGCTTTAATACTTCTTCGGCTGTGCCACGGATGGTTTCTTCGTGCAGTTTGGATAATTCACGCGAAACCGAAACCGGTCTGTCGGCTCCGAAGTATTGCACATATTCGGCTAACGTCTTTACTAATTTATGCGGAGACACATAAAAAATCATGGTTCTTGTTTCTTCGGCTAATGCCAAATAACGGGTTTGTCTGCCTTTCTTTTCGGGCAAAAAACCTTCAAACACAAAGCGGTCATTGGGCAGACCACTATTCACCAAAGCCGGCACAAAAGCGGTAGCTCCGGGCAAGCAATCGACTTCGATATTATTTTCGACACAAGCTCGGGTCAATAGAAATCCGGGGTCTGAAATGGCAGGCGTTCCCGCATCGCTGATGAGTGCAATGGTTTCTCCGGCTTGCAATCGCTTGATGAGATTTTCCACCGTCTTGTGCTCGTTGTGCATGTGGTGGCTGTGCATGTGCGTAGCAATATCAAAATGCTTGAGTAGTTTTCCACTGGTACGGGTATCTTCAGCCAAAATCAAATCGGCTTCCTTGAGCACGGTAATCGCCCGGAAGGTCATATCCTCCAAATTGCCGATAGGTGTGGGAACAATGTACAGTTTGCCCATTACTGGAATTTATTCTCGATGAGTTCCATGAAACGCTCGGCATAATCTTCGTTGCCTTGCCAGTTGTTGTAATCGGGTTTGACCATGTCGTCAATAAAGTTTTTGGCTTCTTCAAAAGAATCAAAGGTGTTCAATTGAGACAAGACACGGTTAAAGTCTTCGTTGCTGTCGTCAAAAAGATGTTTCACAAAACCAATACGGTCGTTCAACCCGATAGCGATGGACTTGCTCGAAGTTTCAGTAACGACAGGTGATTTTGGTTGATTTATTTCTTCTGTAATTGTGGTGTCAAACAAAGAAACCTCATTTGGTTTTACAAAAACAGGATCTACATAACTCTCGCCCAGAAACTCTTCAATGACTACCTTTTTGGTTTCCGGGGTAAATTCCACTACCGTCTCCGCCGGTTCTATTTCTTCTTCAGCATCTTCTTCAGCATCTTCCTCCTCGCCCTCTTCTTCTAATTCAAAGATGGGCTGAAAAGCCAGAGCCGGTGCTTCTTCTTCTTTTGTTTCCGGTTCGTTTTCCGCCGGAATTTCTGCCTCCACAGCAGGAGTTTCCAAAACTACTTCGGGTTCCGTTTCAGTTGCTTCTGAAACAATGCTTTCTTCCGCAATTTCTTCTGCTGCGGCTTCCTCTTGGGTTTCCTCTTGAGTTTCCACTATTGCCACAGGCTCCGTAACTTCTTCTTTGGGCTGCTCTAATTTTTCTTCTAAAACCGCTAAAGCCACATCTTCTTTTACCGACTCGAAATTATCCTGATAAAACTTTAAAACCGATAGTGTTTCGTATAATTTTTGGGTTTCTTTATACAATTGATCCACTTCCGATTTGTTTTTCAATTTCAGGATTCGGTGGGCAATGCTGATTAATTCGGCTTCTAATCTTTTTTTCATACGTTTCAAAATTACAGTAACTCGTCGTTTCTTTTTTACTATTTTTCCTCCTGTGGTTTTTATTTTGTCAAGGGAAGAAGGAACCTTGGTTAAAATTTTCTACATTTGAATCGACGTAAAAATAGAAAATTTTTAAGTCGTTTTGTTTGCGTTACAAAGTAACAAAACTATTCAAATTATAAAGGTTGAAAATTACAAAATGTTTCTCGAAAATACAGTAAATCATAAAGAACAATTTGGTTGGATTGAAGTCATCTGCGGTTCGATGTTTTCGGGCAAAACCGAAGAGCTGATTCGCCGTTTGAAAAGGGCACAGTTTGCCAAACAAAAAGTGGAAATTTTCAAACCTGCCATCGACACGCGTTATGACGAGGAAATGGTGGTTTCCCATAATAAAAACGAAATTCGTTCCACACCCGTTCCGGCAGCAGCCAATATCCGGATTTTAGCTCAAGGTTGTGATGTAGTGGGTATTGACGAGGCACAGTTTTTTGATGATGAAATCATAGCGGTTTGTAATGATTTGGCCAATTCAGGCATTCGTGTCATCGTAGCCGGACTGGATATGGATTTTAAAGGCAACCCTTTCGGACCCATGCCTGCGTTGATGGCTACTGCTGAATATGTCACCAAAGTGCACGCCGTTTGTACACGCACCGGAAATTTAGCACATTACAGTTTCAGAAAAACCGACAGCGACAAATTGGTTTTATTAGGAGAAACCGAAGAATACGAACCGCTCAGTCGTGCCGCTTACTACAAAGCCCTACGTGAAAACATGGAAGTAAAAGACCCTGAACATTTATCTCAAGACGACCCGAGCGCAGCGAACTGACGCAGTAATAATACCCCATCCCTTGACACTAACCATACGAAATATTGTTCCCATCATCAAAGCCCACTGGGTTGGCCAAAATGATGTGGCAGTCATTGATTATATCTCCATTGACAGCCGTTCATTACAAAATGCGGAAAACACTTTGTTTTTTGCTATCAGCGGACCAAATCATGACGGTCATGTATACATAGAAGAGCTCATCGGTAAAGGGGTTCAGCATTTTGTAGTGAATCACATTCCTTCAACTGTGGCCGGAAAAGCTAATTTTTTGGTTGTTGAAAATACGCTGGATGCATTACAGAAATTTGCCGCTTACTACCGCAGTTTGTTTGAATTCCCAATTATCGGCATTACCGGCAGCAACGGAAAAACCATCATTAAAGAATGGTTGAATTTCTTATTGAGCCCTGATTTTAACATCATCCGAAGTCCAAAAAGCTACAACTCGCAAGTAGGAGTGCCACTATCCATTTTAGGCATTAACGAAAAGCACAATCTGGGCATTTTTGAAGCCGGGATTTCGATGACGCATGAAATGGAAAAACTGCAGAAAATTATTCGTCCTACGATTGGAATTTTATCCAATATCGGTTCAGCTCACGACGAAGGATTTCCCAGTGTAGCGGAGAAAATCAAAGAAAAACTAAAACTTTTCACTTCAGTCAATGTACTGATTCTGAATAAAAACAAAACCATATGTGCTTTTGTGAACCCAAAAATCAAAACCTTCAGTTGGTGTTCAGACGACAAAAGTGCCGATGTTTTTATCACCAAAAAGAACATAGGAGAACTGACCGAATTACAGGTTACCTATCGCGAAGATACTTTCCCGATTACGATTCCGTTTCAGGATCAGGCTTCGGTAGAAAATGCCATTCACTGTATGATGGTGATGCTATATTTTGGATACAAACACGAAGTGATTCAAACCCGAATGGCACAACTGTATCCGGTAGAGATGCGTTTAAAAGTAAAGAACGGCATTTACAACTGCACCCTGATTGACGACAGTTACAGTTCTGATTTCCAATCGCTTAAAATTGCTTTGGATTTTTTGGAACACCAAAAACAACACAAAAAGAAAACACTAATTCTTTCCGATATTTTTCAGAGCGGACTCAACAACGAAGAGTTGTATTCTCAGGTTTCCCAACTGATTATTTCCAACAAAATAAATCGTGTTATTGGCATTGGAGAAACCATTTCGCAATACAAGAACAAATTCATCAACAGCATCACATTTAAAGATGTAGCCGAGTTTACCCATGCGTTCGACAACCTCAATTTCGAAAACGAAACCATTCTCATCAAAGGCGCACGCGATTTTCACTTTGAAGAAATTGTTTCGATGCTGGAAGAGAAAACACATGAAACGGTATTGGAAATTAACCTCAACGCCATCAGTCACAATTTGAATTTCTTCAAATCGAAGCTGGCTCCCAAAACCAAATTGATGGTTATGGTCAAAGCTTTTGGTTATGGCAACGGCGGTTTTGAAATTGCCAAATTATTGGAACACCACAAAGTAAATTACCTGGGCGTGGCATTTGCTGACGAAGGAATATCGTTAAAAAATGCGGGGATTACAGTTCCTATTATGGTGCTAAATCCGGAAACAACCAGTTTTTCAGCTATCATCCAACATCAGTTGGAGCCCGAAATTTATTCGATTAAAGGCTTGAAGGCTTTCCTGAAAATTGCCGAACAAAAGAAGCTGAAACACTTTCCGATTCATATCAAAATCGATACGGGCATGCACCGTCTGGGTTTTGAAGAAGAGCAACTGGAGGATTTGATTCACATCCTGAAAGGCAATGAAACGGTACAAATCAAAAGCATATTGTCACACATGGCTACCAGTGACGATATGAAGCACGATGCCTTTTCGAAATCGCAGATTGCCTTATATGAAAAACTTTCTTCCCGACTCATTTCGGAACTCAACATCAAGCCGATACGACATATACTGAATACTTCCGGTATTTCCAATTATCCCGAAGCTCAATATGACATGGTTCGATTGGGCATTGGGCTGTATGGCGTGTCCAACGATGAAGAAGAACAGAAGCAACTGGAAAATGTAGGCACCCTGAAATCGGTGATTTCTCAAATCCGAACCATTGACAGTGGCGAAAGCGTGGGCTATGGCCGTAGATTTGTTGCCAATCAGCAAACCAAAATTGCCACAATTCCCATAGGATATGCCGACGGCATTCGCAGAAGTTGGGGCAACGGCTTGGGCTATGTGGTTATCAACGGGAAAGAGGCTAAAATTGTTGGCAGCGTTTGTATGGATATGCTGATGGCCGATGTAACCCATATCGACTGTAAAGAGGGAAATACCGTGATCATTTTTGGTGAAAACCCTACGGTAAGCTTTATGGCCAAAGAGTTAAACACCATTCCGTATGAAATCATGACCGGAATTTCACAACGGGTAAAACGGGTTTTCTTCCGAGAATAGTTGATCATTTTTTTGCTTTAATGTTAAAATTTTACTTAATTTAGTGACTGATTAACCAATTAAACAAAATAATTATGGGAATGATTTCAGAATTTAAAGACTTTATTGCCAAGGGCAATGCCATGGATTTAGCTGTTGGGGTTATTATTGGGGCGGCATTTGGCGCTATTGTAAACTCATTAGTATCCGATGTGATTACACCGGCTTTATTAAACCCTGCTTTAAAAGCGGCACAGGTTGAAAATTTAGCAGAGTTGAAAACCGATGGAGGAATCCTTTACGGGAAGTTCTTGGCCGCTGTCATTAGCTTTTTGGTCATTGCTTTTGTGATCTTCATTATGGTAAAAGCCATTAACAGCATGAAGAAAAAAGAAGAAGCAGCACCTGCAGCACCTGCCGGGCCAACACAAGAAGAATTGCTAATTCAAATCAGAGATTTACTGAAAAAATAATTCCGCTACATTATATATTCTAACCAACTCGAGGCGCAGCCAAACTAAATGGAGCGCCGGCGACATTAAACCGTCCTGTACCGGGGCGGTTTTTCTTTTGTTACACCATAACGATCCTATATAAACCCCTCATAAACAGCCTCAAAACTTTGATTGCAGTACCCCCTAAAAAAACAACCTCACTTTCTGAATTCCGTAATTTTTATACTTAAAACTAAAGTAAAAGTAATTTTCTATATACTTTTGCACTTTGAAAAACTTAACCTTTTAAACAAATAAGAATATGAAAGTTGCTGTTGTAGGCGCAACCGGTATGGTTGGCGAAGTTATGCTTCAAGTATTGGCGGAAAGAAATTTTCCCGTAACCGAATTAATCCCTGTAGCTTCTGAGAAATCGGTAGGTAAGGAAATTGAATTCAAGGGTAAGAAGTATAAGGTAGTCGGCTTACAAACAGCAGTAGACATGAAAGCGGATATTGCTTTGTTTTCGGCCGGTGGTCAAACCTCGTTAGACTGGGCTCCGAAATTCGCGGCAGCCGGGACAACCGTCATTGATAATTCATCTGCCTGGAGAATGGATCCAAGCAAAAAATTGGTGGTTCCCGAAATCAACGCAAATACGTTAACCAAAGAAGATAAAATTATTGCCAATCCCAACTGTTCGACTATTCAGATGGTGATGGTTTTAGCTCCGTTGCACAAAAAATACAACATTAAAAGAGTGGTGGTTTCTACCTACCAATCCATTACAGGAACCGGAGTAAAAGCGGTTCAACAATTGGAAAATGAATACGCCGGTGTTCAGGGAGAAATGGCATACAAATACCAAATTCACCGCAATGCCATTCCGCAATGCGACGTTTTTGAAGACAACGGTTATACCAAAGAGGAAATGAAATTGGTGCGCGAAACCAAAAAAATTATAGGTGATGACAGCATCAATGTAACAGCCACTGCTGTCCGTGTGCCCATTGTTGGAGGACATAGTGAAGCGGTGAATGTGGAGTTTTCAAATGATTTTGATGTGAATGAAGTGCGTAATATTTTGCATTACACCAACGGTGTGACCGTACAGGACAACACCGATACTTTTACTTACCCTATGCCCTTGTACGCTCAAGGGAAAGATGATGTGTTTGTGGGTAGAATTCGACGTGACGAAAGCCAACCCAACACTTTAAATATGTGGATTGTAGCCGATAATTTAAGAAAAGGGGCTGCGACCAATACCGTCCAAATAGCGGAATATTTAGTAGCTCATCAGTTGGTATAATACACTGAAAAAACAAGGAATACCGTTTGGTTAGGCAAATCATAAATTTTGTTAAAACCAAACGGTTTTTTATTGCTGCTCACTTACCTTTGTACCGATGAAAAGAAAGTACTCCATACTAAGTCTGTTATTTACCTTCATGGTACTGGGAGCTATCCTATTACAGTCTTTTCACTCGTTTCATCATTTGGAAAAATTTATTTCTGAGAAGCACTGTCACCACAAATACGCTTTAAACAAAACAGAAATCAACCACAGTCATCACGATTTTGACCATTGTTTTGTTTGTGAGTTTGCCTTGAGCAATTATACCCCAACTCATTTCTTCTCTTTTGAATTCAAAAAAGAAACGCCTCACAGCATTTATACTTTTTGTTATTCCAAACAAATTACCCAATCCTTCCGAGGAAGTCTTTTTGCCCTGAGGGCTCCCCCATCAATTATTGCTTAATCGTTTGGCCAATGTTTTTTGGCTCCAAAATCATTAACAATAATTAAATCCAACACATGAAATTATTTTATATAACCCTTCTGCTGGAGGTTAGTTTATTTGCACAAGCTCAAAACAAAATCACAGGAATTACTTCAGACAAGGACCAAAAACCGCTGCCTAATGTGACCATATCAATACCCGAAATCCACAGAGAAACCATTTCAGATTCGGAAGGAAAATACGTTTTAAACCATTTGCCCGATGGCCATTTTACAGTCGTATTTTCATCAGTGGGTTATACTACTAAGAATGTTTCCGTTGCGCTTCTTACCAAAGAAACCACGCTTAACATAACTTTGGATGACAACATGATTCACATGGATGAAGTCATTGTTTCCACAGCTTTCAACAAAGTACAATCCCAAAATGTGATGAAAGTAGAACATGCCGGATTAAAATCGTTACAGCAAAGAGGAGCCGCAACCCTTATTGACGGCTTAGCTACCATCCCCGGAGTGGCTCAGGTTTCGACCGGAACGGCTATTGGGAAGCCTGTCATTCGGGGATTGAGCGGGAACCGTGTTTTAGTGTATTCACAGGGTGTTCGTTTAGAAAACCAACAATTTGGTGAAGAACACGGTTTGGGACTCAACGATGCCGGGGTGGAAAGCGTGGAAGTGATAAAAGGCCCGGCCTCTCTTTTATATGGTTCAGATGCTTTGGGCGGTGTTTTGTATTTTAATCCTGAAAAGTTTGCCAATGCCAAACAACTTAAAGTGGATTTTGGCCAACGGTTGTTTTCCAATACCTTAGGAAGCAATACTACACTGGGACTGAAAACCTCAACCGAAAACTGGAAATTTTTAGTCCGGGGCAGCTACAACACTCATGCCGATTATCAAATTCCGAATGGTGACCGTGTCACCAATACCCGTTATAACGAAAGTGATTTAAAAACCGGGATTGGCTATAGTAATTCCAATTTTTCCAGTGTGCTGCGTTATAATTTCAACAAGCTGGATTTGGGCATACCCGAAAATGGCATAGCGGAACAATCCACCAGTCACAGCACAGACTTCCCCAGACAGGCAGTGAACAATCACATCCTGAGCCTGCATAACAATTTCTATTTCAAAAACTCCAAACTCGATGCCGATTTGGGTTATATTTTTAATGATCGCAGTGAATTTGAAAACAGCAATACCGCTTCGTTACACATGAAGCTCCGCACCTTTAACTATGATTTGAAATACTATTTACCTAAAACAGGCAAAGTAGAGAGCATCATCGGCATTCAAGGCATGCAGCAAACCAATACCAATTCGGGGGAAGAATATCTGATTCCCGATGCTCAGACCCGTGACTTTGGTATTTTCGGAACCGCCAATTATGAGTTTGGCACAAATGTATTGCAGGCCGGCCTGCGTTTTGACAACAGAAAAGTTAGTACGGAAGCACATGGTATTGTAGGCAACGAAGGCTATTTTGAAGCGATTGATAAAAGCTTTGACAGCTTTAATGCCTCTTTGGGTTACAAAACCAATTTGGGAAAAGACATCACCTTGCGTGCCAACATCGCTTCAGGATTTCGGGCCCCCAACTTGGCGGAACTGACTTCTAATGGTGTGCATGAAGGCAGCAACCGGTACGAAATTGGAAATGCCGATTTGAAGAACGAGCAAAACCTGCAAACCGATTTGAATCTCGAATACAAAAGTTCCCATTTTGAAGTCTTTGCCAACGGATTCTTCAACCACATCAACCATTATATTTTCATTTCACCTAATGGCAATGTCATTGAAGGCAACAATGTATACGATTATGTCCAGGCCAATGCCAAATTATACGGTGGGGAAGCCGGAATACACTTCCATCCGCACCCGCTGGATTGGCTGCACTTCACTAGTAGTTTTGAAACCGTTACAGGTAAAAAGGACAACGGCGACAACTTGCCGTTGATTCCCGCCACTAAATGGAACAACACTTTACGCGGTGAATTCAATATCAAAAATTGGTGGAAAGAAGGATTTGCCACACTGAACATTGAAAGCACTTTTGCTCAAAACAACCACAGCGCATTTGAAACCAAAACCAATGATTATACTTTGATTAATCTGGGACTGGGAGGAAAAATTACCGTGAATAAATCCGTATTTCAACTGAATTTAAATGCCAACAATCTTTTGGACAAAACTTATATTTCCCATCTATCCCGATTAAAATCGGATGGTATTCCTAATATCGGGCGTACCATAATCCTTGGCATCAGTTTTATGATATAAAAAAGCGTCCCGATTGGGACGCTTTTGTTTTAAAATCGGTTGTCGCCGTCTATCATTCTTCCCAGACCTCCGAGCAAACTGCCTTCTTCTCTGCCACTACCGCCTGCTTTAGGAGCCGAAGCAATAATGCGATCGGCTAAACGGCTAAACGGAAGCGATTGAATGTAGACCGTTCCCGGACCACGGAGTGTCGCGTAAAACAAACCTTCTCCTCCGAAAATAGAATTCTTGATTCCGCCGATAAACTCAATATCGTAATCCACATCTTTGGTAAACCCAACAATACAACCCGTATCTACTTTCAATACTTCACCTGCCGCTAATTCTTTTTTGGCTAAAGTACCCCCGGAATGCACAAAGGCCATGCCGTCTCCTTCTATCTTTTGCATGATAAAACCTTCACCACCAAAAAGTCCTCTGCCCAGTTTTCTCGAAAATTCAATTCCTATCGCCACCCCTTTGGCCGCACACAGGAAGGAATCTTTTTGACAAATGAATTTTCCTCCGTATTGAGTCAAATCAATAGCTACAATCTTGCCCGGATAGGGAGCTGCAAAAGACACTTTGCTTTTTCCGTAATTCTGGTTGATATAAGCGGTCATAAAAAGGCTTTCACCGGTCAAAACACGCTTTCCTGCTGAAAGCAACTTGTCAAACAAGCCGGATTGTTGCTGCGAACCATCTCCAAAAATGGCTTCCATTTTAATGCCGTTGTCCATCATCATAAAGCTGCCGGCTTCGGCAACAACAATTTCCTGAGGATCGAGTTCAATTTCAACGTATTGCATTTCTTCCCCATAAATATGGTAATCTATTTCATGTGCTTGCATAGTCTTATGTTTTAGTTGTACCCATTAGTAAAATTATTTCAAAAAAGTTACACTCCTAAACAGTATTCAAAAAAAATCAACAAATACAATTAATCTGTTAATAATTTGATTTATACTATGCAATATCTTTACTTTTTTAATGTTATTTTTACGTTATTACTAATTTAAACTATCCGCTTATGAATTCCATGTTTACTAAAATCGTTCGCATAGCGCTGGGTTTGGCGCTTATTGTTTTTGGGGCCAATAAATTTTTACATTTCATTCCGATGGAAGCACCTACCGGTGCTGCGGGAGACTTTATGAATTCATTGGGAGCCACAGGCTATATTTTCCCGGTTGTGGGTGTTTTTGAAGTAGTTATCGGCGGATTGTTATTAATGAAAAAATGGGTGGCTTTTGCGCTGATTCTACTGGCCCCTATATCCATCAACATCCTGTTGTTCCATATGTTTTTAGACATCCCCGGCATTTCCATTGCACTGGTGGTTATTGTTTTCAACACCATATTGATATACAAACATTGGCAACAATACAAACCTCTGTTTTATTAAACTGAATATTCAACGCTTCTTCGGAAGCGTTTTTTTATTTAAAAAACATACGAACTTATCACTGATCCATAATAATAGCCCGTGGCCGAGTTGTTTCTGATTTCGTCGGTAGTGTACACAAAGGAACCGGAAAGATTGAGATGGTGGTATTTGAATTTTATGCCGGCTTCGCCTCTGAAACGTATGGGTTTGAGATCAAAAGTGACCACGCTTTTATGGTCAAACAGGCTTCCCTGAATGGTGGCATCATATACCTGAAGATTGATTTTAGGGAGTACAAAAAAATAACATTCTTTTGGAGCGGTGCCCAGCCCGTTATAGAAATTGGAATTGCTCATGGCCGTCAAGGGCTTGGATAAACTCAGTCGGGTCAGGATACCGAAATTGGTTCCGGTGAATACCGTTCCCAAATCTGATTTAGTGTACAACTGAAAATCAAGATAGTCTGAAGTCACTTTAGCAAAAATAGGTTTCGAATACGTCAGGCCATATTGAAGCGCTAATGTATTTTGAATCTGATATTCCCAACCGTAAATTTTTCCAAAGCCAAAAGAAGCATGCATCCAATCCTGAAACTGTTCTGCTTTTGAATCGGGGCCTACCACACCCAGTTGAAAAGTCATTGCTTTTACACTGTTGGATCGGTTCATTTTGGTTACCGAATATTCGGCAAACAAATAACCGGCATAGGGTCGGTTATGGTTTTCGGGATTCGTTGCCTTTACCCATCTTGGATTGAAAATTTGTTGCCCTATTCTGAATCCGTGAATTCTCTTTTGCTCGGTAGTGGTTTTGTCGGAAACATAATTTCCGAACAGAAAGGTACCGTTGGTATAGTAAAAGTCATTATAGGTGGATACAAAAGAGTCGTTTTCCAATTGCAATCCCAATTCAATCGGTTTCTTATTTTGTGCCACAACACTTGACGCAACCAACAGCCACAAAATTTTAAAGCGCATTAGTATTCAATTTTACCGATATGACGCATCACCCGCAGAATTTTGTCTTTTCGTTTGTTGATGTAGGCAGAAGAATTGGAAGCCTTAAACTTTCTTGGGTTTGGAAGAATGGCAGCAATGCCGGCGGCTTCTCTTGGCGTCAAATCTTTTGCAGTAGTACTGTACCAGTGGCGGGCCGCTTCCTGGGCACCATAAACCCCATTCCCCATTTCAATACTGTTGAGATAGACTTCCATGATGCGTTCTTTACCCCAAATCAGTTCTATGAGCACCGTGAAGTAAGCCTCCAATCCTTTGCGGACATAACTTCTGCCCTGCCACAGGAAAACATTCTTGGCGGTTTGCTGCGAAATGGTGCTGCCTCCTTTGAGTTTTTTACCTTTCTGATTGCTCTTATACGCTTTTTGCATGGCTTTAAAATCAAAGCCGCTGTGGGTTAAAAAATTGCCGTCTTCACTGGCAATAACCGCCTTCTGCAAGTTGGACGAAATATCCGAAAGCGGAACCCACTTGTGACTGTAGATGGCATCTCCGCCATCGAGTTTAAACTCAATAATGCGGGTTACCATTAATGGCGTGAACGGAATCGGCACCCATTTGAAAAGAATAACACTGGCAACTGAAAGTCCGAAAAACCACAACAGGGCTTTCCACATCCAACGAACTATTTTTTTTATCATACTAAATCTGCTAATTCCTGACCTATCAAACTGCCGATGGCAACTCCCATACCGCCCAGTCGCACTCCGCAATACACCCTTTCGGACAATTGGGCTACTATAGGGTTTTTACTGGATCCTAATCCCATAATTCCGCTCCATCGGTGGGCAATTTTATAATCGGTGTTGGGCAAAATTACTTCTTTTAACAATTGCTCCAACCGGTTTTGAATAATTTCCGATTGACCTAAGTCGGTAGTGGTCTCTCCCTCAAAGTCGAGATTGCGCCCTCCACCCAGCAGAATACGGTCGTCTATATTCCGGAAATAATAATACCCTTTATCGAGATGAAAGGTTCCTTTGATATCTAGATTGGGAATAGGTTCTGTAATCAATACCTGTGCCCGTGCCGGTTTCACCTGATTATTGGTCACCCCACCGGCAAAACCATTGGTGGCAAACAGTAGTTTTTGGGCGGAAAAACTAAAATCCTCTCCCAGGGACGATCCCGAATCGGGTGTGGCTAAAGCTATGACAACACCATTGGCTGTTTCCTGATACGACGTCACCGTTACCTGATTGAGAATTAAAATACCGCTGGAAATTGCTTTTCTCAATAGCGTTTCCATCATGTTGCCGGTATCCAATTGGGCCTCGTAGGGATTAAAAATCACATACTCCTGAATGCCTTGAAAAGCAAAGCGATCTACTTCTTTGGCAAAGACATCGTTTCTGAACAACGGTTTGAGCAACTCATTGATAAAAGGCAGCTTTTGCAAACACTCGGCATAGGTGCTTTCGTCTTCGTGTAAAAACAATTCATATCCGCCGTGGGGTTTAAAATCCAGAGCGGCATCGCCCAAATTTTTACGCAACAATTGCAAACCCTGCCAGCGTTTGGTGATGAGTTGTATGACTTCTTCTTCGCTGTGCGTTTTTAAATCGTCTATGATTTCGGAAAGACTGCCAAAACAGGCGAAGCCGGCATTTTTGGTACTGGCTCCCTGAGGCAGCAATCCTTTCTCGAGCAAGAGGATTTTGCTTTCCGGAAAACGCTCTCTCAGCCGCAGGGCAGCATGAAGCCCAACTATCCCACTGCCGACAATGGCAAAATCTACCTTAGTAAACCAATTCTTAAGCTCCCAATAACTGAAATGCATGTGCTATTTTTTCTTAAAAATACTTTTTTCATCGCAAACGGAACTGTTTTTTTTGAAATTTATCATTTTCATATGAATTGTTTTAATTTTTTAGGCATCTTTCAACAAATAAACAGGTATTTCGACGATTTGTTGGCAGATTTTTATAATAACCTAATTATTTCACAAAAATAATTTTACTTTTGAAATCTAATTTTAACAAATTCAATATAGTATGAAATTCAAATTACTTTCGATGGTATTGTTGGCAGTGAGTTGTGTGGCTTTGGCCCAGGACAGAAATGCTTTATGGAATACCGCTGTCAAAAAAAGTGACTTTGTGCCGCTGGACAGCAGAATGAATTTACCGGAAAGAACGCTGTTTACTTTAAATCTGGAAGGATTAAAAACCGCTTTACAGAACAGCCCGAAACGAAGTGCTCAGCTTGGTACTTCATCGGTAGTACTGGCGTTACCCAATGCAGAGGGAACATTGGAAAACTTCAAAATCTTTGAAAACCCTACTATGGATCCGGCTTTAGCCGCCAAATATCCTGATATCAAGTCCTATTTGGGAGTTGGTGTCAATGACCCAAGTAAAACGGCCTACTTCAGTGTTTCGCCTTTGGGATTCAAATCGATGGTGTTGGGAGCCGGAACACCGGCAGTGTTCATAGAACCATTATCACAAGACCTGACCACCTATACCGTATACCGCAAACAGGACAAAGCTTTGTCTCTGACTCCTTTCGAGTGTAAGGTCATCGACTTGGCTACTCCTACTGTCAATGCCAGCACGGCCCGACCGAATGCTGATGACGGACTTATGCGTACCTTCCGCTTGGCGATGTCCTGTACCGGGGAGTATGCCGTGTATTTCGGAGGAACCAAAGCCTTGGCTTTGGCCGCTATTAATGCATCGCTTACCCGTGTAAACGGCGTATTTGAAAAAGACTTCTCGGCCCGTATGGTTTTGATTGCCAATACCGATTTGGTTATCTATACCAATGCCTCAACCGATCCATATTCGGCAGCTTCGAGCATGTCGCAATGGAACTCTCAGTTGCAATCCACACTTACCTCAGTAATTGGCGAAGCCAATTATGATATCGGTCACTTATTCGGGGCTACCGGTGGTGGTGGAAATGCCGGTTGTATCGGTTGTATTTGTGTGAACGGTTCCAAAGGAAGCGGAATCACCTCACCGGCTGACGGCATTCCGCAGGGAGATAATTTTGACATCGATTATGTAGCTCACGAAATGGGACACCAGTTTGGGGCAAACCACACGTTTACCCATAGCAACGAAGGCACCGGGGTTCAAATGGAACCGGGTTCTGGATCAACCATCATGGGCTATGCCGGAATTACCTCATTGGACGTGCAACCACATTCGGATGCCTATTTCCACGCGATTAGCATCCAACAAGTAACGAATAACATCAAAGCCAAAACCTGTTCGGTGAATACCGCTACCGGAAATGCTACCCCAACCGCCAATGCCGGATTGGATTACACCATCCCGAAAAGCACACCGTTTATGTTGACCGCAACAGCTACCGATGCCAACGGGGACACGCTGACATACAACTGGGAAGAAATGGATTCGCAGACGACCTCTGCAGCCCCGAGTGCCACTAAAACTACGGGGGTAGATTTCCGTTCGTATGATTCTACGACCTCACCTACCCGTTATTTCCCAAGAATGGCTTCGGTACTAACCGGAGCGACTACTACCGCAGGTCAGGAACTTACCGTAGAAGCGCTGCCATCTGTAGCCCGTACGCTTAATTTCAGAGTAACGGTAAGAGATAACCATGCCGGAGGTCCGGCCAACAATAGTGACGATATGATTGTTACGGTAAACGCCACCGCAGGTCCGTTTAGTGTAACGTCTCCCAACACCGCCGTTTCGTATGTGGGCGGAAGTACCCAAACCATTACGTGGAATGTGGCCGGCACTACAGCCAACAACGTTAACTGTGCCAATGTAGATATCTTAATCTCTACCGATGGCGGGACAACCTGGTCTACCTTATTAGCAGCTACTGCCAATGACGGAACGGAACCGGTAACCATTCCAAATACTCCGGGAACCACAAACCGTATCATGGTCAAAGGAAGCAATCACATCTTCTTTGATGTATCGAATACCAACTTTACGATTACCGCCGGTTCTACCGATACTGTAGCACCAACGGCGCCAACGTTAACCGCTTCGGGAACGACCCAAACCACCACCAATCTGGCTTGGTCCGGAGCTACAGATAACGTAGCCGTAACGGGGTATGAAGTATACAAAAACGGAACGCTTTTGGGTACCACGGCTTCCACTACGTATGCCGTTTCAGGTTTGACCGCTTCAACGACCTATGCGTTTACCGTAAAAGCCAAAGATGCTGCCGGCAATACCTCTGTAGCGAGCAATACCGTGAGTGTAACTACCTTAGCTCCGGTGGCGGATACGACAGCGCCAACAGCGCCAACACTAACCGCATCGGGCACTACCACTACATCAACTAACTTATCCTGGTCAGGTGCTACCGACAATGTAGGCGTTATAGGATACGACGTGTATAAAGACAATGTTTTATTGGGCACCACAGCCACCACCACTTATGCCGTTTCGGGCTTAACAGCTGCTACCACTTATGGCTTTTATGTGATTGCCAAAGACGCTGCCGGAAATGCTTCGGCTGCCAGCAATACCGTGAGCGTAACCACCCTTTCGGTTACGGTAACCTACTGTACTTCGCAAGGGAACAGCACCGCCGATGAAAAAATTGGCAAAGTAGTATTTGGCACCATCAACAACACCTCTACCGGTACCGCCGGGTATGAAAACTTTACCGCGTTGTCTACCAATGCGACTCGTGGCACGGCTTATACCATCACCATTACACCATCATGGACCAGCACCAAATACAGTGAAGGCTATGCGGTATTTATTGATTACAACCAGGATGGTGATTTTGCCGATGCCGGAGAAACCGTATTGACCAAAGCGAAATCCAAAACCACTCCGATTACGGGCAGCATTACCATACCGGCTTCGGCACTATTAGGAGCCACCCGAATGAGAGTTTCCATGAAATACAACGGAACGCCTACAGCGTGTGAAACGTTTTCTTTCGGACAGGTAGAAGACTACACGGTAAACATTACCGCTACGGCAAAAGAAATCAATGAAACTGTGGCACCAACCTATACCTTATACCCTAATCCGGTAAGAGGAGAAGTGTTGCACGTGGCGCAATTGACAGACGCAGCCCATTTTGTGCTGTACAACATGATGGGACAAGAAGTAGGGAAAGGAACTATTGAAAATGAAAATGTGTATGTAGGTGCTTTGCGTGCCGGCACCTACCTGATTGAAGTCATTACCGAAAAAGGAACAACGACCAAACGCTTTATTAAAGAATAAACGAAACCGTTTTTTATAATCTTTGTAAACCCCCGCCTACAGCGGGGGTTTTTATTTTTGCGGGCTTTTTATCCCCTAACCCCATAACCCTCAATATGTTAAAGTTTAGTTAAGGCAATCGAAATGGAATAGTATTTGTCAGAAAAAAAATAATATTAACTAAAAACCATTACACTATGGCTATTAAATTTTTTTTACAACCGAATCCGATTACTCCTGACCCGAACGATCAGTCAGCGCGTGTAATCACCAACCGAGTTCACGATGTAGACAGCATTACTCAGGAAATGCTCCGTCGTGGAAGTACCATCACTGAAGCCGACATTCAGGCGGTACTGAAAGTATTTTTTGAAGTGGTAACCGATGAAGTGGCCGAAGGCAACAACGTCAACCTGCCACTGGTGAACATCAAACCCAGTATTAATGGGGTCTTTATCAATGCTACCGATACTTTTGATGCTGCCCGACACATCAAAAGAGCCAGCATTTCCTCGGGCGTATTGCTCACGCAAAAACTGAATTCAGCCACCGTAGAAAAAACCATTCAAGGACAAACCGCTCCGGCTTTGATTCAGTTTACCGATATCAATACACAAACTACCAACAGCATTCTGACCCCCGGAGGGATAGGACAGTTGGTAGGGGAAGAATTGAAATTCAATCCGGCCAATCCCGCCGAAGGCATTTACTTTGTCGCGGCCAACGGTACCGCCACCAAGGTAACAGTCTTGGCCAACCGGACCGAAGGCAAATTAGTCTTCAGTATTCCCGATACGCTGGGGGCGGGTACCTACTCCCTTGAGGTACGCAAGGGATACGGAACTGTAAACATCATGCTGCGCAGCGGCATACTGCAGGAAAGCCTGCAGGTATCGTAACCGTCTCACTTTTTAGCAGAACCCGAATGGTCACCCGTTCGGGTTTTTTGTTGTTCAATACTGATGGGAATGTTTTTGACCAATATTGGTGGACAAAATGGTTTCCAATATTGGTAGACAAAAAAATCATCGTGCTTTATTTTTTTGTTCAGCAATACTGGTGGAGAAGAAAATAATGCAGCATGTTGTTCTTGATTATCGTGCATCTTTAAAACAATCATGCATTATAATTATTTTGTCCACCGTATTGGTTTTAAAAAAACGGGCTATAGCCACTTCAAGACAGCTGGTTTTGTGAAGAAAAAAGTATAAAATGTTTTTTTTCCTACAGAAAAACCGGTATATTCGTAACGGTAAGACCAAAATACCACACCCGGTTTTACTTTTCGTGCCGTAGCCCTGCTGTTGCCTGAACCCAAGGCAACCGTTAGATAGGCGATGATGAAGAGGCGCTGAGACAGCCGTCACGAGCAGTTGCTGTTATTTTTTAACGAAAACATACCCAATAGGCAAAGCCTGCAGGGCATGATGATACCAACCCAATACACTATGAAAACAAAAATCTCTTTTTTAGTACTCCCGCTATTGCTATTTCCTTTGTTGCTGCAGGGGCAATGTTTGAATCAAATTGATTGTGGTTCTTTTTCAATATCAGGATGTGGAATTAAGGAAAATGGTACACTATGGGGATGGGGTAGTAATGGTTCCGGTCAATTGGGTGACGGCACAGGAACTGATCATTGGATTCCGACACAAATTACAGCACTTTCCGATTGGCAAAGTGTGACTTGTGGTAGTTTATATATGTTAGTAATCAAAACCAATGGTACGCTTTGGGTTAGTGGTGATAATAGTACCGGTCAATTAGGTTTGGGTAATGAAGGAGGTTTTATTACATCCCTAACACAACAAGGGACTGCCAATAATTGGAAGCAAGTGGCTGGCGGTATTTCTTCGACATACGGCATCAAGACTAATGGGACGCTATGGGGATGGGGACAAAATGACGGTGGACAGATGGGAAACAACACCTGCTGTAGCGATCAGACGACACCGGTACAAATAGGCACCGATACCGATTGGAAACAGGTAGCTGCCAGCGGTTCACGTTCTGCCTTTGCCGTAAAGGCCAACGGTACGTTATGGGGTTGGGGGAGTAATATTGCATATCTTTTGGGTAATAGCAGTGTCTCAGTTTTGTCAGTCCCGACGCAGTTTACTGCGGCTTCCGATTGGGATTCAGTGAATTTAGGAGATAGTCATATTTTGGCATTGAAAACAGACCATTCTCTTTGGGCTTGGGGTGAAGGAGGTTCGGGTGAAACAGGACAAGACCCTTCGAGTGGAATTACCAATTCAGTTCCTTATCAAATACCAGGTAGTTGGAGTAAAGTTTCGGCAGGATTTCGATTTTCTATGGGTATTAAAACCGATGGTACTTTATGGGCATGGGGAAGAAATAATGTAGGTCAGCTGGGAGACGGCACTACCACCAATCGTTATATTCCCTATCAAATCAGTACGGCTACCAATTGGGTTAGTGTTTCCTGCGGGTATCAGTTTACGATAGCCTTGCGTTCTGACGGCTCTTTATGGAGTTGGGGTAACAATTATTACGGAGAATTAGGGAATGGTACTGACAGTACAACCCAAGCTACACCAACAGCTATTTCGGTAACCGGATGCAACTTGGCTGCGCCACAGTTTGAAAGACAAGTAAGCCTTATTGTGAGCCCTAATCCGGTGGTGAACCAACTTACCGTAAGCTACAAAGGCCTTGAAAACGTGGAGAGTATTGTGGTTTATGACCTTAGCGGTAAAACGGTGTATACCCTACCGGCTATGGGAAACAATGCGTTCAGCAGCAGTTTCAATACCAATGCATTAACTCCCGGAAGTTATATCCTGTCCTTACAAGCCAATGGGAAAACGGTAGTGAATAAGCAGTTTGTGAAGGAATAATTTAGATACGTTGCTATGAAAACAAAAATCTCTTTTTTACCCATTCTTATGTTGCTACTCCCCTTGTTGCTGCAGGCGCAATGTTTGAATCAAATAGATGCGGGGTATTTTTATGCGTTTGGAATTAAAGAAAATGGAACATTATGGGGTTGGGGGAATAACTCACAATCGGGACAATTAGGTAATGGAACTGAAGTAGACCTTTGGACTCCCACACAAATTTCTAATGCCTCAAATTGGCAAAACGTTGTTTGTGGATCGAACACAATGGTTGCCATAAAAAGTGATGGTACGCTTTGGGTATGTGGTGATAATACGGCCGGTGAATTAGGTTTAGGGATTAGTAATTTATATTTAAGTACTTTGACTCAACAGGGTACAGCTACTAATTGGAAGCAAGCTGTCGTTGGTGATTTTAGTAGTTACGGCATCAAAACCAATGGTACCCTATGGGGATGGGGACAAAACGATGGTGGACAGATGGGGAACAACACTTGTTGTAGTGACCAGACGACACCGGTACAAATAGGTACCGATACCGATTGGAAACAGGTGGCTGCCAGCGGGTCTCGCTCTGCCTTTGCCATAAAAACCAATGGTACGTTATGGGGTTGGGGGAGTAATATTGCATATCTTTTGGGTAATAGCAGCGTCTCAGTTTTGGCAGTACCTACTCAGTTTACTACAGATACTGATTGGGATAGTATAGACATAGGTAAAAGTCATGTTCTTGCCCTAAAAACAGACCATTCGCTTTGGGCTTGGGGTGAAGGAGGTTCGGGAGAAACAGGACAAGATCCTTCCGGTGGAATTACCAATTCAGTTCCTTTTCAAATACCGGGTTTATGGAGTAAAGTTGCGGCAGGATATCGTTTTTCTATGGGTATCAAAACCGATGGTACTTTATGGACATGGGGAAAGAATAATGTAGGTCAGCTGGGAGACGGCACTACCACGAATCGTTATATTCCCTATCAAATCAGTACGGCTACCAATTGGGTTAGTGTTTCCTGCGGGTATCAGTTTACTATCGCTCTTCGTGCTGACGGCTCTTTATGGAGTTGGGGTAACAATTATTACGGAGAATTAGGTAATGGTACTGACAGTACAACCCAAGCTACACCAACAGCTATTTCGGTAACCGGATGCAACTTAGCTACGCCACAGTTTGAAAGACAGGTAAGCCTTGTGGTGAGCCCTAACCCAGCGGTGAACCAACTTACCGTAAGCTACAAAGGCCTTGAAAACGTAGAGGCTATTGTGATTTATGACCTTAGTGGTAAAACGGTGTATACTCTTCCGGCTATGGGAAACAATGCATTCAGCAGTAGTTTCAATACCAATGCATTAACTCCCGGAAGTTATATCCTGTCCTTACAAGCCAATGGGAAAACGGTGGTGAGTAAACAGTTTGTGAAAAATTAAATCTAAAGGGTTGTGTGAGCAACCCCTTTTTTTGGGTTATTCCCGTGGCTTCCCCATTTGGTTTTGATTACCTTCTAACGATTGGAATGACGGGTTGGTGATTGGACTGTTGTTCTCACGTCATTTGAAGCGTTCTCAGACCGCAAAACTTCGGTTGCCGGTATTTTATCATACCATAGCAGGTTGTAAGCTCTAGCCTCGCATATATCCATAAAAAAAGGCCGAACAGTTGTTCGGCCTTTTTTATCTCAAATAGCAAGATTATTTTTTAACAATCAAGAATTCAGAACGACGGTTTTGAGCGTGTTGTTCTTCGGTACAATTAGCACCACAATCCACTTTAGGCTCTAACTCACCCATTCCTTTTCCGGAGATTCTATCCGCTGCAATACCTTTTGAAATGATGTATTGTACCGTTGATTTTGCTCTACGGTCAGACAATCTTAAATTGTATTTATCGCTTCCTCTGTTATCCGTATGCGATTTCGCTAAGATGACCATGTTCGGGTTGTTTTTCATCACCTGAACTAATTTGTCTAACTCAAATGCGCCTTCGGCAGTAATGTTGCTCTTATCGTATTCAAAATAGATTTCTTTCAACACGATTTCAGTTTCTGTAACGATAACATCAATAGGTTGTAACGCAGCATCCACTTTAGCAGTAGGTCCTTTAGACTTGGTCACTGCAAAAGTATTGCCTTCGAAACCGTCTTTAGAAGCTTGTACTACGTATGGCTTATCACACTCTACTCTGTATTTTACCTCACCTTTGGCATTTGACATTTCAGTAGTAATCACATTTTTCTTATCGTCTAAGATAGCCACACTGGCATTAGCTAAAATTTCTCCTGTTTTGGCATTGGTTACTACAACTAAAACGTCCACACCACAAATAGGGCTTACCGCAAAGATGTCGTCGTTTCCGTTACGGTTACTGGATAAGAATCCGGCATTTTTGGTTCCGTTGAAAGTAAAGGCGAAATCGTCTTTTTCAGTATTTACCGGTTTGCCTAAGTTGGTCGCTTCAGCACCGTTTGACAAGTCAATTTGGTACACGTCTAAACCTCCTAAGCCCGGTTTACCACTCGAAGCGAAGAATAACGTTTTGTTGTCATCAGCAATGTATGGGAAACTTTCATTTCCTTCTGTATTTACTTTGTTCCCTAAGTTTTGCGGATCGCCATAAGAACCGTCAGCATTGATGCTCACTTTCCAAATGTCTACCCCACCTATACTACCGGGACGGTCAGAAGAGAAATATAAGGTTTTACCATCGCGGCTCAAACTTGGGTTACTGGTAGAAAACTCTTTGCTGTTGAAAGGCAACATGGTGATGTCTCCCCAAGTATCTCCTTTTTTCACGGCTTTGAAAATACTGTTTCTTCCCAATTTCAATTTGTTTGCTTTGTCTTTTTCAAAAGTTCCTTCTCTGAAACTGTCGCTTGAGAAGTAGACGGTGTTTCCGTCAGCACTCATGGTCAACGGTCCGTCGTGGAACTTAGAATTTAACGAGGGAACAGTAGCCGCATTGGTTACCGTTCCGTCCGCGTTATAATCTGCTTTGTAGATGTCTAAAAACGGTTCGTCTGTCCAGCCGTAACTTTTACGAGCACCGTTGCGGGCACTGGTAAAGTAAACACTGTTATCATACAATACGGCACCGAAATCTGATTTATCACTGCTGACATCGGACGGGTTCACATTGTACAATTTGGTTTTATCCATCAACTTCGGAACGTAGTTCGGATTTTCTTTGAAGGCTTTCGCACGGGAGTCAGAAGGGGCAGCAGCGGCAAACTTTTGCATTTGCTTGTTGGCTTCTTCGTATTTTCCATTGGCTTTCAACATTTGGGCATAACGGTAATACGTCTCGGCATCCTGAGTCATCTCAGTAGCTCTGGCATACCATTTTACCGCTTCCGTAGTGTTGAACATGTTATAATAAGTGTCGGCCAACTGTTTGTACACATAAGCCGTTCCCTTATCATTTTCAACCAATTTCAAATATTCTTTGGCAGCATCGACATACTCGTAACGGTTGTACAATTTGTCCGCTGTCTTAGTGTCTTTATTTTGGGCTCCAACAGTAAAACTAATGGCCACAAAACTTAATGTTATATAAAGATTTTTCATTTTTAGGATTAGTTTATGGTTAGAAATATCTAGGAGATTGTGATACTTTTTTCGGGAAATTCAAATCAAACAACAAGATAAACTCGTGAGAAGCCGGGGCTACTGTTTTGATATCTGAAATCACATGATCGTAGGCATACCCTAATTTTAAATTAGGTGTAATGGCAAAATTTACCATAGCTCCAAAAGAGTCTTCCAATCGGTAAGTGGCTCCTAATTCTAACTTATCATATAACAAGAAATTGGTTGACACGTCAAATGAGGTCGGTGCATTCAAAGATGATTTCACCATAGCAAATGGTTTGAATTTCAAATTCGGATTCAAATCGAATACATACCCTCCTGTTAAGAAGTAGTGCAATTCCTCTGTACCGTATTTAGCTCCGTTAAAGTCAAGGTATTTTGCCTTTAACATATTAGGAACTGAAAATGCGATATAGTATTTCTGAGTGTAGTAAAACACCCCCGAACCTACATTCAAGAATGTAGCGTTCGGGTTAGAGGCGTAAAACGGATCGTTAATATTTGGCTGCGGCAAGGTTGGATAAATGGTATTAAAATCCACTTTATGCATGGTCGCTCCGGCTTTTAAACCGAAAGCTAAACGATGCTCCCCACCTAAGTTCAAAGTATAAGAGAAATCAGCATAGAAGTTATTCTCTTCAACAGGACCAATTTTATCTGAAACTACAGAAAGTCCAAGACCCACATTTTTACCCACAGGACTGTGTAAAAAGAAAGTACCGGTTGTAGGGGCACCTTCGATGCCAACCCATTGTGCTCTGTAAAGCAAACCTCCGGATAAAGTTTCCTTAGACCCAGCATAAGCAGGATTTATTACACTCATATTGTACATGTACTGTGTGTAGTTCGGATCTTGTTGAGCTTGTACTTCTGTAAACACAGATAAAGCTAATATTGCAATGAAATATATTTTCTTCATTTTGTTTTGTTTTATTTTAAATGCAAATTATTATAAGTCCTTATTGCTGTCTGTTGATATAAATCCAACCGGTTCTGGTTTCTCCATTCGCACGATCAAACACATAGTAATACGTTCCATCAGGTAATTCGTCACCGTTATCAGATTCTCCTTTCCATTGGTTCGTATAGTCTGTTTTGCTGTATACTTCCATTCCGTAACGGTTAAAGATGGTGATCTTTTTCACGTTAAATCCTGATAAGTCAAACGCATCGTTATAGCCGTCACCATTAACAGAAATACCTTTTTGAATTACACAAGCTAAATCAGCCGGCTCAACGATAACGTCTTGCTCGCTTGAACAACCGTTTATGGTTACTGTAACCGTATAGGTATCGGCAGTCAGTGCATTAATCGATTGTGTATTTCCAACAACCTGTCCTGAACTGGTTGCCCAACTAAATGTAGCTGCGGGATCAAAAGTACCTGTAGTCGGTGACACCGTAAGTACAAAGTAGCTTCCTTGACAATCTCCGATAGCGGTAATAGCAAGCGGATCAGCTACTGTAACCGTTAAGCTACCCGTTTCAGCACATTGTCCTGCATCCGGTGTAAAGGTATAAGTGGCTGTTTCGGTATTACTAATCGTATCCGGTGACCAAGTTCCCGTAGTTCCTTCATTTGAGGTAGTCGGAAGTGTCGGAACTGTTGCTGAACCATTACATAGTGGTGCTATAGCATTAAATGTAGAAGGAACTTTTTGATTCACGGTTATCGTTAAGGTAGCCGTATTCGAACATTGACCTGCAGCCGGAGTAAAGGTATACGTGGTCGTTGCCGTATTATTCAAGGCAGGTGACCAAGTTCCCGGTACCAATTCAGGTGCATTTGACGTCGTTGGTAACGCTGCCAAAGTATCCCCATTACAAATAGCTGCAACCGGAGTAAAGGTTGGAACCACTTTTTGATTCACTACAATTGTTAAAGTAGTCGTCGTAGCACATTGTCCTGCATCCGGAGTAAAGGTATACGTAGTCGTAGCCATATTATTCAAGGCCGGTGACCAAGAACCTGTGATTCCCGAAACAACTCCTGTAGAAGTAGTTGGTAACGCATTCAAAACATCACCTTCACAAATAGCCGCTACCGGGTCAAAGGTAGGCGTAGCCGGTTGATTAACTGTAACCGTCAAAGTAGCCGTAGAAGCACATAGTCCTGCATCCGGTGTAAAGTTATACGTACCCGTTTGTGTATTGTCAATTGTTGATGGACTCCATGTTCCTGTCACTCCCTCTAAAGAAGCAGCAGGGAAAGAAACCGCATCACCATTACAAATAGTTATCGGATTGAATGTCGTTATAATTTGATCTATAATCGGATCAACAGTAACATCGAATGGTAATGAATAACATCCTGTCACTAAATCGTGTACTGTAATGGTATGAGGTCCTGAAACCACACCAGTGAAAGTCGTACTTGATTGGTACGTTCCTGAATCTAAGCTATACTCATAAGTACTTGAGTTTGGTAAAGAATAAGTACCAATATTTGAATAATCAACTACACCTGCCACATCATCAATGGCTGTCCAATCAGCAGGGTTCCAAGTGGTACTAGGTACTGTAGCTGTATTCAATCTTCTGTATGTATAACCAGCTTGACCAGAAGGTGTAAAACTCACATCAGTTATGCTTCCCCAAATATCAATATCAACATCACTTGTTGTTGCCAAACGAATATTGTCATTATCATTAACTCCAGTACATCCAGCGAATACAAGATTTGGTGTTACCCCTCCTTGGTTCGTTGATGAACCAACTGCAACAACAACAGTACTGTTATTATTCAACATACCTGATAAAATATTATCACATGAAGGATTAACAGAAGAAGAACCGTTATTGTACATTTTTAATTTATAGTTACTCAAATTAACAGTTGCTCCCGTACCGTTATATATTTCAACATAAGTAAGAGCACCTAAACCTGTTGGGGCATCAGTTACTTCAGAAATAAACAAGTTAGCTGGTAAACCACCTCCTGCTCCGTTAAGCGGGCTGGTTACTTCAATAGTTCCGGTTGGTTGCGTACAGGTTGGTTGCGTAACGGTTACCGTTGGCGCCGGTAAGTTTTGAATAGATACTACTCCTGTAGTCGGTTGCGACGGACATCCCAAAGTAGAGATTGAAATAGAATCTAACAAGTTTCCAATACTAGGGCTTCCTCCTGCACTTGACACAGAAACGAAACGCAATGAATAGTTACTTCCGGCTCCGGTAGGAATTGTATAATTAACCGTGTGTAATGCCCAAGCGGTATTTCCATCAGAGAAATTACCTAAGCTTACGTAAGGTCCTCCAACAGGTCCTACTTCTACTCCTACCACGTCAACACCTTGACGTCCTCTGTGGGCAAAAGAAACCGAAATAGTTGTACCCGGAACTACCGTGAAATCTTGGAATAACGTTCCCGGAGTATTAGCATTTAACTCCACTAAGTTATTTCCTGAATAAGGAGTTACCCCTTCAAATCCAGTAGGCCATAATTCAATGATACCATCCGAAGAAGTAGTATCCCAACAAGGCACAGCAGTCTCACTCACTAAGTTAGGAGTAGTACCTGTGGCTGCAGGCGTTTCAAAATCTGAATTACAGAATGTATTCACTTGTGTAATCACAACAGAATAATTTCCTGGTACGTTAGTCGTAAAGGAAGCAACGTTCCCAGGGTCTGAAGCTCCAGCCGGAACTGTCCAAACATAATTGTAGTTTCCTGCAATTGCCGGAGTAGCAACAACCGTAGCTGTAGAGCCCGGACAGAATGATGGATTATTTACCGTC
The DNA here is from genome assembly GCF_051547105.1 of Flavobacterium sp. XGLA_31. Taxonomy (NCBI): domain Bacteria; kingdom Pseudomonadati; phylum Bacteroidota; class Flavobacteriia; order Flavobacteriales; family Flavobacteriaceae; genus Flavobacterium; species Flavobacterium sp. XGLA_31. The sequence goes on along the minus strand of NZ_JBPTTM010000001.1, from coordinate 720,448 downwards.
ACTTGTAATTCAGGATTTACAATAATAGTTAATGTTGTTGGTAATGCACACTGACCTGCATCCGGTGTAAAGGTATACGTAGCCGTTTGTGTATTATCTAAAGCCGGTGACCATGTTCCGGTAATACCGTTTAATGAAGTCGTCGGCAAGTCTGTTAATGTTCCGTTAGGACAAATAGGTGGTACCGCATTGAACGTAGGAACAATAGAAGGCGTTTGTACAACAATTGTCATAGTAACCGAAGCCACACAGTTTCCTGTCGTTGGCGTAAACGTATATGTTGTAGTTTGTGTATTGTCCATAGCCGGAGACCATGTTCCTACTACACCATTGATTGAAGTAGTCGGTAAGTCTGCTAAAGGAGCACCCGGACATATTGGAGCCACTTGCGTAAACGTAGGAGTGGTAGAACCAACTTCTATCGTCATCGTAGTAGTAGTAGCACATTGTCCTGCATCCGGTGTAAAGGTATACGTCGTAGTCGCTGTATTGTTCATAGCAGGAGACCAAGTACCGGTAATACCATCATTTGAAGTCGTTGGCAAATCTGCTAAGGCATCTCCCGGACAAATAGGTGGTACCTGTGTAAAGGTAGGCTCTGGCGCTCCGATAATTTCAACCGTAGCAGTTGGATTACTGGCCACACATGAACCTGATCCCGGTAATGTATAAGTAACGGTATACACACCCGGAGAACTCAAACTAGGAGTAATGGCTCCGGTGGTTACATCTACATAAAGACCTCCATTTGGAGAAGCTGAATACGATCCTCCTGTAGCACCCTCTAAAGTAGCTGGTTGAGGAGTAGTAAACAATACATTACAGTAAGAAGCCGAACCATAAGTAAATGTAGCCGTAACCGGTTCTACAATTTGTATGGTAGCATTTGATGTTCTTTCCGCACAAGTCGCAGTTTCCGCTACCGTATTAGTAACAACATAGTTTCCTGCTGTACTCGCTGCTAAATCTACCTGACCGGTTGCTGTATCAACAAATACTAAACCGTCAGGACTCGCGGTAAAGGTACCCGCAACCGAACCACTATTAATTTGAGGAGTCGGGTTAGGTGCACCGGCTTCTCTACAATACGTAACCGGATTATAATTGAAAGACGCATTAGGACAACAGTTGGTTTCACCGTGACCCGCAGTACCGGTATTGTTTTGTGTCAAAGTAATATATCCCGGTTGATTCGAGAAATTCGTAATCAAAATGATATAGAATTGCCCAGCTACTGCATTCGCAATATTTAAAGTTTCAGTAGGTGCAGCTGAATAACTACATCCTGTTTGTTGTGTTACCGGCACTCCAATTCCTGGAGGCGCATAAGGTTGTGCACTACCGATAAACGTACAAGCTTCATCCTGACTGGTAAATGGTCCCCAAGCGGCATAATCCACGTCAATATTTGGTGGTCCTGGTACACCGTTAACAGAAGGTTGTGTAGACTGTGTCAACGTATAATTGATAGGTCCTGAAGTAGCTACCTGAATGGTAAAATAGGCAGGGTTCGGAGCCGTAAACAAACATCCGATGGTACCTAAATTAGCTACCCCTGTAGTATTCACATAATCCGTAAGACTACAAACTGTTGAAGCAGTAGGACAAGTAGATGGTGTTGAAATACACAAGTTGAAATTTACCGTTTGTGGTGTTGAACCATTAGAGTACACTCTGATATAATAGGTCTGTCCTACGGTCAATCCGTTTAACACCCCTGAAACAGCGTTGGCTGCACTACAGAATATTTGTGTCAGCGTTCCGCATTCTCCGGAATACGCAGCAAAATTTAAGTTGGTTGTTGTCCCGACAATACTTTGCAGAGACACATTCAAATACTGATTGGTTGCAATAAATTGGAACCATACGTCATCATCCGCTGTTCCCACACACGGAGCGTCCAAAGGAACTGTTGACGCAGTTGCAGCGGTAATTGTTCCAGCCGTGATTTGACCACACTCTGCAGAAGAGTTTACCGGAGCGAATATGGCTCCCGAACAATCATCATTGATAATCAAAGTACTGAAGTTATGTGCTACAGACCATAAACTGTAACTACCATCAGGACATATTGATCGTACATAGAAAGTATATTGTGTCCCTGATTGTAATCCTGTAAAAGGGGCAGAGGTTGATGAAACCGTTACCCAACCCGTAGCGGTATCCGGCAGCGGTGCCGGTTGTCCTTGCAACACCAAGTATACTTGCCATTGCGCAACGTTCGGATTCATTTCTGTCCAGCCTAAAAGCGCGGAAGTAGATGTAATTTGTGTAGCCGTTAACGTATTTGGTTTAGGACATTGTGGAGCAGGAGCACAAGTAATGTTAGCAATCCAACCCGGATTGTTAACCGAACCATCACTTCTGAATCGGAAAGTCAAACAACCATCGGCACTTGATGAAGTAAACGGCCCAGGCAAGTTAGCTCCTGTTAAGTTACCCCAATAAGAACCCGGCAAGCCACCCGGTACATTTCCTGCACCATTCGTGCTGGCAATTTGCGGAGCTGCAATAGAGTTTCCGTCAAATACATACAATCCGTCCCAAGTTGCTTCTGTCCAGAAAGATGTGAATGTTACCGTAACCACTTCTCCGGCAGTATTAGGACAAATGGTTACTGTTGAATCTGAACTGTTAGCGTAGTTAGCTGATGGTCCGGCTGCATCTACAAAGTTTCCGCCACAAACCGGTGGAGCTACCTGTGTAGTAAAAGTTGTTGGACCAGTCCAAGTGCTGCTGTCTGTATCACTACAAACCGCTCTTACATAAACATCATAACAAGTTGCAGAGGTTAAACCGCTCAATAAGAAGTTGCTATTCGTAGAAGCCGTAGTGGTTGGAGTTGCATTGGCTGCCGGTGGTGTTGAACCACATGGCAATGCAATAACCTCCCAAGCTGTAGCTGTTGAGTTATCCGGATTTACCGGTTGAGTCCAGTTCAATAATGCTGAGTTATAAGTAACCGTATTATTGGTTAACACCGTAGGTTTTCTACAAGTTGGTGGTGGTGCACAAGTTACGTTGGCCACCCAACCCGGATTGTTTACTGAAGTATCACTCACAAAACGGAAAGTCAAACAGCCGTCCGCACTAGATGAAGTAAATGGTCCAGGGATAGCAGTGCCCCAATAGGCTCCTGTTACGGTTCCAAAAAATCCGTTACCGGTACCATTGGCACTGGCAATTTGAGGTGCTGTAATTGAATTTCCATCATACACCAATAATCCGTCCCAGCCCGTTTCTGTATTGAATGACGTAAAAGTTACGGTCACTACATCAGTTGCATTTTGAGGACAAATAGTCACCGTAGAGTCTGTGCTGTTAGCATAGTTTGCTCCTGAACCTCCCGGATCTGTAAACGTTCCTCCACAAATTGGCGGAGCTACTTGAGTGGTAAAGGTAGTAGGACCTGTCCAAGGACTTAAGTCATTACCCGGACATACCGCTCTTACGTATACATCATAACAAGTAGTAGGAGTTAAATCGGTAAGTGGGAAGTTAACATTAGTTGTAGCTGTGGCTGTTGGTGTCGCACCAGCTCCCGGAGCAGGAGAACCACAAGGTAAAGTAAGTACCTGCCACTCTGTTTCCGTGTTTCCTGGCGTCCAGCTGATATTGGCACTGGTAGAAAGCACCGAGTTCGATGTAATAGCTGACGGCTCCGGACAGGTTGGTAAATCTTCAATAATAAAGTTATCAATATAAAGTCTCCATCCGTCAAGTCCTCCTGCCGGTACATGGAATGCAACATTCACAGGTCCCGTGTAAGCCGAAAGGTTTACGATGTTTTCTACATAAGTAGTATTACTGTAAGAATTCAAAGGCACTAATGTTGTTGTAAAATCAACAGTACTGGCTCCATTTGTAGAAAGCATTACTCTAAAGTCATTAGGCTCATTAGTCGACTGTACTCTGTAACGGTATCTTAATCGTTGATTGCCATTCAAAATCACTTGTGGTGAAATCAACCAATCATCATTAGCCCCTCCATTACCATCCGTAAGAAGAACAGCAACCTGATCTCCCTCAAAAGGGTTAGTCGCATAATCCATATTCCATGAATCGGCATCATTGTTTCCGTTTACAACGGTCCAACAAGCCTGTGTGGTTGATGTGCTGTTGAATCCTTCCTGGAAAGTAACCGGAAACGCATCACATAATGTTCTGAAAGTATAAGGTCCGGCCCAAGCACTAAACAAACCGCTGCCGTCATTACAATCAGCTCTTACATAAAAATCATAAGAAGTGTTTGCTGTTAAAGCGATAGGACACGGGTAATTGGTATTAGTGTTGGTTTGTGTTCCTGAACCGGTCGGTATTGGACCTCCTGCAGGTTGCACCACTACTTCCCATGAAGTAGCTGCACCGGCCGCCCAACTTAAGTTAGCTGTAGTTTGAGCTATACCTGAAGCGGCTAAAGCAGTAGGTTGCGCACAAGCCACAGCTTGTATTACTAAAGTATACCCAACTGTTTGCGAAACTCCGCTTGATGAAACAACAATAATATATTCGTGACCTGCAACTACAGGAATATTAGGTAAGTCTCTGATACCGGTTCCGGTATTGGCAATTCCGCCAATACAAGCTATGCCAACATTAGAACATCCATCATAGACAAACAAACTTGAATTGGCTGTCGTTGGAGTTAAAGTTACACTTATGGTACCATTAGCCGGCGCGGTATATGAATAGAAAACATCATTCCCAGCCATGTAGTTTGTGGCACCTCCTGCACACGCAGCCGGCTGAATAACATCTGTACTGTCAGAGAAATTGCCGGTATTGTTGGTAGTACTGTATGGTAATGTTGATACCGTAATTGGAGCTAAACAAGTGAGTCCCGGTGAAGAGGTCGTAAAGTTGGTTGGTCCAACCCATACACTGTTAACTCCTCCTGAACAAACTGCTCTTACACGATAAGAATAAGTAGTGGTCGCCGCAAAGGGAACACCGGCAGTGGTTTGAGTAGCACTGAAACTATTGGTATTTACAATAGTACCCGTACCGGTAAATGTTCCGGCCTGAGGTATGATTTCCACTTCGTATTGCGGAGCGGAACCAGTCCAGCTCAAATTCGCTGAGTTCAATGTAATCTGACCCGCAACCGGGTTCGTTGGAGCAAAACAGTTTTCTGCTATACTTACGTTATCTACTAACCAACGGTCACCATCCAAAACAGTTCCCGTTTGGGTATAAACCATTACAAAGGAGATATAAACATCTAAGTCAGCATACGCTGACAAATCCACAATTTTTTCTTCATAGATATTAAATGTACCAACTAATTCTGTTTCTGTCCATTGCTGAACCAAACTGTAAGCCGTTGGATCGGTCTGAAATTCAGGAACTACAGCCGGAGCTATCTTGATTTGGTAGATCGTTCCTTGTATTCCACTCGAAAATGTTCGGGTGTAAAAGTGCAATTGACCGTTAGTCGGAATGTGAACCATTGGCGTCGCCAAATAATCTTCCGATGTATTGCCTTGTCCGATGTTTTCCCTATTGATATAGGCAGAATTGGTTCCCTGATAAACTAATGGTGGGGTCGCAACGGTACTCATGATTCCCCAGCGCTGAGCTGTAGAAATTCCTGAAGCAGCATCGTTGTCGAAAACCGCCCAATCACCGGTACCTAGTGTCCAGCTGGTTGCTGGAGCGGCATCCGGTCCTGTTGTTGACTCAAAACCTTCTACAGCCGGCGTAAATTGGGAATAACCGTTAACAGAAGCAAGCAACAACAGCAATAGAAATAAAGTAATTTTTTTCATGCAATAACAATTTAGTTGTTTGATTATAATTTTTTGGATAATGAAGCCCAAATTTAGTAAAAATTCTGAAAAAAACTGAAATTATATTTTTTTTGCTAAAATAAATGGCTTTGCGCTCCAAATTCTTCGAGTATTTACACGATTATTTAAATTTCAAATACCTAATTTTGCCAAACAATAAAATCCAAAATGTTAGAAAAAGAAGTTATAAATTTCGAGAGAACTGTCATCGTCGGCATCATTACCCAACATCAAAACGAAGATAAATTAAACGAGTATCTTGATGAATTGGAGTTTTTAACATTTACTGCCGGAGGCGAAGTAATCAAGCGGTTTTCCCAAAAACTGGAACGTCCCAATCCTAAAACATTTTTAGGAACAGGAAAGATGGATGAGATTAACTACTATATTAAGGAGAACAATATATCGACTGTAATTTTTGATGATGAGCTCTCTCCTTCCCAACAGAAAAACATTTCCAAAATTTTGGATTGCAAAGTACTGGACCGAACCAATCTCATTTTAGACATTTTTGCTCAAAGAGCTGAAACCTCTTATGCCAGAACACAGGTAGAATTGGCACAATGCCAATATTTATTGCCAAGACTTTCGGGCATGTGGACCCACCTAGAACGTCAAAAAGGGGGAATTGGACTTCGTGGTCCGGGAGAAACTGAAATTGAAACCGACCGCCGAATTGTTCGCGATCGTATTGCTTTGTTGAAAGAAAAAATCAGAACTATTGACAAACAAATGTCAGTACAAAGAAGCAATCGCGGCGCCATGGTTCGCGTTGCCTTGGTAGGATATACCAATGTGGGGAAATCCACCTTGATGAATGTCATCAGCAAAAGCGAGGTTTTTGTCGAAAATAAATTATTTGCTACCCTTGACACCACCGTTAGAAAAGTAGTCATTAAGAATTTGCCTTTTTTATTGTCTGACACTGTTGGATTTATTCGAAAATTACCAACCCAATTGATTGAATCCTTCAAAAGCACACTGGATGAAGTACGAGAAGCTGACTTGCTTTTGCATGTAGTCGATATTTCACATCCTGATTTTGAAGAGCATATCCAATCGGTAAATCAAATTTTACAGGACATCAAAAGCAATGACAAACCTACCATTATGGTTTTCAATAAAATCGATGCATACCGACACTTGGTCATCGAGGCCGATGATTTGGTGACCGAAAAAACCACCAAACATTACACTTTAGAAGAATGGAAGGCGACTTGGATGGGTACCGTTGGCAAAAAGAATGCCTTGTTTATTTCGGCAACCAACAAAGAGAACTTTGAAGAATTCAGAGAAAAAGTTTACGAGGCCGTAAGAGAAATTCACATCACGCGATTTCCCTATAACAAATTTCTTTATCCGGATTATAAAGATGCGGTTGAAGACAAATAAAAAAACGTTTTTTATTGAAGATAGTAAATATATCCAACATTAAACCAAACATTCCAATCGTTGGCTTTGTTTTCAGGATATAACTTCGGATCGGGATTCAAACCGTCAACCCAATTGGAAAAATAATACTGCCATCTTAAATCGACCATCAAATCAGAAAGCTCTGTTAGTTTATAGCGACATCCGATACTGGACACCACCGACCATACTGTTCCTCCCTGATTGGTTGTAGCCTTGTAATATTTAATAGGAGTTGTATTAAATGAATCCAAAGGACCTAATTCTGAATAGGCTTCCGGGTCATAAAAACTGAATTGTCCCCCCAAACTGATAAAAGGAGCGAAAGAACCAATAGTTGCTGTAAAATCTCGAATACTCAAAGGATAAAACTCCAACTGCATCCCCAAATTAGTCACAGTCGTACTCCCTCTCATTGCCCGTAATTGATTAGCCGTTGTTGAAGTTCGGCTGGGATCAACCCATTTTCCGAAATGTTTCAAATTAGTTTTATTGTATGACAACTCACTTCTCAACTTAAAGTGGTCGTTAAAATAAGTCTCAGGAGTATAACAGTTACATTCCGCTCGGTACGAAAAATTCAGGTAGTGGATGATTCCGATACCATAACCGGTATTCCCTGCATTCGTTGAAAAATCATGTCGCTCACCGTAATCCGATTGAAAGGCAACCGGTCCGGCAATAACACCGATTTCATGTGAAAAGCCAAACTGAGCGTTACTGTTCGTTGCAAAAATAAACAACAACAATGAGGTTATGATAAATTTTTTGGGCATTTGCATACTAATAAGTTCAATTCTCGACAAATATATAAAAACATCAATCAGTTATAAAATAAAATAAAAAATTGTTGATTTATATACGATAAAAACCAAAAAAAGATTTAAATAACGAGAATTACTTTAGTCTTAAGCTGAGTTTCTTAACAGAAACATAAAATTTCTGAGAATTTAAAAAAAATGACAACCGTTTTTTTAATAAAATGTATATTTGTCCGATTTTACGAAAACGATTTCTTAAAAAACATTAATAGTATAATTTTATGTCACAAAGTATCAACGAATTCATCGACTTAGTAGCAAAAAGAAATGCCAATGAGCCTGAATTTATGCAAGCAGTTAAGGAAGTTGCAGAAACCGTAATTCCTTTTATTGAACAAAATAAAAAATACCAAAACAAAATGCTTTTGGAAAGAATGGTAGAGCCGGAAAGAGTCATCATGTTCCGCGTTACCTGGATTGACGATGCCGGAAATACACAAGTAAACCGCGGATACCGAATCCAGATGAACTCAGCTATCGGACCATACAAAGGAGGAATCCGTTTCCACCCTTCAGTAAACTTGAGCATCTTGAAATTCTTAGCTTTTGAGCAAACCTTCAAAAATAGTTTAACTACATTGCCAATGGGTGGTGGAAAAGGAGGTTCTGACTTTGACCCTAAAGGAAAATCAGATATTGAAATCATGAAATTCTGTCAAGCTTTCATGACCGAATTGTCTAAACACATCGGAGCTGACACTGACGTTCCTGCCGGAGATATCGGTGTGGGCGGAAGAGAAGTAGGCTACATGTTTGGTCAATACAAAAGATTAAGAAACGAATTTACCGGAGTATTGACCGGAAAAGGAATCACATTCGGAGGTTCTTTAATCCGTCCGGAAGCTACAGGATATGGTGATGTGTACTTTGCACAAAACATGTTGGCTACTAAAGGCGAAAGCTTCTCAGGAAAAACTGTGGTTATTTCAGGTTCCGGAAACGTAGCACAATACGCTTGTGAAAAAGCAACTCAGTTAGGTGGTAAAGTTGTTACGTTGTCTGATTCATCCGGATACATCTACGATGCCGATGGAATTGATGCCGAAAAATTAGCCTATGTAATGGAAATCAAAAACGTTAACTACGGAAGAATCTCGGATTACGTGACCAAATACCCTTCTGCAAAATTCGTAGCCGGAAAACGTCCATGGGAAGTAAAATGTGATATTGCCTTACCATGTGCTACTCAAAATGAATTAAACGGTGAAGAAGCTAAAATGCTGATTGCAAACGGATGTATATGTGTAGCTGAAGGAGCTAACATGCCATCAACACCGGAGGCTGTTGAAGAATTTTTACATGCTAAAATTCTTTTCGCTCCTGGAAAAGCATCAAATGCAGGGGGTGTGGCAACTTCAGGTTTGGAAATGTCGCAAAACTCTTTACGCTTGAGCTGGACTTCTGAAGAAGTAGATCAACGTTTGAAAGACATTATGGCCAACATTCATGCAGCTTGTGTGAAATACGGAACAGATGCTACCGGATATACAGATTATGTAAAAGGAGCCAACATTGCCGGTTTCGTTAAAGTAGCCGATGCAATGCTAGCACAAGGAATCGTATAAACCAAAATAAAAACCAACCAAAACCTAAAAAATGTCCTTAGCAATAAGGGCATTTTTTTATGCGCTATACCAAAACCGAATTTTTTGCGTTTATACTATATTTGTGTGCAAATTGTTTTAAAATGAAAAAGTATCTGCTGTTGATTTTGGTTTTCTCCTTCCATTATGGTTTTACACAACAAAATCAGAACTGGAAAGGTTATTTTTCCTATAACCAAATCAAGGACGTTTCCGAATCGGATACCAAACTTTTTGCGGCTGCAGAAAATGCCCTTTTTACCAAAAACACTACCACCAATGATATTGAAACCATCAATACCATCAACGGTCTTTCCGGCCAAACCATTTCGGCCATGTACCACAGCAAGGCGTTTAACAAAACACTTTTAGGTTATGAGAACGGCTTGATGATCGTTATCAACAATGTTGACGGCAGTATGCTCAATGTGGTAGATATCATCAATAAAAACCTGCCTGCCAATATCAAAAAAATAAATCATTTTATGGAATATAACGGCATTGTTTATATTTCCTGTGATTTTGGAATTGTACAATATAAGTTGGCAACACTTGAGTTTGGTGACACTTATTTTATTGGCCCCAACGGGCAAGAGATTAAAATTTATCAAACCTGTGTTTACAATGGAGATATTTACGCAGTATCTCAAAATAATGGTATCAAAAAAGCATCCATCAACAACGCCAATCTGAATGACTTTGCACAATGGGAAGTATTCGACACTGGATATTGGAACGGAATTGTATCGTTCAACAATCAACTGATTGCCATGAATGCCAATGCCATTCTTTACAAATATAACGGTAGTTTTTTTCAGCAAATTGTTAATGTAGGACAGCCGGGATTGGATCTCAGAGCTAACGAAAATTATCTTACGATAACTTCGCAAAGTCATGTCTATGTTTTTAACACGACATTGGGCCAAACTGCTCATATTCAAAACTCGCAAATTCCCGATATTCCGGTAACCTTTAGCTGTGCCACCACTTTAAACGGTAACATTTATATTGGCACAAATGAAAACGGCATTGTTAGCTCTGCCATCAACAATCCGTTTACTTTTGAAATTATAATGCCCAATGGGCCGGCTCAGAATAATATTTTTTCAATCAATAGTTCCTCTTCCAATTTATGGGCTGTTTATGGCGATTATACCGATGAATACAACCCATATCCGTTGTCATATCACGGAATCAGCAAATACGCCGACAATCACTGGCTGAACATCCCTTATGCTGAAGTTCATGAACCGAACAGTAATGCTTCCGATTTTGTAAGAGTGACGGTAAATCCCAACAATGAAAATCAAATTTTTGTTAGCTCTTATTTTTCCGGATTACTGAAATTTGAAAATGATCAATTGGTTACCATTTACAACAAAAACAACAGTCTTTTGGAACCGGTATTCCCAACAGATCCGCCAGATTCCGACCTCAGAATAGAACAAAGTGCTTTTGATAAAGCCGGAAATTTATGGGTATCCAACGGATTAGTAAAAAATGGCCTGAAAGAACTCAAAGCAGGAGGGCAATGGCAGGCATACGATACCTCAACCATTCAATCCAATTACTTCAACAATCGATTTGGCAAAATGGTTATTGATAAAAGTGGTGTCAAATGGATCGCTACATTTAAAGAAGGGGTCATTGCTTTCAGTGAAAACGGCAACATTTTTAAAAAAATAACCACCGGCGAAAACCTGGGGAATCTGCCTTTTGAAGATGTAAGAGCTTTGGTCACAGACAACCGAAACCAGCTTTGGATAGGAACCACCAAAGGATTGAGGGTATTACCCAGTGTCAGCAGTTTTACTTCTGACGAACAAATGAAAACCAACGCCATCATCATCCTGGAAGACGGGTTGGCACAAGAACTGATGTACGAACAATACGTTTCAGATATTGCCGTCAACGGCTCCAATCAAAAGTGGATAGGTACAGCCGATTCAGGTGTTTTCCTCGTTTCTTCTGATGGTCAACAAACCATTTATCATTTTACCAAAGACAACTCCCCTCTTCCCAGTAATGTTATCAATGATATTGATATCAACGCGGTGACCGGTGAAGTTTTTTTTGCGACCGATAAAGGAATGGTTTCTTTTCAGGGAACCTCCACACGACCGGCCGAGGATCTGAACAACGTGTATGTGTATCCCAACCCCGTACGCCCAGAGTTTGTGGGCACCGTTAAAATTGCCGGGTTAATTTCAAAAGCCAATATCAAAATCACGGATATTGAAGGCAATTTGGTTTACGAAACCACCTCCGAGGGTGGAACCATTGAATGGGATACCACTGCTTTCGGTAAATACAAAGTATCTTCCGGAGTGTACATGATTTTTATAGCCTCTCAAGACGGTGCTGAAACTGCTGTCAAAAAAGTGATGATTGTTAGATAATTGTACGGAGCGAATGGTATGTTAAAAATTCAACTGGTTCACCATTCCCTGTTTACTATTCCCCATTCAGAATGTTAGTTAAAACTAAAGCTATCGTAATTTCATCTCTAAAATATCAGGAAAAAAGCCTGATAGTAAAATGCCTGACACAGTCCGACGGCTTGAAAAGTTATTTTGTCCCCAATGCTTTTTCAGCCAAAAAATCAAATCAAAAAATTGCCTATTTTCAACCGTTGACAATACTCGAAATCGAAGCCAATCACAAAAACAAAGGTACCCTCGAGCATTTCAAGGAAATCAAATTGGCTCATGCTTACCAGACCATCAGCAACGACATTGTTAAAAGCACTATTGTAATCTTTCTTTCCGAAATCATTCACCACAGCATACACGAAGAAGAGAAAAACGAAGATCTTTTTTTGTTTCTGGAATCGGCTTTGCTTTGGCTCGATGCCCATGACGACATGGCCAATTTTCACCTGATTCTGATGCTGGAAATGACTAAATTTCTTGGTTTTTATCCGGACACAACAGAAATAGACGGTAAATTTTTCGAAATCAAAGAAGGTTTTTTTACCTCTTTTTTGGGGACCGGTTGTTTAAATGAGCACGAAACTCATCTCTTTAAGAGACTAATCGATTTAAAGTTTGACTCCGATCAAAAAACCTTTGCCGGTGTGGAACGCCAAATTTTGCTCAAAATCTTGCTCCTTTATTACACTACACATCTTGCCGGATTTAAAAATCCAAAATCACTCGAAGTTTTGAAAGAGGTCTTTGCTTAATTTTCTTTTGATGGCATATCCCTTAGGGCAGTACTTTTCGTTGCAATAATGCAGCCGTTGAAATTATTTTATTTTGTAGCAATTTTTTCTGCAGCAAAAATATTTGCTGCAATTTTTTTGCTGCAATTTCTTTCAACCTCTAACTGCTTCGCCAATTCAAAAAAACAACCCTTATTTTTCCTTGGTTCACAACTATTTATTACTTTCGCAAACTGATTTAAGAAAACGACAAAAATGAGTACTAAGTTTACTGAATACAAAGGACTTGACCTGCCTACGGTAGCGTCTGAAGTTCTTGATTTTTGGAAAAAAAATAACATCTTTGAACAAAGTGTAACTTCCCGTGAAGGAGCCACACCGTATGTGTTTTTTGAAGGCCCACCGTCTGCGAATGGTTTGCCCGGAATTCACCACGTTATGGCGCGCGCCATTAAAGATATTTTTTGTCGTTACAAAACTCAAAAAGGGTTTCAGGTAAAACGTAAAGCCGGTTGGGACACTCACGGATTGCCGGTAGAATTAGGTACCGAAAAAGAATTGGGTATTACTAAAGAAGACATTGGAAAAACCATTTCCATCGAAGCCTACAACGAGGCCTGTAAACGCACTGTAATGCGTTACACAGACGTATGGAACGATTTGACCGAAAAAATGGGCTACTGGGTCGACATGGAAGATCCGTATGTGACCTACAAATCCAAATACATGGAAAGTGTATGGTGGTTATTGAAACAAATCTACGACAAAGGATTGTTATACAAAGGCTACACCATACAACCCTACTCGCCTAAAGCCGGAACCGGATTATCTTCGCACGAAGTAAACCAACCCGGCAGTTACAGAGATGTTACTGATACCACTGTGGTGGCACAATTCAAAACAAAACAAGAAACATTGCCAAGCTTCCTTCAAGGATTTGGCGATATTCACATACTAGCTTGGACGACTACTCCATGGACGTTACCAAGTAATACCGCCTTGACAGTTGGACCAAAGATTGATTACGTATTGGTCAAAACCTTTAACCAATACACGTTCGAACCGGTAACTGTTATTTTAGCTAAAAACTTAGTCGGAAAACAATTCGCCGGAAAATATTTTGTGGCCGAAAGCGAAGCTGATTTTGCCAATTATAAAGCAGATGACAAAAAAATACCGTACCAAATTTTAACCGAATGCAAAGGAAAAGATTTGGTAGATATCCGTTATGAGCAGTTGATGCCTTTGGCATTACCGTATCAAAATCCCGAAAATGCCTTTAGGGTAATCGCAGGAGACTTTGTTACAACAGAGGACGGAACCGGAATCGTACACACCGCGCCAACGTTTGGTGCCGATGATGCCAAAGTAGCCAAAGAAGCTACTCCCGAAGTTCCGCCAATGCTAGTCTTAGATGATAACGGAAATCCGGTGCCATTGGTAGACTTGCAAGGAAGATTCATCCAGGGATTGGGTGACTACTCAGATAAATATGTAAAGAATGAATACTATGATGCGGGCACTGCGCCGGAACGCTCGGCAGATGTCGAAATAGCTATTCAGTTAAAAGAAGAAAACAAGGCTTTCAAAGTTGAGAAATACGTGCACAGTTACCCGCACAGTTGGAGAACCGATGAACCGTTGCTATATTATCCGTTGGATTCGTGGTTTATCAAAGTTACGGAGGTAAAGGACAGAATGTTTGATTTGAATGATACCATCAACTGGAAACCCAAAGCCACCGGTGAAGGCCGTTTCGGGAACTGGCTGAAAAATGCAAACGATTGGAACCTTTCCCGTTCAAGATATTGGGGTATTCCGCTCCCAATTTGGCGAACCGAGGACAAACAGGAAGAAATCTGTATCGGTTCGGTGGAACAGTTGTACCATGAAATTGAAAAAGCCATCGCTGCAGGTGTAGAAACTTCAAATCCGTTCCAAGGCTTTGAAATAGGCAATATGGCCGAAACCAATTACGACTTGGTCGATTTACATAAAAATGTCGTAGATAGCATTACCTTGATTTCTCCTTCGGGAAAACCAATGAAGCGCGAGAGCGATTTGATAGATGTTTGGTTCGACAGTGGTGCCATGCCTTATGCACAATGGCATTACCCATTTGAGAACAAAGATAAAATAGACGAAAACAAAGACTTCCCGGCTGATTTTATTGCGGAAGGAGTAGATCAAACCCGTGGTTGGTTTTACACGCTACATGCCATCGGCACCTTGGTCTTTGACAAAGTTGCCTATAAAAATGTGGTTTCCAACGGATTGGTTTTGGATAAAAACGGGCAAAAAATGTCCAAACGTTTAGGCAACGCCATCGACCCGTTTGAAACACTGAAAGAATACGGTCCCGATGCGACGCGTTGGTACATGATTGCCAATGCCAATCCATGGGACAACTTAAAATTTGATATTGAGGGAGTGGCAGAGGTTCGTCGTAAATTCTTCGGAACCCTATACAACACCTATTCGTTCTTTGCTTTGTATGCCAATATTGACGGCTTCAAATATGCGGAAGCCGAAGTGCCACTGGCCGAAAGACCGGAAATTGACCGTTGGATTTTATCCGAATTGCATACTTTAATTAAAACCGTGGATGAAGCCTACGCCGATTATGAACCAACCAGAGCAGCTCGTGCTATTTCTGACTTCGTTCAGGAGAATTTGAGCAACTGGTACGTGCGTTTGTGTCGCAGAAGATTCTGGAAAGGCGAATACGGCACCGATAAAATAGCAGCTTATCAAACACTGTATACTTGTTTGTTAAATGTGGCTAAATTATCTGCACCTATTGCTCCGTTCTTTATGGACAAACTTTACCAAGACTTAACCCAAGCCACACAAAAAGAGGAATTTGAGTCGATACATTTAGCAAAATTCCCTATTTCGGTTGAAAACTTTGTTGATAAATCGCTCGAGAGTAAAATGATGAAAGCGCAGACGGTTTCGTCACTGGTTTTATCGCTCCGTAAAAAGGAAATGATTAAAGTACGTCAACCGTTGCAAAAGGTAATGATACCAATACTTGACGACCATCAGCGTGCTGAAATTGAGGCGGTTTCCGACCTGATAAAAGCCGAAGTAAACGTCAAAGAAGTGGTACTTTTAGATGATGCCTCAGGCGTTTTAGTGAAACAAATTAAACCAAATTTTAAAGCCTTAGGACCTCGTTTTGGGAAAGACATGGGATTGATTTCCAAAGAGATACAAGGTTTCACGCCAGAACAAATCAATGAATTAGAAGCCAACGGAACCCTATCGCTTGTTATTTCGGGAAAAAGTATAATTTTATCATTAGAAGATGTCGAGATTTCGTCTCAGGATATTCCGGGTTGGTTGGTAGCCAATGCAAATGGCATAACTGTTGCATTAGATATTACGCTGACTGAGGAGTTGATAAACGAAGGCATCGCAAGAGAATTAGTTAATCGAATCCAAAACATCAGAAAAGACAGTGGATTTGAAGTAACCGATAAAATAAAAGTTTTTTTACAGCCAACCGTCGCTTTAGTAAAAGCCATACAGGAAAACGAAACGTATATCAAGTCAGAAACATTAACCGAGACCTTAGCTTTTGAGGATGCTATCACTAACGGGACGGAAATTGAATTTGACGATATCAAAACAAGAATATTAATTTCTAAATAATTACGAAAGATTATGGTAGAAGAAAAATTAAGATACTCTGATGCTGATTTAGCTGAGTTCAAAGAAATTATTTTAGCAAAAATTGAAAAAGCCAAAGCCGATTTAGACCTTATAAAAAGCGCCTACATGAACGACTTAAACAACGGTACTGACGACACGTCTCCTACGTTTAAAGCCTTTGAAGAAGGCAGCGAAACCATGTCTAAAGAAGCGAACTCTCAATTAGCGATTCGTCAGGAGAAATTCATACGCGATTTAAAAAATGCGCTTTTCCGTGTTGAAAACAAAACCTACGGGATTTGCAAAGTAACCGGAAAACTGATTTCCAAAGAAAGATTGAAAATCGTTCCTCATGCAACGATGAGTATTGAGGCTAAAAATTTGCAGCGATAACCACTTTACAATAAATAAAATAACGCTCCTGAACGGAGCGTTATTTTTTGGAAAAAAACACTATTTTTGCGCATCAAAATTTCAAAAATGTCATTACGAAATTCCATCCTGATTATCGCCATTATTTTATTGGTAGACCAATTCGTCAAAATTTATATCAAGACCAATTTTGTGTATGGGGAAGCCGGACAAATCAATGTGGCCAATTGGTTTAAAATATTGCTGATTGAAAATGAAGGAATGGCTTGGGGAACCAAAATCCCGGGAGCGTATGGCAAATTAATTCTGACTGTTTTCCGAATCCTTGCTATTGGTGGAATAGGCTATTGGTTATACGACTCAAGCTGCAAACACAGTTCTAACTATTTGATGATAGCCATCGCCTTGATATTTGCCGGCGCAGCCGGAAACATTATTGATTCTGTTTTTTACGGAGTGGTGTTTGATGACAGCTATGGTCATTTAGCCACCGCTTTTTCTGATAAACCTTATGGAAGCTGGTTTCACGGCAAAGTGGTGGACATGTTGTATTTCCCTATTTGGGAAGGACAATTGCCAAAATGGTTGCCGCTTTGGGGAGGACAGGAATTCAAATTCTTCAATGCTATTTTCAATATAGCCGATATGGCGATTTCTACCGGTGTGGGTATCTTGATTGTATTCAACAAAAAAGCTTTTACTCGAAAAACCCTTGTCGAAAGTCATACAAATTCGCAGGGGTAACACAGTAATCCAAGCGAATATCAGTAGGCAAAACATCTTCTATAGATTCTTCGGGCTCGAAGAATGACAACCCGATTTTAACGACATCCGCTTTGCATTTTGAAAGAAAGTTGTCGTAAAATCCTTTGCCATAACCCACTCTGTTTCCTTTTTTATCATAAGCCAACAAAGGCACAAACACTGCATCAATTTTGGCAACGGGCACTTCAATCCCGTCTATGGGCTCATAGATGTTGTATTCGTTTTTTTGGAACTTTGTATTATCTGTCAACAGATAATGGGTCATTTCAAGGGTGTCAAAATTGCTTTTAGCCACAACAATTTCCTTGTCTTTTCCAGCTAAAATTTGCAATACAAACTCCGTATCTACTTCCTTTTGTTCTACTATGGTTAAAAACAAATGAAAATAGGTTTTATCCCAAATATCCAACTGCAACAGCCTGTTGGCAATGGCCAAACTTTTATCCTCAATATCAGCCTGCGTCATTTCCTGACGCCACGCTTTATACTTTATACGCAGTTCTTTTTTAAACATAAACGGTAGCCTTCAAATCGTTTATAAAAGTAGTCAAATGTTCTACTTCTACGTGATCCATCAGCACAATTTTATACCAATCATTAGCCCCATGATGGCTTTGTGGTACCAAATCGTATTTCTCAACCAACGCTTTAGAAATATATTCGGCCTTAATGGTTACGATATTCATAAAAGGTTCCCGGAAATATTGGATATTTAATTCGTCCAGTTGTTTGCACAAGTATTGGGTTCGCATTTGTAACACACTAACTTTTTCAAACCACCCATTGGGCCCATAAGTGAATAATATCATCCAAACCGCTACTGCATTGGCACCGCTTCGGCTGCCGCAAAGGGTTAAATCCATCCCTTCTACATATTCGGCCTCCTTGGTCAGGACATTTTCGATATAGCCTTTTCGGCAAATGAAAATTCCGGTTCCGTAAGGCGCCTGCAGCATTTTATGTGCATCAATGGTTATCGAACTAATCTTGGGATTGCTGAAGTTGATTACCGATTCCTGGTTGCTAAACGGGTATACAAAACCGCCGTAAGCCCCGTCAATATGCAATTTATACGCTACATCATGCTTTTCTAAAACCTCAATATAATCTTCGGGATTGTCAACCGAACCAAACATAGTGGTTCCCAGGTTGGAGATTACAATAAAGTACTTCTTCCCTTCTGCTTTGGCTTTTTCAACCATCAGTTCCAATTGCGCTTTATCAATCACACGTGTATTGAAATCTACCGGGATTTTCAGCCAATCGAGTTGCAGCAAATTGGCTGCTTTGGGGATAGAATAATGGGTATCTTCTGATGCTGCTATGACAATTTCGTTACTTTGAGCATCATAATTATTCATGAAATAGTTGCGAAACATCCAAATCGCCTGGATGTTGGCCTCTGTACCTCCCGGGGAAATGTATCCATCAAACGAATCGGGGGCGGCTTTGAAAATGTCTACGGCAATCACATTTAATACTTCGCGTTCAATTTCGTGAGTGCCCTGGAACGCCCTTTCGGAAGCGCCAAAAGTGTGGCAGCCTATATTGTTGGGATTCGCGACATAAGTTTGCAAAATGGGAGACTCTTTTAAAAAAGGCGCATCGTCATTAAAAACCTTATTATCCAATTTTGAAGCCGGATATCCCAAGGCATTGTCTTTGGCAAAATTGATATTTTCAATCAATGCTTTATGGATTCGGAACTTGCGTTCTTCTGAAGGGAGTTTTTTCCAGTATTTCATACCTAAATTTTTTTCAAAACTAAGGCATCCTATATCAAAAAAACATGATAAATGTTAGGTATAACTCTTCTTGTATTTATAGCAATTTCAATTAACTTTGTTTTTATGGAAACCTCTTCGATAGCGCTTCAATTACAAACCCTGCCCGACAGTCCCGGAGTGTATCAGTATTATGACAAGGACGGAAAGATACTGTATGTAGGCAAGGCCAAAAATCTGAAGAAGCGGGTTTCCTCCTATTTCAACAAACTGCACGACAATGCCAAGACCAATGTGTTGGTCAAAAAAATTGTGGAGATCAAACACATCGTGGTGGCCACCGAAGCCGATGCGCTTTTGCTGGAAAATAACCTCATCAAAAAACTGCAACCCCGCTACAATGTACTGTTGAAAGACGATAAGACCTATCCGTGGATTTGCATCAAGAAAGAACCTTTTTCCAGAATATTCCCCACCCGAAGAATGGTGAAAGACGGCTCTGAATATTTTGGGCCCTATACCAATTTCAAGACCGTCAACACTATATTAGATTTGATTAAAGAACTCTATCCGTTGCGCACCTGCAACTATGATTTGAGTGACGGCAATATCAAATCGGGCAAGTACAAAGTGTGTTTGGAATACCATATTGGCAACTGCAAAGGACCTTGCGAAGGGCATGAACCTTTGGCACATTATCAAAAACAGGTAGACGCTATCCGCGAGATACTGAAAGGCAACTTCAAAGACAGCTTGCGCGATTTCAAGAAAATGATGCACGAATTGGCTACCGATATGCACTTTGAAGCCGCCCAAAAAATAAAAGAAAAAATCGAAGTGCTCGAAAATTACCAGTCGCGCTCCACGATTTTGAATCCGAAGATTTCTAATGTCGATGTGTTTTCCATTGTTTCTGATGAAGCGATGGCCTATGTCAATTTCCTTCAGATTTCACATGGTGCTATCATTCGTTCGCATACTTTGGAACTCAAAAAGAAATTGGATGAGACGGATGAAGAACTATTAGAGCTCGCCGTTGTTGAGCTAAGAGAGCGTTTTCATTTGACCACTCGAGAAATCATTTTGCCATTTGAATTGGATTTTGGCGATAAAATAAAAGTGACCGTGCCACAGCTTGGTGATAAAAAACAAATTCTAGAACTCTCGCAACGCAATGCCAAATACCAACGCTTAGAGCAGTTGAAACAAATTCAGATTGTTGACCCCGAGCGGCATACCAACCGCATCATGGCGCAAATGCAAAAAGATTTGCGACTCACTGTAGAGCCGCGCCACATTGAATGTTTTGACAACTCTAACATCCAGGGAACCAATCCGGTCTCGGCCTGTGTGGTTTTTAAAGACGGCAAGCCCAGCAAAAAAGACTACCGTCATTTCAATATTAAAACCGTAGAAGGGCCGAATGATTTTGCTTCGATGGAAGAAGTGGTGTACCGAAGATACAAACGCCTGCTCGACGAAAACCAGCCCTTGCCGCAACTCATCATCATTGATGGTGGTAAAGGTCAATTATCATCGGCACTAAAAAGCATTGACGATTTGGGATTGCGAGGAAAAATAGCAATCATCGGTATTGCCAAGCGATTGGAAGAACTTTTCTATCCTGGTGATTCAGTGCCTTTGTATCTGGACAAAAAATCAGAAACCCTGAAAGTGATTCAGCAGTTGCGCAACGAAGCCCACCGATTCGGGATTACCCACCATCGGGACAAGCGCAGCAAATCGGCCCTGCAAACCACTATGGAAACGATTCCCGGTATAGGCGAAAAGACGATGTTGGCACTCATAAAGCACTTCAAAAGTGTTAAAAGATTAAAATTGGCCACAGAAAAAGAAATTTCTGAGGTTGTAGGTGCATCAAAAGCCAAAAAAATTTCCGAATTTTACAACATTAGTAAATCCTAACCCCCTTATGAAAAAAGCCCTTCTCGTAATGCTGGTCCTGTGTTCGTTACAGGTTATGACCGCACAAGATACCGTGGCAAAAAAAAGACCCAAAATAGGTTTAGTACTTAGTGGTGGTGGTGCCAAAGGATTTGCTCATATAGGTGTATTGAAAGCACTGGAAAAAGCCGGAATCAAGATAGATTACATAGGCGGTACCAGCATGGGGGCCGTAGTTGGAGGGTTGTATGCCACAGGCTATAATGCCCAGCAAATAGATTCTATTTTTTACAACACCAATTTTGATGAATTATTACAGGACTACATTCCGCGCTCTTCCAAGAGTTTTTATGAAAAGAGAAACGATGAAATGTATGCTCTTTCACTGCCCTTTAACAAGTTGAAAATTGGTATCCCGATTGCACTTTCCAAAGGAATGTACAACTATAGTTTGCTGTCAAAACTAACCCACAAAGTCAGACATATCAAAGATTTCAACAAACTTCCGATACCGTTTTTATGTGTGGCTACTGACATCGAAAAGGGCGAACCGGTGGTACTACAAAGCGGTTATTTGGCGCAGGCTATGTTGGCCAGTTCGGCCTTTCCTTCTTTATTTTCTCCGGTTGAAATAGACGGAAAATTGTTGATTGATGGTGGTGTAGTCAATAATTACCCAGCGGAGGAAGTGCGTAAAATGGGAGCAGACATTATCATTGGAGTTGATGTTCAGGATGATTTAAAAGATCGAAAGTCATTAAAAGATGCCACCCGAATTTTAGTTCAAATTACCAATTTGGACATGATTAAAAAGATGAAGGAAAAAATAAAAATCACCGACATCTATATCAAACCCGACATTTCCAATTATGGTGTGATTTCTTTTGACGAAGGACAGGAAATTGTCAAAAAAGGTGAAGAAGCCACCATGTTACAAATGGATGCCATAATTAAATTGGTCGATTCGGCACAACCCTATCAACTGCAGCATTTCAAGGTACAAAAAGATACTTTAGCGATAAAAAGTGTCAACATAAACAAACTCGACAACTACACAAGGGCTTATATATTGGGGAAACTTCGATTTAAAAACAACTCTCAAATAACCTATGACGATTTAAAACGAGGCATTAACAACATCAATGCGACACAAAACTTCAGCCGCATAAGTTATACTCTGGAACCTTATAAAGACGGTGATGAGTTACAATTAAACTTAACCGAAAATCCCACCAAAACCTTTTTAAAATTCGGATTGCATTATGATGGCTTGTATAAAAGCGCCATTTTGGCTAATATTACTCAGAAGAAATCCCTGTTTAAAAACGATGTCGTTTCACTCGATGTAGGATTGGGGGATAACATCCGATACAATTTGGATTATTATATTGACAATGGTTTTTACTGGAGTTTCGGTATCAAATCGCGCTACAATACCTTCAACAGAAACGTTCGCACCGATTTCAGAAACGGAGAACTTTTAACCCAATTAGGGCTGAATTCCATCAACATTGATTTCTCTGATTTGACTAATCAAGCTTACATGCAGACGGTTTTTATCCAAAAAATTCTAATCGGTGCCGGTGTAGAATACAAACATTTAAAAATCAAATCGGACAATCTGGGAACCATTTCCCCTACTTTTGAAAACAGTGATTACGCCAGTATTTTCGGTTACGCCAAATTTGATTCGTTTGACAACAAAATCTTCCCCAAAAAAGGTTGGTTCTTTACCGGTGATTTACAATCCTTCCTGTACTCTTCAAACTACACTGATGAATTTCATCGCTATTCCATTGCCAAAGGACAGATTGCTGTAGCCAAAACATTTAACAAAAAATTTACCGTGAAACTGCAGTCTGATGCCGGATTTGTTATTGGTAAAGACAGTGTTCACTTCTTTGACTTTATTCTGGGCGGTTACGGATTCAATACCATTAACAACTTCCAGCATTTTTATGGCTATGATTTTCTGAGTGTTTCCGCTGATAGTTTTATCAAAGGCTGTGTGACATTGGATTATGAAGTTTACAAAAAGAACCACATTAATTTTGCCGCCAACTACGCCAATATAGCGGACGACTTATTTACTACCGGCGATTGGTTTTCCAGACCAAAATACAATGGATATGCGATTGGTTATGCTTTAGAATCAGCTGTGGGGCCGGTAGAGCTCAAGTATACTTGGTCACCGGAACTCAGCAAAGGCTATACCTTTATTAGCGTAGGTTTCTGGTTTTAAGATTTGACTTCGTGGGGAAAAATTTTATTTTTGTTCAAAATGCCACATAAAAAACTATATTTGAAATCTATTAACTAAACCCTCTTTTATGTCAATTTGGAAAAGAAAACCTATGGCGCAACTACTTGCAGAAGCGTCAGAATCTGAAAAAGGATTAAAAAGAACTTTAACTGCCTGGTCTCTTGTTGCGTTGGGAATTGGCGCCATTATCGGTGCCGGTCTTTTCGTGAGAACCGCAACGGCAGCAGCTCAAAATGCAGGACCGTCTGTAACCATTGGGTTCATTGTAGCCGCTATTGGTTGTGCCTTGGCCGGACTGTGTTATGCTGAATTATCTTCTTCTATTCCTATTTCGGGAAGTGCCTACACCTACACGTATGCCACCATGGGTGAATTGTTGGCATGGGTAATCGGCTGGGATTTGATATTAGAATATGCTGTAGGGGCCGCCACAGTAGGAATTGCTTGGAGTGAGTATCTCAACAACCTACTGGTCAACGTGCTCCATGTGAGCCCAATTCCGTTTGAATGGTGTCATTCTCCGTTCCAACAATCAGCCGATGGCGTTAGTGGAATCATAAATTTACCGGCATTTTTTATTGTGGCCGCCATTAGCTTGCTTTTGATTAAGGGAACACAAGAATCTGCCTTTGTGAACGGGATAATTGTAGTTACAAAAGTTTCGATTGTGGTAATGATTATCGTCTTCGGTTGGCATTTTATCAATCCTGCTAATCATACTCCGTATATTCCGGAAGCTTCAACGTATACCGACGATCAGGGAATTGGTCACAGCTTTGGAGGTGTAATGGGAATTTTGGGAGCCGCAGGAACTGTATTCTTTGCCTTTATCGGATTTGATGCGGTGAGTACCGCTGCACAGGAAACCAAAAATCCAAAACGCGATATGCCGATAGGAATCTTAGGTTCTTTGGCCGTTTGTACAATATTGTATATTCTTTTTGCTCACGTGTTAACCGGTGTGGCAACAGTAGAAGATTTCAGAACCGGTGGAAAGGAAGCTTCCGTAGCATTTGCTATTCAAAAATATATGGTTGGATATGAATGGTTGGCCCAGTTTGTAACAGTTGCTATCTTAGCCGGATTTTCTTCGGTGATTTTGGTGATGTTATTAGGTCAGTCACGTGTATTTTACTCCATGGGGAACGACGGATTATTGCCAAAAGCTTTTAGCGATGTGCATCCTAAATACAAAACACCTTACAAGGCTAACTTAGTGATTTTAGTTATTGTCGGCTTATTTGCAGCGTTTATCCCGGGAGATATTGTCGGCGATATGACCAGTATCGGAACTTTATTTGCTTTCATCTTGGTTTGTGCTTCAGTCATTGTTTTGAGAAAAACAGAACCCGACATGAAACGCGAATTTAAAACTCCGTTGGTTCCGGTAGTGCCCATTTTAGGTATAGTAGTCTGTCTTGCTATGATTTTCGGACTAGGGTGGACCAATTGGTTGCGACTGATAGGATGGTTAGCTCTAGGGATGATTGTTTACTTTGGCTACAGTAAGAAAAGAAGTAAGCTGAACAATCCGGAATAACTTCTTACTTAAAGATATAAAAAAGGATTAAAGAGTCGACTGTCTCTTTAATCCTTTTTACTTTTTTAAAAGTTTGACAATTATCATTTCTGTAATTTATATTTTTCCGATATTTGTATGAATGAAAAAATGGGATAATTTATTAGCACATTTAAAATTCCTCATCAAGAGAAATCCTGAGTGAGTTGGTTTGGTGCACAAATTATTCAATGCAACAATTGACCTATTGCTGCATTTTAAAATTGTTAAATTAATTCATTTAAAATTATGCCATTATATCATAAATTAGGGAACATTCCTCCCAAAAGACACACCATTTTTCGCAAACCCAACGGAGATTTGTATTATGAACAACTGTTTGGAACGGTTGGTTTTGATGGCATGTCAACCAACTCCTATCACGAGCAGCGCCCTACACAAGTTAAAGAAATCCGCAAGCAATACAGTATTGCGCCTAAAGTTTCCAAAGCCAACAACATTCAGTCATACAGACTGCGTGGCTTTGAAGTTGTTCCGACAAATGATTTTTTGGAAAGTCGCAAAATTGTGTTGACCAATTCCGATTGTCATATTGTTTTAGCCGCTCCCAAAGAATCGACTAAAGATTATTTTTATAAAAACACAGATTCTGATGAGTTAATTTTCATCCACAAAGGAACCGGTAAACTCAGAACTATGTTGGGCAATCTCGATTTTAAATATGGGGATTACTTATTGATTCCGAGAGGCATTATTTATAAAATTGACTTTGATACTGAAGACAATCGCTTGTTCATCGTTGAATCACACCGACCGATTTACACCCCGAAACGTTACCGAAACTGGTTTGGGCAACTATTAGAACATTCTCCTTTTTGCGAGCGCGATATACGACGCCCGGAAGAATTGGAAACCTATAACGAAAAGGGAGAATTCATCATCAAAGTGAAAAAGAAAGATGAGATTTTTGAAATGGTTTATGCCACACATCCTTTTGATGTAATCGGTTATGATGGTTACAATTATCCCTATGCCTTTTCGATTCACGATTTTGAACCGATAACCGGAAGAATACACCAACCGCCACCGGTGCATCAAACTTTCGAAACCGATGCGTTTGTAGTTTGCTCTTTTGTGCCGCGTTTATACGATTACCATCCGGATGCCATTCCGGCACCGTACAACCACAGCAACATCGATTCTGATGAAGTGTTGTATTATGTTGATGGCGACTTTATGAGTCGAAACGACATCGAAGCCGGGCATATTTCTTTACACCCTGCCGGCATTCCGCATGGTCCGCATCCGGGAGCAGCAGAAAGAAGTATTGGTAAAAAAGACACTCAAGAATTAGCAGTTATGGTTGATACATTTAAACCGTTGATGGTAACTGAAGAAGCCATGAAAATTGCCGATGACAAGTATTTTCAATCTTGGTTAGAATAAAAAAATTAAACACAACTTTTGGGAAATAACTTTCCCCATTTAAAATAAATCACAGTATGTCAAAAGAAATAAAATCCGTGGAATACGGACTTGAAAAAATATTTGAAGGCGCTCAAGATTTCCTTCCGCTTTTAGGAACAGATTACGTAGAATTTTATGTAGGCAATGCCAAACAAGCCGCTCATTTTTACAAAACCGCTTTTGGTTTTCAATCACACGCTTATGCCGGATTAGAAACAGGAATGCGAGACAGAGCTTCTTATGTGTTGAAACAAGACAAAATTCGTTTGGTATTAACTACAGCACTAAACAGTGATTCTCCAATTGGTGAGCATGTGAAAAAACATGGTGATGGCGTAAAAATAATTGCACTTTGGGTGGAAGATGCTCGTTCAGCCTTTGAAGAAACTACAAAACGTGGTGCCAAAGTATACATGGAGCCAACAGTTGAGAAGGACGAACACGGAGAAGTAGTTCGTGCCGGAATTTATACGTATGGCGAAACCGTACATATGTTTGTAGAACGCAAAAATTACAAAGGTTCTTTTTTACCGGGATATAAAGAGTGGAAATCAGACTATAATCCAACTCCGGTTGGTCTAAAATATGTTGACCACATGGTTGGTAATGTGGGTTGGAACGAGATGAATACTTGGGTAAAATGGTATGAAGACGTTATGGGATTTGTCAATTTCCTATCGTTTGACGATAAACAAATTACTACTGAATATTCTGCTTTAATGTCAAAAGTAATGAGTAATGGTAACGGAAGAATTAAATTTCCTATCAACGAGCCAGCCGAAGGAAAGAAAAAATCTCAAATTGAAGAATATTTAGATTTCTATGAAAGTCCCGGGGTACAACACATTGCGGTGGCTACGGACGATATCATCAAAACAGTTGCTGAAATGCGTGCCAGAGGAATTGAATTTTTAACAACTCCCCCTCAAGCTTACTATGATGCAATACCTGAAAGATTAAAAGATCACATGAGTAAATTTAAAGAAGACATCAAAGAACTTCAAAAATTAGGAATCATGATTGATGCTGATGATGAAGGATATTTGCTCCAGATTTTCACCAGACCTGTTGAAGATCGTCCGACCTTATTTTTCGAAATCATTCAACGAATGGGAGCCAAAGGATTCGGTGCCGGTAACTTTAAAGCGTTATTTGAGTCTATTGAAAGGGAACAAATGTTGCGAGGTACATTATAAAATTGACCTTTTATTAACAATAATGCAATAAACAACCTTTTAAAAGCTTTCAAATTATTAATTTTGTGTTAAAGTTAGTTTTTTTGTTGGAATATCGCAACAAACCCACTTATCTTTGCACTATCAAAACAATGAGGGGTGGTTCCCTCAACTTTTGGATAAATTTTCATAATTTATAGTTTTTTGGTTGGTTAATAGCATAAAAACTCAGTCATTAATTTGATTGGGTTTTTTTGTTTTAATACTTTTGGAACGGAAATTGTACTTACTCTGTAAAAACGAATAAAAAAATGAAAAAATATTTCTTCTTATTATTACTTTTTATAACGGTAAGTTTTACTTCTCAAAAACCTGACGCTTATGATAGCGGCGAATGGTTTAAATTCAGAATTCATTATGGTTTTATCAATGCCGGTTATGCAACTCTTGAAATTAAAGAAGGCATTAAAGAAAACAAAAAAGTATATCACGCCATCGGCAAAGGATACACTGTCGGAATGTCGCGTATGTTTTTTAAAGTAGATGACAATTATGAAAGCTACTTTGATAAATCAACCAATAAACCTTATCAGTACGTCAGAAAAATAGATGAGGGTGGTTATACTAAAAACCAGGAAGGGTTTTTCGATCAGGACTTGAACAAAGTTTTGGTCAAAGACTATAAAAACAAAACCGAAAAAACCTTTTCGGTAACTGAAAATGTCCAAGATATTGTTTCTACTTTTTACTACCTGAGAAACCATCCAAATGTAGACAAACTAAAGGTTGGTGAGTCTATCGTCGTTGATATGTTCTTTGATGATGAGATTTATAAGTTTAAGTTAAAATTCATCGGAAGGGAAGATTTAAAAACTAAATTTGGAACCGCTCCAACCATGATTTTCAGACCGATTGTACAATCCGGAAGGGTCTTCAAAGAAGAAGAAAGTTTGACGGTATGGATTTCTGATGACGATAATAAAATTCCTTTGCGAATCAAAGCCAGCCTTGCTGTTGGCTCCATAAAAGCCGATTTAGACGGATTTAAAGGATTAAAGAATCCGTTTATGGTTAAATTAAACGACTAATGAACACAAAAACAACACAAACTGAACAGCTCCTCGAAGCACTAGAACAAAAATTTGAAGCCATCAATCAAAAAACGGATACCCATCTTGAGGGATTACTTTGGTCTAAACCCATAACTTATTGGGATTACATCCAAACGGATGCTTTATTGAATTTACAAACACAAAGAACCGTACTGCCTGACGAAATGGTCTTTATCATGTACCACCAGGTAAACGAATTGTTGTTCAAAATGATTTTATGGGAAATCAAACAGTTATGTCATACAGACAAGCCTAAAACCGACTTTTTTACAGAAAAATTGCGCCGTATTAGTCGCTATTTTGACATGTTGACCACCTCTTTTGACATCATGGGTGACGGCATGGAAGTGGAGCAATACATGAAGTTTCGAAATACATTAACGCCGGCAAGTGGTTTTCAAAGTGCGCAATACCGTCTGATTGAATTCTCCTCTACCGATTTAATTAACCTGATTGATTACCGTTTCCGAGCCACCATCGACAGAAACACTCCTTATTCACATGCCTTAGAACATTTATACTGGCAAGCCGCCGGTAAAGACCACACAACAGGTGAGAAATCATATTTGATTTTAGAATTTGAAAGAAAGTATCGGGAAGAGTTTCTTCGCTATATGGAAGAATACAACACCATCAACATTTGGCAAAAATTCAAACAACTTCCCGAAGCAGATCAAAAAGATGAAAATCTCATAAAAGCCATGCGCCATTACGACCATACTGTTAACATCACTTGGGTAATGGGTCATTTGAATGCGGCTAAAAAATATATCGAAAGCGGGCAAGGCTCGGGCGAAGCAACCGGCGGAAGCGATTGGAAAAAATACATGCATCCGAAATACCAGCGTCGTATATTTTTTCCTGAATTGTGGAGTGAAGAAGAATTAAAAAACTGGGGAGAATAATTATTCCCTCATAAAGCCTCTGCAATTTGAAACGGATTCTCCTTTTACTTTTTGTCATTTTGACAATGACATCATGTGATAAGACTGAAAAAAAATCAGCTCTGAAGCATAGAGCCATGCCAGTAACCGAAGAATTTGGATTCAAATTGAATGAATTCAACGTAGTGGAAGATACCATCCAATCGGGTGATACTTTTGGCAGTATTTTAGAAAAGCAAAACTTAAACGGAAATCAGGTTTACGATGTGGTTGCCAAAGTAAAAGATACTTTTGATGTACGCTCCATCCGAAAAGGAAAACCATATTTCATCCTCAGAACCAAAGACCGAACCAACAAAATTCAGGCTTTTGTCTATCAACCAGATCAACTAAACTATTACATCGTAGATTTCAGAGACTCGGTGGTAGCTCACAAGAAAGTACGACCGGTAAAATTCAAAACCCGGACCATTGCAGGAGCTTTGGACGGTTCTCTTTCTGAAACATTACAAAATCTAAAAGTAGATGCTTCATTAGCCTCCAGAATAGCAAAAATTTATGCCTGGTCTATTGATTTTTTCAAATTACAAAAAGGAGATAAATTTGCTTTGACCTTTACTGAACGTTACATCAACGACACCATTTATGATGGTGTAGACAGTTTAAAGGCATCTTATTTTGAATACAAAGGCAAAAAGATTTACGCTTTCCCATTCTCTCCGGACGGCAGTAGCGGCAAGCAACAATACTACGACGACGAAGGGAAAACACTGAAAAACTTCTTCCTCAAAGCCCCATTAAAATTCGTCAATATTACGTCAAGATACACAAAAAGCCGATTCCACCCTGTGCAAAAAATATGGAAAGCCCACAACGGAACCGATTATGCCGCACCAACCGGAACCCCTATCATGACCACAGCTGCCGGAGTAGTAGAACAAGCAGGATTTACTGCTGGTAATGGGAATTTTGTGAAAGTAAAACACGACCGTACGTACTCAACCCAATATTTACACATGTCTAAAATTTTGGTTAGACGCGGACAGCGTGTAACGCAGGGACAGATTATAGGTAAGGTAGGAAGTACCGGCTTGGCTACAGGTCCTCACGTATGTTACCGTTTTTGGAAAAACGGCGTACAAGTGGATGCTTTAAAACTCAACTTACCCACCTCAACTCCAATGGACTCTAAACTAAAACCAAAATTCATGGAACAAATGCTTCCGTTGAAAAGAGTGTTAGATAGTGTATCCGATTTAAAATTCAAAAAGTAATTTTATAGAAATATTTCTCAACTACAACGTTAGCGTAAAATATTCCGCTTTTTTTACCCGTCAATAGTTGTAAATTTGTCATTCAATTATATAGTAATGGCATTACCAAACATCAATCCTACAAGCACCGGTGCTTGGAAAAAACTGACTCAGCATTTTTCGCAAATGAAAACCGTTTCAATGACTGAAATGTTTGCCAAGGATGCAACCCGTACGGAAAAATTCCACATCCAATGGAATGATTTTTTAGTGGATTATTCCAAAAACATCATCAATCAGGAAACACTTGCATTGCTGCAGGAATTAGCGAAAGAAGCTAAGCTGAATGACGCTATTGCAAGTTATTTTGAAGGCAAAAACATCAATCAAACCGAAAACCGGGCGGTATTACACACCGCTTTACGTTCCCCTGAAAACGCCACTGTTTTGGTGAATGGACAAAACGTAATCCCGGAAGTTTTTGAAGTAAAAAACAAAATCAAAAGTTTCACCGACGAAATTGTTTCCGGAAAACGCAAAGGCTACACCGGAAAAGCGTTTACCGATGTCGTGAATATAGGAATTGGCGGTTCTGATCTTGGGCCGGCCATGGTGGTTGAAGCACTCCAATACTATAAAAATCACCTGAACGTTCACTTTGTTTCCAACGTAGATGGAGACCATGTGAATGAAATCATTAAAAACTTAAACCCGGAAACAACTTTATTCGTTATCGTTTCCAAAACCTTTACTACCCAGGAAACGCTTTCCAATTCGGAAACAATTCGCTCATGGTTTTTACAATACGCAAAACAAGAAGAGGTTGGTAAACACTTCGTGGCAGTTTCTACCAACACACAACGCGTAGTGGAATTCGGTATCAATCCCGACAACATTTTCCCTATGTGGGATTGGGTAGGCGGACGTTTTTCATTATGGAGCGCGGTGGGATTGTCTATTAGTTTGGCGGTAGGTTTTGATCATTTTGAAGCCTTATTACAAGGAGCTCATGAAATGGACAATCATTTCAAAAATGAATCTTTAGACAAAAATATTCCTGTAGTTTTGGCTCTGCTGTCCATTTGGTACAATAATTTTTTCGGCGCCGAAAGTGAAGCGCTGATTCCGTATACGCAATATTTACAAAAATTGGCGCCTTACCTGCAACAGGGCATTATGGAAAGTAATGGAAAAAGTATCGGTCGCGATGGTCAACCGGTAAATTACCAGACCGGAACCATCATTTGGGGTGAACCCGGAACCAATTCACAACACGCCTTTTTCCAGTTAATCCATCAGGGAACCAAATTGATTCCGACTGACTTTATTGGTTTTGTCAAACCTTTATACGGCAATCAGGATCATCATGATAAATTAATGTCAAACTTTTTTGCTCAAACAGAAGCTTTATTAAACGGAAAAACGGAAGCGCAAGTCAAAGCAGAATTTGAAAAACAAGGCATTAGTGCGGAGCAGGCAACATTCTTATTGCCTTTCAAGATATTTGCCGGAAACAAGCCTACGAATACGATTTTGATTGAAAAATTAACCCCAAAATCACTAGGCTCCTTAGTCGCTTTGTACGAACACAAAATCTTTGTACAAGGTATTATTTGGAATATTTTCAGTTATGACCAATGGGGCGTAGAACTCGGAAAACAGTTAGCCAATTCCATTTTAGAGGAAATCCATACGGGTGTTGTAAAACCCCATGATAGCTCAACTGAATACCTTTTAAAGTATTTTTTAGAAAACAAATAACCACTGATAAACCAAAACCTCACCATAAAGTGAGGTTTTTTTATGGCTTTTCTCTATATTTGTTTTTCCAAAACAAATACCATATGTACCACTTCATTCAGGAATTCCACAAAGGCTGGGCTTATATTGCACTTTTATTATTAGTTGTTGCTGTTGTGAACTCATTTTTAGGAATGTCATCTAAAAAAGAATTTACCGGCAAAGACAGAAAAATTGCGTTGTTCGGTCTTATTGCTACCCACATCCAATTGGTTGTCGGATTGATTCTTTATTTTGTTTCTCCTCTGGGTTCTGCTGCTTTCGGGATTATGAAAGATGCCGCTTTACGCTTAACTTCTCTGGAACATCCCTTAGTAAATATTATTGCGATAACCCTCATCACAATTGGTTGGTCAAAACACAAACGAACAACTGACAATGTGGCTAAATTCAAATCAATCGCCATCTTCTTTGGATTAGGATTGCTTTTGATACTGAGTCGCATTCCGTGGAGCCTTTGGTTCTAATTATAAAATAAAGTCCTGAAAGGGGCTTTTTTTATCAAGGTATGGTTTTTGCCAATGCCTATTACAAACTAAATTGTTTCCTATGAATAAGAAAATAATCATCTTCCTTTTTGCCATTATAACTATTGGTTTTGAAGGCAATGTCTGGGCAAATCATCCGCAGCAAAAAGAAAAGAACAAAGCCAAAAGCAAAGAAAAAACAACATCAAAAGAGAAAGATTCTAAAGAGAAAGAGAAAACGGCTGTTCTCAAGGAAAAAGACAGTAAAGACAAAACCAAAACAACAGCTCTAACCAAAACCGATTCGCTTAAGAACAAACCGCTAACCGAACTTGAAGGAGTTATTGACACGCTGAAATCAGACCAAAACGTTAAGTTCAAATTCTACAAAAAAAATGCTCATGCCTCTTATTATGCGGCAAAATTTCACGGTAAAAAAACAGCCAGCGGTGTTCGGTTTGACAATAATAAATATACTGCTGCCCACAAGAAATTACCTTTTGGCACTAAAGTAAGAGTCACCAATGAGGCCAATGGCAAATCGGTAATTGTTGAAATTACAGATAGAGGCCCTTTCTCAAAAGTCCGTGAAATTGATCTGAGTAAAAAAGCTTTTATGGAATTGGTAGACAATAAAAATACCGGTGCCGTAATGGTTAAACTGGAAGTCGAAGACAAGTAATTTACCAGCTTCTGAACGGATGCTTACTCAGATAAGCATTGTAAAAACGCTCATCTCCGGTAACTTCGGTGCCCAGCCAATGTGGTTTTTCAAAACGCTCATCTTCTGATTTCAGCTCTATTTCTGCCAGTATTAACCCTTCGTTTTCGCCTTTAAAAACATCCACCTCATAAAGATGTTTACCGATTTGTATTTCATATCGGTTTTTTTCGATAATTCCTTCTTCGCAAAGCAAAAGTAATTTATCTGCATCTGCAATTGGTATTTCTGTCTCCCATTCAAATCGGGTTGTACCGGTTTCGTTGCCTTTCCCCTTAATGGTCAAATACCCTTTATCACCATTAATTCTGACTCGAACGGCGCGTTCGGCATCGGAATTCAAATACGCCTGAACAATGCGCATTTCATTGGAAGCCTCGTTCAAAAAAGCTGTCGAAAGGACCAAAAACTTTCTCTCTATTTCTACCATAACGGATATATTTTATCGAAAGATACTATAAATTTGTGAGATGAATGAACCTGTTTTCCATCGAAAAATTATTCATATCGACATGGATGCTTTTTATGCATCGGTGGAGCAGATGGACAATCCCGATTTAAAGGGAAAACCCTTAGCTGTGGGAGGCAGTGAAGTACGTGGTGTCGTTTCAGCAGCAAGTTATGAAGCCCGTAAATTTGGCGTACGCAGTGCGATGAGCGGCATTCAGGCCAAAAGAAATTGCCCCGATTTAATCTTTGTCAGACCCCGCTTTGATCGGTACAAAGAAATCTCTAAAAAAATCAGAAAAATATTTTACGAATACACCGATTTAGTGGAACCTTTGTCATTAGACGAGGCCTATCTCGATGTCACACAAAACAAAAAAGGCAACCCCAGCGCCACACTGCTGGCACAGGAAATCAGAAAACGGATTTTTGACGAAGTCGGTCTAACGGCTTCTGCGGGAATTTCAGTCAATAAGTTTGTAGCCAAAGTAGCCAGTGACTACAACAAACCTAACGGACAAAAAACCGTCAATCCGGAAGAAGTGGAAGCTTTTCTGGAAAATCTGGATATCAAAAAATTTTACGGCATTGGCAAAGTAACCACCGACCGCATGTATCACTTGGGCATTTTTACCGGAAAGGATTTAAAATCTAAAACCAAAGAATTCCTCGAAGAACACTTCAGCAAAAGCGGGTTGCATTTTTACAACATTGTTCGCGGCATCCACAACAGTCCGGTAAAACCCAACAGAATAGCGAAATCTGTAGCGGCCGAGCATACTTTTAATGAGAATCTGACCTCTGAAATATTCATGATTGAACGCCTGGAACGCATAGCAGGCGAACTGGAAAAAAGACTAAAGAAATACAATATTTCAGGCAAAACGGTAACACTCAAAATCAAATACAGCGATTTTACGACCCAAACGAGAAGTAAAACACTGCCTTACTTCATTTCCGATAAAGGATTGCTCCTGGAGACTGCCAAAGAGCTCCTGTTTCAGGAACGAATGAAAGATTCAGTTCGCTTGTTAGGCATTTCATTAAACAACCTCAATACTGAAATTAAAAAAACGGTAGTCGTGCAGTTGAAGTTTGAGTTTTAGGCATAAAAAAAACCATCTTGTTGCACAAGATGGTTATAGTGAAAGGAAATTGTATTCTCTCTATTTTTTGGAAAGTTTTGACAACAATCGCAAGAACTCA
Organism: Flavobacterium sp. XGLA_31; assembly: GCF_051547105.1. NCBI lineage: Bacteria > Pseudomonadati > Bacteroidota > Flavobacteriia > Flavobacteriales > Flavobacteriaceae > Flavobacterium > Flavobacterium sp. XGLA_31. The sequence goes on along the minus strand of NZ_JBPTTM010000001.1, from coordinate 684,945 downwards.
ATGTACAACCAAACCAAGGTAATCATCAATCCCATCGCTCCGTACCATTCCATATATTTAGGCAAACGCTGTTGTACTCCTCTTTCGATTTGATCGAAATCTAAAAACAAATTCAACGCAGCCACCACTATCACAAAAGCACTGATGCCAATACTTGCCATAGAATTACCATAATGAACCGGCTGGAAACTGGTAAACAGTGACAACAACCACGAAAACAGGTAATAAGTTGCAATAGCCAGTGTCGCCGCAATTACTATCGATCGGAATTTCTCGTTTACCGTCACTATTCCGTATTTGTACAAACCGAAACAAACCATGAAAGTAACAAAGGTGCAACTCACCGCTTGAATTACTATACCAGGGTACATTACTTCAAAAATTGCCGAAATCCCTCCGATAAAAAGGCCTTCAAAAATCGCATAACCGGGAGCTAAAAATCCCGAAGATTGTGGGCGGAACGTAGCAATTAAAACCAAAACGAAACCAACAATGGCACCACCCATGGCCAGCAGTATCGGATTCTGACCGTTAAAAGTCATCATCCATGTTATCGAAGCACTGGCTATCAATAAAATCAACATCAGGAAACTTTTATTAATAGTTCCCGAAACGGTCATTGTTTGATTGTAATCAATAACTTCTGCATTATAGGTTACATCATTATTTTCTTTGAACGATTTGGTTCTGAAAAACGGGTTGTTTGAATTCATCTTATTTTTTTGTTTTAAAAGTAATAAATTTATTCTATTTCCGAAACTCTTAACGTATTTACCATTCCTTTATCTGCCACCGGCATTGCTGCTAAATTAATCAGCATGTCTCCTTTTTTAACATAACCTCGGTCTTGAGCCATCTGATTGATATCATCTACGGTGTCGTCCGTACTCACAAATTTGTCATAGTAAAAAGCGTGTACACCCCAAAGCAGATTCAACTGGGTTAAAATTCTTTTGTTAGAAGTGTATACCAAAATATGCGACTTTGGTCGCCAGGCTGAAATTTGGAAAGCGGTATACCCGCTGTTCGTCAAGGTCGAAATAGCCCTGGCTTTAATGTCATTGGCCATAGTAGCCGCATGATAACAGATGGATTTGGTAATAAAACGCTTGGTTCTTACGTGAGGCGGGTTTTGTGGCACCACGATCAACGGTGAATCTTCAACGGCTTCAATAATCTGTGTCATTTTCTCAATTACTTCCACCGGATAATTCCCCACCGAGGTTTCACCCGATAACATCACGGCATCCGCACCATCCATCACCGAGTTAGCTACGTCATTCACCTCAGCACGCGTCGGTGTTAAACTGGTAATCATCGTTTCCATCATTTGAGTCGCCACAATTACAGGAATTCTGGCCGTTTTGGCTCGGTGAATCAATTTCTTCTGAATCAAAGGCACTTCATGCGCCGGAATTTCCACTCCAAGATCGCCACGAGCTACCATCAGTCCGTCACAAAACGCCACTATCTTATCGATATTCTCTACTGCTTCCGGCTTTTCAATTTTGGCCACAATCGGAATTTTGTGATCGGAATGCTTCGCAATCAAATCCTGTAACTCTTCCAAATCTTTGGGGGTTCTCACAAAGGATAGCGCAATCCAATCTACTTTTTGCTCAATGGCAAAAAGAGCATCTTTAATATCTTTTTTGGTTAACGCAGGCAACGAAACTTTAGTCTGCGGAAGGTTAACGCCTTTTTTAGATTTCAACGGACCGCCTTGTATCACTTTACAAACCACTTCGGTTGAACCGTTGGTTTCTATCGCTTCAAAAATCAACTTTCCGTCATCCAACAAGATGCGTTCTCCCGGATTTACATCCTGCGGAAAAGAAGTATAATTCATGTACACGCGCTCCTTCGTGCCCGGCACATCCTCAGCCGTTTGAAACGTAATGATATCTCCCGGATTCACCACCACATCTTCTTTCATAACACCAACACGCAACTTAGGCCCTTGTAAATCGGCTAAAATGGCCGTAGTATATCCAAACTCTTCATTCAATTCGCGAATGATATCAATTCTTCCCTTAACATCATTGTAATCCGCATGAGAGAAATTCACCCGAAATACATCTACCCCTGCCTCAATCATTTTTCTGATCACTTCTTTCGTACTGCATGCAGGCCCCAGCGTGGCTACAATTTTAGTTTTTTTTCTTGTTGGCATTTTAACTAAAAAATTAAATTATTTTTTGACTTTATTTTTTCGGCATCAACGGCATAAACCGTGCTGACTCTGTCTATTTTTTTGATACAATTGGCAATTTTGGAAACTTCAACCGAAGCATCACCGTTTTCAATTTTAAGAAAATAATCCACTTTCTTAAACTCCGGTATCAGATAGATTTTGGCTGAAAACGAATGGCCTTCCTCGGCAAACAATCCGGCATTACCTCCTCCCGATGCAATCGAAATTTCATTCTGGTTCTGTATCAGATTCCACAGTATATCTCTCTTTTCATCTTCAAAAATAAATCGGGTAAATTGTGTCTCCCCTTCCTTATGGCTGATATGGATATTACAATCACTTTTTCGCAGATTAATCGGCAAATTTTGGTTGATATAATAAGCCAATCGATAATCTTCTAAAGGCGAATGAATAGCAATTAACTGATAATCGATATCATCAAACTCGTCAATATGCAATTTGTGAACCGCCATATCTCGCAATTTTATGATGTAAATATAGTATATCTGGAACAGATTCCTACCAACAAAAAAGTGTGTTAACGTTATTTTATGAACGAAAACGTTATAGCTTTTTGAGAATCTGTATTATTTTATGTTAATTTTTTCCTGAAATGCAAAATAAGCGCGTTGGGACGCTTTTTCTTCTGCTTTCTTTTTTGAAGTAGCTCTGGCTTTGGCAATTACTTTTCCGTCGATGCTCAGCTTTACACCGAAGAACTTTTGACCGTCATTGCCGTTATCGTCAAAAACATCGTAATGAAAGGCCTTTTTTTCTTTCTGGCACCATTCAATAAGTAAACTTTTGTAACTGATGACCTTGCCTTCCAATTTGGCAATATCAACATACGGAATGATGACGCTTCTTTGAATAAACTTTTCACAAAAATCATAACCCTTGTCCAGAAAAATAGCTCCGACTAAAGCTTCAAAAATATTACCGTGAATGTTTTCTCCAAAATGCTGCGTAGGTACTTTGCTCTCTACAAATCGGATAAGATTCAAATCTCTACCCAATTCATTCAAATGCTCCCGGCTCACAATTTTAGAACGCATTTTCGTCAGGTAGCCTTCATCTCCTGCCGGTGCTTCTTTGTATAAATGAGCTGCAATTACAGCACTCAACATGGCATCACCAAGAAATTCCAACCGTTCATAATTCATCGGATTTCCTTTTAAATCCATGCGGTTGGTCGAACGATGGGTGAACGCTTTTTCGTAGTAGGCTATGGTTTGGGGCCGGAATCCTATAACTTTTTCAATTTCCTTAAAAAAAATCCCGTCCTCAGTCGAACGGGAATTTTTAAATATTTTTTTTAGAATTTTCATCTAAAACTTAGTCTTCTAATTTTTTGAATAAAACACAAGCGTTATGACCTCCAAATCCAAAAGTATTACTCATAGCAACTTTAACCTCTCTCTTTTGAGCTTTGTTCAAAGTCAAATTCAAACTAGGATCAATGTTTTCGTCCACCACTTTGTGATTAATCGTCGGTGGAACAATACCGTGTTTCATGGCCAAAATAGACGCAATCGCTTCAATAGCCCCGGCAGCTCCCAGTAAGTGACCGGTCATCGATTTGGTCGAATTGATGTTAATGTTCTTGGCATGATCCCCAAAAACAGCACTAATCGCTTTCAATTCAGCTACGTCACCCAGTGGGGTTGATGTCCCGTGTGTATTAATATGGTCTACTTGCTCCGGCTTCATACCGGCATCACGCAAGGTATTTTCCATCACGGCAATTACCCCAATTCCTTCCGGATGCGGAGCCGTTAAGTGGTAAGCATCTGATGACATACCGCCACCGCCAATTTCACAATATATCTTAGCGCCACGAGCTTTGGCATGTTCGTATTCTTCCAAAACCAAGGCTCCGGCTCCTTCCCCTAAAACAAACCCGTCTCGGGTCGCATCAAAGGGTCTTGATGCCGTTTCCGGACTGTCATTTCGGGTGGATAAAGCCTGCATAGAGTTGAATCCGCCCATACCGGCAATGGTTACAGCCGCCTCTGAACCGCCTGAGATGATTACGTCACACATTCCTAAACGAATGTAGTTGAATGCATCAATCAAAGCATTGGCTGAAGAAGCACAAGCGGAAACAGTCGTATAGTTAGGTCCCATAAAACCATTGCGCATCGAAATGTGTGCAGGAGCAATATCGGCAATCATTTTCGGGATAAAGAAAGGATTGAATCTCGGTGTTCCGTCTCCCTGTGCATAACTGATAACTTCCTCTTGGAAAGTTTCTAATCCGCCAATCCCGGCACCCCAAATCACGCCTACTCTTTGCTTGTTTACATTGTCATCGGTGATTCCGGCATCAGCAATGGCTTCCTGGCTGGCTGCCACAGCATACTGGGCAAACTTGTCCATTCTTCGCGCTTCCTTGCGATCCATGTAGTCTTCGATGTTGAAGTTTTTCACTTCACAAGCAAACTTTGTCTTATGTTTTTCGGTATCGTAGTAAGTAATCGGTGCAGCACCACTTTTCCCGTTTACCAAGGCTTCCCAGTATTCTGCTATGGAATTTCCTATCGGGGTTAATGCTCCTAATCCGGTTACTACAACTCGTTTTAATGCCATAATGTGTTTTTTACTAGTGTATTTAAACAAATAATACCCATGTTTTCTTCAAAGTTAAATCATTAAAGAGACAAGGGTATTTCAATATTTTTTAGATTGAATGTCAATCAGTTTTACTCTTTTCAGTAAAAATAATAAAAACCCCGTGAATAACCAGGTTTTCCACGGGTGAATTATTATTATTTTTTTGCTTCTTCGATGTAAGAAATAGCTTGACCTACAGTAGCAATGTTTTCAGCTTGATCGTCCGGGATTTGGATGTCAAATTCTTTTTCGAACTCCATGATCAACTCAACAGTGTCTAATGAATCAGCTCCTAAATCATTAGTGAAGCTTGCTTCTGTTACAACTTCGTTTTCGTCAACGCCTAATTTGTCTACAATAATCGCTTTAACTCTTGATGCAATGTCTGACATAATTTCTAAATTTTAATTTTAAATTGTTGGCAAAAATAAAAAACTTTATTTTAAAACAACATTTTTGTTACTAAATGTGTCCACGAAATTAAAAAATTAATTTGAAATTCTTACACAATCATGGTTTTAATTCGGGTTATTATTCTTTTTTTTGCGGTACCAAATTTGATTCCCCATGAAAAAGATTTTGCTTTTTGCATCCGGCAGCGGCTCTAATGTGGAAAACATTATTAACCATTTCAAACACAACGATTTCGTAACCGTTGCAGGCGTTTTTTCCAACAATCCAAATGCCGCAGTACTGCCTAAAGCAAAAGCACACCAAATCCCAACCTTTGTGTTCAACCGAACCGAACTCCAGGAAGGGATTGTTTTGCAAAGAATAAACGAAATCCAACCCGATTTGATTGTCCTCGCCGGCTTTTTATGGAAAATGCCCGAAACGATAGTACAGCAATTCCCCAACAAAATCATCAACATCCATCCGGCCTTATTGCCCAAATACGGAGGCAAAGGCATGTATGGAATGAATGTACACCAAGCCGTTTTAGAGAACAAAGAGCAGGAAACCGGCATCACCATTCACTATGTAAACGAACAGTATGACGAAGGCGAATTTATTTTCCAACAAAGGGTAAACATTCAGGAGTGTCAAACGTCTGAAGAAATAGCAGCCAAAGTACAAGCATTAGAACACGAACACTTCCCGAAAACAATAGAAAAACTACTAACTCCTGACACATCATTTTGAATTCCCACCAAGTCCATATCTACACTGACGGCGCTGCCAAAGGAAACCCCGGAAACGGAGGGTATGGCGTAGTCATGGAATTAGTGGGTACACCCTATAAAAAAGAATATTACGAGGGCTTCCGATACACCACCAACAACCGTATGGAATTGCTGGCCGTAATCGTCGGTTTGGAAAAACTCAAAAACCCCAACATGAAAGTCCTGGTCATCTCTGATTCCAAATATGTCGTGGATGCGGTAGAAAAAAAATGGGTCTTCGGCTGGGAAAAGAAAAACTTCACCGGCAAAAAAAATCCCGACCTGTGGATACGCTTCCTCAAAGTATACCGCCAACACCAAGTCGATTTCAAATGGATCAAAGGCCATAACAACCATCCGCAAAACGAACGTTGCGACCAATTGGCCGTCTACGCTTCCGGTCTCGACAAACTGTCCATCGATTATTTTTACGAAAAAGAAGAGGGAAAACTACTCTGATTCCCTTTTTTAGCCCTACCTTACAGTCTTTTACTCTATTCGCTAGAGTGCCGCTAGAGTGCCGCTAGAGTGCCGCTAGAGTGCCGCTAGAGTGCCGCTAGAGTGCCGCTAGAGTGCCGCTAGAGTGCCGCTAGAGTGCCACAACACTGCCACAACACTGCCACAACACTGCCACAACATGGCCATTCTCTTTCGGGGTTGCAACTCTGAAACTTTAGACTTATCTTTGCGCCTTTAATTTGAAACACAGAGAATGAACAAACTTTTAATAGTCGGTACGGTAGCTTTTGATGCCATCGAAACCCCCTTCGGAAAAACAGACAAGATTTTAGGCGGAGCCGGAACCTTTATCGGTTTATCTGCTTCCCATTTTAACGTAAAATCAGCTATCGTTTCGGTAGTAGGAGACGATTTTCCGCAAGCCTATTTAGACTTATTGACTGACCGAAATATTGATATCTCAGGTATCGAAATTGTAAAAGGAGGAAAGACATTCTTCTGGAGCGGCAAATACCACAACGATTTGAACTCCCGCGATACCTTAGTAACCGAACTAAACGTTTTAGCCGATTTCAATCCGGTAGTACCTCAGGATTTTAAAGATGCCGACGTAGTGATGTTGGGCAATCTCCACCCTATTGTACAAACCGGTGTGTTGAACCAATTAACAGCCAAACCGAAACTGGTCGTATTAGACACCATGAACTTCTGGATGGACTGTGCCCTTCCGGAACTGTTAGACGTCATCAAACGCGTAGACGTGATTACCATCAACGATGAGGAAGCCCGCCAATTATCAGGAGAATATTCCTTGGTAAAAGCAGCAGCCAAAATCCACACCATGGGACCTAAGTATGTAGTAATTAAAAAAGGAGAGCACGGTGCCTTGTTGTTCCACAACAAAGAAGTATTCTTTGCCCCGGCCTTACCATTGGAAGAAGTATTCGACCCAACCGGTGCCGGAGATACCTTTGCCGGAGGATTCGCAGGATACATTGCGCAAAGCGAAAACATCTCATTCAATAATATGAAAAACGCCATCATTCAGGGCTCTAACTTAGCGTCCTTCTGTGTCGAAAAATTCGGAACCGAAAGAATGGTCAGCCTCAAAAAAGAAGAAGTACAGGAGCGCTTGAAACAATTCAAAGCTTTAACACAATTTGATATAGAATTACAATAACTTTATGCCTCGAAACTTCGGGGCATTTTTATTTATAAAAAACACATAACAAGCTACTTACAACTATATGGACAAGCGCGACTTGTCTCTAAAACAACACAACAACTACTATGAGCGACGCTATTAAACACGAATGTGGAATCGCCCTTTTACGATTAAAAAAACCGCTGACCTTTTACAAAGAAAAGTACGGCTCTGCTTTTTACGGCATACAAAAAATGTACCTCCTCATGGAGAAGCAACACAACCGGGGTCAGGACGGCGCCGGATTTGCTTCCATCAAATTTGACGTAGAGCCCGGTGAACGATACATCAGCCGCGTGCGATCTAACAAAGCACAGCCTATTCAGGATATTTTTGCCCAAATCAACGATCGCATCAACGAAGAACTGGCACAACATCCCGAGTACCAAGACAATGTGGCTTTGCAGAAAGAACACCTTCCGTACATAGGCGAACTCTTCCTGGGACACGTACGTTATGGAACTTTTGGTAAAAACAGCCTGGAAAGTGTACATCCCTTTTTGCGTCAAAACAATTGGATGCACCGCAACCTCATCGTCGCCGGAAATTTTAACATGACCAATGTGACCGAGCTGTTCAACAGTTTAGTCGAATTGGGACAACATCCGAAAGAGATGGCGGATACAGTCACCGTAATGGAAAAAATCGGACATTTCCTCGATGATGAAGTAACCGACTTGTATCAGGAATGCAAAAACAATGGGCTGTCCAAAAGAGAAGCTTCTCCTGTTATCGCAGAAAAACTGGACATTGCTAAAATACTGAAACGCGCTTCCCGTGGTTGGGATGGCGGATATGCCATGGCCGGATTGTTGGGCCACGGCGATGCCTTTGTTTTCAGAGACCCTGCCGGTATTCGTCCGGCCTACTTTTATGAAGATGATGAAATCGTAGTAGTGGCTTCGGAAAGACCGGTGATTCAAACCGTCTTTAATGTCGCCTTTGAAAAAGTACAGGAACTGCAACCCGGACACGCTTTGATTGTAAAGAAGAACGGCCGATTGACACAGGAAGAAATCATCACGCCTACCGTAAAAAAAGCCTGTTCATTTGAACGTATTTACTTTTCTCGTGGCAGTGATGCCGAGATTTATCAGGAACGCAAAGAATTAGGAAAACTGATTTTACCGGCAGTGCTGGAAGCAATTGAAGATGACACTGACAACACTGTTTTCTCCTATATCCCCAACACTGCAGAAACTTCCTTTTACGGCATGGTGGAAGCAGCCAACGATTTCCTGAACCACAGAAAAAATCAATTCATCCTGGATAACCGAAAAACACTGACCAAAGAAAAGCTGGAACAAATCCTTTCGGTAAAAATAAGAACTGAGAAAATAGCCATTAAAGATGCCAAACTCAGAACATTTATCACCGAAGACAGCAGCAGAGATGATTTGGTCGCTCACGTGTACGATGTTACCTATGGGGTAATCCAACCCGAAGACAATCTCGTAATCATTGACGACAGTATTGTTCGTGGCACCACGTTAAAGATGAGCATACTGAAAATGATGGATCGTCTGAACCCGAAAAAGATTGTAGTGGTTTCTTCAGCTCCGCAAATTCGTTATCCTGATTGTTATGGTATTGACATGGCCAAACTGGAAGGTTTGGTTGCTTTTCAGGCGGCTTTGGCTTTATTAAAAGAGAGAAAGCTGTACCATATAGTAGAAGAAGTTTATGCCAAATGTAAAGCACAGGAAAATTACAAAGACCATGAAGTGGTTAACTATGTAACCGAAATTTACAAACCTTTCACTGATCAGGAAATCTCAGATAAAATAGCGGTTTTATTAACCTCGGAAGATATTAACGCCGAAGTAAAAATCATATTTCAAACCGTTGACAACCTCCACAAAGCCTGTCCGAAAAACTTAGGCGACTGGTATTTCACCGGAGACTATCCGACACCGGGTGGTAACCGGGTGGTTAACAAAGCCTTTATGAATTTTTATGAAGGGAAAGATGCTCGCGCTTACTAAAATTTAACACTTTTTTGAAGTTAAACGATTATTGTTGCCGTTTATCTGAATTTTTTGTGCGCTGAATATCAATGTACTTACATTTGACCTTACCATAGCATTAGTAGGTTAAGTTTATGGTAGATTTGGGGCAAAAAGGGTGAAAAGAAATTTTCACCTTTTTTATTTTATACCTTCCGGCACCCGTCAAAAATCCTTCAACGATTATACTTGCCGTTAATCTATTTTATTTTTTTAACAAGAGTTACTCCTATACTTTTGAATCACCATAGCATTAGTAGGTTAAGTTTATGGTAGATTTGGGGCAAAAAGGGTGAAGTTCTACTTCACCTTTTTTATTTTAAATGCGTCCGAAAATCTGCAAAAAAACCGATTTATACTCTCATTTGCCTATCATCCCAATATATTTTTAACAAAAACTCTTGTTTTTTAGACAGTTGTCCTTAGTTTTGTCCTACCATAGTATTTAGTAGGTTAAGTTTATGGTAGATTTGGGGCAAACAGGTGGAAGCAATTCCGCCTGTTTATTTTTTACACTAAACCCATAAAAAAACCGATTGCTTTCACAATCGGTTCTCTTAAAAGCCTGTTTAGCTTTATTTATTTTCCTGTAGCATACAATCTCGCTACTTCTGCCCAGTTAATTACATTAAAGAAAGCTTCGATATAATCCGGACGACGGTTTTGGTAGTGCAGGTAGTACGCATGTTCCCAAACATCCATTCCTAAAATTGGGAAACCGCCACAGCCGGTACCCGGCATTAACGGATTGTCCTGATTTGGTGTAGAGCACACCTCCAGTTTTCCGCCTTTATGAACACATAACCAAGCCCATCCTGAACCAAAACGGGTAGCACCGGCTTTGGCAAATTGGCTTTTGAATTCATCAAAAGAACCAAAAGCAGCATCAATAGCATCCGCTAATTCTCCTGATGGTTTTCCACTGGCATTGGGTGTCATTATTTTCCAAAATAAATTGTGATTGTAATGACCACCACCATTGTTTCGCACCGGCATATTGGTCATGTCAAGATTACTCAGAATATCTTCAATCGTTTTACCTTCCAAATCCGTCCCTGCAATAGCGGCGTTAAGGTTGGTAACATAAGCATTGTGATGTTTAGAATGGTGGATTTCCATTGTTCTGGCATCAATATGAGGTTCTAATGCATCGTATGCATAGGGCAATTGCGGTAATTCGAAAGCCATGATATTTTTGTTTTAGTTAGTATTAAAATGAATTCAAATTTATACATTTAACTTCGGAATTGAAAATACTATTTTCCAATTAACAAATAATTAAAACCAATAATGTCTTTCGACTTACAGCCTACCGCTCTTAAAAATGATTTGATAGCGTTAATTCCTTTGAAGGAGAGCGATTTTGAAGAATTATACGATGTGGCTTCCGACCCTTTGGTATGGGAACAACACCCAAATAAGCTTCGTTACCAACGGGAAGTTTTTCAGAATTATTTTGAAGGAGCCATACTTTCTAAAGGCGCTTTTTTAATTCGAGATACTCAAACGAATGAATGCATCGGAAGCAGTCGGTTTTATGATTATGATGAAAACGAAAAATCGGTTTTGATTGGCTATACCTTTATTGGTAGAAAATTTTGGGGTGCAGGATATAACAAAGCCCTGAAAAAACTAATGCTAGATCATGCTTTTCAATATGTCGATAAAGTCTATTTTCACATCGGCGCGTTCAATATCCGTTCACAAAAAGCCATTGAAAAAATTGGTGCGGTAAAAGTAGACGAATTTGAAGTCGAATATTATGGCGAAGAAAGTAAGTTGAATTTTGTTTATTTAATCCGAAAATCCTAATGCAAAGACCCGCTTTCTCTATATATGACGCTTCGGCAGGTTCCGGCAAAACGTACACTTTGGTAAAAGAATATTTAAAAATTATTCTGTTATCCAAAAAACCCGACGCCTATCGCAATATTCTCGCCATTACTTTTACCAATAAAGCGGTACACGAAATGAAAAGTCGTGTCGTGGAAAGTCTCTCAGAATTTGCCAAAGACGACCCTTCGGATAAAGCTTTGCAATTAATGCAGGACATCCAGTCGGAAACCGGATTGGCATTAGCCACCATTACCGAAAAGGCCAAAAGCATCATCAAAAACCTAATTCATAACTATGCGGCTTTTGACATTTCGACTATAGATAAATTCACTCACAAAGTCATTCGGGCTTTTGCCCACGATTTGAATTTACCCATTACGTTTGAAGTGTCTTTGGATACCGAAAACCTATTGACTGAGGCTGTAGACGCCATCATCGCCGAAGCCGGCAATGACGAAACCCTGACCAATTTGCTCGTGGATTTCACTATGGAAAAAACCGATGACGACAAATCCTGGGACGTGTCGCGCGACATTATGGAAACCGGAAGATTGATTCTTAATGAAAACAATCGGGAAGAAGTAGCGCATTTTCACAATAAAACCATCGCTGAATTCATTGAAATCAAGAACAAACTCACGGAACTTTGCGCTCAAATAGAAGCTGAAACAGTTGATTTAGCTTCTGAAATGTTGTTATTAATCGAAAACAAAGGCATTGATTTGGCTTCATTTTCAAGACAAACCTTTCCAAATCATTTGTTAAGCATTCAACAAAAAAGGTTTAATCCAAACAATAAGATGTTTCATGAGTTTGAAGACATCCAAATCAACAGCAAAGCCGTTGACCGAGATATTATCGAGAGTATTATTCCTGATTTACTCAGCATATTGAGTTCTATCTATAAAAAATTCGAAAAGAAAAACTTTTACGAAGCCTTCTTAAAAAACATCACGCCGCTTTCATTACTGAATACCGTGAATACTGAATTAGCCAAAATTCAGAAGGAGCAAAACGTTCTTTCCATAGCCGAATTCAACAAACTCATCAACGACCAGATTCAAAACCAGCCGGCACCTTTTATTTATGAGCGTTTAGGCGAAAAATACCGTCATTTCTTTATTGATGAATTTCAGGACACTTCAGAAATGCAGTGGCAAAACCTGATTCCGCTGATTGACAATGCGCTCGCAAGCGAGGATTTGAACGGCGAACGCGGTTCTTTGATGATTGTGGGCGACCCAAAACAATCCATTTATCGTTGGCGTGGTGGCAAAGCGGAACAGTTTATCGAGTTGAGCAAAAGCAAAAATCCGTTTGTCAATCCCGATAAGGAATTGTTTTCGTTAGGAACCAATTACCGCAGCTATTCGGAAATCATTGACTTCAACAACAAACTCTTTGGGTTTTTATCGGGACAGTTTTTAAATGAAGATTACAAAGATTTGTATCAAAATCACAGCCATCAACAAGCCAATTCTAAAAAAGGCGGCTATGTCAATATTTCATTTATCCCGAAAATTGAAAAAAGCAGCACAGAGGAAGAAGAAACTTTGGCAAAAGACGATTTGTATCTGCAAGCAACACTTCATAAGATTTTGCAAGTTCAACAAAACGGTTTCCGCTGTAAAGACATTGTTGTTTTGACCCGAAAAAAATCACACGGATCACTCGTTGCCAAATATTTAACCGAAAACGGCATTCCTATTTTGTCCTCGGAAAGCCTGATGCTCAGTGCTTCTTCCGAAGTACAGACTATCATTCATGTTTTGCGTTATTTGAAAAACCGTGACGATTTGCAGTCTAAAGCTCATTTTCTCTATTACCTGGCAACGCAACAAGACCGTTTGGCAATTCACGATTTCATTGCACAAGGCATGAATCAGCCTGATGAAGAAAGTTTTCAAAGCTGGTTAGCAACATTCCACATTGATTTTTCGTTTCAAAACATTCGCAAAAAATCGTTGTACGAAGCTACAGAAATCATCATTGCCAAAGTCATACCGATGGTCAAACGCAATGCTTATGTGCAATTCTTTTTGGACATAGTCTTGGAACGCGATGTAAAAAACCAAGCCGGTGTTGCCGATTTTCTGCAATATTGGGATAATAATGCTGAGAAACTGAGTATTCCTTCTCCCGAAGGCAATGATGCCGTTCGGATTATGACGATTCACAAATCCAAAGGACTGGAGTTTCCCGTAGTTATTTTTCCTTTTGCCGAAGAAGATTACAGTAAAGGCCCTCGTGAAAAAATGTGGCTCAATGCCGATGAAGCCGTTACGGGTTTGTCCAAAGCATTGGTTGACAAAAGCAGCAAAGTAGAAGGCTATGGTGGAGAAGCCGCTTTGGTCTACCACCAAAAAAAGCAGGAAGAATTGCTAGATAACATCAACGTCTTATACGTGGCGCTAACGCGTGCTGAGGAGCAATTATACATTATTTCGGGCATGCAGAGCAAAAGCAAAACAACAGGTGACTACCCTAACAATATGGCCTCCTTTTTTATCCGTTTTTTGGAAAATAAAGGTTTTGAAGAAACTCAATTTGATTATTCCTTTGGCGATGCCAAAAAGCTGTCGGTATCCAAAGAAATTAAGACTGAGACCGAAACCATCCCACAGCTGTCAGCCACTTTGAATCCGAAGAGTATCAAGATTGCTCAAAAGGAAAGTCTGATGTGGAATACGCAACAACAAAAAGCCATTGAATACGGAAATATTATCCATGAGATTTTGTCCTTTGTTAAAACCAAAAATGATATTGATTTGGCTCTGACCAAAGCCATCGAGAATGGATTGATAATTACTTCTCAAAGAGAAACCGTAGAAAAAACAATCGGGGAAATCGTCAACCATCCGGAATTGGATTCTTATTTCTGTTCTGAAAACACTGTTTTAAACGAAAAAACCATCCTTCAAAAAGACGACAACATTGTCAAGCCCGATCGCATGGTCTTGAATCATCAAAACGAAATGTATTTACTCGATTATAAAACCGGTGCTCATCAGGCCAAATATTCCATCCAATTGGAAAACTATCAAAAAGCCATTGAAAAAATGGGTTTCAAAGTCACTAAAAAAGCTTTGGTTTACATTGGAGACGAAATTGAAATTGTAAATTTGTAAGCTAAAAATAAACTACTCACAATCTATGTGCGGAAAAATCCAACAACACCTGGAAAACATTTGATATTAAGAGGAGGACTGCCAGTGGCAGTAAGGTACAAAAGAACAATTTAAACAAAAACAAACTAAATCCATAAAATACCCATGTACGGAAAAATTCAACAACACCTACAAAACGAATTAGATACCATTGAACAAAATGGTATTTTTAAAAGAGAACGCATCATCACTTCGCCTCAAGGGGCAGAAATTACGGTAAACGGCAAAACTGTTTTAAACTTTTGCGCCAATAATTATCTGGGATTATCATCTCATCCGGAAGTAATTCAGGCTGCTAAAGACACGCTGGATTCACATGGCTTCGGAATGTCATCGGTGCGTTTTATTTGCGGAACGCAGGATATTCACAAAACTTTGGAGAAAAAAATAGCCGATTTCTACGGCACAGAGGACACTATTCTTTATGCTGCTGCATTTGATGCCAATGGTGGCGTTTTCGAACCGCTTTTAGGAGAAGAAGACTGTATCATTTCCGACAGCTTGAACCACGCTTCGATTATTGACGGGGTGCGTTTGTGTAAAGCCGCTCGCTATCGTTATGAAAATTCCAATATGGAAGATTTAGAAAATCAATTAAAAAAAGCGGTAGAAGCCGGACATCGTTTCAAACTTATCGTTACCGACGGTGTTTTCTCTATGGACGGATTGGTAGCGCCTCTTGATAAAATCTGTGATTTAGCAGACAAATATGATGCTTTGGTTATGGTTGACGAGTGTCATGCCGCCGGCTTCATAGGCGCAACCGGCAAAGGAACTTTGGAAGCTAAAGGCGTAATGGGCCGAGTAGATATCATCACCGGAACTCTAGGAAAAGCGTTGGGTGGCGCTATGGGCGGTTATACCACAGCTAAAAAAGAAATCATTGAAATCCTGCGTCAGCGTTCAAGACCTTATTTGTTCTCAAACTCATTGGCACCGGCTATTGTTGGAGCTTCTATCAAAGTTTTTGAGCTTTTGGAAAAAGACACAACATTGCGTGATCAACTGGAATGGAACACCAATTATTTCAAAGCAGGTATGAAAGCTGCGGGTCTTGATATTATCGACGGAGATTCCGCCATTGTCCCGGTAATGCTGTATGATGCCAAATTATCTCAGGTGATGGCTGACGAATTATTGAAAAAAGGTATTTATGTTATCGGGTTCTTTTATCCCGTGGTTCCGAAGGATAAAGCCCGCATCCGCGTACAACTTTCTGCGGCCCACACGAAAGAACATTTGGATAAAGCCATTTCAGCCTTTACCGAAGTTGGAAAAATGCTGAAAATTATTTCCTAACTGTCTAAATTTCAGAATTTATTCAAAACCTTACATAATTTCCACATTTTAACCATATCATTTTGATATTATGTTAATAGGTATTACTTTTGCTTTATTATATATATTATAATCTAATCAAATTAAGTATGAAACATCTTAACAAATTATTCGTTGCAATGCTGATGTTAGCTGGATTCAGCTCTCAAGCTCAAGACAGTAACAATCCTTGGGCGATTTCGTTTGGGGTAAATGCGGTAGACACCAGAGTGAGTGCTGCATCAAAATTAGAAGATCAGTTTTCTCAGTATTTTAATGCTAAGGACAACTGGAACATCCTTCCATCGGTATCTTTCGTTAACGTATCTAAGTACGTTGGGGATAATTTCTCTTTTGGAGTAACAGGATCAGTTAACAGAATTACTAAATATGTTAATCCAAGAGTTGACAATGGACCTTACACCGTAACTAATCCGGGTGATTTAAACTACTATGCGGTTGACGGAGTAATCAACTACAGCTTGATGAGTTTAATCAAATCTAAAACTATCGACCCTTCTATCCACATCGGGGGTGGTTATACTTGGTTTGGCGATGATAATCACGCAGGTACATTAAACGGAGGTTTAGGATTAACTTACTGGTTCTCAGAAACTGTTGGTTTATCGCTTCGTTCTACTTACAAACAATCTTTCGAAGATGTTCGTGAAGACATGCCATCGCACATGCAGCACTTTGCCGGTCTTATCTTCAAATTCGGAGGTAAAGACACTGACGGTGACGGAGTGTATGACAAAGATGATGCTTGTCCTGAAGTAGCTGGTCCTAAAGCCACTAATGGTTGTCCTGACACGGATGGAGATACAGTACTTGACAAAGACGATACTTGTCCGGATGTTGCCGGTTTAGTTGAATTCCAAGGTTGTCCTGATACAGACGGTGATGGTGTAGCTGACAAAGATGATGCTTGTCCGGATGTTGCCGGTTTGAAATCAATGGGCGGATGTCCTGATACGGATGGTGACGGAATTACTGATAAATCAGATAAATGTCCTGAAGTAAAAGGACCAAAAGAAAATGCTGGTTGTCCTTGGCCGGATAGAGATGGTGACAAAGTTTTAGATAAAGATGACAAATGTCCGGATGTAGCGGGTACTGTTGCTAACAACGGTTGTCCTGAAGTATCTGACGAAGTTGTTAAACGTTTGAATGACTACGCTAAAACAATCTTGTTCAACTCTGGTAAAGCTTCTTTCCAACAACAAACGTATCCAGTATTACAATCAATTGCTGCTATCTTAAAAGAATACCCTTCTTCTAATTTCTCTATTGAAGGTCACACAGATAGCGATGGTAAAGATGCTGCGAACCAAAAATTGTCTGAAGACAGAGCTGCTGCCGTTAAAAATTACTTAATCGAAAACGGAATTGCTGCTTCAAGATTAACTTCAGTAGGTTACGGTGAGTCTAGACCAATCGATACTAACAAAACGAAAGCTGGTAAAGCAAACAACAGAAGAGTTGAAGTGAAATTGGTAAAATAATTTCCTTTCAAAATATTTTCCAGAAAACGCCCCGATATTCGGGGCGTTTTTTTATTTTTATGCTATGCTGAAACCCACTTTTCTCGAACGCTTAGCACAGGAAATTCTGAAGAACCATCCCAATGGTTTGACGGATTTGGTAATTGTATTGCCCAATAAAAGAGCCAAAGTCTTTTTGCTTGAAGCCTTAAAAAAACAGATAGACCATACGGTTATTGCTCCGGAGATTATCAGCATCGAAGACTTTATTCAGGAAGTAGCCGGTGTTCGCGCTGTTGACAGTGT
Organism: Flavobacterium sp. XGLA_31; assembly: GCF_051547105.1. NCBI lineage: Bacteria > Pseudomonadati > Bacteroidota > Flavobacteriia > Flavobacteriales > Flavobacteriaceae > Flavobacterium > Flavobacterium sp. XGLA_31. The sequence continues at coordinate 667,196 of NZ_JBPTTM010000001.1, read as the reverse complement.
AGAACTCCTATTCGAATTTTACGAAGTGTACCTCAGCCGGACAGAAAAAGAGCAACAGGAGTCTTTTGACCTTTTTGCCAACTGGGCCAAAACACTACTGCAGGATTTCAATGAAATTGACCGTTACCTACTCGAACCCGATAAAGTTCTCCAATACCTCGAAAACATAAAAGAGATTGAACATTGGTGGGAAAGGGTGGAAAACAAAACTGCGCTGGTGGAAAAGCATCTCGCCTTTTGGAAAAAACTGCCTGATTATTACCATTCTTTTTACCAATACCTGCTCAATAAAGGCGTGGGGTATCAGGGGCTGATATATCGTGAAGCCGTTGAGAATCTCAATCATTTTTCCGAAAACAACAGCAACCAGTTTGTTTTTGCCGGTTTCAACGCTCTCAATCAGGCGGAAGAAAAGATTATCCAACACTTGTTGGCCCTGGACAAAGCCAACATCTACTGGGATATTGACGCAACCTTATTGAATGACAGCTTCCACGATGCCGGTTTATTTCAAAGAAAATTCAAATCGGAGTGGATACATTATAAAACCCATCCTTACGAATGGATTGTCAATGATTTTACCGAAGCCAAGAACATCCAGGTCATCGCCACATCCAAATCTATCGGTCAGGCCAAGATTGCCGGCGGTATTATCGCGAAACACATTGAAAACAATCCCGCTAACCTGCAACACGTTGCGCTGGTGTTGGGAGAAGAAAACCTGCTCCTGCCCATCTTACATTCGTTGCCTGACACAGTGGATGCCTTGAATATCACCATGGGATTTTCAAGCAAAAACAATCCTGCGCAATTGCTCATCGCGAAGTTGTTTCGTTTACACACCAATGCCCTTTCCCGAAATGCTGCCAACTATGTGATGTATTACAAAGATGTATTGGATGTGTTAACCCATCCTTTGATTGAACCTTATGTTAAAGCAAGCGAATTGATTAACCGCATCAATCGGAACAATTATACTTTTATCACTCATAAAAAACTCCTCGAACTTCAACCCGAAGGCAATGCATTATTCACGCTCTTATTTCAAAAATGGGATACCGCAGCCGTGGCTGTTTTAGAAAATCTGTCGCAGGTATTGCTCCAAATCAAAGCGCAACTGAGCTACGACAATGAGGAAGAAAAAATCACCAATGCCTTTGTGTATTCCGTGTTTAAAGTCCTTAACAAAATGACCTCCTATTTCACCGGACACCAGGCCATAAGTGATATCAAAACCCTGCAAGCCATCTACAAGCAGGTTATTGAAGTGGCCGAAGTATCTTTTGAAGGAGAGCCCCTGAACGGCTTGCAAATTATGGGGGTGCTGGAAAGCCGCGTGCTCGATTTTGAAACGGTAATCATTACCTCGGTCAACGAAGGAAAATTTCCGGCAGGGAAAAGCACCAATTCCTTTATTCCCTATGATGTAAAAAAAGAATTAGGCCTTCCTACGTACAAAGAGAAGGACGCGATTTATACCTATCACTTCTATCATTTGCTGCAACGCGCCAAAAACATCTACCTCATCTACAATGCCGACAGCGAAGGATTTGATGCGGGTGAAAAAAGTCGCTTCATCACCCAGTTGGAAGTGGAGAAACAACACCAACACCAACTGTCGTTTCAGTATTACAATCCCAATGTGCCTAACATCGCTTATGAGCCCATCAAAGTCCCTAAAACGGAAAGCGTATTGGCACGCCTGCGCGAAATCAATGAAAAAGGCTTCTCTCCTTCTTCACTGACAACTTATATCCGCAACCCGATACAGTTCTATTTTCAACGGATTCTTCGCATCTCCGAAGCCGATGAAGTAGAAGAAAACATAGCCGTAAATACCTTGGGAACCATCATACACGGGACTTTGGAAGAATTATACAAACCGTTTGTCGGTAGGCTTTTGACCAAAGAAGACCTTAGCGGCTGTTACCCAAAGATTGATGCCGAAGTGCTCAGACAGTTCAAAGAAGTATACAAAGAAGGCGAAATCAATACAGGAAAAAACCTGTTGGCTTATGAAGTAGCCAAACGCAACGTTCTCAACTTCCTGAAGTTGGAACACGAAGCCTTGGAAGACGGTGACGACATCCAAATCATTGCACTAGAGGCCGATCTAAGCCAAACGTTAACGCATGAAAAACTGCCCTATCCTATTACCATTGCCGGAAAGGTGGACCGAATTGAATTGAGAAACAAAAAGGGAGAAAAGGCTAAAATCAGGATTATTGATTACAAAACAGGTAAAGTAGAAAAAGCCAATGTTACCTTAAAAGACTGGAACGGTTTGACTGAGGACAGCAAAAACGAGAAGATTATTCAGGTGCTGGCCTATGCTTATATGTTTGAAAAAGAAGCCAAAGGCCTTGATATCGAGGCGGGAATCATTTCATTTAAAAACCTGAAAGCGGGTTTTTTGCCTTTTACCTTCAAGCAGGAGAAAGAGACTACTGAAGTGATTACTCCGGAAATCATGGAAAGTTATTTGGAACAAGTCGTTCTTTTGTTGCAGGAGATACTGGACATCTCCATCCCTTTTGAAGAGAAAATCAATTAGACTTTTTTCAGGAAACTCAACAAAACCTTTAGGAGCTCACTTTCGTTTTCGATATGCGACATGTGGCCGTCGGGAAACGTGGTCAACTGTACCTTAGTGCCTTCCAACTGGTCAATGTTGTCTTCGTAAGGCAACACTCCGTCCTTTTGGCCCAAAACCAACTGGATAGGATAAGGGGCAAAATGCAGAATTACCTCGCGGTCTTTGCGTATTTTCATCCCTTCAAGCGCTGCAACGATACCCTGCAAAGGGGTTTTCAACGCCTGAGCCTTCACCGCTTCAATCTCCTCTGCCAAACGGACGCGGTTGTCCTCGCTGAACAAATTGGCAATCGACATACTCACAAAATTGACATAATTCTGTTTGACACACACCACCGCCCTATCGCGGTTGATTTTGCGTTCCTCGCTGTCAGCTCTTGAGGTCGAGTTGAGCAGGAACAACCCTTTGACATGGTCAGGGTACAATTCGGCAAAAGCCAAAGCCACATACCCGCCCATGGAATGCCCTACCAAAACGGCCTTTCTGATTTTTAAAAAAAGGAGTAAGGCATAGAGCATATCCGCCTGATCTTCCATCACGTGAACATACCCGAGACACTCTGTTTCGCCGTGACCCAATAAGTCAACCGTGATGACACGGTGCTTCTTGGCCAACTCGGGCACAAAGGCGTTCCACATGGTTTTGTTCTCCAAAAAGCCATGCAGTAACAGCACAGCGGTGCCTTTACCTTCGTCGGTATAAGAGATTTTGGTGTTTTTGTAAACGAGTTGTTTCAAGTCAGTACTTCAGATTTACTTGGTCGGTCACTCTTTAGGTTCGTGCCCGGTTTCCGGTTCAAAAATAGCATTTAGGGCTGAATGCAGGAAGGGTTGTTGATAAATTAGCAGCGCAACCCAACTTAAGTCATGGGAAAGCGTTGTTTTTGTCGGGATTGGTTTTTTAAACGATACGGTTCCGAAAATCATTTCAGCCTTAGCCTGAAATCAAAAGCTAAGGACCTCTTCTTTAATTTCTGTACAGCAATGGTACCATTCCCGTACGGAAATGAAGTCATTCCTGTACGGAAATAAAATGATTTCCGTACGGGAATTAAAAAATACGTCCGCATCTAAGAAAAATAAGGTGCTGAAAAGGCTTCAAGAAGTAACGGATGAGCAATGACTCCATGCAAAATCTTTTATAACTTTTATGGTTACATTTCCTATATTTGAGAAAAGGATTTAAAAATGAACCGACTTATTATTATTGGAAATGGTTTTGACTTAGCGCATGGATTGCCAACAAAGTATAATGACTTTATTGATGATTTTTGGAAGGGTTTTAGTAAAAATTGTAACACAGAAGAGTATAAAAAATTTGTTTTTACAAATGAATCATATAATAAATATTATCTCAATTATGGGGAAATAAATAGTTTCAGTGATTTTAAAAACTCAATCAAAGAATGTGTCAAAGAACATCCTGAACAAGACTTTAATGAACAACAATTGAATTTTTACACTAATATATTTGCCTCTAGACAAAAGATATTTGGATTTAGAAATAACTTTTTCAAACTAATTAATCTTAAAAGTCATGAGAATTGGATTGATATAGAAAATGAGTATTATAGTTTACTAAAAAATTGTTTAAATAGTAATCAATCAATAACTGAATTGAATAGAGAATTCGAGGAAGTAAAACAATTATTCGAAAATTACCTAAACAAGAATGTAATCGAAAAATATATTTTTGAAAAAGAATCAGTTAAAGACTTTCTTGAAATATTTAAAAAAAACACTTTTTATGCAAATAATATCAATATTAATAATCTCTTTAGAGAAATTTCAAAGAAGGGTGAAAATAAATTGAAAGAAGACTATCAAGCACTTCAAGTTAAAAGAACAGGATATAAAAATCCTAATTATGAGAATTTAAAAATTGAAATAGCAAATACATTTTTAAGTTTCAATTACACCTCAACTATGAAATCCTACTTAAGCTTTCTAAATATTAATGATTTCTTTTTGAATGAAATTCATGGTAATTTATTAGATGAATCTAATCCAATTAATTTTGGATTTGGGGACGAAATGGATAGTCATTACAAACAAATAGAAGAGAAGAATGACAATGAATATTTAAAAAACATTAAATCTTTTCAGTATCTGCATACTCCAAACTACAAAAGGCTTTTAGATCTTATAGAAAGTAATGTTTTTCAAGTGTACATCATGGGCCACTCCTGTGGATTGTCAGATAGAACCTTATTAAACACCATTTTTGAACACGAAAATTGTTGTTCAATTAAAATATTTTATCACCAAAAAGAAGACGGTTCAGATAACTATACTGAAATCACTCAAAACATATCAAGGCACTTTAACAAAAAAGCATTGATGAGAGAAAGAATTGTAAACAAAACCCTCTGCCAACCCTTGCCACAAATACAGTTGTCTAAAAAACAATAATTATGTTCACTTTACAACAAATTCACGAAGCCCATGCCAAAGTAAAAAGCGGCGCTGATTTTCCTAAGTATATGCAAGACATCATAGCCCTGGGCGTGACCTCCTTTGAAACGTTTGTCTTTGACAATCACACCCATTATTACGGACCGCACAACTTTGAAATTACTTCGGAGGGTTTTAAAGAAACCCTTGATGTGGCCAATGACTGCAACAGCGAACAATTCCAATCGGATTTGAAAGCGCACCAACAGGGGCAAACGGATTATATGACGTTCCTGCAAGACTGTGCCCAATCGGGCATTGAAAAGTGGATTGTGGTAATGGACGAGATGACCTGCACCTATTATGACAAAGCAGGCAATGCCGTTTTGGTAGAAACGATTCCTTCCTAAGAGTTAACCACATAAAAAAACGGCCCACTTTCGTGAGCCGTTCAGTATCTCTTCTCTTTAGGAGTTCATAATACTTTCTATCTCCTCTACTTCTATCGGGATGTTGCGCATTAAGTTGAAGGCGGCTCCTTTTTCTTGGATGACCATATCATCTTCAATACGGATTCCGAAACCTTCGGCCGGAATGTAGATACCCGGTTCTACCGTAAAGACCATATTGGCCTGCATCGGTTCGTGTAGCAAACCATAATCGTGCGTATCTAAGCCCATGTGGTGCGACGTGCCGTGCATGAAGTATTTTTTATAAGCCGGCCAGTCAGGATTTTCATTTTGCACATCGGCTTTGTCAATCAATCCCAAACCTAAGAGTTCGGACGTCATGATTTTACCCACCTCCACGTGGTATTGTTTCCAAAGTGTCCCCGGAACCAACATTTTAGTCGCTTCATTTTTAACATTCAAAACGGCATTATAAACTTGTTTTTGTCTGTCGGTAAAGCGTCCGGAAACGGGAACCATACGGGTCATGTCGCTGGAATAATTGGCATACTCAGCTCCTACGTCTAACAGAATCAAATCACCGGCTTTGCATTGCTGGTTGTTTTCAATGTAGTGCAACACATTGGCATTGTTCCCCGAGGCAATAATAGGGGTATAGGCAAATCCTTTAGAGCGATTGCGCAGGAATTCGTGGGCAAACTCGGCTTCGATTTCATATTCCATGACATTCGGCTTCACAAAATTCAGGACACGACGATACCCTTTTTCGGTAATGTCACAGGCTTTTTGAATTAAATCAAGCTCTTCGCTCTCTTTAACCGAACGGATGCGTTGCAAAATAGGATTGGACTTCTCCACTTTGTGTGCCGGATAGTTTTCCTTCCACCATTTCACAAAGCGGGCTTCGCGGGTTTCGGTTTCAATGGTCGCGCGGTAATGCTCATTGGTATTGATGTACATCGTATCGGCATAGGCCATGACTTCTTTGAGTGTTTTGTGGAAATCCTGTAGCCAAATCACCGATTGGATTCCCGACACTTCAAAAGCGCGTTCTTTGGTCAGTTTTTCCCCTTCCCAAATGGCGATGTGTTCGTTGGTTTCTTTCAGAAAAAGAATTTCTTTCAAATGCTCGTAAGGCGCATCGGGAAACAGCAACAAAATGCTTTCCTCTTGGTCTACCCCGCTCAGGTAAAAGATATCACGGTGCTGGGCAAACGGCAAGGTACTGTCGGCCGATACCGGATAAATGTCATTGGAATTGAATACAGCGACGCTGTTAGGTTTCATTTGTGCCGTAAACTTGGCTCTGTTTTTCACAAATAAATGACGGTCAATTTGATGGTATTTCATGTGATTTTGATTTGAAAATTTGAAAATGAGATGATTTGAAAATTATAGCATCAAAATTACGCAAAGCGGCAAACTAATACGTGGCCAAATGGCGTTATTTTATCGTTTTGCGAATGCGGCTCATGTGACGGGTGGAAATTCCGAGGAAAGAAGCCAAATAATGCAGCGGAACCTGCTGCAGGAGTTTGGGTTCAGTGAGCAGCAGTTTGTTGTAACGCTCTTCGGGAGTCAGGGTGAGTAAATCAATGCGGTAATCGTCAATCAAGCAAATTTGTTTTTCGATTACATTGTAATAAAACTGATGAAAAGCCACATTGTTCGTGATTAATTCTTTGAACTTCTTTAAATCAACCACCCACAGTTGCGTATCGGCCAAGGCTTTGATGCTTTTGCGGGAAGGCGTTTGGTTTAAAAAACTGCTCAGGGAAGAGGTCACCGAATTTCGCAGGGCCAAATAGGTGGTTTTTTCCTCGCCCGAAACGTCAATGGCATGTTGCAGTATACCGCTTTCGAGGAAACAAAAATGGTGACAAACCTGACCCTCCTTAACGAGATACTCGTTTTTTTTGAGTTGTAACGGCGTAAATGCCTGCAAGGCCGCTTCAATGGTTTGATTCACATCCGATGCCTTGCTGTCTGTAAAAGACAACAAATAAGTTGCAAAGGCCGAAGAATCAGAATGTGCTTTCATACGATGCAAATGTATTCTTTTTGCGGTTAGTTTGGGTAGTAAACGATAATGACTATTTTTGGTAAAACTTAGACTTATGAAAAAACAGCTTCTACTAATCGCTTTGTTCCTAACGGGTTGTCTTTGGGCCCAGGACAAACCGGCTTACCAACTTTTTGACAAAAACGGCAAAAAAGTATCCTACGGCAAACTGTTACAAGCCGCCGAAAAAGCCCAGGTAGTCTTGTTTGGCGAATACCACAACAATGCCATCTCCCATTGGTTGGAGCTCGAATTAACAAAGGATATAGCGGCACAAAGAAACGTAGTCTTGGGCGCCGAAATGCTGGAAGCCGACAATCAAAAGCAATTGGATTCCTATTTGAAAGAGGAAATAACGCAAAAACAATTGGACAGCACGGCACGGCTTTGGCCCAATTACAGAACCGATTACAAACCTTTGGTTGATTTTGCCAAAGAAAAACAGTTGCCTTTTATTGCGACCAACATCCCGAGACGCTATGCTTCCATCGTTGCTAAAAAAGGATTCGAAGGCTTGGACAGTTTGACGCCCGAAGAAAAAAATTGGATCGCTCCGCTACCGATAGTGTATGATGCCACATTGCCGGGCTATGTAGAGATGATGAAGATGATGGGGGACCATGCCAGTCCGAACATGCCCAAGGCACAAGCCATTAAAGATGCTACTATGGCCTACTTTATTGCTAAGAATCTGAAGCCCGATTCGGTGTTCATCCACTACAACGGCAGCTATCACAGTGATCATTTTGAAGGCATCTACTGGTACCTCAAACAAGCCACTCCGGAGCTGAAGGTGATTACTATAGCCACTGTAGAGCAGGAAGACCTGAAAAAAATACTGCCCGAAAATTATACTAAAGCCGACTATATTCTCGTTATAGATGAAGACGTAACAAAAACATATTGATTCCGTCTTATGTCATAACCCTATTCCTTTATGAAAAAAGTATTCCTTTTATTGGCCGTTTGTATCACAACGTTGAGTTTCTTTTCTTGCAGTAATGATACCGAAAGCGGACCGATGTTGATTATTAAGTTCAAGCTCGATCCCAATCAGGTTCGTTTGAATAATTTGGGCGAACCGGCCACTATCCCGGACGGCAATGCAGCACAAACTCCCATTTTCAATACTATTGGTTCCCACTATGTTGAATTAGCCCCGAATGCCAACACACAACTGGGACAGGGCACTGTTTTATATCGTGGAGCGGAAACCACTGCGGGAGGCGACAATGCTATTGATTTCAGCAAAGAAAAAGTGGTGGCGGAAGATGAAGTCTTCCTGAAAATACCGATAAGCCAAATCGCTGCGGGAGATTATGAATGGATCAGAGTTTCGTTAGCCTATCAAAATTACCAAATCAGCATTCACCATCAAGGAACAGACTATACAGGGACTTTGGCGAGTTTTGTGGGATTCAACACCTACCTGACCAGCTTTAACATCGGCAACAATATTTTTCCGGTAAACGGCAACAGAGAGCAGGGCTATTGGGCATTTGCTTTGAACGACCAACCCTACTCTTCCTCGGGTCAGGCACCCGAAGGAGCTACGACCGTTCCGAATCCGTTGCATGCTACTTCGCCAATTTTCTCTAAGTCGTGTGTGGTTACCGGTAAATTCAGCACCGCGTTAAGCATCACCGGTCATGAAACCAAGGATATCAATGTTACCCTTTCGCTATCCACCAACCACAGTTTTGAATGGCACGAAGTAAATGCAGACGGTAAATACGAGCCTTCTGCCGGAGAAAATGTCGTAGACATGGGATTGCGCGGTTTGGTTCCGAGCTATGTGAAGTAAATTTGTTTAACTTTTTCGGCCCTAAAACAGGCTTTAAGACGTTGATAATCAACAACTGTTAAACCCACTTTAAATTGATTATAAATTACAGCGAAAAGGTTGTAGTTAATGGCAAATAGGTGTATTTTTGTGTGATTTTTTTAAACAAATTATACACAATTATGGCAAAATCTGCACTTTTAAAGTCATCTCTGGCAAAAAAATACTGGATGGCTCTTACAGGTTTATTTTTATGCTTGTTTTTAGCGGGTCACCTGGCAGGAAATCTTCAATTAATTTTCAGTGACGCATTGCATTTCAATCAGTATGCATTGTTCATGACCTCTAATCCGGCGGTAAAAATACTTTCTTACCTCACTTACATTTCCATTTTATTCCACGCTGTTGACGGGTTTATGCTGACCTATCAAAACGCAAAAGCAAGACCCATCGGTTATGCTAAAAATGATCCTTCCAAAAACAGCACTTTCTCTTCGAGAAACATGGCGGTATTGGGAACGATTATTTTGGTTTTCATTGTAACGCACATGGTCAACTTTTGGGCGGTGATGCATTTTGACAAAAACATGCCGTTACAAACCATTACGGTGGATGTTATGGGTCAGAAACAAGATCTTTATGTCACAACTAACGGCGGCTACATGCCGGTAAGTCAAGTGGCCAAAAGCCATGAAGAAGCCATGAAAACCGGTGCTTCGAACTATATCGACCACAGAACTGATTTTTACAATACCCAAGCCAGAGTAAAAGTAGGCGAAGGGTATAAAGATTTGCACAAAATCACCGTAGCGTTCTTCAAAGATGCTAAGTTTGGTTTGATTGCTACCCTTTTATATGTGATTTCCATGTTTGTATTGGCGTTCCACTTGCTGCACGGATTCAGCAGTGCATTCCAGTCGTTGGGATTGAACAATCCGAAATATACACCGGCGATTAAAGGTTTCGGGAAAGCTTTTGCTATCGTAGTTCCGCTACTGTTTGCTATCATACCGGTTTACATTCATTTTTTCATAAAATAATCAACATCAGTATATATCATGAAGTTAGATTCTAAAATACCAGAAGGTCATATTTCTCAAAAATGGACCGATTATAAAGATCATTTAAAATTAGTTGCTCCCAATAACCGTCCAAAAATTGACATCATTGTAGTAGGAACCGGATTGGCCGGGGCTTCAGCTGCTGCTTCTCTTGGTGAAATGGGATACAATGTAAAAGCATTTTGTTTTCAGGATTCTCCGCGTCGTGCGCACTCTATTGCCGCACAGGGAGGTATCAATGCTGCCAAAAATTACCAAAATGACGGTGACAGTATTTACCGATTATTTTACGATACCATCAAAGGTGGAGATTACAGAGCCCGTGAAGCAAACGTTCACCGTTTGGCGGAAGTGTCCGGAAATATTATCGACCAGTGTGTGGCTCAAGGGGTTCCTTTTGCCCGTGACTACGGCGGATTATTAGACAACCGTTCTTTCGGGGGGACGCAAGTACAACGTACCTTCTACGCTGCCGGACAAACCGGACAACAGTTGTTATTAGGCGCTTACTCGGCTTTATCAAGACAAATCGGATTGGGACGTGTACAAATGTTCAACCGTCACGAAATGTTGGACTTGGTAAAAGTAGACGGTAAAGCACGTGGTATCATTGCCCGTAATTTAGTTACCGGAGAATTAGAAAGACATTCGGCTCACGCTGTAATTATAGCCTCAGGAGGATACGGAAATGTGTATTTCCTTTCTACCAATGCCATGGGAAGTAACGTTACCGCCGGATGGAAAGTACACAAACAAGGAGCGGCTTTTGCCAATCCGTGTTTTGTTCAAATTCACCCGACCTGTATTCCGGTTCACGGAACGAATCAATCAAAATTGACATTGATGTCGGAATCGTTGCGTAACTCGGGACGTATCTGGGTACCGAAGAAAAAAGAAGATGCCGAAGCAATTCGTGCCGGTAAATTAAAACCAACACAAATTGCCGAAGAAGACAGAGATTACTACTTGGAAAGAAGATATCCTGCGTTTGGTAACCTAGTACCGCGTGACGTAGCTTCAAGAGCTGCCAAAGAGCGTTGTGATGCCGGTTTCGGAATTGAAGCCAACGATACCAACGAAGGCGTTTACTTGGATTTCTCTACCGAAATTCAAAACAAAGGAAAACAAGCCGCATACGCTAAAGGAAACCACAACCCTACACCGGAAGAAATCACCGCTTTAGGAAAACAATGGTTGGAAGAAAAGTACGGAAACTTGTTTACCATGTACCAAAAAATCACTGACGAGAATCCGTATGAGACTCCGATGAAGATATATCCTGCCGTTCACTACACCATGGGTGGTGTTTGGGTAGATTACAACTTACAATCCACTATTCCGGGTTGTTTCGTTGCCGGAGAAGCTAATTTCTCTGACCACGGCGCGAACCGTTTGGGAGCCTCTGCTTTGATGCAAGGTTTGGCCGACGGGTATTTCGTATTGCCTTACACCGTTTCCGATTACTTGGCAGATGACATCCGTACTGGCAAAATCCCTACGAATACCGCCGAATTTGACGAAGCTGAAAAACGCGTGAAAGACAGCATCAACTTCTTCTTAAACAACAACGGAACCAAATCGGTTGACCATTTCCACAAAAAATTAGGTCACATCATGTGGAATAAAGTGGGTATGGGCAGAAACGAGCAAGGCTTAAAAGAAGCTATCGCAGAAATTGCAGCCTTAAAAGACGAATTCTACAAAGACGTTTTTGTACCGGGAAGTGCCGATGAATTGAATCCTGAATTGGAGAAAGCATTACGCGTAGCCGACTTTATCGAATTGGGCCAATTAATGGCTATGGATGCGTTGCAACGTAAAGAATCTTGTGGAGGTCACTTCCGTGAAGAGTATCAAGATGCCGAAGGAGAAACGCTTCGTGATGACGAAAACTTCAAATTTGTAGGTGCTTGGGAATACCAAGGCGATGACATCAGCAAAGAAGTACTTCACAAAGAAGAATTGAAATACGAGTTTATTAAAATAGCCGCTAGAAATTACAAATAATATCATTATGTCTTCAGCAAAAAATATCAATATAAACCTTAAAATTTGGCGTCAAAAAAACGCTAAATCCAAAGGGAGCATGGAAACTTATAAATTAGATAATGTTTCTACCGCCAGTTCGTTTTTGGAAATGTTAGACCAATTAAACGAGCAATTAGTAAACGAGAAAAAAGAGCCTATCGCTTTTGACCACGATTGTCGTGAAGGAATTTGCGGTATGTGTTCGTTATACATCAACGGTCGTGCGCACGGTCCGGACACCGGAATCACGACTTGTCAGTTGCACATGCGTATGTTTAAAGACGGAGATACCATTTATGTGGAACCGTGGAGAAGTAAAGCCTTCCCGGTAATCAAAGACTTGGTGGTAGACCGTAGTGCCTTTGACAGAATCCAACAGGCCGGCGGTTTCGTTTCGGTTAATACCTCCGGAAACACCATTGATGCCAATGCAACTCCTATCAACAAACACGACGCGGACAAATCCTTTGAAGCAGCCGCTTGTATTGGTTGTGGTGCCTGTGTTGCTACCTGTAAAAATGGTTCGGCTATGTTGTTTGTAGGTTCCAAAGTATCACAATATGCTTTGTTGCCACAAGGAAAAGTAGAAGCTACGCAACGTGTGTTGAACATGGTGCGTCAGATGGACGAAGAAGGATTCGGAAACTGTACCAACACCGGTGCTTGTGAAATCGAATGTCCTAAAGGTATCTCTTTAGAAAACATTGCCCGCATGAACCGCGAGTATTTGAAAGCAAGTATTAAGTAATTGAATATTACAGACCAACTAAACGCATTCATTGATTTGGATGCGTTTTTTTTATGGAATAAAAGCAAATAAAGTATCTTTACGAAAACAAAACATCAACCATCATCACATGAAAAAAAGCGGTTTACTCCTCTTGTTGTTGCTGTTGACGGCTCTTACTGCATCATCCCAAAAGCTAAGGTTGATGACCTATAATGTACGCTATGACAACCCGGATGATGGCCAAAATGCCTGGCCTGAACGGAAAGATTACTGGGCGGCTCAAATCAAGTTTTACGAACCCGATATTTTGGGAATTCAGGAAGCATTGCCAAATCAGGTCAATGACATTGCGACTCTATTACCCGACTACAATTATGTGGGCATAGGCAGAGACGGCGTTGGCAAAGGAGAATCCTCCTGTGTCTTTTTCAAAAAGGAACGCTTTACAATCGTACAACAAAACACTTTTTGGCTATCTGAAACTCCGGATGTCATATCCAAAGGCTGGGACGCTGCCCTCAACAGAATTTGTACTTATGCTTTGCTGAAAGATACGAAATCGAAACAACTTTTCTGGGTTTTCAATACCCATTTGGACCACGTGGGCAAAACCGCGCGGAGCAATTCCGTTGCGTTACTTTTGTCCAAAATCAAAGCGTTGAATATCAATAACAATCCTGTATTTTTAATGGGCGATTTCAATTCGGAACCCACAGAAGCACAGATGCTGATCCTAAAAAGCCAAATGGCTGACAGCCGGGATATTTCAGAAGAAAAGCCTTTTGGCCCCACGGGAACATTCAATGGTTTTAAATATAATGAAGCCGTTACCAAATGCATTGATTATATCTTTTTGTCCAAAGACAATCCGTTTAAAGTTAAAAAGTACGCTGTTTTGAGTGATGCCAAAGACTTAAAATATCCTTCTGATCACTTCCCGGTATATGTAGAACTTCGTTTTAAATAAAAGCTTTTTAACTTTGATACCAACAACCAATAACACTATGAACAAACTACTATCCTATTCTCTTTTATTCGTTACCGGCTTTATTTTTGGTCAAACGTACCATCAGTATGTCAACCCAATGATTGGCACCGGCGGGCACGGACACACCTATCCGGGAGCTACTGTACCTTTCGGAATGGTGCAATTGTCTCCGGACACCCGAATTGACGGGAGTTGGGATGGTTGTTCGGGTTATCATTATGATGACAGTGTCATTTACGGCTTTTCGCACACACACTTAAACGGCACAGGTTGTACAGACTATGGCGATATTATGCTGATGCCCACTATGGGCGTAGCATCGCTAAATCCCCAAGAATTTGGTTCGGCTTTTTCACATCAAAATGAAAAAGCAACCGCGGGATTTTATGCCATCAAATTAAACCAACACAATATTGATGTGCGCTTAACGGCCTCAACCCGTGTAGGCTTTCACCAATACACCTTCAATAAAAATGGGCAGGCCAACATCATCCTCGACTTGAATCATCGCGATAAATTATTGCAGGGCGAAGTTCGAATCATTGATGATAAAACTATAGAAATTCTTCGCAGGAGTGAGGCTTGGGCGAAAGACCAATATGTATATGCCCGAATTGAATTCAGCACTCCCTTAAAAATTACTTCTATTCGTAACAACGGTATCGCTCCGGCTAAGACCAATGATACTTTTTTCGCAGGCACGCAATTAGCCTTGAGTTTTTCAAAAGCGGTAAAAAAAGGAGAAAAGATTATGGTGAAAGTATCGCTATCCCCAACAGGATATGAAGGAGCCAAACGCAACATGTCCGAAATCAAAGATTGGAATTTTGAAAAAGTCAAAAAGAATGCCGAAAAACTTTGGGACAATCAGTTGTCCAAAATTCAAGTTACCGAAACGAATAAAGACAAGTTAACTGTTTTCTATACTGCGCTGTATCATACCATGATTCAGCCTAATATCGCCCAAGACATAGACGGCAAATACCGCGGCAGAGACAACCAAATTCATCAGGCCAAAGGGTTCGATTACTATTCGGTTTTCTCGCTTTGGGATACCTTCAGAGCGGCACATCCGTTGTATACTTTGATTGAAAAGAAACGTACAGCTGATTTTATCAATACTTTTTTGAAACAATACGAACAAGGCGGACGATTGCCGGTTTGGGAATTAGCTTCTAATGAAACCGATTGTATGATTGGCTATCATTCGGTTTCCGTCATGGCTGATGCTATGGCCAAAGGCATCAAGGGTTTTGATTACGAAAAAGCATTTGAAGCTGCCAAACACAGTGCGATGCTTGACCATTTAGGGCTGGAAGCCTACAAACGACAAGGGTTCATTTCAATGGATGACGAACATGAAAGCGTTTCCAAAACGTTGGAATACGCTTACGATGATTGGTGTATTGCACAGATGGCAGGGCTTTTAAACAAGCCTGATGAGTACAACTATTTCATGAAACGCTCTCAAAGCTGGAAAAATATTTTTGATTGGAATACCGGCTTTATGCGTCCCAAGAAAAACGGTGGCTGGGACAAACCTTTTGATCCCCGTGAAATCAACAACAATTTTACCGAAGGCAACAGTTGGCAATATACCTTCTTTGTGCCGCAAGATATTCCGGGCATGATTGAAGCCTATGGTGGAGCAGCAAAATTTGAAAGCAAATTGGACGAAATGTTCAACAGCGAAAGCAAAACCACCGGGCGTGAACAAGCGGATGTTACCGGATTGATTGGGCAATATGCCCATGGCAATGAACCCAGTCATCATATGGCTTATCTGTACAATTATGTCGGAAAACCGGAAAAGACCACGGAGAAAGTACATTACATTTTGGACAATTTCTATAAAAACACGCCCGACGGATTGATTGGAAATGAAGACTGCGGACAAATGAGTGCGTGGTATGTTTTGAGCGCTATGGGACTCTATGATGTGACGCCGGGTAAAAATGTATGGACAAGAACAAAATCGTATTTTAATGACGTTAAAATAGCTTTAGATAAAACAAAAATTGCCACACTCACCTCCTCTTCCTTCCCCGAAGAAATAAACACGATTGAGAGAGCTGCAACTCCGTTTGTATCGGAAACCATCACGCCGGTACCGGTAATCCAAGCCGAAAGCAAATCGTTTAAAGAGAAGATGAATGTTGCCATTGTATCGCAAAATCCGACGGATAAAATATACTATTGCTTTAAAACAGCTGATGATGATTTTAAGGAAAAGGTTTGGATTGAATATACAAAACCAATACTGATTGCTAATACTATAGAAGTTTTGGCAAAAGTTAAAAATGAAAGTAAAGAAAGTAGTGTGGTTTCGGCACATTTCTTTAAAAAGCCCAACAACTACACCATCAACATCCAATCGGTTTACAATCCGCAATACCATGCCGGTGGTCCTGAAGGGCTGATTGACGGCATCTTCGGCACGGAAAATTGGCGCAAAGGCGATTGGCAAGGCTATCAGGGACAGGATTTTGAAGCGGTGGTTGATTTAAAAGCCATCCTAAACATCGAAGCGTTTCATGCTAATTTCCTTCAGGATTCCCGTTCCTGGATACTCATGCCTACCAAAGTAGACTACTTCATTTCTGATGACAATGTCAACTTCACCTTGGCGGGCACAGTAGTAAATGATATCGACCCAAAAGAAACCGAAAATAAAATCAAGGATTTTGTTCTAAACAAAGCGTTAAAAGCAAGATATGTAAAAGTAAAAGCCAGTAACTTTGGTAAACTTCCCGAATGGCACCAAGGCGCCGGCGGTGATGCCTTTATTTTTGTAGATGAAATAACAATACAGTAAAATGAAAATAGCTTTAGTTCAAACCTCATTAGCTTGGGAAAATCCAGTCGAAAACCGAAGCCATTTATCACAAAAAATCATGGGCTTTATGGAAGAGGTCGACCTGATTATCCTTCCGGAAATGTTTTCTTCAGGGTTTACGATGGACCCGAAAGCCGTAGCCGAAACCATGCAGGGCGAAACCGTATTGTGGTTACAACATTTGGCCAAAGCCAGAAACTGTGCACTTACCGGCAGCTTAGTGATTGAAGAAAACGGCAGTTATTACAACCGTTTGCTTTTTGTTTTTCCAAACGGAGAGATTAAAACCTATGATAAAAGACATTTGTTTACGCTGGCCGGAGAACATCAATTTTATACCGCCGGCACAGAGAAACTGATTGTTGAATACAAAGGATTCCGCATTTGCCCGCTGGTATGTTATGATTTGCGATTCCCGGTCTTTGCCCGAAATGTGGAAGATTATGACTTATTACTTTTTGTCGCGAATTGGCCTAAACCACG
Organism: Flavobacterium sp. XGLA_31; assembly: GCF_051547105.1. Taxonomy (NCBI): domain Bacteria; kingdom Pseudomonadati; phylum Bacteroidota; class Flavobacteriia; order Flavobacteriales; family Flavobacteriaceae; genus Flavobacterium; species Flavobacterium sp. XGLA_31. Next base: position 649,826 of record NZ_JBPTTM010000001.1, on the reverse strand, counting down.
CATCAGTGCCTGGGATATTTTGCTCAAAGCCCGTGCCGTCGAAAACATGTGTTATACTGTCGGTGTCAATCGAATCGGAAGTGACCACAACAAACACCAATACATTGGTCATTCTCAGGTGGTTGATTTTTTAGGCAATTATCTTTTGGAACCACAGGAGGCCGACGCTGTGTTTATAGTGGAGTTGGATAAAGCAAAACTGATGGAAACACGCAACAAATTGGCTTTTCTGAACGACAGAGATCATTTCAAAATGAGTTAACCCCCTAAGCTAAACGGTTGTTCTACGTCCCAATTGGCACGCACGTCAATCTCTTTCGGGAAATAAATCACCTCTTCGGATTGTCGTTTTTCCATATAACTCCCCGTATCCCATTCTCTGTTTTTATTGTCATCGTAGATGATTCGCAGGGTGTATAATGCCGGTTCAATGAGATCAAAAGAAACGGTGGTGTTTTTTTCAGAGTATTCCGTTGCTTTTATTTTACCGTCTTTATCCGTGAGTTGCACAATAATCGGGAAGCGTTTTACATTTTCTAAAAGCACTCTCAAATTGCCGTAATCAGAAGTGTTTTTGGTGCCGATACTGTACTTGAGCGTATCGTTTTGGGTTTCATAAAAATCAGTTACTGCACCCGGCAACAGGGAAATACTGTATTTTTCCAACGGTTCTTTATTGAAATCCAAATACAGTTTTTGTCTCAACTCATCATACTCCGTTTCAAAAGGAACCGCTATGGAATCTTTATTTTTAAGACTGATTTTTGATTTATCAAATTTCACTAACGGAATAGAACTGTTAAGTGCAAAGCGCTCACGGAGCGGTAAACTTCCGGAAAATTCCGGACTTATACTTAATGTGTCAGCTTTTGCTTTTTTAATTTTTACCGTAAACTGTTTGTCAAAAGCGTCTTTCTGAACCGCTACCTGCAATGAATCGGCCTCCAAAGGCTTGAACCATATTTGCAGGGAATCCTTTTTAGGGAAATTAGTTACCACGGAAGGAATAATTTCAGTTCCCTTCTTTACCGTCACTTTGAGGTCTTTAGGCTTCCCTTCATACCCCATCAACAGCCTGTTTTTTGCTGCTTGCGTAGGTTTTATTGCTTTGAACGGTAAGGTTTCTTTAAACAGTTCCACCTCAAAAATAGTATCGTTAGGAATGGTAATGTATTGTTTTTGAAATCCTATTTTATCGGTTTTCGGACTGTATTTGTTATTGCCGTTGTCTTTTAAAGCCACCAACAGGTACCTTCCGGCTTTGATGTTTTCCAGTTTTACGATTTTAAGACTGTCGAGCGAATTGGTAATGTATTGGGGCGTTTCTTTATAAATGGTAGAATCATTGAACTTTTCATTGATTTCGTACAACATCACCGAAACGAAATTATCCGTCTTTTTTTCCAAAGCGTCTTTTATTTTGACATTGAGTGCCAAGGAATCAATGTAAGCACCTGTGGAAAAAACATATTTAAACTGTGAATAGGGATTGCCTTCATTATTATCTTCGATACTTTGCCCGAAATTGAAACTGTAAGTGGTATTGGCCAAAAGAGTATCTTTTAGCTTTATCGTCAGTACTTTGCTCGCATTGTTGGGCAAAATTTCCGGCTGATTTTTCATGGGAGGTGAAATAATCAACTGCTTATTGACGTTCTTAAGTTTCACATACTCATCAAAAACCAATTTAATTTCTTTCCCGTTAAAATGGGTCGAAAAGTTTTTCGGAAAACTGGCTTTCAATACCGGAGCGATAGTGTCTTTGTCTCCTCCGGTAATAGTACCGCGCTTGGCACAACCAATTACAAACAACACTAAAAGGAGCAAAAGATATTTGACGTTAATTCTTGGCATAAAGCATTTTTTCAAAGCACAAAATAACAATTATATTTAGTGTGAATGAAATCTTTTGAAGGAAACTTAACAAATCTAATGATGGAAGATTCAGTTAGGCATAGTAAAGCCATCTAAGTTGATGTTTGGACCGTCATACGTTAATATAAAAATTCCTGTCACTGTGGCTGCAATAGTAACAGGCAAAGCGACGGTCTTACCAATCGAAAATTTTCTTTTTCGGATACTTGTGATTTCATTGATTGGAATTTCTTCTTTTGTCCGGTTTTTTCTCGTTATGAGTATGGATTTATCGGTAAGGCTGTCGAAAGTTACTTTATAATTTTTATTGTTGCGTTCAATCTTATATTTTTTGCCCGGTTCCATCTTCAACGGGTCATTTTCCATTTTTTTATAACTAAAACAACTTTGAAATAAAAACGCAATAGCTAATAATAAGAATAGTTTTTTCATAGTATACGATTTTTAAGATGAAAGGTTAATTATATACAAAACGTAATAATCTGTATTTTAGTACTTTGACTTCAAATTAACTGTGCGCCATCGCCATACAAACAATGCTGATTTTCACATCAGGGATTTTGAGCAGCGCACGGCTGCAGGCTTCCAGAGTAGACCCGGTAGTAATGACATCGTCTATGAGCATAAAATGTTTGCCATGATGTTCTTCTGTATAGTTAACATCAAAAACAGTGGAAATCACATCAGCCCTGCCCAAAAGATCTTTTTTGGTTTGGGTTTTGGTATGTAGTTTTCGGAATAAAAGTTGGTCATCATACGGAATATCCAGTTTAGCAGATAACGATTTGCCAAAGCCTTCCACCTGATTGTAGCCGCGTTCCCTAAGTCGCTTTTTATGTAACGGTACCGGAATAATGTAATCAATATGTTGCATTTGTTCTAAATCTTTTAATTCTGATGCATACCAACAGCCTACCATGTCGCTGATATCTTCGTGCCCTTTATACTTCAGTTGGTGAATCATTTCCTGCACTATGCCTTTTTTATGGAAATAAAACAAGGCCGAGCCAAACTCCAATGGAATTCTGCCATAAAACTTCTGCATGACTTCATTTTGTGCCATCAAATGATGATTCGTGAGCGGAATTTCATGCCGGCATTGCGTACAAAGCACCTTTTCATCGGTCAACAAAAAAGAATGACAGCCGACACAAGACTTTGGGAAAAATAAATTTAGCAAATGTTTCAGCATAAAAAGATAATTTTCTTACATAAAATTATAAAAAATTTCTATTCTAATTGATTATTAACCCGTTTTTTATCATCGCTTTTTATATTTTTGCAGCATTATGGCAAAACAAGAAGATTTATTTAAGAACGTAGTTTCGCATGCAAAAGAGTACGGATTTATCTTTCCGTCAAGCGAAATTTATGATGGGTTGAGCGCCGTGTATGATTACGCGCAAAACGGAGTAGAATTAAAAAAGAACATTAGAGAATATTGGTGGAAAGCCATGGTGCAGATGCATGAAAACATTGTCGGTTTGGACGCCGCCATTTTGATGCACCCGACTACCTGGAAAGCTTCCGGGCACGTAGATGCCTTCAACGATCCGTTGATTGACAACAAAGACTCTAAAAAAAGATACCGAGCTGACGTTTTAATTGAGGATTATGCCGAAAAATTAAACCTGAAAGCCAAAAAAGAAATCGAAAAAGCGCGTGAGCGCTTTGGTGCCGCTTTTGACGAAGAGCAATACAAAACCACCAATCCGCGTGTGATGGAGTACCTGGCCAAAGAAAGAGAAATTCTGGAAAGAATGGGTCGTTCTCTTGGTGCCGGAGATTTAGAAGATGTAAAAGCCTTAATCGAAGAATTGGAAATTGCCGATCCCGAAACCGGTTCAAGAAACTGGACGGATGTGAAGCAATTCAACCTGATGTTCGGAACCAAACTGGGAGCTTCTGCGGAGAACGCGATGGATTTGTATTTGCGCCCGGAAACCGCGCAAGGGATTTTCGTGAATTTCTTAAACGTACAAAAAACCGGAAGAATGAAGATTCCGTTCGGTATTGCACAAACCGGGAAAGCGTTTAGAAATGAGATTGTGGCCCGTCAGTTCATCTTCCGCATGCGTGAATTTGAACAAATGGAGATGCAGTTTTTTGTAAAACCGGGCGAAGAAATGAAATGGTACGAGTATTGGAAACAAACGCGTTTGAACTGGCATTTATCGCTGGGCTTAGGCAAACAAAATTACCGTTTCCACGACCACGAAAAATTAGCTCATTACGCAAATGCGGCGGCGGATATCGAATTCAACTTCCCGTTCGGGTTTAAAGAATTGGAAGGCATTCACTCGCGAACCGACTTCGATTTGAAAGCACACGAACAATATTCAGGTAAAAAGCTGCAATATTTTGACAACGAAACCAATTCCAATTACGTTCCTTATGTAGTGGAAACTTCAGTTGGTTTAGATCGTATGTTCCTGGCTGTTTTTGCCACTTCATTGAAAGAGGAAACGTTAGAAGATGGTTCAACACGAACCGTGTTAAGTCTGCCAAGTGTGTTGGCACCAACCAAAGCAGCCGTTTTACCATTGGTGAAAAAGGACGGTTTACCTGAAGTGGCTCAAAAAATCATCGAAGATTTGAAATGGGATTTCAATGTAGCCTATGACGAAAAAGATGCTGTGGGTCGTCGTTACCGAAGACAAGATGCTTTGGGAACTCCTTTCTGTATTACCGTAGATCACCAAACTTTGGAAGACCAAACGGTAACCATTCGCCATCGGGATTCCATGGCACAAGACCGTGTTAAAATTTCAGAATTACGAACCATAATCGGTGACGAAGTATCGATGCGAAACTGGTTAATGAAAATGTAATTCAGCACCATATCCTATCCGTTACGACGGAAGAAAACCCAAATTCCCAAAGAGTTTGGGTTTTTTATTTTTGTAAGTATTTTTCCGGTGTAAAATGCACATATTAACAGTATTTGCGTTTCTGTCAACAATTTTCCGCTTTTTTTACCCAAAATTTTACTTTCGTAAGAACGAAAATAAAGGCGTTTAATCGTTTTTATTTTGGGGCGAAATTATAAATCATAATCTTCGCGCAACAAAAATAGTTTTCCCCAAAACTACCTACCCTTCAGCCTAATGATGCTTTCCCTAAATCAACGGAAAAGCTTCATGAGTCACACCTATATTATCATAGATGACAACCCGGACGATGTCACGAAAACTCAGGCCATTGCTGAGCGCTTTCGCAACTTGTCTTTTGTGGCATCAGCTAATAGTTATGACGAAGGAGTAAATCTGATACTGGAGCATCAGCCGCGATTGGTCTTTCTCGAAATCGACCCTTCTGATAAAAAGAGTAATCTTTCGCTCTCACTCATTAACGAATTGTACCGTTATTTACCTGTCGTCCCCAAGATTATCATTACCACATCTAAAAAAGAATTGGCCTATGAGGCTCTGAAATATGAAGTGGTGGATTACCTGCTGAAACCCTTAGATATAAACGATTTCCGAAAAGCCATTCTCAAATTTGATCGGGCTATCAAATCAGATTTGCCCCATATGGAAGTCAAAAATCCGGCGGCCACTTTTGAAGTATTGGATGAAGCCGTAACCGAAACACTGGAAGCGGATACCGAACATGACGTTACGGTAAAAACCCTTGCTCCGGCGGAAAATTCATTTGCAGCTCCAAAACAATCCCTGATTATTTGTATCAAGTCTTATGGTGACTACCGTTATATCGATTCTGAGGACATCCTGTATTTTGAAGCCGACAACAACTCTACCGACATCCATTTGCATAACGGTGAAATGATTACAGCTTTCAAAACGCTCAAGCATTTTGAAACCGTATTACCCGAGTCACAATTCCTGCGCATTCACAACAGTTACATCATCAATGTCAACCAGGTTTCGCGCATTCACACCGGAAATACCGTGTGCTACATCAAAAACTCTACCACCAAGTTACCGTTCTCCAAGTCTTATAAAGATAATGTAGACCTCATCATCAACCGCATTGCCGGCGGCAATTATTTGGAGATTTAGAGGAAAAATAATACATTTACAAAAAATCCGGTATGGAAGTAACTGTATTAATGATAGATGACCACCCCTCTATTATTGAAGGATATAAATCGATACTATCTTATAACCCTTATGGTTTTGAGGTAATTGCCCATGGAGTACACAATTGTGAGTCTGCTTATAAACTCATTACCGAAACAGATATCCCGTTTGATGTGGTTTTTTTGGACATTACTTTGCCTCCGTATAAAGAAAAAAATATCAACTCCGGTGATGATTTAGTCCCTATAATCCGAAAATATCTTCCTTCAGCAAAGATTGTAATTCTAACTTCTCACACTGAATCGCTGGTACTTCAAAGCATAATAAAACAGTCTCGTCCCAACGGCTTACTAGTAAAAAGTGATATTTTATCAAATGACTTAATACAGGCATTTTATAATGTTTTCAAAGGCTCCGTCTATTATAGTGCAACGGTAGAAAAATTTAAAAACGACTCAAAAACAGCTATCAAACACTTAGACAGTTACAGTCGTCAAATCATTATTCTGCTGTCTAAAGGACTTAAAACCAAAACCATTCAAGAAGAACTTCATCTTTCAAAAAGCACTATCGACAAGCGAAAAGTAATCATAAAAGCGTTTTTAGGTATTGAAAAAGGAAATGACGAAGATATATTGAGAGAAGCTCGCAAAAAAGGGCTAATCTAACCTTTCCTTTATTACACAACCTCATCTCAAACGGTACCAAAACAACTTCAAACTTTAACAAAATGTACACTTTTTGTGTACCAAAATGTAATTCTTTCCTTTTAATTTTACCCCTATAATAAAACCTTTGGTACAAAAAGAGACTTACCCTCTCAATTTGTTTTGCATACCTTCTTCATTAATGTGGTATTATCGATGTTGGTAAAAATGCAATAGAAATTTCTCTGTTTATTTTAAGATTTGTTATTGAACAGAGTATAAGTAAACAAATCAAAACAGCCCTGACTTAATGTTGAATCAACAGAGAGCAGGGCTGTTGTAATTTAAAATAACTACGATGAAAAATTTACTGTTTAGTGCAATTGCCATGATTGCAGTCTCCTCCTTTGGAACCGCTCAAAACAACTTAAAATCAGACAGCGAACAAACGGAATATGCTTATATGTCAGTAAAAACAGGAGATGAACTCATTAAGTATAAGTTCAGTTCCATTAAAGATTTTGAAGAGAACACAGATCTTTTTTTAGACGAAATAACGTCAAGGTCGACTGAAGGAAAAGAAAAATGCGAAGTCACAGTTGAAATTTCGGCTACAATTACTACCGCTTTATTGTCAACTACTATCACTGCCGCAGTAACTTCAGGCTGTGCAACTATCGCGGCTACTGTAAGAGAGTTGCGAACCAAATTAATTCTTTCCATAACCCATTGAAAAATGACCAAATAAAAAATTGATAAGAATATTTGTGACGATTAGTATTACTTTTAGGAAATAATTGAATTTAAACTCTTCCCTCCGCTAAAAAAAGATTATGAGCAGAAAAATAGTTCACATACTGATAGTACTATCCGTAATCAGTTACTTAGGCTGCACATCAAAACCTACTGTTAAGTATGTTGACACAAAAAATGACTCTGTAAAAAAGTATATCGACCTGGCATTAAATGACACATTAGACCTTGAAAAAAGAATAAAATATAATGACAGGGCATTTTCGTTTTTGGATCTGACCAAAAACGATTCTTTGATACGTTCTTACATCATTACTATTGCAAGCAATTATTTAACAAATAATGATTTTAATAAATACAAAAAAGTAAATGAAATCTATTTTCAGAAAATCATTCAGACAAAAGACACCTTAGGTTTCGCAGGATATTATAGATACAAAGGAAGTTATTTTAGAAAAAAAGCGCTTTTTGACAGTGCCTTTTATTACTTTAATAAAAGTGAAAAAATATATAAAAAATTAAAAAATGATGAAGGTTTAGCACATATTTATTCAAACATTAGTGCCGTTCAGTATAAAATAGATGACTACTTAGGTGCTGAACTCAATACAAAAAAAGCGTATCAATATTTTAACAAAAAAAAGGATAATAAAAGAATAGTTGAGTGCCTCATAAGATTGGGTAATATATATCATGATTTAAAACAATATGAGAAAGCCATTGAAACTATGAAAAAAGCATTGTCAATTATTAAAAGTCATAAACTCCCAAATCTATCTAACTTTAATTTAGTCGGTACCTGCATTAATGATATAGGAAATGTGTATCGAGAAAAAGAAAATTATAAAACGGCCATTTATTATTTTGAACTGGCACTAAAGGATAAAAATTTAATAAATGAAGACCCTGAATTATTCAGTTACCTAATAAATAATTTAGGATATTGTCGCCTAATGACAAACAATAACAAGAACCTTCCTAAACTCTTTTATGTTTCGGAGAAAATATTCCATAAAATAGGAGTAAAAAATGAATGTGCAGTCAGTAACATCTATTTATCTCAATATTACCTCAAAAAGGAAAACATAATTAAAGCCATATCTCATGCCGAAAAAGCATTAAAACTAGCCAAAGAAGCAAAAGCTCCATACTATTATCTCACAGCTCTAAGTAATGCAGGTGCTATTGACGCTCAAAAAGCACCACTATACATTCAGGAATACCATAAAATGAATGACAGCCTATTGTTTGTCGAGCGAAATGCCAGAAATCAGTACTACAAAATACAATTTGAAACCGACCAAATCAATCAGGAAAAAGAAAAAGCGGTTCATCAAAAATGGAAAATAGCTGTCCTCTTGTCGCTTTTGGTATTAATCATTATATTGTCTTTCATTATACACCATCAGCGTACTAAACAAAAAGAACTTAATCTGTTGAGCGAACAGCAAAAAGCAGATGAAAAAATCTATAACTTAATGTTGACGCAAAAGGCAAAAGAAGAAGAAGCAAGACAAATCGAAAAAAGACGTATTGCATTAGAGCTTCATGATGGTATTATGAATAAACTGGTGAGTACACGTCTCAATTTATCTGTCCTTTCACAAAAAACCGACAAGGAAACCATTGCTAAATGTCTTAAATATATAGAGGATATTTACAATATAGAACAAAATATCCGAGGCGTTGCCCACGAGCTGAATCAGGATACCTTCAACGAAGAAGATAGTTTTATAAAATTACTCGAAGACTTTGTAACAGAACAAAATAACTACAACGAAACCCGATACGAACTGGAGCTCGACCCCGATATTGACTGGAACAATATATCGAGCGAATTAAAAATGCATCTATACCGCATCATTCAAGAAGCCAGCCACAACATTAATAAACATGCTCAGGCAACTAAAGCCGTGATAACCTTTACTGTTGATGAACCCAACATCTGCATGTCAGTTACTGATGATGGGCAGGGTTTTGATACTACCCTCACTCCAAAAGGAATTGGTATCCAAAACATGAAAGTCCGTGTTAAATCTCTTCATGGCAAATTCAGCATCAATTCCACAACCGGTTTTGGAACTTCCATCAATATAGCCATCCCAACATAAAAAAGTATTGAATTCAGGATTGGTGATTAGACACAATAATTACTGTACTATAATACTCCTGCAAGGATTTGCTACCTTCCTCCGCATCATCTTTTCAGGATGCACTTTTAACCAATCTTCCTTAGCGCGCATTTGAAAGACGAGCGAAGCGACTACAACAAGAATAGAGAGAAAGGAAAGGTTCTGTTCCCACTACTTAAAGTCTCTTTTTTTGAACCAACAAAAAACTAAGAACCCCAAAGCAACACTACCACAATTTCATTTTTTATTTTACATGTTACCTCAACACCTAGTCAATAGCTAGTCCATAGGAAAGCCCTACTTAGTATATGAGTAGTATATGAAAACATACATTATGTAAAATAACTCAATACCGGTTTTTTCATTATAATGATAACTGCTCATTTTGGCTTTAATTAGAATCGGGCAAAAATGAGCCATGCTCTTTCACACTTTTGCCCACTTCTTCAATACAATTTTTACAATACCCCCTCAAAAAAAATCCCGCAGACATCTTTAGGGAGCACTTTTTGTTCAAAAATGTCAAAATCGCAAAAATCATCCACTCGCATTTGACCCCCATTCACTATCAAACGAGGTCATTCTACCATAAACACCTTTATATATAGGACTTCGCAGAGACATCCTTTTTAGTTTTACATCGTGAAAGTGCAATAGCCTCAAATCATTTCTAAGGCACACACCACAAAAACGAAACAAAACATTAACAATAAAAAGTCTCAAATTATGAAAAAATTAGCAACAACTTTCGGTTTATTAGCCTTAATGCTTATAGTGACGTCATTCACGACTCCATCTGAAATTGGAGGAAGAAATTCTGGCGGTGAGTTTTCAATCGGTGGAAGAAATTCTGGTGGTGAATTCTCAATTGGTGGAAGAAACTCTGGTGGTGAGTTTTCAATCGGTGGAAGAAATTCTGGTGGTGAATTCTCAATTGGTGGAAGAAACTCTGGTGGTGAATTTTCAATCGGTGGAAGAAATTCTGGTGGAGAATTCTCAATTGGTGGAAGAAACTCTGGTGGAGAATAAATAATTAAAACAATATATACAATTAACTACCAATACCCATTGGTAGTTTTTTTTTGTCAATATGTTTCGTATTTTTGAGAAAAACAATTTCTCTTGAAAAGAAAAACAATTTTAACTCTTTTAATTATATCTCTTTTTTTTGGGTGTTCAAAAAGAAAACTTGATACTGTTTCTGAAAAGACAGCTAGTGATAGCTTAAACTATTATATGGGCGTCTTAAACTCTAAAAGAGCCCTAAATAGCGACAAAACTAAAGCTATAAGTAGTGCTTTAAAAATTGTCGAATCTTTAAAAAACACCTCTAGAAACAGGGACACTCTTTTTTCAATTGTATATATCTTATATAACAATCAAGACTGGAATAGTTTTAATAGTGCATCACAATACCTTCTGAAACAATCTATTAAAGCCAATGATTCAATAAACATGGCAAAATCTTACAGATTTAAAGCCAATTACTTCAAAAGAATACAATCCTATGACAGTTCTTTTATTTACTATAGAAAAGCAGAAAAAATATATTACAAAAAAAAAGATAAGATAAACTATGCTAACATTCTTTTTAACAAAGGAATTGTTCAGAGTAGTGTCGGTGATTTTTTAGGAGCAGAATTATCTCTTTCTAAGGCGTATTATATATTTAAAGACTCTAATGAAAAAGACAAGCTTTATGGAACCTTAAATCAACTTGGTTTAGTTTACACCGAATTAAAAGAATATGACAAAGCAATTTTATTTCACAACAAAGCTCTAGATGTAGTAAAGAATATAAAATCTTGGAATCGTGAACATCCTGTAGCCATTTGCTACAACAACATAGGTTATCTTTATTTAAGACAGAAGAAATTTAATGAAGCAATAGTAAATTTTGAACTAGGACTAAAGGACAATTTGTTAGCCGAGGATGATCCCGACACCTATGGTTGTTTATTAGACAATCTTGCCTATTCAAGACTTAAATCTAACAACTATAAAGATTTACCTAAATTATTTTATGACGCATTAGAAATTCGAAATAAACTTGACGATTACACTTATATTGTGGGTAGTAACATCCATATTTCTGAATATTATCAAAAAATTGGAAATAATAAACTAGCCCTAGAATATTCTGAAAAAGCGTTAAAAATAGCTAAGGAGTCCAAAATTCCTGTTAACTTGGTTTTTGCCCTTAAACAAGCTTCAATTGTTGATAAAGCAAAATCCATATATTACTCAGAACAATACATAAAAATAAATGATAGTCTTCAAATAGAAGAACGTAAATCAAAAGACCGATTTAATAAAATCCAATTTGAAACTGACGAAATCAAACAGGAAAATGTTGGCTTAGCCGAAAGGAATCGAAACTTGCTGTACGCATTTATCATAACTTTTATCATTGTTGCCTTATTATTTGTCGTTAGAGCCCAGCGTGCACGAACACGTGAGTTATTGTACAAACAGGCACAACAAAAAGCCAATGAAGACATCTACAACCTCATGATGTCACAACAGGCCATTATTGACGAAAGTCGAAGCAAAGAAAAGAAACGTTTGGCTCAGGACCTTCACGATGGTGTACTCGGCAGGATGTTTGGTCTTCGATTAAATCTGGATAGTTTAAACTCGAATACCGATGAAGAATCGGTTAAAAAAAGAACCGAACTTTTAAACGAATTAAAAACAATTGAACAGGATATTCGTGAAATCTCACACGATTTGAACAGAGAAAAACAAGTTTTAATTAATAACTTTGTTTCTATCGTTCACAACTTATTGGAAGAGCAAAAAAATGCACATGAAGCCAATGTAACATACTATATTGACAATGATGTGGTTTGGGACAAAGTAGCCAATGCCATTAAAATTAACATGTATCGCATCTTACAGGAGGGGCTGCAAAACATCAACAAATATGCCAATGCCAAAAATATAATTGTAGAAGTAAAAGGCGATAAAGAAAATGTATATTTGAAAATCCAAGACGATGGTGTCGGATTTGATGTCAACCGAAAAAGCAAAGGTATCGGCATGCAGAACATGATCTCCAGAACCAGTGATTGTAATGGAATTATTGATATCAGCTCGAAGAAAAACGAAGGAACCAAAATTGTAATTACCTTACCGATAGAAACTAAACAACTAATTACAGAAGAACAATGACAAGCCCAATCAACATCTTAATCGTAGACGATCACCCGTTTATTATTGAAGCCTACAAAAATGCCATCAATAAATACAGCCAACAAGGAACTGAATTTATTGTAACGCAGGCCAACAATTGCAAATCCGGTTACGAAAACATCGTTGACCAGCCTAAGGCTTTTGATATTGCTTTTTTTGACATTAGTATGCCTGAATATGCCGAAAAAGGAATTTATTCCGGAGAAGATTTGGCCATGTTAATCAAAACTGAAATGCCCAACTGCAAAGTGATTTTGCTGACCATGCATACCGAATTGCTCAAAATCAACAACATCATTAAAACCATCAATCCCAGCGGATTAATCATCAAAAACGATCTGACTTTTGACGAATTACTTTTTGCTTTCGACAAAATCATTAAAAATGAGAGCTACTACAGTCAAACGGTAATCAAATTGGTGGGGCAGGCACAATACAACAATATTGAACTGGATGTTTTCGACAAACAAATATTATTTCACCTTTCCAAAGGCGTAAAAACAAAAGATTTGCCGCAATACATTCCCCTATCGTTAAGTGCTGTGGAAAAGCGAAAACTGAACATTAGGGAAATTTTGGAAGTAAAAGGCGGAACGGATATTGATTTAATCAACGAAGCCAAAAATAAAGGTGTCATTTAACGATTATACGGGAAACCGTAATCAAATATGCGGGAAACCGTAATAGCCTTCTTGACTACAATGACTAATTTAGCCGTATGATTTCAGGGTTAGTATTTGTAGATTCAAAAAGAGGTAGTACAACTTCAAACTACAGCTTGATTTACAAGACTTAGGGGGAAAAGCGATACTTCGGTATCGCTTTTTTTACGCTTCCATGGCATCCCATCCGCGTGCTTTCAAAGGAATTTTGGTATTGGGCCTGGTAATCAAATGAATCCCCTCACTTTCTTGTGTCATGTGGCCTATCACAGTCATATTCGGATTGGCTTTTATTTTGTCATAATCCTCCAATGCAATCGTAAATAACAACTCATAATCTTCCCCTCCATTAATAGCTACCGTCGTTGAATCAATATTGAATTCTTCACAAACATTAATGAATTGTGGATCTACCGGAATCTTTTCTTCGTATAAATTACAGCCTACTTTGGATTGTTTGCAAATGTGGATAATCTCCGAAGACAACCCATCCGAAATGTCAATCATAGCCGTAGGTTTTACTTCTAATTTAGATAACAATTCTTTGATATCATGGCGGGCTTCCGGTTTCAACTGACGCTCAATTAAATAAGTATAGGCATCTAAATCAGGTTGATTGTTAGGATTCACCTGAAACACCTGCTTTTCACGTTCTAAAATCTGTAATCCCATATAAGCCGAACCTAAATCTCCTGTCACGACCAGCAAATCACCATTTTTGGCGCCGTTTCTGTAAACCAAATCCGTTTCATTTGCTTCACCAATGGCTGTGATTGAAATGATTAATCCTTTTTGAGAAGAAGTAGTATCCCCACCAACAACATCTACATTATAAAATTTAGCTGCCAAAGCAATTCCGTCAAACAACTCCTCCAACGCTTCCAGCGGAAAACGATTAGAAACCGCTATAGAAACGGTTATCTGAGTAGGTTTTGCATTCATAGCACAGATATCGGAAACATTCACCACAACGGCTTTATAGCCCAAGTGACGCAACGGCATATACGATAAATCAAAATGCACGCCTTCGATCAATAAATCGGTAGAAACTACTGCTTTTTTGTTCTTAAAATCCAATACAGCAGCGTCATCTCCGATACTTTTTAACGTTGAAGGTTGTTTTACGTCAAAGTTTTTAGTCAAATGGTCAATCAAACCGAATTCTCCTAATTGTGATAGTGGTGTACGTTGCTGATTTTTATCTTCTAACATGATTTCTGATTTAAGTGTGCAAATTTACAAAGATACTTGCGTTAATACGAAACAAAAAACCCAACAACTTTCGCTATTGGGTTAGTTCTATTTTTAATTTAATCGTTAAGTTTCAACACGGCCATAAATGCTTCCTGCGGAATCTCTACGTTTCCAACCTGACGCATACGTTTTTTTCCTTTTTTCTGTTTCTCCAACAATTTACGTTTACGGGAAATATCTCCTCCGTAACATTTAGCCGTAACGTCTTTACGCAAGGCTTTGATGGTCTCACGTGCAATGATTTTCGCTCCGATTGCTGCCTGAATCGGGATATCAAACTGTTGTCTCGGGATTAACTCACGCAATTTCTCACACATCTTTTTACCGATATTGTATGCGTTATCTTCGTGTATAAGTGCTGACAGTGCATCCACCGAATTGGCATTCAACAAAACGTCTAATTTCACCAACTTAGAGGTACGCATTCCAATAGGCGAGTAATCAAACGATGCATATCCTTTGGAAACGGTTTTCAATCGATCGTAAAAATCAAATACAATCTCTGCCAACGGCATATCAAAATTCAACTCCACACGCTCTGTGGTTAAATAAGTTTGATTCGTAATAATCCCTCGCTTTTCGATACACAAACTCATGACATTTCCAACAAAATCGGCTTTAGTAATGATAGTCGCCTTGATAAACGGCTCTTCTACACGATCCAATTTTGACGGCTCCGGTAAATCGGAAGGGTTATTTACAATAATCGGAGTATCCGGTTCTTTTTTGGTATAAGCCAAATACGATACGTTCGGAACTGTCGTAATTACCGTCATATCAAACTCGCGCTCCAAACGCTCTTGTATAATCTCTAAATGCAACATTCCTAAGAATCCGCAACGGAAACCAAAGCCTAATGCTGCCGAACTCTCGGGTGCAAAAACCAAAGAGGCATCGTTCAACTGCAGTTTCTCCATAGAGGCCCTCAAATCTTCGTAATCTTCCGTATCTACTGGGTAAATCCCGGCAAATACCATTGGTTTTACGTCCTCGAAACCAACAATCATATTGGTAGTCGGTGTTTTAGCATCGGTAATGGTATCTCCTACCTTTACTTCTTTGGCTTCTTTAATACCCGAAATCAAATACCCAACATCTCCGGTAGAAATCACGTCTTTCGGCACTTGATTCAATTTCAAAGTTCCTACTTCATCGGCATAATATTCATTATCGGTAGCCATGAACTTTATTTTTTGCCCTTTGCGAATTTCTCCGTTTTTCACACGGAAAATAACTTCTATTCCTCTGAACGGATTATAAACTGAATCAAAAATCAACGCCTGCAACGGTTCTTCTTTGCTACCTTTTGGCGCCGGTATCTTCTCAATAATTGCTTCCAAAATTTTATCCACACCAAAACCGGTTTTCCCCGAGGCATGAATAATATCTTCCAGTTTACATCCCAATAAATCCACGATGTCATCGCTTACTTCTTCCGGATTGGCGCTTGGTAAATCTACTTTATTTAGTACCGGAATAATTTCCAAATCGTTTTCCAAAGCCAAATACAAATTTGAAATGGTTTGCGCCTGAATACTCTGTGCCGCATCCACAATCAACAACGCTCCTTCACAAGCCGCTATAGAACGAGAAACTTCATACGAGAAATCTACGTGTCCTGGTGTGTCAATCAGGTTCAAGATATAATCTTCTCCTTTATACTTGTACTCCATCTGAATGGCGTGGCTCTTAATGGTAATTCCTCTTTCGCGCTCCAAGTCCATATTATCAAGCAACTGGGCTTTTTCCTCACGAGCCGTAACCGTTTGAGTAGCGCTCAATAAACGGTCTGCCAAGGTGCTTTTCCCATGGTCAATGTGAGCAATAATGCAAAAATTTCTAATATTCTTCATCTTCAGTAAAATCGGTCTTGGGCATTCCCGCCAAGGCGGTCGGGCTTTCCGCAGTGCATAGCACTTGCTCCACCCGAGGCCAACGGCCGAACTGACCGAAGGTAATCCCTAATGCAATTAATCCGCAAATATAGGCTAAATTCATCAGTTTCAAAGCCGAAAAATCAGTCTTTCCCTTTAAGGCTTTCAACTTTTCTTTTAAAAATCGTATTTTTGCACTCTCGAGACCGAAGGTTGAATTGTTAAGTAGTTAAAAAATTAGCATTATGCCCAAAATTGGCAACATCGAATTACCGGATTTCCCATTGCTTCTGGCACCAATGGAAGACGTGAGCGACCCTCCGTTTCGTCGTCTGTGCAAATTGCATGGCGCTGATTTGATGTACTCGGAATTTATCTCTTCCGAAGGACTTATTCGCGACGCGATGAAAAGTCGTCAAAAGCTTGACATTTTCGATTACGAAAGACCTGTTGGTATCCAGATTTTCGGTGGAGACGAAGAAGCTATGGAAATGTCTGCCAAAATTGTAGACACTGTTCAGCCCGATTTGGTTGATATCAACTTTGGCTGTCCTGTAAAAAAAGTGGTTTGCAAAGGCGCCGGGGCAGGTGTTTTAAAAGATGTCGATTTGATGGTTCGTCTGACCAAAGCCGTCATCAAAGGAACCAATTTGCCGGTTACCGTGAAAACACGATTAGGCTGGGATGAAAACTCCATCAATATTGATGAAGTGGCCGAACGTCTACAAGATGTTGGGGTGCAAGCACTAACCATTCACGCCCGAACTCGTGCTCAAATGTATAAAGGGCATTCAGATTGGTCGCACATTGCCCGAGTAAAAAATAATCCGCGAATTACGATGCCTATTTTCGGTAACGGAGATATTGATTCACCCGAAAAAGCATTGGAATACAAAAATAAATTCGGCTTAGACGGTATGATGATTGGTCGTGCCGCTATTGGTTATCCTTGGATTTTTAACGAAATCAAACATTATTTCAAGACCGGAGAACATTTGCCATTGCCCTCCATGAAAGACCGCATCGAAGCAGCACGCAACCACTTAATCTGGTCAATGGAATGGAAAGGCGAACGCCTGGGCATAGTAGAAATGCGCCGTCACTACACGAATTATTTTAAGGGAATCCACGGGTTTAAAGAATACAAACAACGCTTGGTTACCACTGATGGCCATAATGAATTGCTTCAAATTTTTGAGGAAATTCGCGACGCTTATTCTGGTTATCAGTTTGTTTAACCCAACAATTTTTTACGTACACGACTGCTGGCAATCCAACTGGAGAAAAAGCCCAACGATACTATAGTTGTAAAGACGATGAGGACATTTTGAATGGTGAAAACCACCGGATAAGCTAAAGTTTCTGTAATCATGACCCATTTAAAATGTTGTTGAATCACAACAATAATAATTCCCAAAACCATACCAATAATACCGCCTATAATAGTGAGTAGGGTCCCTTGAAGCAGGAATATTTTCTTCAAATCTTTGACTTCGGCGCCTAAATTATAAAGCGTTTTCAGATTGCTCTTTTTGTCTAAAATCATCATAATCAAGGCACCTATCAAGTTGAATAATGCTATGATGATTACTAAAGTAAAAATGAGATACACCGCAATGTTTTCCGTGTTCAACATCTTATACAAGGTGGCATTCAGTTGAGCGCGGTTTTTTACTTCTGCTTTATTTTGAAAAACTGCGTTTAAACTCTCTATGATTTGAGATTCATCCGCATTGGGTTTCATTTTTATTTCCACACCGGATATTTGGTTTGGTTTGAGCTCTAATAGCTCCTGGGCCAAGGCCAAATCCGCAAATACATATTTACTGTCTAAATCCTCGCTGACAGCATAAATCCCAACCGGAATCAGGTTGGATTTGAAAAAAGCCTCGTCTTCACTTTCGATAACTCCTTTTCCCTTTCTAGGCACATACACTTCAAACGGATTATTAAAATCAAAAAGTCCGAGCGACAATTTATCCGTAATACCATAGCCTACAACTACCTGATAAGTATTAGGTTTCAACCATTGCCCATTGTACAGGTTACCTCCCATACTATTGGTTCTGGTAAAGTTAGCATCTACTCCTTTTAAATTCGACACCATTTCTTTTCCTTTAAAAAAGAAAAGCACACGCTCTTCCACCACTTTACTGAAAGAAGCGATTCCGGCAATATTTTTGATCTGATTTTCTTGACGGGGGGAGATAAAAAGCGTTTTTCCCTGAATTGGGTTTACCTTCAAATCAGGATCCATACTGTTGGAAAAAGACAAACTAAAATCGCGCAACCCACTAAAAACAGAAAGTACCACAAACAAAGCCATGGTACCCACAATAATCCCCATTGACGCTATCCCTGTAATAATATTAATAGCATTGCTTTTGCTTTTGCTAAAAAGGTAGCGTTTGGCTATGTAAAGCGGAAAATTCAACTTAAAATTTCTTGCGTTTATCTAAAAGATCGCGGTTTTCAATTGGGTTTTCCTTACCTGCCAAAGCATTATCAATCTTTTCAATGTAATCTAAGGAGTCATCAATATAAAAAGAAAGATTTGGCACCTTGCGTAATTGCAGCTTTACCCGTTGCGCTAAATCATGCTTGATTAAAGGAGCATTCGTTTTTATGGCAACCAACAGTTCCGGCGCTTTGTCCTGAGGAAAAACACTCAAATATACTTTTGCAATAGACAAATCTGTCGTCACACTCACTTTAGAAACTGAAATTACCAAATTTGTAATTCCGTTTTTGCGTACTTCTCCCTGCAAAATATCCACTAAATCTTTTTGCAATACGCTACCTATTTTTTTCTGTCTGTTCGTTTCCATGCCGCAAAAATACAATTTTAAATTTTCATAACCTTCAGAAGCGAAAGTTTTGGCTTATCTGCCAGCTGTTTTCCTGCTGTCCGCTCTACTTCGGTGCCGCTCCCATCAGGGCTAAAACAGAAACCATTTGATTTTTTGTTAACTTTGTGGCTCTAATTTACACTCATGAGAAAAATAGAACACATAGGAATTGCGGTGCACAATTTGGAAACCTCTAACTTACTTTTTGAAAAACTTTTCGGCAACCCGCCTTATAAAGAAGAGGAAGTTGCCAGCGAAGGCGTAAAAACATCCTTCTTCCTGAACGGTCCTAATAAAATAGAACTTTTAGAAGCTACAAATCCCGATAGCCCGATTGCTAAATTCCTCGAAAAGAAAGGTGAAGGTATTCACCATATTGCTTTTGATGTAGAAGATATTGTAGCCGAAATCGATCGTTTAAAAAATGAAGGCTTCACCATTTTGAACGAAACTCCCAAAAAAGGAGCCGATAATAAGCTGGTAGCTTTTTTACACCCTAAAGGCACTAATGGTGTTTTGATTGAGCTTTGTCAAGAAATCCGATAAAAATAGTTGCATCGCTTAAAAATTAGTGCTAATATTGCAACCTCAAATTCGGTCCTATAGCTCAGTTGGTTAGAGCACCTGACTCATAATCAGGTGGTCCTTGGTTCGAGCCCAAGTGGGACCACATATCGAAAGGCCTCTACAATGAGGCCTTTTTTTTCTGAATCATTAATTTAGAAAAAACCACTCGGTGAAAAATCTCGTTAATGAGAGTGGAAAAGGTGATGAAGGAATGATTAGAAAACCAAATTAGCTTTAAAATCAAGGGAATTGCTAATTTATTTTTCTATTAAATTTATGGAATTTAGAAAGTAAATATTTTGGTAAATAGAATTTTTTTTTACTTTTACGCACTATGAAAATTGTCCCGAATAGAATTCTTACTTCTTTGGTTGTGCTTTTGCTGCCGTTGACAGCTTTGTTTGCCGCACCTGCACCGCCTCCACCATCAACACCTCCACCTCCACCAGGGTCACCATTGGACGGCGGTATCTTGATTTTATTGACAGTTTCTTTAACATATGGACTATATAAAATAGCAGAAATAAACAGAAAAAAAGCTTCAAAATAATTTGAAGCTTTTTTTATTTCGGACAATTGCAAAACTATTAACTTCGCAGAGAATATAATCTGGAAACGTATTTTCCTACAACATCAAATTCAAGGTTTACTTTGGTCCCCGGCTTGAACGTTTTAAAATTAGTATGCTCAAAAGTGTATGGTATAATTGCCACACTGAATTCCTTTTCTTTCGAATTTACAACGGTCAAACTTACTCCGTTTACTGTTATCGAGCCCTTCTCAATGGTAATATTACTTAAACCCTTGTCGTATTCAAAGGTAAAATACCAACTCCCGTTCGCTTCCTCTACCGATTGACAAATTCCGGTTTGATCAACGTGTCCCTGTACAATGTGTCCGTCCAGGCGATCTCCCAGTTTCATAGCCCGCTCCAAATTAATACAATCTCCCACCTGCCATTCGCCTAAATTGGTCTTTTCAATGGTTTCCCGAATAGCTGTAACCGTGTATTCATCATTCTGAATAGCCACCACGGTCAAACAAACCCCATTGTGTGACACACTTTGATCTATTTTTAATTCATGAGTTATATTAGAAGAAACAGTTATATGCAGATTGTCGTTGTCTTTTTTTAAATCTTTTACTATTCCGAGGGTTTCGATTATTCCTGTAAACATTATGGTTTTATTTTACTAAATTTGCACTTCAAAATTAGCAATAAATAACTTGTCACTCTTATGAAAAAAGCAGAAAATATCATTGTTGGAATTTCGATTGGCGACTTAAACGGTATTGGAAGCGAAGTAATCCTAAAAACCTTTGAAGATTCCCGAATGTTGGAACTTTGTACGCCGGTTATTTTTGCTAATGTAAAGGTGCTTTCTTTTATAAAAAAAACATTAGAACTTACCGCTCCGCTTCACGGTATTGACAAACTGGACCAGTTGGTTGTAGGTAAAATAAATGTATTGAATATTTGGCGCGAAGGTGTTGATTTGAATTTTGGAGTAAATGACGACAACGTCGGAAAATACGCTATCCGTTCATTTGTTGCAGCAACAAAAGCCCTAAAAGAAGATCAAATTGATGTTTTGGTTACCGCTCCTATTAACAAGTATAACATCCAATCCGAGGAATTTAAATTCCCGGGGCATACTGATTATTTAAACCAAGAGCTAGAAGGTAACGCCTTGATGCTTATGGTTCAGGACAATTTGAGGGTAGGATTGATAACCGATCACATTCCGGTAAATGAAGTGGCTAAACATTTGACAGAAAAGTTAATTATCCAAAAAATTGAAACCATTAAACACAGTTTAATTCAGGATTTTGGCATTAACAAACCTAAAATTGCAGTTTTGGCTCTCAACCCGCATGCAGGAGATAATGGCGTCATTGGTAAGGAAGACGATGAGTTACTAAAACCAACTATTAAAAAAATGTTCGATAAAGGCACCCTGGTTTTTGGTCCATTTCCCGCTGACGGCTTTTTTGGCAGTACCCAATATGAAAAGTATGATGCTGTAGTAGCAACCTATCATGACCAAGGACTGATTCCTTTTAAAACCTTGTCTTTTGGAAATGGGGTAAATTACACTGCCGGTTTAAATAAAATCAGAACCTCACCCGATCACGGTACCGCATATGAAATTGCCGGTAAAGGAATTGCGGATTACAATTCATTCAAAGAAGCTGTTTACACTGCAATTGACATTTACAATTCCAGAAATCAGCATATAGAAATTAGCAAAAACCCCTTGAAAACAAAGGAAAAACAGTTATAAACAAAAAAATGTTGATAAGGTTATTGGAATTGCAATAATTTTATATCTTTGCACTCCGTTTCTAAGCTTTTAGAAATGACTCAAATTGTTGTTTAGATGAAAAGTACGAATGAATATTTAATTCCTTTCATAGGATTAAAATTAGGAAAGCATCAGTTTGAATTTAAAATAAACAAAAAGTTCTTTGACGAATTTAGTTTTGATGAATTCGAAAGTTGCGATATCACAGTAAATGTAGTTCTTGAAAAAAAGACCACTATGCTGGAAATCAGCTTTAAGCACACCGGGACCGTAAATGTTCCTTGTGATTTAACAGGAGAGCCATTTGACCTGCCTATCAAGGGAAAAATCAAATTGGTAGTCCAGTTTGGCGATGAATTCAACAACGACAATGATGAATTGCTGATACTGCCTCACGGGGAACATCAGATTGATTTATCACAATACATTTATGAAATGATTGTATTGTCGATTCCGCAAAAAAGAGTGCATCCGGGAGTAAAAGACGGAACATTACAGACGGAAGCATTACAAAAACTAAACGAATTACAAGTCAAAGAAATAAAAGAAGAAACAAAAAAAGAAGATGATATTGACCCGCGTTGGGACAAATTAAAACAACTATTAACGGATAAATAATATAGTACAATGGCACATCCTAAGAGAAAGACCTCGAAAACAAGAAGAGATAAAAGAAGAACTCATTATAAAGCAACTGTTGCTCAAATCGCAACATGTCCGGTAACCGGTGAGGCGCATTTATACCACAGAGCTTATTGGCACGAAGGTAAAATGTATTACAGAGGACAAGTAGTTATTGATAAATCAGTAGCTGTTGCTTAATTAGGTTTTTTTTACAAAACAAACTCCCACTTTATGGGAGTTTTTTGTTTTACTTAATTTTAAGAAATATCCCTTTCTAAATACTCTCGGTATAATTTTTTTTTGTAATTTCCACAACTTTTCGGCTGAAAAAACCGAGAAGAAAAATACCATCTTTATGAATACAATTACAGCCGCAATTACCGCAGTTGGAGCCTATGTTCCGGACTTTGTACTCTCTAATCAAGTACTGGAAACCATGGTAGATACCAATGACGAATGGATTACCACTCGCACCGGAATCAAAGAAAGAAGACTTTTAAAGGAAAAAGGAAAAGGCACCTCCTTCATGGCGATTAAAGCCGCACAAGACTTAATTACCAAAGCCAATATCAATCCTGCAGAAATAGATTTAGTAATTATGGCCACCACCACTCCCGACATGCCTGTGGCATCTACCGGAGTATATGTAGCTACACAAATTGGCGCTGTAAATGCTTTTGCTTACGACTTGCAGGCTGCCTGTTCAAGCTTTCTTTACGGAATGTCAAACGCAGCAGCATACATTCAATCAGGACGTTACAAAAAAGTACTGTTGATTGGTGCCGATAAAATGTCCTCTATTATTGATTATACTGACAGAGCTACTTGTATCATCTTCGGAGATGGTGCAGGGGCTGTTTTATTTGAGCCAAATTACGAAGGCTTAGGATTACAAGATGAATTTTTAAGAAGTGATGGTATCGGAAGAGAATATCTGAAAATTGATGCCGGTGGTTCGATACTTCCTCCATCAGTAGAAACGGTAGAAAACAGACAACATTTTGTTTTTCAGGATGGTAAAACTGTTTTCAAATATGCTGTTTCCGGTATGGCTGATGTGAGTGAAAAAATCATGGAGCGTAACAATTTGACCAAAGAAGATGTCAACTGGTTAGTAGCCCATCAGGCCAATAAAAGAATCATTGATGCCACGGCCAACCGCATGGGGTTAGAGGAAGACAAAGTATTGGTGAACATACACCGATACGGAAATACAACTTCAGCAACGCTTCCGTTGTTGCTTAGTGATTTTGAAAACCAATTGAAAAAAGGAGATAATTTGATTTTTGCCGCTTTCGGTGGCGGATTCACCTGGGGTTCTATCTATTTAAAATGGGCTTATAACAAACAATAAAACTAATTCTAAAACTAATAAATCATGGATTTAAAAGAAATTCAAAACCTGATCAAATTTGTATCCAATTCAGGAGTTGCTGAGGTAAAATTGGAAACAGGTGATGTAAAAATCACAATCAGAACTACTTTAGAAGGAAATACACCTGATATCACTTATGTGCAACAAGCGCCTATGCAACATGCTTTGGCTGCTCCAGTTGCTGCCGCTCCAGTTGCTGCTGCATCTGCTGCTCCGGCTGCACCTGCTGCACCTGCTGCTGATGACAACTCAAAATATGTTACTATAAAATCACCTATGATTGGAACATTTTATCGCAAACCTTCTCCAGACAAAGCGCCATTTGTAGAGGTGGGAAGCACCATCGGAAAAGGAGACGTACTTTGTGTAGTTGAAGCTATGAAGTTATTCAACGAAATTGAAGCTGAAGTTTCAGGAAAAATCGTTAAGATTTTGGTTGATGATATGTCACCGGTTGAATTTGACCAACCTTTATTCTTAGTTGACCCTTCTTAATTTGAAGATTTGAAGATGTGTTAATTTGAAAATAATTTTCACACGCTTCACTGATTTTCAAATTTTCAAATTGTATAATTTTCAAATTAAAAAGGATGTTTAAAAAAATATTAATTGCCAACCGAGGCGAAATCGCGCTTCGCGTTATCAGAACCTGTCGTGAGATGGGGATTAAAACCGTTGCCGTTTACTCTACTGCTGATGCCGAGAGTTTGCATGTGAAGTTTGCTGACGAAGCTGTTTGTATCGGTCCGCCGCCCAGCAATTTGTCTTATTTAAAAATGCCGAATATTATTGCTGCGGCTGAAATTACCAATGCTGATGCGATTCATCCGGGTTATGGTTTCCTTTCAGAAAATGCTAAGTTTTCTAAAATTTGCCAAGAGCACGGGATTAAGTTTATCGGAGCCTCTCCGGAGATGATTGATAAGATGGGAGATAAAGCTACGGCCAAAGCTACCATGAAAGAGGCCGGAGTTCCTTGTGTTCCGGGTTCTGACGGTATTTTAGAAGATTTTGCCCAAGCTAAAAAAGTAGCCAAAGAGATTGGTTACCCTGTGATGATGAAAGCTACTGCCGGTGGTGGTGGTAAAGGAATGCGCGCCATCTGGAAAGAAGAAGAATTGGAAAAAGCATGGGAGAGTGCCCGTCAGGAAGCGGCTGCTGCTTTTGGCAATGACGGCATGTACATGGAAAAATTAATTGAAGAACCTCGTCATATCGAAATTCAGGTGGTGGGTGATTCGTATGGTAAAGCCTGTCACTTATCTGAAAGAGACTGTTCAGTACAAAGACGTCACCAAAAATTGACGGAAGAAACTCCTTCACCCTTTATGACGGATGAATTGCGTCAAAAAATGGGAGAAGCCGCGGTTAAAGCTGCCGAATTCATTAAGTACGAAGGCGCCGGAACAGTTGAGTTCTTGGTTGACAAGCACAGAAACTTCTACTTCATGGAAATGAATACCCGTATTCAGGTGGAACATCCTATTACGGAGCAGGTAATTGATTATGACTTAATTCGTGAGCAGATATTAGTTGCTGCGGGTGTGCCGATTTCGGGTAAAAACTATTTACCGCAATTGCACTCTATAGAATGCCGTATCAACGCCGAAGATCCTTATAATGACTTCCGCCCTTCACCAGGTAAAATTACCGTTTTACATGCGCCGGGAGGCCATGGTGTGCGTTTGGATACCCACGTGTACGCAGGGTATACGATTCCGCCGAATTATGACTCGATGATTGCCAAGTTGATTACTACGGCACAAACCCGTGAAGAAGCTATCAACAAGATGAAGCGTGCTTTAGACGAGTTTTATATTGAAGGTGTGAAAACGACTATTCCGTTCCACAGACAGTTGATGGATGAACCGGATTATGTAGCCGGTAACTACACCACGAAATTCATGGAAACGTTCAAGATGAACGATCCGCAATAGATAGAGAGCCCTGCTGCAAAGCGGGGCTTTTTTTTATTAGTCCTCTTTGTTTTCTTTGGGTTTGTTGATGAAATCAGCGACTTCTTTGAGTTGTTCTAAAGGCAGCGTCTTGAGGGTTTGTTGCCAATCGAACTCAGATTGTTTTGGGATTAGTTTGTTGAGCGGATGGTTGTCTGTTATTTTAACATTTGCACTTGGTTTAAAGGCCAAGAGGTCGTTGGGTTCACAATGGAGGATTTCGCAAAGTTTTTCGATATGGTCTAAGCGAATGGCGCGGGAATACCCATTGACAATATCATTGGCTGTGTGTGGAGAGATGCCGGCTTTTACTAAAAAGGTGTAAGGTCTTTCGATTTGACGGATTTTGCAGATTTCGGTTACGTTTAAAGATAGCATGGCGCGTTTGTTTTAATGTTAATTACTATTCTAGTTTCTATCAAATTGTATTCCAAAATGAATGGAAAGGATTTAAAAAATAGTAATTCATATGACAAAACCAAAACTAATCTTTTAAAAACCCGTACTCTTCTTTGCTTATTTTGAATGTAATTCAGGTCTTATCGTAATCTTGTTTTATGTAACTGTAAAAAGGATTGATAAGGAGGTAAAACTTTATTCTGTAACAGTAATAAGTAGTGTTATAAAAGTAATAAAGTTGGATAAACCCGAAAATATAGTGCTGCAAGTGGGAAGTTATTCTTAAATTATGATTGACTGAATTGCTGTTCTTTAGTAACAAAAAGCCCAACTCATTTGAGTTGGGCTTTTTGTGCTGTCTTAATCTTAAAAAAGATAATTTCCTATTTTCTAAAAACTACTCCTTAACAAATTTCATCTTCGAGTTGCCTGTATCTGTTCTTATTAGTTTTATAAGATAAGTGCCTTTAATCAAATTTGATATATCTATTGATGAAATA
Source organism: Flavobacterium sp. XGLA_31 (assembly GCF_051547105.1). NCBI lineage: Bacteria > Pseudomonadati > Bacteroidota > Flavobacteriia > Flavobacteriales > Flavobacteriaceae > Flavobacterium > Flavobacterium sp. XGLA_31. The sequence continues at coordinate 622,816 of NZ_JBPTTM010000001.1, read as the reverse complement.
TTTTCAGCATTATTGATTGTATTTACAACTTGTCCCAAAACATTGTAAATAATGATACTTTTTATTTTGGTCGAACTGTTAGCCTCTATGTTTAGAATGTTTACAGCAGGGTTTGGATAAAGTCTGAACGTATAATTGCGTTCGAAATCATCATTTTGTAATGAACAATTAGAACTAACCGAACAATTGGTATAACCATTGGTAATGATATTATTTTGAATCGTGCTTATTTCACTGTTATCCGCTGTGATGCATTGCAAATTTGGACAAAGATTAAAACTCAGAGTTGTATTGATTCCATTTTTTATATTACAAGTTGTCAAAATCGAACTATTATAGATACTTAAAGTTGAAAGCGCGGGTAAATTAGATACATCAATAGTTGTTAAATTAGTTTGACCTGCAAACATGGTAATCAAATTGGGATGATTTCCAAAAGTTAAACTTGTCAATGGATTATTGGTAAAATTCAATGCTGTCAAATTTGAAAACCCTGTAAGATTCAAACTGGTCAATTGATTATTTTGACAAACAAAAACACTTAAGGTGTTTGGAATACCGTTCATATTTGTCAATCCCGAATTTCTGCAAAAAAGGGTTTGTAAATTTGGTAATAAAGCATAATTAATATTTCCTAAAGCAGATCCGTCAGTTGTTAAGCTTGTCAAGCTTGTTAGATTTGGCATAACATTTACAGTCAGTGGAGATATGGCGTTACTTGGCAAATTTTGTAAATATAAAAATTGCAAATTCACAAGACTGCCTAAGTTAACTTGTGTAATGAATGGATTTGCTCCCATCGATAATGACTCCAAGCTAACTGCTGATGATAAATCTATATTTTGAATAGCATTATTTGAGAAATCCAAAAGCGTTAAATAACCAATGTTATTAATATTTAAATTAGTTAGTTGATTATTAGAACATCGCAAAGTATTAAGAGATCCTAAACCTGTAAGGTTCAAAGCCGATAAAAGGTTAGACGAACAATTAAGTGATAGAAGATTAGTCAAATTATTTAAATTCAATGCCGCTATTTGATTGACAGAACAATTTAAAAATACAAGATTTGTTAAGCCTACAATATTCAACGTTGTCAATTGATTCGTAAAACAATTTAAATTCTCTAAATTAACAAAGCTTTCGATTCCAGTCAAATCTACAATATCACTCGAGCTGACATCAAGATATTTAATCGCCATGGCCTCACTCACCTGAATCTCACCGTCATTATTAGCATCCACACTATTATATGATGTCACATTTCCATTTAAATTAGGCGTTTGAACGGAGGCCACATGAACCGAGCTGCTTGCAGACAATAATTTAGCCTTAAAATTGGCATCGGGAATGGTAATGATTTGAGCTTGAATACCGCTTAAGGATAACAGCGACATTGTTAAAAAGTAAAATTTCTTCATCAGTTTAATGGTTTTGTCTCAAAAATAAGAAAATTAGGTATTTCCAAGCATAGTTAAAAGAGTATTTCACAATTTTTGGAAATCTGGCTAATGTTTTGAATTCATTTTTCTAAAGCCCTCTATCTCCAAAACAAAAACACCCCTGTTTTTTGAAAGTAACAGAGGTGTTTTTAATTAAACTTGGAATTATTATAAAGTTTCTTTCAACCATTTGTAGAATTCACGTTGCCATACTAAACCGTTTTGCGGTTTGAGTACCCAGTGATTTTCTTCGGGGAAATATAAGAAACGGCTTTTGATTCCTTTGAGTTGGGCTGCTTGAAAAGCTTCCTGTCCCTGTCCTATCGGCACACGGAAATCGATTCCGCCCTGAATTACCAAGATAGGGGTGTTCCATTTATCAATGAAATTGATTGGGTTGAATTGCGAATAGGTTTTTTTCGCGATTTCATTTTTCTCCCAATACGCGCCGCCGTGTTCCCAATTGTCAAAGAACAACTCTTCGGTGGTGCCGTACATGCTTACCAAGTTGAAAACCCCATCGTGTGCGATGAAGGTTTTGAAACGGTTGTTGTGGTTTCCGGCTAAATAATAAACCGAATACCCGCCGTAGCTGGCGCCAACGCAACCCAAACGGGTTTTGTCTACATACGCTTCTTTGGACACATCATCAATGGCAGAAAGGTAATCGTTCATTACTTGTCCGCCCCAATCGCCTGAGATTTGTTCGTTCCAAGCCTGTCCATGGCCGTACATTCCGCGACGGTTAGGCGCTACTACGATGTAGCCTTGCGAAGCCATCAAAGAGAAATTCCAACGGAAAGAGTAAAACTGGGTTAGAGGGGATTGTGGTCCGCCCTGGCAATATAAAAGGGTTGGGTATTTTTTGGTTTTATCGAAATTAGGCGGCAGGATGACCCAAACCAACATCCTTTTACCATCGGTAGTCGTGACATAGCGTCTTTCGTATTTAGGCAATGCCAATTGCGCGTAGGTTTCGTCATTGGTTTTAGTTAACTGAAGCCACGTTTTTTTCTTGGTGTTGTACGAATAAATTTCGAGTGCATGGTTCATGTCCGTACGGGTCAGAATAAAGTTTTCACCGGATACATCCACGATATCGTGCACATCAAAATCGCCGTTGGTTACTTGTTTTACCACTACGGCAATTTTAGTCAGTCCCGGGAAATTCACTTCGAACAATTGTTGGGTTCCGTCAACAGCCGCGAGGAAATACACTTTCTTGCCATCAGGACTCCATTTAAAGCTTTCTACGGAACCATCCCATGCGGCAGTTAAGTTGATATCCATTCCTTTGAAACGAACGATAATATCGTTCTTATCGGCTTCATAGCCATCGCGCTTCATTTGTAGCCAAGTCAAATCCCCTGCCGGAGAAAAGGCCGGGTTGGTATCGTAACCCGGGTTGGGTGCGGTAAGGTTTTTGGTTTGTTTGGTGGTGAGGTTGTATTCGTATAAATCGGTATTGGTGGTCAGGGCATAAGCCGTTCCGAATTTCTTTTTGCTTACATAGATGATGCTGTTGCCGGAAGGCGACCAAATGTAGTCTTCATCGCCGCCAAACGGTTTTTGCGGACTGTCATACGGCTCGTCTTTCATAATGTCAATTGGGGTAGCATTAGCTTTGTTTTCGGCATAGAAGACGTGGTTGTGGGAGCCGTTGTTCCAGGTATCCCAATGACGATAATCCAGGCCGTTGTAGACCTGAGCGTCTGCTTTTTGCAAATCAGTATAGATGTCTTTACCCAGAACATTTTCCGTTTTCACTTCCTGGGTAGACAAGATGTATTTACCATCAGGAGAGATGTTTTTATCGGCCAACACTTCTTTGGTGTCTTTCAATTCGACCGGAGTGCCGCCATTGAGCGGAATGGTGTAAAACTTCGTTTCTGATTTGTTTTCAGCCATTATCGGTGTGGCTACTTTATAGACCACTGATTTTCCGTCTTTGGAAATGCCTAAAGCGGTTACCCGATTTAGTTTCCATAACGTTTCGGGAGAAAGAACGGACTGGGCCGATGCTGCAATGCTCATAGTGCTAACGATTATAAAAAAAATTCTCTTCATTGTATTGTCATTTTATTGAAGGGCTAAAAGTACCAAAATATTGTTTATGAGTGAGGGGAAGACATAAAAAAAGCGGGGTATCACCCCGCTTTTTATTGTACTCAACTGTTTATTCTTTCACGAACTCCATGAAAACCAAATGACCACTGTCATCGGTATAATTCACTTCCAGATTCGTATACGTAAGTTTTGTAATCAATACCGTAGTGCTGTGGGACTGTCCGGCATCATCAACTGTAGTTAACGTCAAGTTATGATTGTCTTGCGCATACGTTCCTTCAACCATATCTTCCTGACAAGTAAGACCTGTTGTATCCTCATGGAAATCATGATTCATATAGGTCATGTCTTCGTTGAACATGATTTTATCGATATCCGTACCGCAAACGGCGTCACCTTGGTAGGGCACGTAATCAATTCCGTTGGCTTGATTAGTCGTTCCGATTTGAGCTACTTTCCAAGTTCCCACCAAATTATTTTTCTGCACATAATTCATTTCCGCTTTATCGCTTTCGCAGGAAACGGTAAGGGCAGTAAGAGCAGCTAAACTTAATAAGAGTTTAAATGATTTCATAAAGATTAGTGTTTTCCGGTAAGCGTTACGTTATCAATCTCCCAAGTTGAAGCAGCAGTAGTTGTAGAAGTATATTTAATTGCAACACGTACATTGGTATTCCCTGCTCCTACAAAATCACTGATATTTAAAGAACCTGAATTCACATAAGCGTAGTTTCCTGCTGATAATTGGGCGCCTGTAAGCTGAGTCCAAGTAACTCCTGCCGCATAAGGGCTTCCTGTTCCAGGATAGTTGTTTGAAACATATACTTCTACCGGATTTCCGTCGAATTTAAATGCATTGTCAAAAGACATGTAGGCCATCGACCAAGTAGATAAATCATTTGCCGGAGAAATTAACCAGTCTTCATTGTTTTGGTTTCCTCCTGAGTATCCTGACATTTTCATCATTCCTCCAGGATTTCCGAAGGTTGAACTGTACTGCCACGTTTGAGCACCCGTAACGCTGAATGTTGTCCAACTGCCTTGACTTGCGTCAAATCCTTCTTTTATAATGATAAAACGATCATTTACATCGTTAGACAATTGAATGTCGTTTTGTGAACGAGCAATAAATTGGAAGTCTGAACCGTATTTTGTTAAAACTCCTCTAATTTTTCCGGTTCCTTTTAAAACACTTTTAGCGGCAAAGTTAGCATAGCTACTGGTTCTGAAAATTACAGAACCTCCTGCTACATCCACGATGTGAAGGTTAGTAGCTCCACCAATGTCATTAGCCACATTGTAGTAAGCCGGTGATTGGATTGAAGCGTCATCAAACATTACATTGTCTAATTCCACCAAACGGTTTAAGTAAGCATTGCTGCTGGTAATATCACTAATTGTCACAGGAGTTGGTACACCTGCAGCATTGATAGGCAATAATTTGTCTTCATCGATTTTTTCACATGTAGGTTGAACCGCTGCTCTAAAATCAGCTTCCGGCATTCTGCCTACTGAAGGATATCCTGAAGAACTTACATACAATCCTCCAATTCTCATTCCGATTGGTCCTGAAGTTGGATTATCAGTATATAAACCATCCATTTTGATTAATACTTTTCTTCCCGGTTCGTAGTCAATAAATGTATTGCTGGCATCAACAGGAATGCTGAATGCTTTTACTTCCTGACCTGCTACCGGTTTGGTTTGGAATGAAATACTTTTGAAGAAGTTTCCGCCAATATCGCTTGAAGTCACATAAGCTTCAATTACATCCGAAACACCATCAACAATGTTAACGTGTTGTGCTACGGTAGGTGTTGCTAAAATTTGTGAAACCTCTCTGTTTTTTACCAACGTAGAGCCACCACAATCCTGTAACTCAGGAGTACTATAATTGTCGTCTTTCACACAGCTCGAAAAAACTCCGGCTGACAAAGCAACTAATAAAGCTGATTTTAAAAATGTTGTTTTCATATAATTTTATTTTTTTTTAAAAGTTAAGATATAGGTTTAGGAAATAGGTTCTTCCATAACCATAAAAATATTTAGGGGCGAAAGCCGGAGTACCGCTGGAAACGTCTTGGTTTAATTCTCTGTAACTAGAGTTTCTGGCTTGCTCAAAACCTCCGGTTTTATAAGTCACGTCAAAGACATTGTTAATACTAGCAAAGAATCCAAGTGTTTGGTTTCCAAACTTCCAAGATTTTCCACCGGTAAGGTTTACTAAAGTAAAGTTATCGAATTTTTCTTGTTTCAACAACTGGTCAGCTCTTTCTTGAGTCGCTTCAGGGAAGTAGTTTCCGTTGGCACTGTTTGGATCAACATAGAAACGATCGGTTCTTGTGATAGGCGCAATATCAATATAGCTGTTTGCTAAATAATTGGCATTGGCTCCAATCCACCAGAATTTAGGATCTCTGTACTCTAATCCAATTGAACCGGCAGCCTGTGGCATTCCGGATTGCTTGTAGTTTTTAATATGAGCCACTCCGTAGTCTGCAATTGGATTCGGGTTGCTTGCTGTTGCCAAACGATCCACACTGATGCTTACATCCGGATTGTTGGCATAAATATATTCTCCGTAAGCAGCACTTGCCGTAACTTTTAAAGTAGAAGTTATCGGATACTCTGCACCAAATTCCAAACCAACATTTCTTTTAGCTAAACCGGTAACCGTTTCGGCAACAAAAGCATTGGCTTCGTTGATATTATCTGTAGTCGGGTCATCAATACCGGCTCCGTCTCCGAAAAAGAATGATGTTTCGGTTTGATTTTCGATTTTAGAATAAAATGCTGTTAATCTTGTTTTCAATTTAGGTGAATTAATAATATAACTCAAATCGGCACTGGTAATGCTTTCACTGCTTACATTGTTAGTTACATTGTTATTCACACGGGCATTGCTGAATACATTTCTTAAGCTTGGTGCTTTTGACATGTATACTCCGTTGAAGGTTAAAAACTGTCTTCCGGTGATTTTATACGTAAGACCTCCTTTGAAACCAAAGTTGTCAAATTTCATTTTATTGCTGTATCCCAAAGAATTGTTGGCATAATATCCGTTTTTGTACAATCCTTCTCTTTGGTATTCTGAACGGGAGAATGTTTGTCCTACATAAAAATCAACTTTTTTATAGGTGAATTTGAATTGGGCAAACAAATCATATTTGGTCGTAAACAGGTTGTAGTTGTAACCGAAATTATCCCCTTCACCTACCTGACGATTTGGGTTGTTCAAATCTGATTGTTGTTGGTCACCAGCTCCGAAAAGAGTGATGTCATTATAATAGCCACCTCCTAGTAAATCCAATAGATTTTTGAAGTTATGCGATTTTACTTTGGTGAAAGTACCTCCGGCGTTCAATACGATGTTGTCGGCCAATTGTGAACTTAAAATAGCGTTAGCCGTCCATTGTCTGTCATCTGTTCTGTCTTCATACAAAATGTATTTAGCTCCTTCTCCGGCGGCATTGGCTTCGGCATTAACTTTGTATAATTTTGCCCAGTCAATTTGCGGTTTGGTTAGGAAAGCGGCATTGGCTGCACCTACTAAATCAGGTGTTGGGATTCCTCCTAATCCACCCGGATTGTACGCTGAAGGGTTGGTCAAACCAACAACTGCAGGATCGTTTTCGTACAACGAAGTGTAATAGCTAGGTAAGTTTCTGTAATAAGTAGGATCAGGATTGTTTACTCCCTGATAATCGATTCTGCTGTTTCCAATTTTTCCAAACTGGTATGCCAAGTTCATGTTTAAGTTGGTTTTGGAAGTAATTTTCCAATAGTCACTCAAAATAAATATAGGCTCTTCAATTTCTTTGATTCTTGAGTTTCTCACTTCTCCGTTTTGGAATCCCCAATAGGAATTGTATGTTACTCCGGCTAAATCAGTTACTTCTTTGGTATTTGGAGAATTTTTCCCTCTTCGGTTTTGAGCAAAAATGCTGGTAAAGTTCAACGAGTTGTTAGCGCTCAATTTGCGTTCAACACTGGCAAAGAAAGAATTAGCATTATAGGTTACCCCATCAAAAAATGCTGCATCATCTACTGAAAATCTTCTTGAAGCGGAAATAACATAGGCCCATCCATCGTTTCTCATTCCAGATGCTGAAGTACCCATGATTCTTCCGTTATAGTTGGTGTTGGTTCCTGAAAATGAAATACGATTGCCTCTTCTGTAAACTGAAGCTCTGGTATTGATTTCCTGAGTTCCTAATATGCCTCCGAAAGTATAATCAGATGGTGCAGATGCAAAAGTAAATTCCTGATTTCTGGTAGCATCGTTTAAACCACCCCAGTTACTGTACTGTGGTCTGCCATCGTATATTTTATTCATAGAGATACCGTTAATCATGGTCGTACCATACTCGCTATCCAAACCTCTTACTCTGAAACGGGCTTGTCCCCAGTTGAAAGCTGCTGCTTGTTGATAGACATCTCTGGAAGCTTGTAAAAGTCCGGCTGTACTTTCGGAACCACTGTTATCATCCCCTAAATCGTTGTCGGTAATGGTAATCAAACTCAACTGTTGTTCCTGAGTAATGTCTTCTTCCATGACAATAACTCCTAAATCTAAAATTTTTCCGGCTACAACATCCACCGAAAGCAATTGGTCTTTGTAACCCACGCTTTTGATTTGCACTAATTGACTGCCGACCGCTACTTCCTTAAATGTAAAAACACCACTAACATCTGTCAAAGTTGTCAAGCTGGTGTTTTGAATAGAAGCAACTACATTTTGTAATGGCTTTTGTGTCTTTGAATCGAGCACTTTCCCGCTAATTCCTGTCGGGTTCTGGGCAAAAACAAAAAGCACTTGCATTACAAATAAAGTACTAATAACAAGTTTTTTCATAAATAAATTAAATTAATTTTTCCTTTCGTTAAGCCTCGTTCAAAACTTAACAGCCGACAAATGTACATCTTTTAATAATATTATATACTTTTGGCGCAAAGTTTGTTAAAACTTGATATTAAATTAATATGCGTTTTATGAGAATTAAAAAATTAATAGCCCTTTTCTTTGCTTTTTTCGCAATATATGGAGCTAATGCACAAGAAAAGAAATACGTGGTGCATACCGTAGCGTTCTACAATTTCGAAAATTTGTTTGACACCATCAACGGCCCGAACAACGACGAAGAGTGGTTGCCGAACGGTGTTCAAAACTGGACTTCAAAAAAATACCACCAAAAATTACACAACCTGGCTACCGTTTTATCGCAAATCGGAAAAGGGGAAAAACAGGATAAATCTCCCGTAATAATTGGAGGTGCCGAAATTGAAAACCGCGGTGTATTGGAAGATTTAATCAAAGAACCTGAAATGTTGGTTAATGACTATGGCATTGTTCATTTTGATTCTCCTGACAAGAGAGGGATTGATGTGGCTTTATTGTACCAAAAGAAACATTTCAAACCTACCAGCTTCAAAAACATTCCGTTATTGATTTATAAAAGTCAATTGGACAGCAAAGCCAAAGAAAAAAATGACAAAGACGATGCTTCTGACGATAAATCAGAGATTGACAAGAACTTAGACCGCGTTTACACTCGTGACATTCTTTTGGTAACGGGTTATCTTGACGGAGAAGAAATTAATGTGATGGTGAATCACTGGCCTTCGCGTTCGGGAGGTGAAAAGAAAAGTTCTCCTTTCCGTGAGGCTGCCGGCAGACTTGACAGAAAAATAATGGATTCTATTTACAAAATCAATCCTAATGCCAAAATCATCTGTATGGGTGATTTAAATGACGGAACTTATAATAAGAGCGTAAAAGAAGGTGTTGGTGCCATGCGTAAAAAAGAAGATGTAAAACAATTTGGCGTTTACAATCCGTTTGAAGAAATGTTTTACAAAGGCAACGCAACTCTTTTCTACCGCGATGCCGGAGATATTTTTGACCAAATTATGGTTTCAGAAACCTTGATTCAAAAAGATTTTACTTCTTTCCGTTATTGGAGAGCCGGTATTTGGAACAAACCATTCATGATACAAACGACAGGGCAGTATAAGGGCTATCCACTCCGACATTCTATGAATGAAGTCGGCTATAGTGACCACTTCCCATCGTATATTTATTTGGCCAAAGAAATAAAATAACATTTTAAAGTCCCGATTCGTTCGGGACTTTTTTATTTTATAACTTTACCTAAAATTACTGTGATGGCTATACCAAAACCCTTCAATCTTACTAAATGGATTGACGAAAACCGCGCCCTGCTGAAACCGCCTGTGGGGAATAAAAACCTCTATATCGATTCCGAAGATTATATCGTGATGATTGTCGCCGGACCCAATGCCCGTAAAGATTACCACTATAACGAAACGGAAGAACTATTCTACCAACTGGAAGGCGAAATCACCGTTTACGTTCAGGATAATGGTGAAAAAAAAGCCATGACGCTCGCTGCGGGGGATATGTACCTGCATCCTGCCGGAGTACCCCATTCACCTAACAGAACGGAAGGTTCCATTGGACTGGTTATTGAAAGAAAACGCGTTGATTCGGGAGCTAAAGATGGTTTGCTTTGGTTCTGCGAAAATTGCAACCACAAATTGCATGAAGTCTATTTTCCGTTGACCGATATTGAAAAAGATTTTCTCAGTCATTTCAAACATTTCTATAATTCCGAAACATTGCGCACCTGCAAAAATTGTGGAACTGTAATGGAAACCGACCCAAGGTTTACTGCTCAATAATTAACGCTTTTTTTAAGTCTTCTTCGCACTCTCTTCGCAGTTTGTTGCACTGAGAGGTCATTTTTGCGAAGAAATACCGAACAAAACCCCAACACGAGAAGAAGGCTTGACTTAGGGCTTTGCTGAATATTCAAAATAATCCTTTACTTTTGCCATCATAAATTCATAAAACAAACAAACTTAGTATACAATGTCAACAATTGCACAACAATTCGGCATGACCGAAGCTTTAGAAATATTGGGTGTAAAAGCCATCAACGAAGGAACCTCAACCGGAAACAATCATTTCTCTTCAGGAGACATCATTGAGAGTTACTCACCGGTAGACGGACAATTGATCGGAAAAGTAAAAACCACTACCGCTGCCGATTACGAAAAAGTAATGCAAACGGCCTCGGAAGCTTTCAAAACCTTCCGTTTGATGCCGGCTCCGAAACGCGGAGAAATCGTGCGTCAGTTTGGAGAAAAACTTCGACAATATAAAGAACCACTAGGAAAATTGGTTTCTTATGAAATGGGGAAATCTTTGCAAGAAGGTTACGGAGAAGTTCAGGAGATGATTGACATTTGTGACTTTGCCGTAGGTTTATCTCGTCAATTGCACGGATTGACCATGCACTCGGAGCGTCCGGGACACCGTATGTACGAGCAATACCACCCGCTGGGAATTGTCGGAATCATTTCGGCTTTCAACTTCCCGGTAGCCGTTTGGTCTTGGAACACGGCGTTAGCATGGATTTGTGGTGATGTTTGTGTTTGGAAACCATCTGAAAAAACACCACTTTGCGGAATCGCTTGTCAAAATATCATTGCCGAAGTATTGAAAGAAAACAACCTTCCGGAAGGAATTTCGTGTTTAATCAACGGAGATTACAAAGTGGGTGAAATGATGACACACGACAAACGGGTGCCTTTAGTATCGGCTACCGGTTCTACCCGTATGGGTAAAATTGTAGCTCAGGCTTGTGCCGCTCGTTTAGGAAACTCTTTGTTAGAATTAGGCGGAAACAATGCCATCATTGTAACTCCGGATGCTGATATTAAAATGACGGTTATCGGTGCTGTATTTGGTGCTGTGGGAACTGCAGGACAACGTTGTACTTCAACCCGTCGTTTAATCATCCACGAAAGTATTTATGACAAAGTAAGAGATGCTATTGTTGGAGCCTACGGTCAGTTGAGAATCGGAAATCCTTTAGATCAAAACAATCACGTTGGACCGCTCATTGATACTCATGCGGTGGAGATGTATAACAAAGCATTAGCTCAAGTAGTGGCCGAAGGCGGTAAAATTTTAGTTGAAGGCGGCGTACTTTCAGGCGAAGGCTACGAAAGCGGTTGTTATGTAAAACCGGCGATTGCCGAAGCACAAAATCACTTTGAAATTGTGCAACACGAAACGTTTGCTCCTGTTTTATATTTATTAAAATATTCAGGGGATGTGACCAATGCTATCGAAATTCAAAATGGTGTAGCACAAGGGTTATCTTCCGCTATTATGACGAATAATTTAAGAGAAGCTGAAGCTTTCTTATCAGTAGCCGGTTCGGATTGTGGTATTGCCAACGTAAACATTGGTACTTCAGGTGCTGAGATTGGTGGTGCTTTTGGTGGAGAAAAAGAAACCGGAGGCGGTCGTGAATCAGGTTCAGATGCTTGGAAAGTGTACATGAGAAGACAAACCAATACTATCAACTATACAACCAGTTTGCCATTGGCACAAGGAATTAAGTTTGATTTGTAATCATCATATTTAATCATAAACAAAAAAGTCCCGAATAATCGGGACTTTTTTATGGTATAAGGTTGAAGTGTTACTTCGTTTTCTTTACATATTGCGTCAGGATGACTATATGCTGTCCTTCAACACGACCTTCAATTTGTTCGGCATTGTCCCAAACTAATTTGATGTTGTGTACGGCAGCACCGCGTTTGGCAGTGAAGTTGGCTCCTTTTACGTCTAAATCTTTAATTAACACAACGGAATCACCATCAAACAACACGTTACCGTTACTGTCTTTGTGAACAATTTTGCCTTCATCATCCTGATCTTCGCCGGTCGCTTTGGCCCACTCTAAAGCGTCTTCATCCAGGTACATCATGTCTAACAAGTCGTGGTTTTTTAAACGGGCCAACATGCGCCAGGACACAATTTGCACTGGAAGGTTTTCGTTCCACATGCTGTCACTTAACCCTCTCCAATCGTTCGGATTGGTAGTGTCCGGGTTCTCGATTTGATCTCTTAATGCCTTTGTGATTAAGATACAATTCTCGGGTGTAGCTTCGGTTTTGGGAGCTACTAAATACACTACTAAATTTTCATCACTTCCGCTGATTTCGCATTTGGAACCACTTCTGTCTCTTAATCTTTTTTCTGTAACAATACTCATTTTATCTGCTTTTACTAAATTTTATTGATAAGTGCTTTTATTAAATTATAAGTTGAAAGAGGCCCCGATATTGAAAACAAACTGATTGTTGTAATGTTCAAAACCCTGAGTGTTTGTGTCATATTTAGCTATTGGAGCTCCGCCTTCGGCATAAATTCCGAAACCACTGGTAAAGAAATAACGAAATCCTACATGCCCGCCGAAGTTTCGGGTACCTAAACTCAGTCCGGGATAAATATCCATTTTTTTATCCAAACCGAAAACATTGCCTATGTTGGCATTGAAACGCACTTTGAAATCCGCGCGGTCTTCAAACTTTGGTTTTATTCCCGCTATTTCATCTACAGAAAGCAAATAAGACGCAACAAAACCATAAGACATGTTTTCACCAATTCCGAAATCAACCGAAGTATTGATTCCTGTTCCATGATCTTGTGCATTTACGCCTACTTGTCCTTTGATATCTCCTTTCCCTTTATAAGCTTGTGCATTGGCCAAACTCATAAAGACAATTGCCGTTAAAGTGATTATTTTTTTCATCTGCTTATAATTTGGTACAAAAGTAGTTAAATTAATTTCTTCCTTTCTCGTTAAAATACAAATCGTTCAAAGGTTCACTTTGCCAAAACTCCTTAGTATCTACATCCAAAATGGTCAAAGGCCCTTTGAAAGCCGCCCCTGTATCTACGTTCCAAACACAAGCTTTTTTGACCGGAACGGTTTGTCCGATGCGCGTAACGGGAGTGTGACCGATGTAAATTTCATGATACAACTTCAATCGCCTTGGATAAAAATCACTGTTCTTAGCCAGTGCCGCATCTAAAGACAACGCGGTTTCCCACAGGGTGCGATCCCAGTAAAACAATTTAGGGAAATACTCATACATAACGCCATTTAGATTCGTAAACCCTGCGTGAATGAATAACCTGTTTTGTTCGTCTAAATGATAATCCTGCAATGTTCTCAAAAAATTGATATGATGGCGTTTTGTTTCTTCCGAAACCTTTTTATAAGCTACAACTGTCGCTTCGCCTCCGTGATGATACCATTGGGTTTCATCTATGTTTTTGGTATCACCGGACAACCAATCCAATAACAATTCGTCATGATTTCCCCGAATGAAAATACATTGCTGTTTTGCATTCAATTCAATTAAAAAATCCAGCACTTGTGGCGATTCACTCCATCCGTCTACATAATCGCCCAGGAAAATAAGTTGGTCTTCTGTGGTGACTTTGGCTCTTTCCATAATTTGATGCAAGGCACGCAATCCACCATGTATGTCTCCTATAACTAAAGTTCTATGCATTATTTTTCGTTGTATTTCATTTTTCTTAAAATGCGCATCGCCTCTTTGAAACTAACGTAAACCGTTGGGTTTGGTTGGATTTTCAAAAAAGGTTTGGCATCAATTAATTTTTGTTTGGCTTCCTCAAATCCGTTCAGATAACAAATCATCAAAGTAGAAGGCAAGTTTTCTAAGTCTTTTTCCTCGCGTTCCGAAAGTGCTGAACCTTTTTGCAATTTAGTAACTAAAACGATATTGGAATTATAAATATGATGCAGTACTTTTTTGTTGTACGCCGGTGGTTCAAAGAGCATTTGGGTTTCCATTTTGTAGTAGCCATTGTCAAAAAAGCGAATTGTGAGCTGTTCCAGCGGATAATAACTCGTTTTATCATTCAATCCCAAAGCTACGTGCTCTACGATGGTAAAACGCTGTTCATCAAACGCAATTGAAACCACATCGAGTGCGGAATAGAACAGTTTGACTTGTTCGTTTATCAGTTCAATATCCACCCGGGAAAGATACGTAGTGTCTCTTATTTTTTTGGGCACGCCGGCCCAGCAAATGACAAACAGTTCTTTAAAAACATGATAGTTTGACGTCATATCTTTGTGACGGTTGTTCATGAAATCAATCACACCGTCGAGTGTATGTGCAATACTGTTGCGTGAACTGTTCTCGATGCTGATAACCGTTTCTATGTTTTGTTTGGAATACGGGATCTTATCTTCTGTTGGCATAGAGTTGCTGCCGACACGAACGAAAACAGTGTTGGCTAAGATTGTATGGATGTTTTTCTTGAAAAAGGAGGTTTTGTGTTTGGGTTTTATTGTTACCAAGCCTACCACTTTGTCTTTTGGTAAATTAGGAAACGGTACATTTTCATATTGAATCTTAGGCGGATTTTCAAGATACGCGTTAACCAAATTCTGGATGCGGCTGTCGTCAAAAAAGTCATCTCCTACAATTTCATTGTCTTGGTCTTCCACCCCCACCACAATATAAGAATTGTTAGAAGGGTTGGAATTAGACAAAGCACAAATGTGTTTTAAGAACTTGGCTTTCCCTTCTTTGGTGTGCAAATTTAACTGGCGTTTCTTATCATAAAAACTGCTCTCATCATTGTGAGCCAAAAGGTTTTTGACAAGTAAGCGCTTATTAATCATTGAACTTAATTATAACTTAAGGCACTTTGTTCCCCATACTTTCAGTCCAAATGGCAAACCAATCTTCTTGTTCCAGTTGTAGTTCAGCGGCTTTCATCAATGCCTGGATGCGCGCAATATTTACCGTTCCCGCCACCGGGATTACTTTGGCCGGATGTTTTAAAATCCAAGCTAATAAAATGGTATCCGCTCCCAAATGGTATTTTTCAACTAATTGTGCCAAAAGTTTTTTCAATCGTCGGGTTTGTTCAATGTCTTCTCTGAAAACCGTTCCCAAAGGATTCCAACTCATGGGACGAATGTTGTGCAGTTGCATGTAATCAAAACTGCCATCCAACATGGCTTCGTGATGTGTGGCGGAGAACTGCACTTGATTGTAATTTACGGCCGTTTTTTGTCGAATCAATTCGGTTTGCGATGGTGTGAAGTTAGAAAGCCCAAAGTCAAGAATTTTGCCTTCTTGTTTCAATTTGGCTACCGCTTCGGCTATCTCATCTGCCACCATCAATGGACTCGGGCGATGCAGCAGCAATACATCCAGATAATCGGTTTGCAGATTTTTTAACGAATTTTCAACCGACCAAATGACATAGTCTTTCGAGTAATCATAGTGTTTGATTCTATTGGCTCTTCCTTTGACATGCTGAATCCCGCATTTGGAAATCAACTGAATTTTATTTCGATCTATTTTACTTTGAGCGAAGGCTTTGCCAAAATCGGCTTCTGTGGTATAATCTCCGTAAATATCGGCATGATCAAAAGTAGTGATTTGATGTTCCATGCAAATGTTCATCAAATGCACCATTTCCTGCGTAGTCAGATTTTTATCCCAGATACCCCAATTCATGGTTCCGGCTATAATGGGTGAAAGTTTTGTTTGCATTTTTTTGTTGCTTAAGATGTGTTTAAAAAGTAGTTTGTCCCATTTTGCTCTTTTGAAAATTTTAGTATTTTGCCGCGCCAAAATCAAAAAGGCAATCAGGTCTTAAAATTATAAAAAGAAAATCATAAATCATCCTTAAAATTAAGGTGTTTTATAAAGTTTTAACGCATTATTAACATCTGGTAACCTAATAAATTTTCACTTTTGAAATGTTAAAATTATAATCGTCATCTCGTAGAATAAAAAGATAATTATGGAAGAAAACGGTACTGCTTTAGATATCAGAGCAATTAATGAAAAAATTGAAAGAGAAAGTGCTTTTATTGACTTGTTGACTATGGAAATGAACAAAGTCATTGTAGGTCAAAAACACATGGTGGAACGATTGTTAATTGGGCTTTTAGGACAAGGACACATCTTGTTGGAAGGCGTTCCCGGATTGGCAAAAACACTGGCGATAAACACCTTGTCACAAGCCGTACATGGAAGCTTTAGTCGTATTCAGTTTACTCCTGACTTGTTGCCGGCCGATGTCATAGGGACCATGATTTACAACATTAAGGCCAATGAATTTTCTATCAAAAAAGGGCCTATTTTCGCCAACTTTGTTTTGGCTGATGAGATTAACCGTGCTCCTGCCAAAGTACAGTCTGCCTTGCTGGAAGCGATGCAGGAAAAACAAGTGACTATTGGTGATACTACCTTCAAATTAGACAAACCGTTTTTAGTATTGGCTACCCAGAATCCTATCGAGCAGGAAGGAACCTATCCATTACCGGAGGCTCAAGTGGACCGTTTTATGTTAAAAACGGTAATCGATTATCCCAAAGTGGATGAAGAGCGTTTGGTAATTCGTCAAAACCTGAAAGGCGCTTATGAAAAAGTAAATCCTGTAGTTTCCATTGACCAAATTCTTCGTGCACAGGAAGCGGTACGTGAAGTGTACATGGATGAGAAAATAGAAAAATACATCCTGGACATCATCTTTGCTACCCGTTATCCTGAGAAATATAAATTAGAAAGTCTTAAACCGCTTATTGGTTTCGGTGCTTCTCCTCGAGGAAGTATTAATTTGGCCAATGCGGCTAAATGTTATGCCTTCATCAAACGTCGTGGTTATGTAATACCGGAAGATGTTCGCGCCGTAGTACATGATGTATTGCGTCACAGAATTGGTGTTACTTATGAGGCCGAAGCCGAAAACATCACCTCGGTTGACATCATCAACAAAATCGTAAACGAAATCGAAGTTCCTTAGTAGAAACTGTTAACTGTTTGCGAAATGGAAACCAAAGACTTACTCAAAAAAGTTCGTAAAATTGAAATCAAGACCCGAAGATTGAGTGATCATATCTTCTCGGGTGAATACCACACATCCTTCAAAGGGCGTGGTATGACGTTTTCAGAAGTACGTCAATACCAGTTTGGCGATGATATTCGTGCTATCGACTGGAATGTGACCGCGCGTTACAACGAACCTTATGTCAAAGTTTTCGAAGAAGAACGCGAGCTGACTATGATGCTGATGGTTGACATCTCGGGTTCGGAAAGTTTCGGAACCAAAAACCAACTCAAAAGTGAAATTGTTACTGAAATTGCTGCAACCATGGCTTTTTCGGCTACACAAAACAACGATAAAATCGGGTTGATATTGTTCTCCGATCAAATCGAATTATACATTCCGCCCAAAAAAGGGAAATCACACGTGCTGCGCATCATTCGCGAATTAATCGAATTCCAGCCCAAAAGCAAAAAAACCGACTTGTCACAAGCCCTGAAATTTCTCTCGGGTACACAGAAAAAGAAAGCGATTGTCTTTGTGATTTCGGATTTTATGGTCGATGATGATTACGAAAAAACCTTGAAAATTGCCGGAAAAAAACACGATATCACCGGCGTTCGAGTATACGACATCCGCGAAACGAAAATGCCTAATGTAGGCATGGTCGAAATGGAAGATGCCGAAACGGGAGAAATTATGTTGGTCAATACCGCCTCCAAAGCCACCCGTCAAGAATACGAAATAAACTATCTGGAAAAAGTAAACTACTTCAAAGACATTTTTTCCAAATGTGGCTCTGGCACTGTAAGCACAAGAGTGGACCAAAGTTATGTAACCAAATTATTGGGTTATTTTAAATCCAGAAGCTAAATGAAATTGAGATTATATATAGTATGCTGCTTGCTAACGTCTTCGCTTTTTGCCCAAAAAGTGACGACTACCGTAAATACCACTAAAAATAAAATCGGTGCCGAATTTCAACTGACTTTAAAAACAGAAGTGGATACGGTGGCTAAAGTAAAATTTCCCGAAGCCAAAAATTTTGGCGCTTTGGAAGTCATTCAATCCTATAAAACAGATACCGTTAAAAACGGCGCCCGCCACGAGCTGATTAAAAAATACGGCCTGACGCAATTTGACAGTGGACACTATGTGATTCCGAAAATTCCTGTGTTAATCAATGGTAAACCTGTTTTTTCTGATGAAATCAAAGTAGAAGTCAACGATGTAAAAGTAGACACGCTCAAGCAAAAAATGTATGACATCAAAGACATTGCTACCGTTGAAAGTTCGGGCAATTGGTGGATATATATTTTGATTTTGATGGCAATCGCTGCCATTGGTTTTTTGATTTATAAATTCGTCAAAAAAAGACAGAATCAACCCAAACAAGAAGAAATTGTCTTTAAATCGCCCATAGAAAAAGCCACGACACTATTGCAACAATTGGAGAGCAAAGAACTTTGGCAAAAAGGAGAAATTAAACACTACTATTCTGAGTTAACGGATATTGCCCGAAACTATATTGAGGAAGAAATTCACATTCCGGCCATGGAAAGCACCACTTCGGAGCTGATTGAGGGTTTGAGAAGAGCTGCCAAACAAAAAAAACTAAAACTTTCCAATGAAACGGTAGAGAATTTGGAAAAGGTTTTGAAACAAGCCGATTTAGTGAAATTTGCCAAAGTAAAACCGTTGGATTTTGAAATTGAAGAAGATAAAAAACGCATCTCCAGTTCCATAGTGACCATTCACAAATCGATTCCGGTGGTGGTTGAAGAAACAGATGAATTGGAACAGTGGAACGAGCAACAAAAGGAAATCGCGCGGTTGGAAAAACTCAAAAAAGAAAAGAGAAAACGCATTCTCATCGGTGTCAGTGTCTCTGCCTTCCTAATTTGTGCTGTTTTCGGCTATTTGGTGGCAACTCAAGGATTTGATTACGTAAAAGATAATATTATCGGCCATCCGACTAAAGATTTGGTGGAAGGCGAGTGGGTTTTCAGCGAATACGGAAATCCTTTTGTGAAAATCGAAACCCCTAAGGTGCTGAAACGGGTGGATGCTTCCAAAATAATGCCAAAAGAAATGCTTTCTCAGTTCAAGGAAATGCAGGTCTTTATGTATGGCAGTATGCTGGACGATTTTTACATAGGTGTTTCAACCTGTACTTTTAAACAGGAAATGAAAATTGATTTAGAACAAGCTGCCGAAGGAAGCTTGAAAGTTTTTGAAGCCAAAGGAGCGCAAAACATCATTGTGAAAACCGAAGATTTTGATACACAAAAAGGAATCAGCGGCAAAAAAGCTTATGGTACCATGACCATGGTAGATAAAATCAACGGAAGATCCATCAAAATGTACTATGAAATTTTGGTCTTTGCCCAAAGCAACGGCCTGCAACAAATCACCATTTTACACAAAGAAGACGACAAATACGGTCAGCAAATTATGGATAGAGTGTTGAACTCAGTAGAATTACAAAGCACAGAATGATGATGAAAGAAGTAAGTTTTTTAAATCCTGAATTTTTCTGGCTGTTTTTACTGCTGCCAATGGCTATTGCATGGCAAATTTGGAAAAGAAAACAACAATCCGCGACCCTGAAAATCAGTTCGGTAAAAGGATTCAAAGCGAGAAAATCGATATTGGCCAAACTCAAACCGATTTTGTTTGTGATGCGTTTGTTAGCATTGAGCTCATTAATCATAGCTATGGCTCGCCCGAGAAAAGTAGACATCAGCAGCCAAACCAAATCGACCAAAGGGATAGACATCGTTATGGCCATTGACGTTTCCGGAAGTATGTTGGCCAAAGATTTGAAACCTAACCGTATGGAAGCGCTCAAAAAAGTAGCCGAAAATTTTGTGGCCGGAAGACCCAATGACCGTATCGGAATTGTACTGTACGCTTCAGAAGCCTACACTAAAACACCGGTAACCAGCGACAAAGCCATAGTACAAGAAGCTATTCAGGACATCAAATACGACAATGTATTGCAGGACGGAACCGGAATCGGCATGGGATTGACCACTGCGGTAAATCGCCTGAAAGACAGCAAAGCCAAAAGCCGCGTCATTATTCTCATGACTGACGGGGTGAATAACGCCGGATTTATTGAACCGGAGACTGCTTCGCAAATAGCCAAGGAATATGGTATCAAAGTATATACTATCGGGATCGGGACCAATGGCGATGCCATGTTCCCATACGCCTACGCACCCAATGGTGGCTTTTTGTTCCGCATGATGCCGGTAGAAATTGATGTGAATTTATTACAGTCAATCGCCCGAAACACCGGAGGGAAATATTTCAGAGCCAACAGCAACAGCAAATTACAATCGATTTATGACGAAATCAATAAGCTGGAAACCACCGAAATCCAAGAACTGAAGTTCTATGATTACGATGAAAAATACCGCCCGTTTGTGTGGATTGCCGGTATATTGTTGCTGCTTGAATTTGGATTACGAAACACAATTTACCGAAGTTTTATCTAGAAGATTATGTACGAGTTAGAAGAAAAAGGATATTTGTATTTCTTAGCCATCATTCCTGTGATGGCACTGCTTTTCTTGTATATTCAATTTTGGAAAAGAAAGAAACAACGCGAATTTGGCGACTTGGAATTGATTAAAAAACTGAGTCCGGAGAAGTCAGTTTTTAAGCCGATTTTGAAATTAACCGTTTTGCTTTTGGGACTGACTTGCTTAATTATTGGTTTAGTCAATCCAAAAATCGGAACCAAAATGGAGACCGTAAAACGCGAAGGCATCGACATTGTTTTTGCCATTGACGTTTCCAAAAGTATGCTGGCCGAAGACATAGCGCCAAGCCGTTTGGAAAAAAGCAAACAGTTGGTTTCCCAAATCATCAATAATCTGGGCTCTGACCGCATTGGAATCATTGCTTATTCCGGAAGTGCCTTCCCGGTGTTGCCGATCACCTCTGATTATGGTGTGGCTAAAATGTTTCTTCAAGGCATGAATCCCGGTATTATTTCGGCACAAGGTACCTCCATCGATCAAGCAATCAACCTGGCAACTACTTTTGTCGATAAAAAAGATAAAACCAACAAACTACTGATTATCATTACTGACGGAGAAGATCATTCCGATGTGGCAGTGGAAGCGGCGGAAGAAGCTAAAAAAGCAGGTATCAAAATTATCACTATCGGGGTTGGAACTGAAAAAGGGGGACCGATTCCGTTAAAAGAACACGGCATTACTCAAAGTTTCAAAAGAGACAACAACGGTGAAGTGGTGATTACCAAAAGAGATGCCGAAGTGTTGAAAAAAATTGCCAAGGCTACCGGAGGCGGTTATGTTGACGGTGATTCAACCAAAGGCGTATTGGATTATGTAAAAAATGCACTGGACAACATTCAGAAAACAGAATTTGAAAGTACACAAATGGCCGATTTTAAATCTCAGTTCCAGTGGTTTTTGGGATTCGGATTTTTTCTGTTATTTCTGGATGTATTTCTTTTAGAGAAAAAAACCAAGTGGGTGAAAAAGATGAATTTATTTAATGAAAAAGAATAAATGAAAAAGTTACTGTTATATAGTCTACTGGTTATTTCTTTTTGGGCGAATGCTCAACAAAAGGAAAAAGACAGCCACCTACCCAAAGGAAACGATGCTTTTGCCGATAAAAACTATGCAGAAGCAGAAGCAGAATACCGCATTTCGGAATCAAACAACACCAAGAAATCTATAGCTTCTTACAATTTGGGTAATGCCGTTTACAGACAGAATTCGGCTGCAGAAGCTAAGTTACACTATGTTAAGGCAATCAAAAATGCCAAAACGAGAACGGAAAAGCATTTGGCCTATCACAACATTGGGAATGCTTTGATGAAAGAGAAAGATTATTCCAATGCCGTTGAAGCCTATAAAAACGCCTTACGCAACAACCCTGCAGATGAAGAGACTCGCTATAACTATGCTTTAGCCAAAAAGATGCTAAAAGAAAATCCGCCTAAAAAAGACGACAAGAAGAACAAGGATAAAAATAAGGACAAAAAAGAAGAGAAGAAGAACCAAGATAAGGACAAGGACAAAGATAAAAAAGACGATAAAAACAAAGACGGTAAAGACAAGGATAAAGACAAACAGAACGGTAAAAACGATAAAGACAAACAAGACAAGGACCAAAACGGAGGCAAACCGCAACCGCAACCGGGAGGAATTTCAAAACAACGCCTGGAAAATTTGTTGGATGCCGTCAACAATGAAGAGAAAAAAATTCAGGATAAAGTAAACAAACAAAAAGTTCAGACCAACCCTAAAAAAGCAGAAAAAGATTGGTAATTAATTTGAATATTTGAAAATGAAAAGGATTATTGTATTACTGTTTTTGATTACAAATTCGCTTTGGGCCCAGGTACAATTTGAGGCTAAAGTGAGTAAAAATTCCTTGGGAATCAACGAAAGGCTCCGAATCGAATTCACCATGAACGCCGATGGCGATAACTTTGCGCCGCCAAATTTTGAAGCTTGTGGTTTCAGAGTAGTGGGAGGGCCAAGCCAGTCTGTGAGCCAGTCATGGGTAAACGGCAGAAGTTCGTTTAACAAATCCTATATCTATATTTTATTGCCAACTCAAAAAGGGGCATTAACCATCAAACAAGCGTCTATTGATATCAACGGACAGATTTATAAAACGTCACCGGTAAAAATTAATGTGACCAATGCAGTGGAATTGCCGAGAGATCCCAATGAAATGCCAGCTATCAGTGCGGATGACAATATTTATTTGATTGCTGATATTTCCAAAGCCAATCCGTACCTCAACGAGCCGATTACCGTGGTGTACAAACTGTATTTTAGTTACAACATCGGAATCACCAACTGGCGTGAATTGAACAAACCGAAATACAATGATTTTTGGAGTCAAAACATTGATATCAAACAGCTCAAAGCTGAAGATGGTATGTTCAAAGGCGAACGCTATCGCTATGTGGTGTTGCGAAAAACGGTATTATACCCTCAAAAATCAGGAAAACTGGAAATTGAACCGCTTTCGCTCGATATTGACTGTCAGGTCCCTACCAATCGCAGAAATTTTTGGGGACAAGCCTTGATGACCGAAGACAGCAAACGCGTTTCGGCCGGAAGCAAAGTCATCAATGTAAAACCTTTGCCCGAAGCCGGAAAGCCGGAAGATTTCTCAGGTGCTGTGGGACAGTTTGATTTCAAAGTAAAACCGTCCAAAACTGTGTTAAAAAATGGTGAATCACTGGATTTAGACATCAGCGTAGCCGGAACCGGAAACCTGAAATTATTCACCTTACCCAAACCGGTTTTACCATCCGCTTTAGAAATGTACGACCCTGTGCACGATGAAAATGTGTCCACTCCATTAACCGGAATGACCGGAAGAATTTCGGATAAATACACCATCATTCCGCAATACAAAGGCAATTATCAAATTAAACCTATGCGTTTTACTTACTTTGATTTGGCCATCAATCGCTACAAAACGCTGACTTCCCAACCCATTACCATCAATGTCCTCGATGGACCGGGAATAGCAAGTGCCGAAAAAACCAATCCGGAGGAAGTGACAAAAAACAAAGTGGAAGTTGCCAAAACTTTTGCCTATAACAAACAAAAAACAACACTACAACCCATAGAAAAAGAAGATTTCTTAGGCTCCGGTTTGTTTTATTCATTGGTGTTTCTGCCATTTTTAGCGATTCCGTTATTGGTCGTGGTTAAAAAGAAAAAAGAAGCTATCGATAATGATGTGGTGGGCAATAAAATCAGAAAAACCAATGCGCTGGCTAAAAAGTATTTGGGTGAAGCCAAGAAGCATTTGGGTCACAAAGAACCGTTTTACATTGCTTTGGAAAAAGCCATGCACAATTTCCTTAAAGCCAAGTTACACATTGAAACCTCAGAAATGAGTAAAGAAAAAATAACCGAATTGTTGCTTTCACGAAAAGCCTCAACGGAAACCGTTTCTGAATTCATCCACTTGACCGAAAACTGCGAATTGGCACGATATGCTTATTCCTCAGAATCGGCTATACAAACAGACTATGACAAAGCCGTAGTTATTATTTCCGAACTTGAAAAACAATTAAAATAAGAACGATGATGAAGAAGCTATTGATTGTATTGTTACTCGTTTCTCCAAGTTTTTGGGCACAATCGGCTTTTGACAAAGGAAACGATTATTATCAAAAAGAAAATTACCAAGCTGCCATTTCCAGCTACGAAAGCATATTGCAAACCGGGAAACAATCGGCTGAAGTATATTTCAATCTTGGAAATTGTTATTACAAACTGCATAAAGTAGCTCCTGCAGTTTATAACTATGAGAAAGCACTATTGCTGAATCCGAATGATACCGAAATAAAAACCAACTTAGAATTTGCCCGTAAAATGGCCATTGACGACATCAAAGTTATTCCGAAAGTAGGTTTCAACAAACTTATTCAGGACTTCACAGCTAGTTACTACTATGACACTTGGGCCTGGATTGCTATCGGATTTTCTTTCTTGACTTTGCTGTTTTTCGTTGGATATTATTTTTCGGAAAAAACATTTTTAAAACGAATTTTCTTTGTGGGAATGTTTTTTTGGATTCTTGGCATTTGCCTCAGTGCTGCTTCGGGCTTTTATGAAAAAAGCCGTATGGCAAATGAAAGACCTGCCATAGTATTTGCCGAAACGGCTGCCGTAAAAAGCGAGCCAAAGGTTTCTTCGTCTGATGCTTTCATTTTACATGAAGGCACCAAAGTATACATATTGGAAAGTATCGCCAACTGGAAAAAAGTGGAACTCACCGATGAAACAACCGGTTGGATAGACGAAAACGCAATTAAGGAAATTAAAAATTAGCTTTTAAGAATTACAGAGTATCTTTGTCAAAATTTAAATCAAGAAGCTTGATGTCTTTGCTCTCGCTTCTTTTTTATTTTATCTGAATTATGTCAAGAGACGAACAATTAAAAAACCGCTGGGACCAAGTGGTGCAGCTCCTCTCCAATCAGTTTGCTGAAGGAGACCTACTCGACCTGGACGCCATTATATACCTAATCGGAGTACAGGAATTGGGGAAAATACATCAAACCTTCAAAAAAGACGAAAAGCTCAACCTGATGCACATAGCAATCTGTCGTTTGCTGGAACCTTATGGTTACTATGAATTTGATTTTGTGGACAAAGAAGGTTGGCCGCATTACAATGTCAAAGAACAGTTGCCGGCACTTAAAGCCGGAGAGCAATCTGTTTTGATGAAAGAAGCTATTGTCAATTATTTTTTGGAGAAAGAAGTGATTGAGTAATTCTATACCAGTCTTCAGTAAAAAACACTAAATTTGCACCTTCAACGACCCAAGCCTTTAGGCAAATTGTATGAAATAAAAGACCGATGATAGACAAGATTAAAGAATATATTGCCGAAGCGGAAACGTTTCAAACAGACAACAAGGAAACTTTAGAGCAATTCCGAATCAAATATTTAGGAAGTAAAGGCCTACTGAAAGAGTTGTTTGCCGAATTTAAAAACGTGCCTAACGACCAGAAAAAAGAATTCGGGCAAGTCATCAATACACTAAAAACAACTTGTGAAGACAAGGTAAAAACTATACAGGACGCTTTAGAAAGCAAAGTAGAAAGCATTGGTATCTACGGCGACTTATCTCGACCGGCGGAGCCGATTGCTATTGGTTCACGCCATCCGATTTCATTAGTAAAAAATCAAATTATCGATATTTTTTCCACTATCGGATTCAACGTGTCCGAAGGTCCGGAAATTGAAGATGACTGGCACAACTTTACTGCGTTGAACCTTCCGGAATACCATCCGGCAAGAGACATGCAGGATACGTTTTTCATCCAAACCAATCCGGATGTGTTGTTGAGAACACACACCTCATCGGTTCAGGTGCGCTACATGGAAAACAACAAACCGCCTATCCGTACCATTTCACCGGGAAGAGTTTTCAGAAACGAAGCGGTTTCTTCGCGTTCGCACTGTATTTTCCATCAGGTGGAAGGTTTGTATATTGACAAAGACGTTTCGTTTGCCGATTTAAAACAAACCTTGTTGTATTTCACTAAAGAAATGTTCGGCAAATCCAAAATCCGTTTGAGACCGAGTTATTTCCCATTTACTGAGCCAAGTGCCGAAGTGGATATTTATTGGGGGTTAAAAACCGAAACCGATTACCGCATTACCAAAGGAACCGGCTGGTTGGAAATTATGGGTTGCGGAATGGTCGACCCGAATGTATTGAAAAACTGTGGTATCAACCCGGAAGAATACAACGGTTTTGCGTTTGGTATGGGTATCGAGCGTATCGCTATGTTGTTGTACCAAATCGGTGACATCCGTATGTTCTACGAAAACGACGTGCGTTTCTTAGAGCAATTCAAATCGAGTATTTAAAAAGAAAATAGATAATAGACGGATAGATAAAAGACCTGCCTGTCTATTATCGCTTCGTCTCTCATCTATCATCCAACAATGAAAAAAGACATCACCATCCCAAAAGTAGAGAACGTATTTCTGGCCGCCGTGCAGGAATGGAGTGATGACTTTATGGAAAAGGTTTGGTATGTTTACCTCGTGAACGATTCTGACTACGATTTAGACAGCGTAATGGTCGTTTCTAAAGCTTTTGGTACCGTAGACGGGGAGATGAAAAAAACGTCGCTCCTGCGCCACGCATTTATGCAAGTGCCGGCCGTTTCTGTAGTAAAAGTAGAAATGGTGGAAAAAAGTGTGCTGCAACTCAACAACGAGTTTATGGTGACTTACTTTATCGGCAACACGTTGTATGATAAAAAATTCACTTTCCGCAAAAACATGATTAACGAACACGCCACCGAAGAAGTGCCGATTTTGTTTGTCAATGGGGTAATCGTCCGATAATTATTTTTTCTTTCTGAAAAGATCTGACCAAGTATAATCTGCTCCTTTTTGTTTTTGTTTCCAATTGATATATCCCAAAACAAAAACTCCAGTCACCAAATAAGCCGCAAATTTCAAATAAAATTGAAGTGATGTGATTTGGTCTAAAATGGGTTTTTCTTTCCATTCAAATACTAACATGAAAACAATCATGAAAATGCCCCAAAAGGCTCCTGTTTTAACTTGATATTTCCATCTTTCACTCATCTTAATCTAATTTTTCGGTGAGTTTCTTGAATACTTTCTTGGCTTCTTTTCCTTCGTATAAAATTTCATAAACCGCATCAATGATAGGTGTTTTGGCCTGATATTCCTGATTCAGCTTGTAGGCGCTTTTGACGGCATAATACCCTTCGGCCACCATACTCATCTCCATCATGGCGGCTTGTACCGTATAGCCTTTTCCAATCATATTCCCGAACATACGGTTACGGGAAAATACCGAATACCCTGTCACCAATAAATCCCCCAGATAGGCTGAGTTATTAATGTTTCGCTTCATTTTATGCACTTTGCGGATGAATCGTTTCATTTCGCGAATGGCATTACTCATAATCACCGACTGAAAGTTGTCGCCATAACCCAAACCGTGGGCAATACCGGCTGCAATAGCATAAATATTCTTCAGCATGGCAGCATATTCAGTCCCGATGATATCATCAGAAATTTTGGTTTTGATATAGTTTCCGGCCAAAACTCCGGCCATAATTTTTGCTTTATCCGAATCGCCACAGGCTATCGTCAAATAAGAAAGCCTTTCTAAAGCTACTTCCTCGGCGTGACAAGGGCCTGTAATCACCCCAATATTGTGGTAAGGAATATCAAATTCTCTATGAAAATGCTCTCCAACGATTAGGAATGTTTCAGGCACAATCCCTTTGATGGCCGAGAAAATGACTTTTCCTTTTAAAGACACTTTTAACTTGGCCAATTCGCCGCTCAAAAACGCCGACGGAATCGCAAAAATGATATAATCAGCATATTCCACCGCTTCATTGATGTCGCTGGTCAGCTTTAATTTATGGGTATCAAACTCAACAGAGCTCAAATAATTAGGATTGTGTTTGTGGGCTTTTAAGTGTTCTATAGCCGATTCATTGCGCATGTACCAGACTATTTCGGAAAGATTTACACAAAGCATTTTTGCAATAGCTGTGGCCCAACTTCCGCCGCCAATCACCGCAAATTTTGGAGATTCATTCATGAATTCAAACATTTTATAAACTCCTCAAAAATACTCTTTTTAGCAGAAACAATACTGCTTTTATGCGGAATAAAACAGGATGCTGAAATTTTTGGCACGACTATTGGTAATTCCTTTACAGCATAATTAATGAATTTGGGTTAGTACATGTGGTTGCAAAACCGTTTGAGGAGTAATTCTTAAGCGGTTTTGTTTTTTTAAGCCATAAAAAAAGCGTGCCGGGCACGCTTTTTCTTTAATAACTCATTTCTACAATTTCTCTAACCTTTTCAGGAGTAATGTTTTGCTTTTCACCCAGAGCTTTCCAGCCGCGTTCTTCAAAACGATTTACGATGAATTCAGCGGTATTGCTGTAGTTTGTGGTGTTTTCCGAAAGTTTGGTCTTCATACCCATGGCATGTAAAAATTCGACTGTTTTTTCAATGGCTTGCGTCGCTTTTTCTTCGACTGATTTTCCGGTAACATGCCATACTCGTTCTCCGTATTGCGCCAGTTTTTCTTTTTTGGTGTCAAACATAACGCGGTACAAATTAGGACCAATGATAGCAAGAGTGCGCGCATGATCAATTTCGTATAAAGCCGTCAATTCGTGGCCTATCATGTGCGTGGCCCAATCAGACGGAACCCCTTTCTGAATCAAACCATTCAAAGCCATGGTTGCGCACCACATATAGTTGGACGCTAATTTATAATCGCTTGGATTTTCAGCCACATCCGGGCCAATTTCGGTCAACGTTTGCAGAATACCTTCGGCAATTCTGTCTTGCAATAACGCATCGTGCGGATAGGTCAGATATTGTTCCATAACATGAACAAAGGCATCCACCACGCCATTTTGAATTTGTCTTTTAGGCAAAGACGAAACAACGGTTGGATCACAAATGGAGAATTTAGGAAACAGCGCACTGCCACCCAAAACCAGTTTTTCCTGAGTCGCTTCGATGGTAACCACCGCACCCGAATTCATTTCTGAACCCGTAGCTGGTAAAGTCAATACCGTTCCAAAAGGAATCACTTTGGTGATATCGGTAAACAGGACGCGATTTTTTAAAATTTCTATCGGATTGCCTTCGTAATGCACCGCTCCCGATATGAATTTTACACCATCAATCACACTGCCACCTCCAACAGCTATAATAAAATTAATATTCTGTTCCCGGACAATCGCAACCGCTTTCATCAAGGTTTCAAAACGGGGATTGGGTTCTATGCCTCCAAATTCTACCACATCAAATCCTTGTAAAGCAGCCTTGACCTGATCATAAACCCCATTCTTAAAAATGCTGCCGCCTCCATAGGCTAATAAAATTTTGGCTCCTTTCGGTACCAGTGTTGCTAATTTTTCGGTTTGGCCTTTGCCGAAAACATAATTGGTCGGATTGTATAATTCGAAATTGTTCATGATTTTGTGTTTTAGAAAGCGCAAAATTACAAAAGACCGTCCCGAACAAGTGGTAAAGGAATGTTAACTTATTTGGCGTAA
Source organism: Flavobacterium sp. XGLA_31 (assembly GCF_051547105.1). Lineage (NCBI taxonomy): Bacteria > Pseudomonadati > Bacteroidota > Flavobacteriia > Flavobacteriales > Flavobacteriaceae > Flavobacterium > Flavobacterium sp. XGLA_31. The sequence goes on along the minus strand of NZ_JBPTTM010000001.1, from coordinate 592,982 downwards.
AACAAGTTGTGGTCCAAATACTCCCAAACTTTGTGGGGTAGCATGGGAGCTACATTCTTTTTGTTTTTGATACTCTCGCGAATAAAAGTAGACGACAACTCAATAACCGGCGCCCCTACGCGGTGAATCTTAGGATGGTTGGCAAACTGACTGTCTAACTCGCCCGCGTTTACTCGGGGGTAAACATAAATATTGTGGTTGGCCAGAATGACTTCATAGTTTTTCCATTTGTGTAGCGAGTTCAGGTTGTCTTCACCCATGATGAGTGCAAACTCGTGTTGCGGATATTTTTCGCCCAAATGCGCTAAGGTATTAACCGTATAATTGGGCTGGGGCAATTTAAACTCGATATCCGATGGTTTGATTTTAATGAAATCTTCGGTGGCCAAATGCACCATGTGCAGGCGTTGGTAATCATCGAGCAAGGTGCTTTTTTCTTTATGCGGATTGTGAGGCGTCACTACTAACCACACTTGGTCTAAATCAGAATACTCCGCCATGTGATTGGCAATAATCAAATGCCCGACGTGTATGGGGTTAAAGGTGCCGAAATAGAGTCCGATTTTCATCTTAGCGAATAAATTCTTTTACTAATTCATAAGCTTCCTGCTTGGCCACTTCCAAATCATAGTTCTTGATAATGGTGTCAAACTGCGGTGCGGTGGCCAACTCTACGTGGGCTTTGGCGATGCGCATGTTGATTTTGTCGTCGGTTTCGGTAGAGCGTTCTTTCAAGCGGCGTTTGAGTTCGTCTACACTGGGTGGTTTTACAAAAACGGCTAGTGTTTCCTCGGGAAATTTATGTTTGATGCGCAACCCACCGGCTACGTCTATATCAAAAATCACATTTTTTCCTTTGGCCCAAATGCGTTCTACTTCGCTTTTGAGCGTACCGTAAAAATTATCGCGATACACTTCTTCCCATTCGATAAAATCCTCGGCTTTGATGTGTTTTTTAAATTCTTCTATAGAAATAAAATAATAGTCTTTACCGTGCACTTCCTGTCCGCGGGGTTCCCGGGTAGCCGCCGAAATGGAAAACTCCAAATTCAATTCGGGTTGTGCCAATAAATGCCTTACTATGGTGGTTTTTCCCGAACCCGAAGGTGCTGAGAATACTAATAATTTTCCTTTGTTCATTGTGTTGTTGCTGTTAGTTAAAGCACATTCAAAACCTGCTCCTTGATTTTCTCTAATTCATCCTTCATCATCACGACCAGTTTTTGCATTTCGGCATGGTTGGATTTAGACCCCATGGTGTTGATTTCTCGACCCATTTCCTGAGTGATAAAACCCAGTTTTCGACCATTGGCTTCGGTGCCGGCCAAGGTTTCAATGAAATAGTTCAAATGGTTTTCCAAACGTACTTTTTCTTCGGTGATGTCGTATTTTTCGAGATAGAAAATCAATTCCTGTTCGAAACGGTTTTCGTCTACATTTTCTTTTAATTCGTCCAAAGCAGTGCGCAATCTGGTTTTTACGGTTTCTATTCGTTCCGCATCATAGGCTACGGCATTGTTCATCAAAGTCAAAATATTGGCGATGCGGTGGAGGAATTCTTTTTCTAGTGAGACTCCTTCGTCTTTGCGGAATTGCATGATGTTTTCCAAGGCTTCATCAATCACTTTTTGGATTTGCTTCCATTCGTTTTCGTCAATTTCATCGCGCTCGGTTTTTAAGGCATCGGGCATACGAACCGCCATTTTCATCAATTCGGTTTCATCGGCATTCGGAATCACGGCTTTCATCTGGGCGATATAGCCTTTCACAATCGGCACATTGATTTTGGATGATGTTTCTTCTCCCGTTACTTCCACATAAAGCGAAAAATCAATTTTTCCGCGCTCCAATCGCTGCGAAAGCTGATTGCGTAAGCCCAACTCCATTTCTCTGAAAACAGAAGGCATACGCGTGTTTAAATCGAGTCCTTTACTGTTGAGTGATTTGATTTCTACGGTGATTTTCTTGGTGGGCAATTGCAACGTGGCTTTCCCAAAACCGGTCATTGATTGTATCATGCTGTACTTTTCTAACAGCTACAAATATATTCAAAAATGAGGAGTTGGGATTTAGGATTCAGGATTTCTTCTTGGTAACCAAATAAACGCCGATAAAGATGAAAACCGCAGCCACTATTTTTACCCATGTCAGGTGGTCTTTCCCCAAGCTCATCGCAAATATAGTAGCGAAAAGAGGTTGCAAATAAATAAAGACCGCGACAGTGGTAGGCTTTAGCTCACGCATCGAAACCAGGTTGAACAAGTAGGTGAAAAAAGTAGTGAACACCACCACAAAAACGATTTCCCACAGTATGGTTACCGGAATATTTTGCCATTGAATGGCTTGGTATTCATTCCAGCCAAACGGAAGCACCATCAGCAATCCGAAAGTGTAAATCCATTTGACAAAAGTAAAAGCATTGTACTTGTCCATCAGTTTTTTGACTACAATCAGATAAAAACCATAGGAAACGGCATTGATAAAAACCAGCAAATTACCCAACATGGCATTGGTCGCGTTACCAACTGATTTGCCATAGAGGATGAGAAATCCGGTGCCGAAAAGCCCAAGCAAAATCCCAACTATCTTATGCCATTTGATTTTTTCCTTAATCAAAATAGCCGACAATATCATGACGATTATGGGGGTTGTCACCATAATCACTGCGGCCGAGATCGGAGAGGTATAGCTCAATCCTTTAAAAAAAGTGAGCATATTCAAGGCTACGCCAAAGAGGGCTGCGGCCACAATTCGAGGAAAGTCTTTTAAAGCTATCTTTTCTTTAGGACCAAAAACAGAAATGCCCCAAAATAAAACCGTGGCCCCCATAACCCGCAACAGTATGAATCCAAACGGTTGGACATAAACAGGCATTACATCTTTGGCAATCGTAAACGAAACTCCGTAAATCAACGAGACCATGGTAGCGGCCAACAGCGCCCAAACCCGCTTACTCATGGGCCAAATAATCAATCGCTTGTTGCACGACTTTAGGGCTGTTGCCCACAAAAATTTTCCCATCGGCAATAATCACCGGACGCGATAAAAAAGTGTAATGTTCTAAAATGTAGCGTTTGAAGTCGGCTTCTGAAAGCTTTTCATCTTTCAATCCCATTTCTTTGTACAAGGTGGCTCTTTTGCTGAAAAGTGCTTCATAACTTCCGGCAAGTTGCTGCATTTCATCAACTTGTTTGACGGTCATTGGTTCCGTTTTGATGTCCTGCAATTGAAAGGTTTCCAACTGAGGCAAGGATTTTAAAATGCGTTGGCAGGTGCTGCAGGTTTTCAGGAAATATATTTTGCGCATGATCTTTTTTTACAAAAATAGAACTTTGCCAATACATGACGGGCAATTTTTCTGTTTACCTTTGACAAAACTTTTGACGGATGAGCACTTTTACCAAAGCCATTTCTATTCGCTGGGCCGATTTAGACCCCAATTTTCACCTGAGACACAGTGCGTATTACGATTTTGGCGCACAACATCGTATCGAAATTTTAGAACAAAACGGCATGACCCTGCAAGTCATGAACGAACAGCATTTTGGCCCTATCGCTTTTCGCGAAGAATGTGTCTTCCGAAAAGAAATCCGGCTGAATGACAAGATTACCATCAACACCAAAATAGGAAAAATGAAAGCCGATGCCTCGCGCTGGACTATCGTACACGAGTTACGCGATGACCACAATGTGCTTTGTGCTAAAATCACAATTGACGGTGCCTGGATGGATACGCGCCTTCGAAAATTGGCCAATCCCACACCACCAATTGCGGTAGCTGTGATGAATGCCATTCCGAAAACGGATGATTTTGTATTACTATAAACCAAAAATATGGACACAACTTTTAAAATTTGGGAAACCAACCGCAGGCTTTACGCCAAACTGTTAGACAATTATTCTTTGGAACAACTCAACAAAATACCGACAGGATTCAGCAACAACCTGATTTGGAATTTGGGGCATATTATCGTGGCACAACAAGGCCTTGTATACCGATTATCCGGTCTGCCAACTTACATTTCTGAGGAAATGACCAACACCTATAAAAACGGGTCTAAGCCCACGGGTCAAACCACACAAGCCGAAGTAGATGAATTAAAAGGCTTGCTGTTTTCCTTGATTGAAAAGACAAAAGCCGACTATGCCGAGGGAAAATTCCAGACCTATACCGAGTATACCACCGGCACCGGATTTCATTTGGCCTCAACCCAAGAAGCCATTGAGTTTAACAACTATCACGAAGCCTTACACTTTGGTTTTATGATGAACATTAGAAAATTTGTATAACCATGACAGCCACTTTCGAAATCAACCGGGCCAACCGCACTGTTTTATTGCAATTCATAGAAGACCATACCCTTGAACAGCTCAACAAAATACCGGAAGGATTTAGCAACAATCTGATTTGGAATATTGCCCACAGTATTGTGGTTCAACAATTGCTGGTGTACCATCTTTCAGGTTTGCCCATGATGGTTTCGGATGAAATGGTGGCACGTTACCGGCGAGGTACTAAGCCCGAAATCCCGGCAACACCGGAAGAAATCAACGAAATCAAAGCGTTGCTTTTTACTACTCTCGAACAAACCGAAAAAGATTTTGAGTCTGCTGTTTTTCAAAACTATAACGCTTTTACCACCATGACGGGCTACCATTTACAAAACGCCGTGAATGCCATGGAGTTCAACAATTTTCATGAAGCCACCCACTTGGGCATGATGATGCAAATCCGAAAATTTATCTAAAACCAAGGGATAATCCCATACTTATATGGGAAAATCCCACATCCCTTTGGGGTAATCCCATATTTTTTTGGGTTAATCCCATATCCCATTGGGGAAATCCCACATCTCTTTGGGAAAATCCCACATCCCTTTGGGGTAATCCCATATCCTTTAGGGTTAATACCATATCCCCTTTGGGTAATCCCATATCCCTTTGGGAAAATCCAATACTCCCTTCGGTCTTTCCTAAAATTTAACCCGTCAAAGCTCCTGCAATCAAGTGTTAAATCCAATCAAAAGCTCCCGTTAATTTCAAATAAACTTGCTACATTTGTTGTCTAACTTTATTCAAAATGAAATTCAATACCAAAGTCATACATGGCAATCAACACCATGAAGAAGTAACAGGAGCAGTGATGCCTCCGGTATTTCAAACCTCAACTTATGCACAAACATCACCGGGAAAACCGGTGGGCGATTACGAATATTCACGCGCAGCCAACCCAACCCGTCAAGCCTTAGAAGATGCGTTGGCCAGCATTGAAAACGGAGCGCGTGGTTTGGCTTTTTCCTCAGGATTAGCAGCCACTGATTGTTTACTTCGCTTGTTTAAAGCGGGTGACGAAATCATTGCTATGGATGATTTATATGGCGGAACCTACCGTTTGTTTACTCGTTTGTACAAAGACAGCGGCATTATTTTCCATTTTGTGGACATGAATGACATGGCTAAATTTCAGTCGCTGATCAATGAAAACACCAAGTTGGTTTGGGTGGAAACTCCAACCAATCCGCTAATGAAATTGGCAGATATTGCCGAGATTGCAAAAATCACTAAAAAGCACCATATTCTTTTTGCTGTAGACAACACGTTTGCTACGCCTTATTTGCAAAAACCTTTGGACTTAGGGGCTGATATCGTAATGCACTCCGCTACCAAATACCTTGGCGGACACTCGGATGTAATTGCCGGCGCTTTAATCATTAAAGACAAGGAATTAGGCGATGAATTGCATTTCAAACAATTTGCTACCGGTGCTACACTCGGACCTATGGATAGCTTTTTGGTTTTGAGAGGAATTAAAACCCTGCATTTAAGAGTGCAAAGACATTGCGAGAACGGAGAAAAAGTCGCTGCCTTTTTAGCCAATCATCCAAGTGTTGAGAAAGTATTCTATCCCGGATTGACTCATCATCCTTTCCATGAAATTGCCAAAAAACAAATGAGTGGTTTTGGCGGTATGGTATCTTTTACCTTTAAATCAGGCAAAAAAGAAGATGCTGTACGCTTTTTGGAAAACTTGAAAGTATTTACTTTGGCCGAATCCTTGGGTGGTGTTGAATCGTTAGCGAATCATCCGGCCTTAATGACGCATGCTTCTATTCCGGAAGACAAGCGCTTAGAAGTGGGCATCACAGATGATTTAGTGCGATTGAGCACCGGTGTAGAAGATATTGATGATCTTATTGCCGATTTGGAACAAGCCTTTAGATAAAACAAAAAAGCTCCGAAATTCGGAGCTTTTTTTATGCAGTTATGTTTCGATTAAAATCCGTAGTTCACCCCAATGCCTATCACCTCTCGGGTTTGAAATCCACTGAAGGCATTGTCGTCATATATCGTCTGGAATGATAAATTAGTTGACAAATATTTATTCACTTTCATGACAATATTCAACGTATAATCGATGTCGATATTTTTAGCATCTTCCAAATAATTGGTATATAAATTCAAGATGTTTTCAGCGGTAACATTTTCCATCATGTTGAACTTATAATAGCCGTTTATCGCAGCTCCAAACTCGTAGCGGGACGAATCCCCCTGCAGCACCCCAAAAGAAGGCCCAGACTCAGTAAAATGCTTGTGAACCATAATTACTTTAGAAGTGGCCGGTGCAATATTTATCTTGAGATTGTCACTTTTCTTCCACATCATACCGGGCCCGAATTGAATATAAGCGGGCGAAAAGAAGTGAGAGAGTTTCATCGTTTTATCGGCAGGATCAAAACCGGAATCAAATTGGGTTTTAAAATTGAAAAAAGCAGAATAATACCATTCACCTGAAGCTTTTTTACCTAAAAGCGAATTGAATTCAAATCGGTCATCTGTTTTCTGGAGATCTTGTCCTTGAATTTTGGTCAAGCCGTAATTGGCAAACAATTTATTGTCCCAAGTCCAGGTATCGCTTTTATAATTAAAATCGTATTTCACTCCGGCATTACCCGAAACACTGCTTTGTCCACCGGCTAACCAATTGTTGAAATTGGCCTGATTGAGCAAAATGGTAAACATTCCTTTTTTATCCCATCCATTGGGCTTTTCCTGCTGAATTTTGGCAATAGTTTCTTCGGTTTTTTTCAGGAGTTCTTTTTCACTAACCTGAGAAAACATAATATTTACTGATAAAATTAAGCCTGCGAATAGTATGCTTTTTTTCATTTTATAGTGATTAAAATTTGATGCAAAGATACCAATGCAATAGTATTTTAAATCCAACTATTTGCTTTTTTTGTACAAAGGAACCGCCGAACAAGCCTCACCATACATAATGCTCTTAACAAAAGGCTGAAGCCTTTGAACAGCGATAATATAAGCGCTTTCAGGAACCGGTTTTTTGGAACATCCTTTTATGATGACTGACTTATCTTGATATGCTGAATAATCTAACGTTGGCAAAATCTCGAGGTATAATGAAGTGTCCAAATCACTACTTTTTCCCAACACTACTTTTTTGGCAAAAGGTGCGACATAAGTGGTCACTAAAATACTCGCCCAAGCCGGAATAATGGCATCCGTCGAGCAATAAATTGCGACGTAATGATTTTGATATTGGGTCCAATTGTGATTTTTCAAGGCTTCACGAAAATCCTTTTCTTTCAAGAGAAACCCTTCCAAAAGCCATTGCGAAATGTCCAACTGTGTTCGGATACCGCTTGGATAATAGTCTTCTAAATCAAAAACAACAAGCGCAGAATTGGCTACTCTATTGATAATTTCGTCTTCCATTTTATAACATGCCCAGCTCTAATTTGGCTTCTTCGCTCATCAAATCTTTGCTCCAAGGCGGATCAAAAGTAATTTCTACTTCACATGATTTAACCGCTTCTATTTTGGTGATTTTCTCTTCTACCTCACGCGGCAGGGTTTCTGCAACAGGACAATTAGGCGAAGTTAAGGTCATCAGTACTTTTACTTCGTTATCCTCGTTGATCATCACATCATAAATTAATCCCAATTCGTAGATATCTACAGGAATTTCAGGGTCATAAATGCCTTTGAGCACTTTCACCACATTTTCACCCAAATTGATATCATCTTTAAATTCTTCCATACCTCTTATTTAATTTTTAGAATTGAATGCCAAAGCATACATTTTTAGTTTTTTTACCATCGAAACCAAACCGTTGGCTCTTGTTGGCGATAAGTGTTCTTTTAATCCAATTTCATCTATAAAACCGGTGTCGGCATCCAAAATATCTGAAGCCTTTTGATTGGAAAAAGCCCGTATCAAAATAGCGATAATCCCTTTGGTTAAAATGGCATCACTATCGGCGGTAAATACAATCTTGCCGTCTTGTTGCTCTGCGTGGACCCATACTTTTGACTGGCATCCGGTAATGATGTTTTCTTCGGTTTTGTATTGTTCATCTATGAGCGGCAAACTTTTTCCCAAGTCGATGATGTACTCGTAACGTTGCATCCAGTCTTCAAACATGGAAAACTCATCAACAATTTCATCTTGTATTTCTTGTATTGTCATTTGTACTGAACGTATTTCTGTATTATTCTTTTTCTGTGGCTAATGAAACTATTTTGTTAACCAGTTTTTCGATTTCAACCGGTGGATGACCGTTGTCAAAATCTGTTGTTTCATAATTCTTATTCTGATAATGCACTTTCAGATTCGCAATAGCGGCACCATCGTAAAAGCGTTTTTGTGTGGGATCTTTCAATTCGGGCAATTTGGCCAAATCAATCTTTTCGAAATAACCAATGATTTCCTTCCAATCAGCATCTGAAATGGTAATTTCTCGAGGTGTCTGATTTCCGTCTCTGTCTCTGGAAATCGTTAGCCGCTGATTGACAATAACTGCTTTCAGAAAAAAACCTCTGGAATTAGCTGTGTATTGCAACGTGGCATTGGTAATGTCATTTTGAGCCGAGTTATTGCAGCTTTTGCTAAGAAAAACGGCTAATAAAATCATAGTAAATGCTTTCATATTCTTCTGTTTTAAGACAACATCATTTTGGCTTTTTGTAAAGCAGCAATCATCAAGTCAATTTCTTCTTTGGTATTGTAAAAAGCGAAACTGGCCCGAAGCGTTCCCGGTATTTTGTAAAAATCCATAATCGGCTGGGCGCAATGATGACCCGTTCGCACGGCGATTCCTAATTTATCGATAATTGTGCCAATGTCATAAGGATGAATCCCTGCGATATTAAACGAAATTACGGAAGTTTTTTGTTCTGATGTTCCGTAAATCTTCAAGTCTTCAATATTTAAGAGCTTTTCAGTTGCATATTCCAACAATTCATGTTCGTAAGCTGCAATATTTTCAAAACCGATGGAATTCAAGTAATCTATGGCAGTTCCCAAAACTATACCCCCTTCAATATTTGGTGTTCCTGCTTCAAACTTATGGGGTAAATCGGCATATGTTGTTTTTTCAAAAGTCACCGTAGCAATCATTTCACCACCGCCCTGATAAGGAGGCAATTTACGAAGCCATTCTTCTTTACCATAAAGAATTCCTATTCCCGTAGGACCGCAAACTTTATGTCCTGAAAACACATAAAAATCACATCCCAAAGCCTGAACATCCGGCTTCAAATGAGGAGTGGCTTGTGCTCCGTCAATCAATATGGCTGCTCCCACTTCATGAGCTTTGTCAATCATATATTTGATAGGGTTTATGGTTCCCAACGCATTGGAAATATGATTCACTGCTACTATTTTAGTTTTAGTCGAAAGCAGTTTAACATATTCGGGCATAACCAATTCTCCCTTGTCATTCATTGGAATCACTTTAAGTACGGCTCCGGTCCTTTCACAAAGCATCTGCCAAGGCACGATGTTGCTGTGGTGCTCTAAAGCGGAAACCAACACCTCATCGCCGCTTTTTAAAAGCGATGCAAAGCCATTAGCTACCATATTAATGCTGTGAGTTGTTCCCGAAGTAAAAATAACTTCGTAAGCATGCTTGGCGTTAATATGATTTTGGATTTTACCTCTTGACACTTCATAAGCATCAGTAGCCAATTGGCTCAATGTGTGCACACCGCGGTGTATGTTGGCATTAATTTCGTTATAATATTTTGCTATCGCGTCAATAACTACCTGAGGCTTTTGCGACGTAGCACCATTATCAAAATAGACGAGCGGCTTGCCATTTACTTTTTGATTCAGTATCGGAAAATCGGCTCTGATTTTTTGGATGTCTAACATTGTATTATTTAGAAAAATTCTAAATACAAAAGTAGAAAAATTGAAGTGGAAAAAGCTACGAATTCACGAATATTTATGATTTGTATGGTTCATTTCATCATTGCTTTTGAGGACAAATCATACAAACAAACTATTATTTTTCTAAATTGCTGTAAATTTTAGTTCCATGAAAAATATCTTAAGAGCATTTGCTGTTTTAATATTGATTGTTCTTGTGTATTTACGAATCGCAATTTATCCTCAACTGGATCTGCTATCCGGATTTTCTGCCAAGAGCGTTGCCTCCGGACATTTCATTGACGGTCGAAGTTTAGAAACCATTCAACTGGGCGATAACAATCTTCCAAAAGTAAATTGGGTTAGCAATAAAATTAACGATTCAGAAAAATTTGTTACCTCAACGGTATATGGGCTGAAAGAGCGTAAAGCCATTTACCGAGAGGGCTTGGGAGCTACTTTAATTGATGACGATTTTGATGTAACCAAGTCTTATGAAGTTCCTAAACGCCGTTTTATCAAAAACAGCCGGCCTTACCCTTTGGGGAATAATGAGCCCAAAGACACTATCTTCACGACAATTGATTATAACAAATTACACGATGCGGTAGACGATGCTTTTGACAAAAAAGACGAAAAGAACAAAAGGACCCGCTCGGTAGTGGTACTTTACAAAGACCACCTAATTGCCGAAAAATATGCAACGGGTTTTAATAAAAACTCCAGAATTTTAGGTTGGTCGATGACAAAGAGTATTACGGGAACTTTTTTTGGAATATTACAGCATCAGGGTAAAATTAACATTATGAAACCCGCACCAATTAAGGAATGGCAAAATGACCAACGCAAAAACATTACGATCAATGATTTACTTCATATGAATTCAGGCTTGGAATGGGAAGAAGAGTACACCAAGATTTGTGATGCGACCCAAATGTTGTTTCAGGCCGAAGATATGAGCCGGTGCCAATTGGAAAAACCGGCTGTTTTCAAACCGAACACTCATTGGAATTACTCGTCAGGAACCACTAATTTATTATCGGGGATATTGCGAAAACAGTTTAAATCACATCAGGAATATCTGGATTTTTGGTATGCCTCACTGATCGATAAAATTGGTATGAATTCTATGATTGTAGAAACAGATATGAAAGGGAATTTTGTGGGCTCTTCCTACGGTTGGGCAACAACACGCGATTGGGCTAAATTTGGTTTATTGTACCTTCACAAAGGAAATTGGAACGGGGAGCAAATTTTTGATGAAAGTTGGGCAAAATATGTAGCAACCCCAACCAACACTTCTAATGGGCGGTATGGCGCCCAGTTTTGGCTAAACGCAGGCGGATACTTTCCCAATGTGCCCAAAGACATGTATTATTGCAGCGGTTTTCAGGGACAAATGATATTCATCATTCCATCATTGGATCTGGTAATCGTAAGGATGGGACTGTCTGAAGAGTTTGATTTTAATAAATTTTTAAAAGAGGTTACTGCCTGCTTGAAGAAATAAAAAAGGTTGTCTTGCGACAACCTCTCTTTTATAAATTAAACCCTAAACTCACTCCCAGTTTAGTGGCAATGATTTTGGTAATACGCTTCTTTAATTCAGGGATTTTGATGCTCTCAATGACTTCGTTGGAGAAGGCATACATTAATAATGCTTTGGCTTCTTTCTTCGGAATACCACGTTGTTGCATGTAAAACATAGCACTTTCATCTAACTGTCCAATGGTACAGCCGTGAGAGCACTTTACATCATCCGCAAAAATTTCCAACTGTGGTTTCGCGTTGATGGTGGCTTTGTCTCCCAATAAAATATTGTTATTCTGTTGAAAAGCATCTGTCTTTTGCGCTTCTTTTTCTACATAGATTTTGCCATTGAACACGCCTGTAGCGCTGTCTGCCAAAATGGTTTTGTAGTTTTGGTGGCTTTCACAATTAGGCGTAGCGTGATTTACTAAAGTATAATGATCTACGTGTTGCTTGTCACCAATGATGGTAATGCCTTTCAAAGTCGAATCAATTCTTTCGCCAAAATGATAGAAATTCAAGTTATTTCTGGTGATATTGCCGCCAAAAGAAAACGTATGTACCGAAACCCTACTTTCTTGCTTTTGGGAAATATAAGTGTTGTCAATCAGATTCGCAGATTGCAAATCGTTTTGGATTTTGTAATAATCAACGATAGCTCGTTTTTGAGCAAAAATCTCGGTCACCGAATTTGTCAACACCGGATTTTCGTTTAATGATTGGTGTCTCTCGATGATTTGTACGTGTGCATTTTCGCCAACAATTACTAAATTTCGCGGTTGCAACATAAGGGCATCTTCCTTTCCGGTTGAGAAATAAATGACCTCAATTGGTTTTTCTACCACTTTGCTTTTCGGAATATTGATATATGCTCCTTCATTGGCAAAAGCGGTATTGAGAGTGGTCAAGCTTTCTTCTTTACTGGCTATTTTGTTAAAATACTCATCAATTACCATTTTGTATTTGGGTTTATTTAAAGCCGAAGACATCAGGCAAACATCTAAACCGTCATGCGTTGTCGCGGATAAAAACGAAGAGAACTTTCCATCTACAAAAATTACTTTGTGAGTGTCTATTTCATGCAGAAAATATTTTTTAACCTCAGCAAACTCAATGGCGTTTTCATGCTTAGGAAATACAGAATAGTCGTTTTTTAGTATTGCATTCAACGAGGTGTATTTCCAGGCTTCCTCTTTTTTGGTTGGAAAACCTTTATTTTCAAAGTTTCTAATGGCCGAAGTACGTAAATCGTGAAGTTCAGAATGAACATCGATTTGCTCCTCAAACGCCATGAAAGACGAAATCAATTTTTCTTTCAATTCCATTATGCTTCTTGTTCTTGTTTAATCCAGTCGTATCCTTTTTCTTCTAACTCTAATGCCAAGGAAGCGTCACCTGATTTTACAATTTTTCCGTCCATTAAAACATGAACAAAATCAGGAATAATATAGTCTAACAAACGTTGGTAATGTGTAATTACCAATACCGCATTGTTTTCATTTTTTAATTTGTTTACCCCATTAGCCACAATTCTCAAGGCGTCAATGTCTAATCCGGAATCGGTTTCATCCAAGATGGCTAATTTTGGTTCTAACATTGCCATTTGAAAAATTTCGTTTCTTTTCTTTTCCCCTCCAGAAAAACCTTCGTTTAACGAACGGGATAAAAACTTGCGATCGATTTCCAATAATTCTGATTTTTCACGGATGAGTTTCAACATTTCATTCGCCGGCATTTCTTCTTTCCCATTGGCTTTACGGCTTTCGTTAATAGCGGTTTTCATAAAGTTAGTTACCGAAACACCGGGAATCTCTACCGGATACTGAAAGGAAAGGAAAACGCCTTTGTGTGCTCTTTCCTCGGGAGCCAATTCAGAGATATCTTCACCGTCCAACAGGATTTCCCCTTCGGACACTTCATAATTTTCATTTCCGGCAATAATTGAGGAAAGTGTACTTTTTCCGGCACCATTAGGCCCCATAATTGCATGTACTTCCCCGGCATTAACGGTCAAGTTTATCCCTTTTAAAATCTCTTTATCTTCAACACTTGCGTGTAAATTCGTTATTTGTAACATTTTTTAAATGTGTTTTATTCTGGTTATAATTATCCTACGCTGCCTTCAAGCGAGATTTCTAATAATTTTTGAGCTTCTACGGCAAATTCCATCGGCAATTTGTTCAATACATCTTTACTGAAGCCATTAACGATTAAAGCAATTGCTTTTTCCGTTGGGATTCCACGCTGGTTGCAATAGAATACTTGGTCTTCTCCAATTTTAGAAGTAGTCGCTTCATGCTCTACTTTGGCTGAAGCGTTTTTACTTTCAATGTAAGGAAACGTATGCGCTCCGCAATTATTACCCATCAATAACGAGTCACATTGCGAGAAGTTGCGGGCATTTTCTGCTCGGGCACCAATTTGCACCAATCCTCTGTAACTGTTTTGGGATTTTCCGGCTGAGATTCCTTTAGAAATGATGGTTGATTTGGTATTTTTCCCCAAATGAATCATTTTGGTTCCTGTATCCGCTTGTTGGAAATTATTAGTTACGGCAATCGAATAGAATTCCCCCACCGAGTTGTCTCCTTTTAATACGCACGAAGGGTATTTCCAGGTTACAGCGGATCCTGTTTCTACTTGGGTCCAGGAGATTTTAGCGTTTTTCTCGCACAACCCTCTTTTGGTTACGAAATTGAAAACACCACCTTTACCCTCTTTGTTTCCTGGATACCAGTTTTGTACGGTTGAATATTTGATTTCTGCTCCGTCCAAGGCAATTAATTCTACTACAGCCGCGTGCAATTGATTTTCATCTCGGCTAGGTGCTGTACAGCCTTCAAGATACGAAACATAACTATCTTCATCAGCAATCAATAAGGTTCTTTCAAACTGCCCGGTTCCGGCTTGGTTGATGCGGAAATAAGTAGATAATTCCATAGGGCATTTTACCCCTTTGGGGATATAACAAAACGAACCGTCAGAGAAAACGGCCGAATTCAATGCGGCATAGAAATTATCCCGTTGCGGCACCACGGTTCCCAAATACTGCTTCACCAATTCAGGATGCTCTTTTATGGCTTCTGAAATGGAACAAAAAATAATGCCTTTTTCGTTTAAGGTTTTCTTGAAAGTAGTCGCCACCGAAACTGAATCCACCACAATATCCATGGCAATGTTGTTCATTTTCTTTTGCTCATCCAACGAAATCCCCAGCTTTTTGTACATCGCCAAAAGCTCAGGATCTACATCATCTAAGGTTTTGTTCGGATCTACCGCTTTGGGAGCCGAATAGTAGGATATTGCCTGAAAATCGGGCTTGTCGTACTGCACATTTGCCCATTCCGGTTCTGTCATTTCCTGCCAGGCACGGAACGATTCAATACGCCAATCGGTCATCCATTGGGGTTCTTCTTTCTTTTGGGAAATTGCCCGAATGATATCTTCATTTAAACCAACAGGGAAGGTTTCCGATTCAATGTCGGTATAAAACCCGTATTCGTATTCTTTACTTTCGAGTTCGACTTTTAAATCGTCTTCGGTATATTTTGCCATTGTACTTGTTTAATTTTTAAAGAGAAAAACTCTCACCGCACCCACAGGTTCTTGATGCATTCGGATTGTTGAACACAAAGCCTTTCCCATTCAAACCGCCCGAAAATTCTAAAACAGTTCCTGCCAAATACAAGAATGATTTCTTCTCCACAGCAATTTTCACATTATTATCCTCAAAAACTTTGTCATTTTCGCCCAACTCTTTATCGAACTTCAGCTCATATGACAAACCCGAACAACCGCCACTTTTCACGCCCACTCGAACGTAATCTTTGGCAGCGTCAAAACCGTCTTCCTGCATCATGGCAACGATTCTTTTACTGGCATCATCAGATACTTTAATCATAGCTTATTTTAATTTTGTCTAAATAATGCGCAAAGTTAATACAAATATCCTTTTTTATCACAAATAGCCTGATTTTTATAACTAATTTAAGAATAGAAAAAAATGATTTTGACACACCTGAAGCTCTATATTTTTAGTAATTTGCAAAACTTTTTAAACATTAATCGAATATATTTCAACAAATGAAAGTATATCCAATAGAAGCCGGAAATTTTAAATTAGACGGCGGTGCCATGTTTGGTGTAGTGCCCAAAACCATTTGGAACAAAACCAATCCGGCCGATGAAAATAATTTGATTGACATTGCGGCACGCTGTATGCTTATTGAAGACGGTAACCGGCTCATTCTTATTGATACCGGAATGGGCAACAAACAATCCGAAAAATTTTTTGGTTACTATTCTCTTTGGGGGACGCATTCACTTGATGGTTCCTTGGCCAAATATGGTTTTCACCGTGATGATGTGACCGATGTTTTTATGACGCATTTGCATTTTGACCATTGTGGCGGCAGCGTGAATTGGAACAAAGACAAAAGCGGATACGAAGTAGCCTTTAAAAATGCGAAATTTTGGACCAACGACAACCATTGGGAATGGGCTACCCAACCCAATGCACGGGAAAAGGCTTCCTTCCTTTCCGAAAATATTTTACCGATGCAGGAAAGCGGACAGCTGAATTTTATCCAGAGACCCGATGGAGACTTTGGTGTTTCAGATGAACTGGGATTTGGTATTTTTTATGTTGATGGACATACCGAAAAAATGATGATTCCGCATATCCAATACGGTGACAAAACCATCGTGTTTTGCGCGGATTTGATTCCGACCGCAGGCCATTTGCCCTTGCCATACGTGATGGGTTATGACACACGGCCTCTTTTGACCCTGCCTGAAAAATCAAAATTCCTTCATGCAGCAGTAGCCAACAACTATTATTTGTGGTTAGAACACGATGCACACAATCAAATCATCACAGTAGAAAACACCGAAAAAGGCATTCGTCTCAAAGAAGTTTTCCATTGTGAGGATATCTTAACATAGTGTTAATCCTCTCAAAACCTGTAACAAAACCGTTTAATTTTACACCCATTCATAAATTTAAAAGCAAATGAAATTTATAAAAATCCTTGCATTGTCTTTGTTTTCAATGGCAATGACGGCTCAAACCGCCGACAAATCCTTAGCAAAAAAAGGAGCACTTACTGAACAACAATTGCAACGCTGGAGCCATTTGGATCTGGTAAAAGATTCTATTCCGGGTATGAGCGTAGACAAGGCTTACGCCGAATTATTGAAAGACAAAAAAAGCACTAAAGTAATCGTAGGAGTCGTAGACTCGGGCGTAGACATTGACCACGAAGATTTGAAAGGAAAAATTTGGACTAATACTAAAGAAATCCCAGGGAATGGCATTGATGATGACAAAAATGGTTATGTAGATGATGTTCACGGCTGGAATTTTTTAGGAGAATCCAACAACGAAAACCTAGAGCTTACCCGCATCATCAAAAAAACAGATGACGGTTCGGAAACCTACAAAAATGCCTTAGCCGATTATACCAAGAAAAATGAAAAAATGTTGAAAGACAAGTTTCAGGTAGATTTCATCGTAGCTGCCGATAAAAATATTCGTGATTTTCTAGGCAAAGATTCCTATACGCTTGAGGAGTTAAAAGCCGTAAACACCACCGATAAAAAAGTGTACCAAAGTAAAATGGTAATGTTGTCTATAGCCGAACAGGCCGGTGAAGGATTCCGTGACGAAATCAACGAATACAAAGAATACGTTTATGACCAAGCCAACTTCAATTTGAACAAGGATTTTGACGGCAGAAAAGTAGTGGGAGACAATCCGGAAGACATTAAAGATAAAAAATACGGCAACAATGTGGTGTATTCCAAAGACCGTAAAGATTCCCTACACGGAACTCACGTAGCCGGTATCATTGCGCAGGTAAGAGGCAACGGAATGGGTGGTGATGGTGTAGCAACAAATGTAGAAATCCTTCCTGTTCGCGCGGTGCCAAACGGTGACGAATACGACAAAGACATTGCTTTAGCTATTCGCTATGCTGTGGATAACGGCGCCAAAGTAATCAACGGGAGTTTTGGAAAAGACTATTCTCCACACAAAGAATGGGTTTGGGACGCTATGAAATATGCTGAAAGTAAAGACGTTTTATTGGTTTTTGCTGCAGGTAACGATGCGAAAAATATTGACGTAGAACCAAGTTTCCCTATGGATTCTAAAGACAAAAAAGCCGAAATCGTAAAAAATGTATTGACCATCGGAGCCTTGGACAATCAATTTGGCGAAAACATGGTGGCTGATTTTTCTAACTACGGTCAAAAAAATGTAGATATCTTTTCCCCTGGCGTAAAAATTTACGCAACCGTTCCTGAAAACAAATACAAATACGAGCAAGGAACCTCTATGGCTTCGCCTAATGCAGCCGGAGTAGCCGCTTTAATTCGTTCGTATTATCCTAATCTGAAAGCGGTTCAGGTAAAACAAATCATCATGCAATCGGGTACTCCGGTAAACTTTGATGTGGTAGTAGGTAAAGATGCTGAGAAAATGCCGTTTGCCAAGACCTGTGTTTCAGGGAAAATTGTCAATGCATACAACGCTTTGAAAATGGCAGAAGAAATGTCAAAAAAAATCCCTTCCACTAAAAAGAAGGCTAAAGTATAATCCAAATCAGGAAGGTTCGCCTTCCTTTTTTTATTTTAAAAAAAGATGAAAAATTCTCTTCTGTTCGGTTTTCTTTTTCTGAATGTTTGTGGGGCTTTTGCACAAAGCTCAAGCTATTGGCAACAACACGTTGATTACAAAATGAACGTGACTATGGATGTTAAAAACTACCAATACAAAGGAAAACAAGAATTAGTTTACACAAACAATTCGCCCGACACCTTGCGCCGCGTGTTTTATCACTTGTACAACAATGCCTTTCAGCCAGGGAGTGAAATGGATGCCCGTCTGCAAAACATAGCTGATCCCGATCCGCGTATGACTGACAAAGTCAAAAATGTGGACGGTAAAGAAGTAAAAGAAAGTCGCATTGCCAAGTTAAAGCCTAACGAAATTGGGTATCTTAAAATTTCAAACTTCAAGCAGGACGGTGTTTCGGCCAATGCCAAAGAAGTAGGCACTATTTTGGAAGTTAACTTAAACCAACCCTTGCTTCCGGGAAAATCAACCGTATTGACTTTAGATTTTGACGGGCAGGTACCGGTACAAATCCGTCGTTCGGGACGCAACAATAAAGAAGGGGTCGAATTGTCTATGGCACAATGGTATCCCAAGATGGCCGAATTTGATTTTGAAGGCTGGCATGCCGATCCTTACATTGCCCGAGAATTCCATGGGGTTTGGGGAAATTTTGATGTGAGTATCACCATTGATAAAGAGTATATGCTAGGAGGCAGTGGTTATTTGCAAAACAAAAATGAAATTGGACACGGATATCAGGACAATGGAGTGGTCGTAACAATTCCGAAGAAACAAAAAACTCTAACTTGGCATTTTCTGGCGCCTAATGTGCACGACTTTACCTGGGCGGCAGATAAAAACTACATTCACGATGTGGTGTCTACAGATTTTGGGACAACCTTACATTTTTTATATAAAAATAACCCGACCATCATTGAGAATTGGAAATATACCGAACCCAAAACGGTACAACTAATGCAGTATTACAATACACTTATAGGGAAATATCCTTATGAGCAATATTCGGTGATTCAAGGCGGTGATGGCGGTATGGAATATGCGATGTGTACGCTGATTTTGGGCGAAGGCAAAAAAGATGGTTTGGTCGGCTTGATTGCTCACGAAATGGGACACTCTTGGTTCCAGCATGTACTGGCTTCCAACGAAAGTAAAAACTTTTGGATGGACGAAGGATTTACTTCTTTCTTGGAAGATTCGGGCATGAATGAACTGGCCGAAAAAAAAGCCGCTAATCCTTATGAAGGAGCTTATAACAGCTATTTCTTTATGGTAAAATCAGGTAAAGAACAACCACAATCCACTCATGCCGACCGTTTTGATCTGAACCAAATGTACAGCATCAGCGCCTACAGCAAAGGCGAAGTGTATTTGAGCCAGTTGATTTATTTAATTGGGAAAGAAAATTTGCTCAAAACCTTAAAACGATACTATGCCGAATTTAAGTTCAAGCACCCAACACCCAATGACATCAACCGTACCGCCGAGCGTGTTTCGGGAGCCGATTTGGGATGGTATTTAACCGATTGGACACAAACCACCAACACCATTGATTATGGAATTAAAACTGTAGAAGGTGCAACCGATGGTGTTCAAAGAACCGGAGTTACTTTAGAAAGAATTGGCAGAACACCGATGCCTATGGATATTTTGGTAGAATATACCGATGGTACTAAGGAAAGTTTCTACATTCCGCTGCGGATGATGAGTTTTGAAAAACCCAATCCAACCCCGGAAATTAAAAGAACTACTTTGCCGGATTGGGCTTGGGCATACCCAACCTACTTTTTTGAAATACCCAAGGCAAAAACAGCTATCAAAAAAATCATTCTTGACCCGAGCGGTCTCATGGCCGATGTAAAACGAGAGAATAATATTTTTGAGCAGAAATAAATATAAAGCGGTCAAACTTAAGACCGCTTTTTTTCTGGAATAGAATTTGTAGCTTTACCACAAATATTTTTTACAATGAAGCATTTAAAAATCCTAATCTTTTTACTTACCATTGGTGTGGGTTTTACTAAAAGTCATGCCCAACCTATTCGTTTCAAAACCAGTAGTGTCAGTTTTACGGATAAAAAAGAAGACGGTTCCTGGAATGAATGGTCCGAGTTTGTTCCTGCTAATGTTTTGATTACCCTTGATCCAAAAAAAGATTTGATTTTGGTTAATTCTGCCGAAGTGCAATCTTTTAAAATCAAAGCTTATGGTGAAATTCAGGATACTGACGAGGTCAATATTGTTCCTTTTGAATGCATGGATAACAAGTTTTCAAAATGTACCATTTTCATTATTACCAAAAAGAAAGAAAACAACCGCATGCAGATTTACATCAATTATAATGAAGTTAAATTTGTGTACAACGTTTACAACGGCTAATACCAGTCATAATGGATTTCACTTATCCGAAAGCTGAAAAACTCAAAAGCAAAACCATGATTGACTTGCTGTTTTCCGAAGGAAAATCGGTGAGTAAATACCCGTTACGTCTGGTGTATGTTTCCCATGATTTTGAAGAATCGGTCCCGCTCAAAATGGGAGTTTCTGTTTCTAAAAAGTATTTCAAACACGCCGTAGACCGCAATTATTTTAAGCGGGTATTGCGCGAGTGTTATCGTCTGAATAAATCCATTTTGATTGATAATACAGAAGGTAAATACTGTTTTATGTTTTTTTATCAAACTAAAGATAAATTGTCTTATGCTGACATCAACGAGAAAACGGTTCAACTTTTTGAAAAGTTTGTCAAGGACATTCAGGGACAAAAAAATGTTAACTAAAATCGGTATCCCTACCGTTTGCCTTAATTTAGTATCTTCGTTAACTTCTTAAAAGAAAAAGTTATGTTTTCAAAAATCAAAAAAAGATATATTATCACCTTTATTTTGAGCGTATTTCTGTTCGTAGGGGTCAGTTTTAAAGACGATTTTTTCGAAATTTCGAAACAGATAGAAATCTTCACCACGCTCTATAAAACCGTGAATCAAAACTACGTGGAGGAAACCAATCCGGCAGAGCTGATGGACAAAGCCATCAAGAGTATGCTGGCCGATTTAGATCCTTATACCAATTATTTTAACGAACAAGATGTTATTAAATTCAAGATTAATAATACCGGTGAATATACGGGAATAGGTGCTTTGATTACCCGAAAAGAGGACAAACTTATCATTAAAGAACCCTACAAAGGCTATCCGGCAGACAAAGCGGGATTAAAAGCCGGTGATGAAATTACTCAAATTGGTGATGTTCTTTTGGCTGATTTTAAAGATGATGCTTCGCAACTGATGAAAGGAGCGAAGAATACAAAAATTGACATCAAATACTTACGTCAGGGCAAACCGATGAGCACTCAGCTGATATTGGATGAAGTAGATGTTAAGGCAGTTCCTTTTTATGGCAAAGTAGATGATAAAACCGGTTATATTGTTTTATCACAATTCAATGCCAAAGCCTCATCAGAAACTAAGGAAGCTCTAGAAAAATTAAAAGAGCAGGGCGCCACCCAGATTATTTTAGACTTGCGTGGCAATCCGGGCGGTTTGTTGAACGAAGCGGTAAACATCTGTGGGTTGTTTGTTCCGAAAGGCGAAACGATAGTAACCACCAAGTCAAAAAATGCCAAGTTTAACAACACCAATAAAACTACTCGAGAACCTATAGATACCGAAATTCCGTTGACCATTATTGTTGACGGCAAAAGTGCTTCAGCTTCTGAAATTGTTTCGGGGGCCTTGCAGGATTTGGACCGTGCCGTGATTATAGGCAGCCGAAGCTATGGCAAAGGACTGGTACAACGACCATTTGACATGATTTACAATACTCAGGTCAAAGTCACTATTGCCAAATATTATACTCCATCCGGTCGTTGCATTCAGGCATTGGATTATGGTCATAAAGACGCGAACGGAAAAGCCATTCGTACCGAAGCAAAAAATTACAATGCCTTTAAAACCAAAAAAGGAAGAACTGTATACGACGGCGGTGGTATTTTGCCAGATGTGGTTTTGGAAAACACCAAAACCAGTGCTATTGCGGAGGCGTTACAAAAAAATGATGCCATTTTTAATTATGCCACGTATTACTATTACAAGAATCCAAACTTGGGCGATAAAATCCCAACTTTGAGCGACGCTGATTTAGCCGATTTTAAAGCATTTATCAAAAGAGAGAAAATTGCCTTTGATACTGAAACGGAAATCGCTTTGAAAGCCATGTTGGAAAAAGCCAAGAAAGAAAATGTAGACGGTGCCATTACCACGGAATATCAGCAATTATTGACAGCTTTGGAAAAAAGTGAAGAAACTTTGATTGACAAAAACAAAACTGAAATTAAAAATTTACTTTTGGACGAAATTATCAAGCGATACCAATACAAAGAAGGTTTGTATCAGTATTACATCAAAAACAATTTCGAAGTGAAAAAAGCGGTGGAAGTTATGAATGATAAAGCCGGTTACAACAAGATTTTAAAAATTTAATATGAAGTTATTAAAATATCTGCCATTACTGTTTATTGGTTTATTACACGCACAGGAAGAAGTAGTACATTCTGTTTATTTTGAATTTGACAAGTTCACGCTGACCGAAAAACAAGTCAGTGAAGCGGTAGATTTCATCAAAAAAACAGATTCCACCCGAATCGAATCCATTCAGATTTTTGGTTATACCGATGATGTCGGAAAAGAAGCCTATAACTATAAGCTTTCTACCAAGCGTGCGACAGCAATTCAAAATAAATTTATAGAAAACGGCATTAAAAGTAAAATCATTGTAACCATTGAAGGCAAAGGGCGTATTTTAATTGACGATGACATCGTTGAAAACCTGCCTGAAAAACGCTCTAAAAACCGTCGTGTAGACATTGTGCTAAATTTAAAGCCACTCCCTAAAATTGAAATCCCGGGATTTTACAACACTGTTCAAAAGCACCATATTGTTGGGGATCATATTTACTTGGACAATGTATTGTTTGACCGTGGCAGTAGCAAACTGACGTTTAAAACCAAAACTGCATTGGATAAAATTGCCAAGCTTTTACTGAAATATAAAACCCTGCAATTTGAAGTACAGGGCCACGTGTGTTGCACCCCACCGTACCAAAAAGAAGCGATTGACCTCGATACCAAAAAACGCCAACTCTCTACCAATAGGGCCGAAGCGGTATACAAATACCTCATTCTCAAGAAAATTTCAAAGGACCGTATGACCTTCAAAGGTTATGGAAATACTGTGCCGCTTGGGAAAGGAACCGAATACGACAGAAGAGTGGAATTGGTAATTTCCAAGATATAAGCTTATTCCTTCTTCATTTCAATATGCGGAATGTCATCTTCTAAATACATCTCGCTGGTTTGAATAAAACCATGGCTTTCGTAAAATTTTTTCAAATACAACTGTGCCGAAATCGTAATCTTGGTTTCGTTCAGTTTTGTTTTCATAAAGTAAATAGCTTCGCGCATCAGGATGTGCCCTAATTTTTTATCACGATAACTTGGTTTTACGACCACACGCCCAATAGAAGCTTGTTCAAAGTAGTCATTTGCTTTAAACAATCGGGCATAGGCCACAATTTGACCATTATCTTCTCCGATTAAGTGTAACGCTTTCGAATCTTTGCTGTCTATATCCTGATAAACGCAATTTTGCTCCACTACAAAGACTTCGGCCCGCAATTGGAGTAAATCGTATAGCTCATTGATTGAAAGTGTCTCAAATCGCTTTATTTTCCATTCTAAATTCATGCTGTTTTATTTTTTGATTTGAACTGATTTAATGATGGATTCCAATTCAAACATCAAATCACGTTTTTCCTTTGAGGGGGCATAGCAAAACCCTTCCAGTACCAGAATGCGCCCGTGGTCTTTGTCAAAAATGGTGTAGTTGATAAAAGGTCCCGACATGAAGTCGTTTTTCATCTGCCAGGTTCCTTTGGTTTCATAAGCGTTGTTCCCAGCCAAAATGATTTTGGAAAAATAGGGTGAATACGCCTCTTCGGTAACCATCTGGGTTCCGGGTGCCGAGCCGTGAATGTACCTGTTTCCTATTGAATCACGGACTTTGATTATGTCTTTCACTGCGTATCTTGGTCGTATGCTTTTCAGGGGAATTTGATAAATTATCAGGCTCGTATTACCGCCGATGATTTCGCTTTTCAGCCAAATAAAATTTTTGCGACGCATTACATAGTCATATTTCTTGGGAACCCGCAAATCAATATCAAACTTGAGTTGGATTTTTTTAGTATTCAGTAACGAATCTTTAAAGGTTTTTTGCTCTTGTATGATTTCGGTGTTGTGCATTTTTTGGATAATATCAGGTGTGTGTGCTTCTAAAATTTCCAAAATTTCAAAAGCGGTTCTCCCTGAAATGTGAATCGCATTTTGCGGTGAAGCAAATTCGTTTTCTTTGATTTCAAATTTGTTCTCGTTATCCTTTTTGATAATTATGATATTGCGGCTATCGGTTGAATAGCCTTCAAACAATTTAGCCGGATATTGATTGATGGTAAATAAAGGTTCTTCTTGTGGTAGTCCCAAAACGGGTGAAGCGAATTTATTTCGGATGCTGTCACCCACTTCCCCATTCCAAAGTTGATCATCAATAATTACGGCAATGGTGTTAATGGCGGCGGAGGATTCGTCGGGTAAGTTCTCTTTTTTAAACGAGCAGGAACTCATTAAAACCGAGAACAAAAGCCATAAAAAAAGGGTTTTATTCATAACTGAAATAAAACCCAAATTTATAGAAGATTTTCGGATTAACCGTTGTTAATTTTCAACTTCATCCCCGGTTTTAAACTTTCGTTTTTGATACCGTTCCATTTTTTGATGTCAGAAATAGTAACTCCCGGATATTTTTTGGCAATACTGAATAAAGAGTCGCCTTTTTTAACGTAATACAATTTTACTTCATCTCTTTGGTTAGCAGCAATCGCTTCTTTTTTAGACGGCTTTACTTCGTTGATAGCTACTTCTTTTTTAGAAACGGTTAAAGAAGTTCCCAATTTGATATTGTTATCTTCAAGTCCGTTCCACTCTTTGATTTGATCAACAGTCGTGTTGTATTTTTTGGCGATACTACCAATGTTATCTCCTTTTTTGACTTTGTATTCAACGATTTTAGTTTCTGTTTTTGGTGCTTCTTCCTCTACATTGCTTTCAGCCGTATTGGCTAAGGCCAATTTGGAACCCAACTGCACATTCATGTCTTCCAGGTTGTTCCATTTCTTTAAGTTCTCCAAACTCACATTGAATTTTTTAGCGATGCTGAATAAGTTATCACCTTTTTGAACCTGGTAATAATCCTTTGGATTTTGAGTGGCATCGTTATCGTTTGAAGCTACAGCAGTTTCCGGTTCAGCCACGGCTTTGCTGTTTTTCACTTCTTTTCTAACGGTGGTAACCACTCTTTCATTTTTGATGATTTTCAAGCTGGTTCCTGAAGCAATGTTATTGCCTTTTAAATGGTTCCATTTTTTTACTTCAGCCACAGTCACTCCGTACTTATCTGAGATTTCACCCAAGTTATCACCGCTCTTCACTTTGTGGTATTTGATGACATCTTTATACGAAACTACTTTTTCTTCTTTGAAAATTTTTGGTGTATTCGCTGCTAAAGCGGTCGTTTCTTTTACCGAAATCGTATCTTGTTTTACGGCTTTTTTAGTGGTAACCGCTACGGCTTCAGAAGTATAAATCTTCAATTTTTTACCTACAGGTGCTTTGCTGCTTCTTAAGTGATTCCATTTTTTTAAATCGGACATGGCCACACCGTATTTATCTGAAATCTCACTTAAGCTGTCGCCTCTTCGTACTCTGTGGTATTTTACTTTTGTTACCGATGAACTGATAGAATCTTTGGAAGCCAACATGTATTCGTATGGTCTTTCTCTTCTGCTTTCTTCGTATTGTACATAAGCATAAATCTTATCTTCATTTGAAGTAAACATCGCTATTTTATCTATCGGTAATCGTAAATAATGCGCTTCGCCGGTGATAAAAGGAATAACTTCTCTCTTGTAGGACGGATTGAAGAACTGTAGTTCAGCCACCGGAATGTCTAACAATTGAGAAATTTGTTTGAACGTCATGGCTCTTTTGATCATGATGGTGTCAGTAGCAAAGTGGTTGGCAATCGCCTTATCCGGTTTGATACCGTGTTCTTTGTGGTATTCGAAAATATACATGGTTGCCAAGAACGCCGGTAAATATCCCTGTGTTTCTTTTGGTAAATATTTTCTAATGTTCCAGTAGTTTTGTTGCCCTCCTGAACGTCTGATGGCTTTGGCCACGTTACCCGGTCCTGAGTTATAAGAAGCCAATACTAGATCCCAATCACCAAAAATTTTGTACATATTGGTCATGTATTGGGTAGCGGCGTTGCTGGATTTCAACGGATCATTTCTGTCATCTACATACGAGTTGATGTTCAAATCATATTGTTTACCGGTTTGGTACATGAACTGCCATAAACCGGTTGCTCCTACTCTTGATACGGCTCTTGGGTTTAACGCTGATTCTACTACCGATAAATATTTGATTTCCAAAGGGATGTTTTGAGAGGCTAAAGACTCTTCAAACAAGGGGAAATAAAATTGAGAAATTCCCATTAATCGTTCGAAGGCTCTTTTTCTGTTCTTTAAAAAGGACTTGATTACGTTTTCAAGACCAACATTGTATTCAATGTTAAATGGCGATTTCTCGTCCATTTTCTTTAGTCTTTCTTTCAACAATTCTGTTGGTAATTCGTAATCTACTTTTTCATCTACGTTGATGTTTTTGATGTCGAGCGTCAGTTCGTTGTATAAATCCAAACTGGCTAACTCTTTCATCCACAAGCTGTCGATACAAGAGGCAATTTTGTCGTGTACAAAAGTGGCCTTGATGGAATCTAAAACCTGTTTGTTGGTTAAGTCTCTTTTAAACGGCGTAATGCTCAAATCGTCCTGGGCAAAGATTGCCGTGGATGTGAGCAGGACCGCTAAAATTGTTATTTTTTTCAAATTCATAATCTGTAATTATAAAGTGGTATTTTGTATCGTGATTGCCTGTTATAGTATTCACAACGTAAATACTTGTTTTTTATTGTGTTGCCCGAAATATTAATTCAGTATCGCTGCTATTCCGGGTAATGTTTTTCCTTCGAGCATTTCTAACATGGCTCCTCCTCCGGTGGAAACATAACTCATTTGATCTTCTAAGCCGAATTGTTTTACCGCTGCGACTGAATCGCCACCTCCCACAAGAGAGAACGCGCCGTTTGCCGTTGCTTCAGCAATGTCTTTTCCTAATTCGATGGTTCCTTTGGCAAAGGTTTCCATTTCAAAGACACCCAAGGGTCCATTCCAAAGGATGGTTTTTGATTTCATGATGACTTCTTTGAAATTTTCCAACGATTTCGGACCTGCATCGAGGCCTTGCCATCCGGCCGGGATTTCGCGCACGTCAACTACCTGAGTGTTGGCGTTGTTTGCAAAGGCATCTGCAGCTACTACATCAACGGGGATGTGTATTTGTACATTTTTTTGTTTTGCCAGGTGTAAAATCTCTAAGGCTAATTCCTGTTTGTCGTCTTCACAAATGGAGTTCCCTATTTTTCCGCCTAAGGCTTTGATAAAAGTAAACGTCATTCCGCCGCCTATGATCATGTGGTCTACTTTGTCTAATATGTTTTCGATAACGGTGATTTTGGAGGACACTTTGGAGCCACCTAACACTGCGGTTACCGGTTTTACAGAGTTATTGAGTACTCTGTTTAAGCTTTCTATTTCTTTGGCCAATAGGATTCCGAAGCATTTGTGGTTCGGAAAGAATTGGGCAATTATCGTTGTTGACGCGTGTGCTCTGTGTGCAGTTCCGAAGGCATCATTGACGTAGATATCGCCCAGGGATGCCAATTCTTTGGCAAAATTTTCGTCGCCGGCTTCTTCTTCTTTGTAAAAACGAAGGTTTTCTAACAATAAAACCTGGCCGGGTTTTAGATTTTCAGCGGCTTGTTGGGCCACATCGCCTCTGCAATCGTTGGCGAAAATGACGTTCACGCCTAAAATTTCGCTTGTTTTGGCCACAATGTGGCGTAATGAATATTGGTCTTCTTTTCCTTTGGGTCTGCCTAAATGAGACATTAAAATTACACTGCCTCCGTCTGCCAGAATCTTGTCTATAGTGGGCTTTGCGGCCTCGATACGGGTAGCATCGGTTACGTTAAAATTTTCATCTAACGGCACATTAAAATCTACACGGATGATGGCTTTTTGATCCTTAAAGTTAAAATTCTGAACAGTTTTCATTTGGCTTTTTAAAAGGTTTGAATCCTTGCAAATATAGTAAAATTTAATTTTATCGGTCTTTTTTGTGTTTTAGTCGATGATTTTTAAGAAAATTTTAAGTTTTATTTGATTCGTTATCAACCCTTTATCCGAATGGTTGGTTGCGATTTGGGGGTTAGGGTTGGGAATTATTGAGTTGGTCAATGTAGTTGTTGATTTCCCGGATTTTATCAAAGGGAAGTTGTTTTATTTTTTGGGTGATGGTTTGGCTCTGCGCTTTGGGCTCGAGTTTTTGCATGGGGTGCGGATGGGAGATGGCGTTTTCGGAATCAGGGGTCCAGATGAAGAGTTCGTCGGGTGTGCAATGCAGGTGGATGCAAATTTTTTCGAGATATTTGAAGGGGATGCTGCCGACCTGGTTGTGGATGAGTCGGGTGGCGGTGTAATATGGGATGCCGCATTGGTGGAGGAACCCGTTCATGTTTTCGATGCCTTTGCTTTGTAATGCCTGATGGAGATTGAGTTTTAACATGATTTTGTTGTGTTTAAAGTTAGTAAGTTGTTGATTTTTATACAGTTTATTTTGATTTAGGCAAAAACCGTTCCGTTTTTTAAATGACGGGTTTGGGTTTAGGCAATGCTGATTTTGTTTCAGCCACGGCTACTTTCGGTTTGCGTTGATTCCCTTTGGTTTCAGGATGCAACGGTGTTGTTTCAGGCTTTACCGGTTTAGGTTCAGGCAATTACTGTTTGGGGTTAGGCCATGTTCGTGTTGGTTCAGGCCATGCTTGTTTTGATTCAGACGATGACGGTTTCGGTTTGTGCAAAAGCCATTGCGATTTATGCAATTGCGGAATCGTTTCAGCGGGCGAAATATTTCTGTTATATTTGCTTTATGCAGTTTTCAGAAATACTTGGTCAGGATTACATTAAGAATCACCTTATTAGCAGTGCATTGTCGGGCAGGATACCGCATGCGCAATTGTTTGTCGGTCCGGAAGGCAGTGGTACGCTGGCGATGGCGGTGGCTTATGCGCAGTTTGTTTTGTGCCAGAATGTGGGGTCTGAGAACAGTGGCGGTAATGCGAGTTGTAATTTAAAATTTGATTCGTTGTCGCATCCTGATTTGCATTTTGTGTATCCGAATGTGGCCAATGACGAGGTGAAATCGAAGCCTAAGAGTGCTGATTTTATTATGGATTGGCGGGAGTTTGTGTTGCAAAATCCGTATGGGAGTTTGTTTGATTGGTATAAGCATTTGGGGGTTCAGAACAAGCAGGGAGAGATTCGGGTGGATGATGCGCAGGATATATTGAAGTCGTTGGCGTTGAAATCGTATGAAGGCGGCTTTAAGATTATGATTGTTTGGATGGCGGACAAGTTGAATATTGCCGCTTCGAATAAGTTGTTGAAATTGTTGGAGGAGCCACCTGAGAAGACGCTTTTTCTGTTGATTTCGGAACAAGAAGAAGATATTATACAGACGATACGTTCGCGTTGTCAGGTGCTGCATTTTGGGGCTTTGCCCGAGGCCGTTATTGCGAAGGCCATGAAAGAGCGGTTTTTTTTGGATGATGCTTCGGCCAACAAGGTGGCGCATCAGGCGCAGGGCAATTTTAACAAGGCCTTGCACATCGTGAAAAATGATGCGGAAGAATTTCCGTTTGAGCAGTGGTTTGTGGATTGGGTTCGGGCTGCTTTTCGGGCCAAAGGCAATGCGGCTGCCATACAGGATTTGATTGCCTGGAGTGAGGAGATTGCCGGTTTGGGTCGCGAGGCGCAGAAGCAGTTTTTGAACTATTGCATTGAGCTGTTTCGCCAGGCGCTATTGCTTAATTACCAGACGGATCGTTTGGTTTATATTGAACCTAAGGTAGACAAGTTCAGCTTGGACAAGTTTGCTCCGTTTGTGAATGGTTCGAATATAAATGCTATTTTTAGTGAGCTTTCGGATGCTATATATCATATCGAAAGAAACGGAAATGCCAAGATTATTTTGACTGATTTGTCTATAAAACTTACGCGTTTAATCCATAAAAATGAATAGATTATGACTAGTCCGGCTTCTTTTTTAGTGTTGTTGTTTTTGGCGGTTACTTTTATCCAATCGGCCTACGATAAGGTGTTTGGCTGGCAGGCTAATATTGACTGGCTGAAAGGTCATTTTGCAGAGACTGTATTGAAAAATTATGTGCCTGCGGCAGTATTTGTATTGCTGGTTTTAGAACTGGCTACGGGGGTATTGACTTTGGTAGGTTGTGTGGAACTGTTGGTTAACGGAGGCAGAACTTTTGGTTTTTACGGCGCTGTTTTGTCGTGTATTACCTTGATTTTCATGCTTATGGGCCAGCGTTTGGCGAAGGATTATGATGGTGCAAGGACGATTGCCATTTACTTTATACCGGCTGTTTTGGCTGTATTTTGGTTGACTTAAACTTAGGATACGAACTAAAAAAGGCTCCCGATTGAGGAGCCTTTTTTTATGATTTGCACGGAACCGTGGAGTGCTTATTTCTTTTCTTCTTTGGTTGGCGCTGCTTTCTCTTCTTTTTTACCTTCCGATTTGTATTTATCGTTGACCATTTTGATGATCTCTTTGGTAATATCGTAGTTGTCTTTGGCGTACAGAACCGATTGTGCATCACCGGTACCGTAGATGTAATCGTAGCCTTTTTCTTTACCGTAGTCTTTGATTATTTTTTTGTAGGCTTTTACCAAAGTGTCCATTTCTACAGCGCTTTCCTGTTGTAATTGTTGCAACATGGCTTGTTGTGCATAGGTTAAACGTTGCTCTCTGTCTTGCAATTCGGCTCCTTTTTGTTGTGCCCAGGCTTGGCCGTTTTTCATGGCGTCTTCTTTGAAGCTGGCGGCTTCTTTTTTGAATCGATTGACTTCCGCTTCCAATTGGCTGCCCATTACTTTGGATTTGTCTTTGTATTTGGCTTCGATATCTTTGGCTTCTGTAGACTCTTCCATGAGTTTTGCAGTGTCTATGTAAGCGGTTTTAAATTCTTTTGTTGACGTTGTCGTTTTGTTGCAGGCAATCATTGCAATAGCGGTTGCAAAAATGAGGATCGTTTTTTTCATTATTTTTCTAAAATTTGTTTCGGTATCAAAAGTATAAAAATAAAATACAATTGTACTAAAGGTTAAAATTGGGTTTTTGTATTGAATTTTTAAGGTATAACTATTATTTATGGCTTAAAAAAAGCCTATAATCTAAGATTATTGATTTTGGGTTCAAATAAAGCGATTTAAAGGACTTTTTGATTTAAGTCAGCCCAACGCATAAAACTGCTTTATTTCGTGCATTTCGGGCTTTTATTTTGTTTTTTATTGGTTTTTTATGATGTAAATATGTGAAGAATACTCTTTGGTTTGTTTTCCGCTCCAATTTGACTTGAGGCCCACAAAAAAAGCGCGGATGAAGTTCATTCTTCCTGTTTTGTATTTTTCGGAAAGCAGGCTGACATAAAAGCTATCAAATTTCATGGGCAACACTTCGGTTACTTTCATTTCTTTTTCGGCGAATAATTTTTGGATAGTTGTTTTGGAAAAATGCCAGATGTGTCTGGGTACGTCATAAGCGGCCCAATGCCTTCCGTAGAATTCGGCATCAAATGATTTAAAATTAGGAACGGCAACTATGATGGTTCCGGATGGTTTGATTATTCTTTTCAATTCCGAAAGGTATTCGTCAAGATTGGGAACATGTTCTAAGACGTGCCACATGGTAATTACATCAAAAGATTGGCTTGGCAAATCCATCAGGTTATCGGCAAAAGTAACTCCTTTTTTCAAGGCGATGCTTTTGGCTTTGGCGCTAGGTTCAATTCCGGTAGTTTCCCAGCCATCGGATTGAGCAACTACTAAAAAGTCTCCGGTTCCGGCCCCGATGTCTAACAATTTTCCTTTTGGAGATTGTGCATTTATGAGCTTTACTTTGTTCTTCAGCGCAATATTTTTAATGAAATGATACATTCTTTCGAACAAAGAACGTTTGCCGTCGGTATGTGAAATATAATCGTCGCTTTCGTAATAGGCGGGTAATTTCTCTAAAGAAGGCTTAGGGAAAGTGATTAATAAATCATATTCGGGGTTGTGGTGTAATTCGAAAATTTCTTTGGAAACAGAATAATCTTTTACTTTCAGAAAAAAAATATTGTTTTGAAAACTCATATAAAGGCTTTATTGATAAGGCTTGCGGAAGTTCGTTTCACGTGGAACGTATACACTATCTTCCCATATAAATTAATAATACAGAAATATCAGCGGGGGAAACACCACTGATTCGGGAAGCTTGAGAAATGGTCACCGGTCGAATGGTTGACAATTTTTGTTTGGCTTCTATAGACATGGATTTGATTTTGTGATAATCGAAATTCTCGGGGATTTTAATATCTTCTAATCGAATCAGCTTTTCGGCATTGTTTCTTTCTTTTTCGATATATCCGGAATATTTCACTTGGATTTCGGCTTGTTCGATAATTTCTTTATCTAAATCATTATCCTGGATGTACTGTTGTACTTTCTCGAATTTTAATATATCCTCTAATTCAATTTGAGGTCGGGAAAACACTTTGAACATTTTGTCTGATTGTGTCATCGGAGCACTTTCCTTTTCCAATAAAATAGGATTGGCTTCCTCATGGCTTATACTGGTTTCTTTGAAGAAATTGACCATTTTTTCGCTTTCATTCAACTTATGTTCCATTCTTCTCATTCTCTTTTCGGAGGCTAAACCGATTTCAAATGATTTTGGTGTTAAACGGAAGTCGGCATTATCCTGACGTAATAAGGTTCTGTATTCGGCACGGGAAGTAAACATGCGGTATGGTTCCTCAGTTCCTTTGGTAATTAAATCATCAATCAACACTCCAATATAGGCTTCATCACGGCGAAGAATCATGGGCTCCATTTCTTTGACTTTTAGTGCCGCGTTTATCCCGGCCATCATTCCTTGGGAAGCTGCTTCTTCATATCCTGTGGTCCCGTTGATTTGACCGGCAAAATACAAGCCGTCCACCAACTTCGTTTCGAGCGTATGTTTTAATTGAGTAGGCGGAAAATAATCGTATTCGATAGCATAACCAGGACGGAAGAACTTTACTTTTTCAAATCCTTCCACGGAGCGCAATGCTTTGAACTGAATGTCTTCCGGTAAAGAGGTTGAGAATCCGTTCACATACACTTCAACCGTATTCCACCCTTCCGGTTCAACAAACAATTGGTGTCTTTCTTTGTCGGCAAAGCGATTGATTTTATCTTCAATAGACGGACAGTATCGTGGTCCGATACTTTTAATTCTGCCGTTAAACATTGGAGAACGATCAAATCCTTCGCGCAAAATATTGTGTACTTCATTTGAAGTGTAAGTCATGTGGCAAAGCTTTTGATGCACCAAAGGCTTTGTTTCATCCGAATAAGAGAATTTATCCGGCACTACATCGCCGGGTTCTTCACGCATTTTAGAATAGTCTAAAGAACGGCCGTCTACCCGTGGCGGTGTTCCTGTTTTCATTCTTCCGGCTTCAAATCCGGCTTTGATTAAATCTTCGGTGATACCAAAGGCGGCGCTTTCACCGGCTCTGCCTCCACCAAATTGCTTTTCCCCAATATGAATAAGTCCGTTTAAAAAAGTACCATTAGTTAGGATGACTGTTTTGGCTTTGATTTCAATACCCAAAGAAGTGACAACACCTTCCACTTTGCCATTCTTAATCAGAAGTCCTTTGACCATTTCCTGATAGAAGTCAAGATTAGGCGTCTGCTCCAACATCAATCGCCATTCTTCAGCAAAACGCATTCGGTCACTTTGCACACGAGGAGACCACATGGCAGGTCCTTTCGATTTGTTCAGCATCTTGAACTGAATCGCAGTTTTATCAGAAACAATTCCTGAATAGCCACCCAAAGCGTCAATTTCGCGAACGATTTGACCTTTGGCAATTCCTCCCATGGCAGGATTGCACGACATTTGAGCAATGTTCTGCAGACTCATGGTAACCAACAAAGTTGCACATCCCATGTTGGCAGATGCTGCGGCGGCTTCACAGCCGGCATGCCCTGCCCCAACCACTATAGTATCGTATTTTTCTAAAAACATTATTCTTTATGTTTCACGTGGAACATCTTCATTTTTTCCTCTTCCTTATCACGCATCACCATTTCGTCTTCATTGGTTTTGTCTTTGTATCCACAGTAATGCAACACACCGTGCGCCATCACTCTTCTAAGTTCTTCTTCAAAAGAAACATTAAAATCGGCTGCATTATCACGCACTCTTTCAATAGAAATGAAAATATCTCCGTGTAATTCGTTTCCTATAGAATAATCAAAACTGATAATGTCTGTTAGCGTGTCATGATCCAAGTATTGCTGGTTTATTTCCAACAAATAATCGTCGTCGCAGAAGATGTAATTAATCTCGCCTTCGTTCTTTAATTCAGAGCTAATGACTTGGGAAAGCCAGTCTGAAAAAACAGTTTCATCTTCTAACTGAAAATCTATTTCGTAATTAAAACTAATCATTGGATTTAAAATATTCTTGAACCTTTTGGTTAAAATTGGAGCGCAAAGGTAAGCTTTGTCTATTTAAAATTTCAATGCTGTTCAAATATTCTTGCAGTTTGCTAGGTAAAGCATTCGCCTGATTATTAAATTCTTTCTTGTTGGTTTCTGACTGCCGCTTTTTATCCTCACCTTGCTGTTGCATAGCTTTTTGCAGTTTCAGCAACTCGTATTTCACGTTTAAAATCTTCTGTAGGGTTTCGTTGTTAAACCCTTTGTTGAGCAATTGCTTTTCAATTTGTTTCATTTGCTCCAGAGCATTTTGACCATTTCCACCCACTCCTTGTTTGTTTAATTCTTTTTCCAAAGCTTCACGCAATTGCTGCTGTTCTTTGTAAATTTCCATGATTGCTTTGGCGTCGCCTTCTCCATCCTGACCGTTTTCACCGCCTTTATCCTGACCTTGACCCGAACCATTATTTCCGCCTTTTTGACCTTTATTCCCTTTACTGCCTTGTTGACCATCACCTGGTTTTTCACCTTTATTTCCTTGTTGGCCTTCTCCGGGCTTGTCACCTTTCTTCATCCCCTTCTTCATCTTTTCACTCAAGCCTTCCTGTTTCTTTATGATATCGGGGAGCTGCATGCCTTCTCCCTGTCCCTGTCCAGGTTTTGGTTTTCCTTGACCCTGTCCTTGCATTTGCATCTGCATTTGCATTCCGTTCAGAATATCACTCAACATATCGGCTAATTTATTGGAAGAAGAAACCGCATACTGCTGATGTGAATTACCTTTAACGACATTGGCCTCAACCAAAGTCTCGATGGCTTTATCCACATTGTATTGCACATTGCCGATTTCTTTGGTAATGTCTTCCGCTATTCTTGGGTTGCGCAATGACATGGCAAAGAGACTATCATCCACATGTTTGAATTGTTGCTTCAAATCTTGTTGGATTTTTAAGTTTTTATTGAACGACGGAGCACCTCTTTTCAGGTTCTTAAATTGTTTCATTACGTCTTCCTGGGAAAAAGAATAAGCCAAAAGATTATCTAAAATCTGACGCAACATGGCCACATCTTCTTCCATTTGTTCCATCTCTCCGGATTCCATTTGTTCCTGCATTTGCTGGCTCATTTGCTTCATTTTTTTGGAAGCGCTCTTTTGTTTGGGTTTGGCTTTGCTTTTTTGTTGCTTTTGCAATTGGTCTTTGGCATCCTTTAAATCCTCGTCGATGCTTTTCTCTTTGTCATCGGTTTTGGGCAAATCCATAGGGGCTTTGAGCTCCTTGTTTTCCTTTTCTAAATCATTGAGTTCTTCCTGAAGCTTGTCAAATTCTTTATTGATTTCCTCTTGCTTTTCACTGGTATTCTCATCTGTTTTTTCAGCGAGTTTATCCTGCTTGTCGGCAAGCTTATCCAATTTATCAGCTATTTGTTCCGCCTTTTTCTCTACGTAATACCGCTTGGTCAATTCTACCAACTGTTCCAAACTCTTGGTTTGATTTTTGCTGGTTTGCTGGAATTTCTCCATCTTTTCAAACAACTCTTCTTTGCTGATTTTATCATTCAGTTTTTTGAGTTCGTCAAGCAGCTTTTGATTCTTTTCTAAATCTTCTTTTGTTTTTTCCAAACGTTCCTGAAGTTGCTCCTTCTTTTCGTCATTTTTGTCTGATTTGAATTTCTCCAGATTGTCTTTCATCTTCTCTGAGAATTCCTTCATCATTTCATCCTGTTGTTTTTGTCGTTGGATGAAATCATTCACTTTCTGTTGGTCTTTGTACTCTAAATTGTCTTTCTCCTTACCCATCTTTTGGAGCTTATCCATTTCAGACAATTGCTTGTCTTGTGCTTTTAATGATTTAGACAGTGAGTTAATATTTTCATTTTGCTGTTTGAGCATCTCGTCCTGCTTTTCGGTTTCTGTAGCAATTCGGTTGCTGAACACCGATGACTTGGTACTTTTGAAATTGTGAATGGCATCGTTATCAAAAATCTCAAAATAGTATTCATACGAAACACCTTCCTGCACCGGAAGATTACTTGGGAAAGCAAACACAAACTGGTCATACACGTCTTTCTTAACCGAAATAACCGCTTTTTTGGCTACATTGGGAGTGTCTTTAGGATAATAGACGATTTGTAGTTTAGAAAGGCCGTAATCGTCTGAAACCTGTCCCAGCACATAATTTTTGTTTACTTTCAAACTGTCCGGAGCATTGTTTACGGTTATCGTCGGGAATTGGTCCTTGATGACAGAGATTTGATAGTTTAGCTTTTCGTAGTTCTGAACCTTAGCATTGGAGGTTAAAATTTGGTAATCGACATTTTGAAGTATGCTTTTGGACAACAAAAACGTATTGTCCTGTTTGGTAAATGCGTAATGGGCATTCTCATTAACCCAATCCACTTTTTGGGTGGCTAAGGTGTTCATTCGCCAAGTTACTTTAGTTCCCTCCGGTATAATGGCGTTGCCGGTTCCTTTGATAACTTCCGCTTTTTTATTTAAATAGCCCGGGAAATTGAGTACCATTTCAAAATTAGCAATGGAAGGAACGGTCACCACTTTCAATTCGTAATCGTGTGAAGAAACGTCATTCGCTTCGATATGAAACGCTACATCTTCTGAAGGTTTTGGAATTACAAATTCAAATTCTCCGGCTTTGTTGCTTTCCATGAAGTAACTCTCATCACCAATGAAAATCATGGCGTTTTCAGGAACCACATTTCCAACAGTTTTTACTTTTAAAAGAAAATCTTTGTTTTGTTCTGTTTGCAGACTAGTATTCACCACTACAAATTCAAACGGAGCCGGTGGCAGAAACTGCTGTTTGAAATGCACTACGCGGTTTAAACTTTGTGACAAAATATCGCCTTTGCCTGAAATGAGGAAAAACAAAAAGAACAGCACGGGAATAACTGCCAATGGTAAATATTTTTTGTTTTTACCGAGATTGATAGCATTTCCAAAAGGGATGGGCTGTAAGGTAGTTGCTTTTTGATTGATAGAGGCCAGTAAGAGCTCTGACTTGTTTTGATCTTTAGACAACTGTAAAAAATTGGTCAGCTTATCCCCTACTTCACTGAAATGGTTTCCTATGATGGCAGAGGCTTCCTTATAATCGATGCCTTTTTGCAATTTGAACAGCTTAAATATGGGGAACAAAATGAAACGCAATAACAGAAAAAGCTCTACCGCGATGAAAAGAGAAAATAAAATGGTACGGGCGGTAGGTTTAAGCCAAAGAAAATATTCTATAAAGAGTGTGAAGATAAAATACAACAGCCCCAATCCTACAAAGAATATGGTGCCCCGCAACAGTTCATTGGTATAAAACTTCTTGATAAAGTCTTCTAACTTTTGATAAATAATCCTTGAATTTTCCAAAATTGTTAATCATTTGTTTATAACCGATAAATGTACAATTTTTACTGAATACCCAAGCGTTAAAAATTTGTCAATGAAAAATCGATAAATACTGCTCAATTAAATTTTATCTTTGCACAAAATTTAAATAAAATGTCAAGACCTGTCAGAGTTCGTTTTGCTCCCAGTCCGACTGGACCATTACATATCGGTGGTGTTCGTACTGCTTTGTTCAATTATTTGTTTGCCAAAAAACATAACGGTGTTTTTTATTTACGAATAGAAGATACTGATCAAAATCGTTTTGTTCCCGGAGCCGAAGCTTACATTTTTGAAGCCCTGGATTGGTTAGGTATTGCACCCAGCGAAACCGTTGGTAAGAATGAAAAATTCGGGCCTTACCGACAATCCGAAAGAAAACATTTGTACAAACAATACGCCGACCAATTGGTTGATTCCGGTTGGGCATACTATGCCTTTGACACAGCAGAAGCCTTAGATGCTCATCGAAAACAACACGAAGCTGAAGGGAAAACTTTTATTTACAACTGGCACAATCGTGAAAAATTAGATACTTCATTGGTCATTTCGGCAGCAGAAACAGAAAAGAGAATTGCCAATGACGAAGCTTATGTCATCCGTTTTAAAACACCGGTAAACGAAACTTTGCAATTGCACGATATCATTCGTGGTGATTTGAAGTTTGAAACCAATTTGTTAGACGACAAAGTATTGTTCAAATCCGATGGTATGCCAACTTATCATTTGGCGAATATTGTGGACGACCATTTGATGGAAACCTCACACGTTATTCGTGGTGAAGAATGGTTGCCTTCGATGCCGTTACATCATTTGCTCTACAAAGCTTTTGGTTGGGAAGCACCTGAATTTGCGCATTTGCCGTTGATATTAAAACCAATAGGTAACGGAAAATTATCGAAACGTGATGGTGATAAAATGGGATTCCCCGTATTCCCATTGGAGTGGAAAAGTGAAGAAGGCATTTCATCAGGCTACAGAGAAAAAGGGTTTTTCCCGGAAGCGGTGGTGAACTTTCTGGCCTTGTTAGGCTGGAATGACGGAACCGACCAGGAAATCTTTTCTTTAGAAGAATTGGCTGAAAAATTCGATTTGAACCGAGTGCACAAAGCCGGAGCCAAATTTGATCCGGAAAAAAACAAATGGTTCAATCATCAATACCTGCAAAAACAAAGCGATGAAAGTTTGGCAGAAGCCTTTGCTCCTACTTTAGCCGAGAAAGGAATTACAATTGAAAAAGATAAATTAGTCCGCATCGTATCTTCCATTAAAGAACGTGCCAACTTTGTTTCAGAGTTTTGGGATTTAGCCGATTATTTCTTCACAGCTCCGACTGTATATGATGAAAAAGCAGCCAAAAACTGGAAGGAAGAAACGCCAAGATTGATGCAGGAATTGATTTCGGTATTGGAAAACATCAGCGATTTTACTTCGGTAAGCATCGAAACTGTGGTAAAAGACTGGATGACTCAAAACGAAATTGGCATGGGGAAAGTAATGCAGCCGTTCCGTTTGAGTTTGGTAGGCGCGCTGAAAGGGCCTCATTTGTTTGATATCGTCGAACTCATTGGCAAGGAAGCCACTATTGAGCGACTGGAGAAAGCTATTGAACGTTTGTAAATAAAAAACAAAACTCAGTTTAGCTGACTCGTTATTTAGTTTTGAGTACTCGTTATAAAGTTTAGCCTACTCAATTTAGTTTGGTTTACTCATAAAAAAAGCCCCAATGATTTGGGGCTTTTTTTATAGATTGAATATCACCTGTCCGTTAATCGTTCCAAGGTTTCCTTTGAAAGTATTACCGTTGTTTAAAGGTTTCAAATCGTCATTCTTATTGAGTTTATTTAAAATATTAGTAAACCCGTATTCGTAAAAAATGACAGCCCGTATGGTTTTGCTTCCGGCCGAACAACCCAGGTAGAAATTCCCGCTAATGGGAGAAACATCTACAATTTGGTCCGCTTTTAACATTGTTCCTTTGATGGTTTTATTGGCATTACTCCCATCAGTTTTGAGTTTTCCATTAACTTGAAGCACCGGTCCAAAGTCTAGCGAAACATGATCTTCGATTACATTGTAACTGAGTAAAAGTCGGATTTGAACTCCGGACAGGTTGTATTTAATTTTTTGGTTGAATGTGGATTCAGTAGAGAAATTATTGGAAAAG
Organism: Flavobacterium sp. XGLA_31; assembly: GCF_051547105.1. NCBI lineage: Bacteria > Pseudomonadati > Bacteroidota > Flavobacteriia > Flavobacteriales > Flavobacteriaceae > Flavobacterium > Flavobacterium sp. XGLA_31. The sequence continues at coordinate 552,291 of NZ_JBPTTM010000001.1, read as the reverse complement.
AACTGCATACCATAAATCATACTCCAATTGTTGTAGTAATTCCCGCGAACGGAAAGTCCACCGGCAAAACCCATTTCGGGTTTGGTATTAAAATTATTAGTAAATAAAGTGGTTTGAGAAACACCAAAAGAAAGTCCGATTCGGTTACCGTCACGGTAGCCATACTGTGCAAATCCTAATGTTGTGGAAAACAACACCAGTAGCAGTATTTTTTTATTCATAAAGCAGTCACTTAAAATTTGTAACAAACATACATATATTTCGTATAAACACTGTCTAACAATTTTAAATTATAAATCATGCCATTTATCCTTATTCTTTTATTTTTTGGTTTAGTGCTTTTATTTTCGTCTTTCTTTACAGTTAAGCAACAAACAGCTGTGGTCATTGAGCGTTTCGGAAAGTTTCTCAGCATTCGAAATTCGGGTTTACAACTTAAACTTCCTGTTATTGACCGAATTGCAGGTCGGGTAAACTTAAGAATCCAACAATTAGACGTTATCATTGAAACCCAAACCAAAGACAACGTGTTCATCAAGATGAAAGTTTCGGTTCAGTTCAAAGTGATTCAGGAACATGTTTACGAAGCTTTTTATAAGTTAGAATATCCGCACGATCAAATAACTGCTTATGTTTTTGATGTGGTTCGTGCCGAAGTACCAAAATTAATTTTGGATGATGTATTCGTCAGAAAAGATGATATTGCTATTGCTGTAAAACGTGAATTGAACGAAGCCATGATGGCTTATGGGTATGACATTATCAATACTTTGGTAACCGATATTGATCCGGATATTCAGGTAAAAAATGCGATGAACCGTATCAATGCTGCCGAAAGAGAAAAAACGGCTGCCATGTTTGAATCAGATGCACAACGCATTCGAATTGTTGCTAAAGCCAAAGCAGAAGCCGAGAGCAAAAAGCTTCAAGGACAAGGTATTGCCGATCAGCGTAGAGAAATTGCCAAAGGATTGGTGGAAAGTGTGGAAGTATTAAACAAAGTAGGTATCAATTCGCAGGAAGCTTCGGCGCTTATTGTGATTACACAACACTATGATACATTGCAGGCTATTGGTGCTGATACCAATTCGAATTTGATTTTGTTGCCTAACTCTCCCCAAGCGGCCAGTGATATGCTGAACAATATGGTCACCAGTTTTACAGCTTCGAGCATCATAGGAGAAGAGATGAAAAAACAACCGAAAAGAGTGAAAGACAGAGGGAATAAAACTTCTATGGATTACAACCCGTCGGATACTTCCAACCCGGGAGAACCCACAAAATAATATCAGATACGACACAAAAAAAGAGGCTTAATCGCCTCTTTTTCTGTTTATATACCAATTGATTGCTATTGGAATTAATGCTTTTACAATCGTCCCAACTGTACCTGAAAAAACTTCTTTGTACACATTACTAACAAAAGAAAGGGTTTTAGAGGGAACCAAACTCTCCTTAGTTTTTTCTACACCAAGGCGAACCCTTTGATAATAGATTTCGCGTTCAACTCTGAGTATTTCCAGCTCCTGCTCTATTTGAGCGTAGGAAGAATATTTTTTGTTTTCCATAATTATTCATTAAAAAATATCTCGGAGAATTTCTCCAGGATAGGCCCTTCTACAATTTTGTCTTTCACTAAAAAAAGCAGTAAGGCCAAGACCAAAAAAATACCCGCTACCAACAAAAATCCCAGAGGGTAACTTCCTAAGACATCCCCCAGAGCCAATGCACCGGCGACTGAAACAAATAACAAAACTATGGTTAAACACAAAGCAATCAGTAAGAACTTGAGTGCCAGAGTGGTTGATTTCATAGCTACCTTAAAACCCCAAAGCTTATAATAGGCCAAGCTGGTTTCAACGTAAGCCTGAGCGTTCTCTTGAATATCTTCAAGATTGTCTTTTATTTCCTCCAGTGCCATTATTTATGAAGTTTGGCATTTTGAGCCTTGAGCTCAGCTAATTTTTCTTCCAAATAAGTGATGGCTTCTTCCGCTTTGTAACTCGATTTAGAAAGCATCTCATCAATAGAATCTTTTAACTCTTCTTTGGTGTCTTCGTACTTTTCTTTAGCACCTTCTTTCAAATCATTGAAACCGTCTTTAATTTTTCCTCTGGTTTTTGAACCTTTATCAGGGGCGAATAAAATCCCCAATCCAATTCCGACTGCCGCTCCTGCTAAAAGTGCAATGAGACTGTTATTTTGTGATGACATAATTTTAATTTTTTTTTATTTAATTAAAGTTACGAAAAAAATGGATGTATTGAAAGTTAAATCGACTTAAAAACACAAAAACTTGTTTTAAAGGGCTATAATCACAGTTCTTTTAATCAGTGATAAATTTACTTGTTTCTATTTTAAAAATGGAACAAAAACAAAATATGAAAGTCAATTTTAATAGTTTAAAATTATATTATTTATTTTTTAATTGATTTTATAAATAATAAAAAAGCCCACTAAAAAGTGAGCTTTTCATTTGTAAAATCTATTTTTTATAAATTTAGTCTTTGGCTTCTACTTTGGCCCAAGTATCTCTTAAACCAACCGTTTTGTTAAAAACTAATTTTTCTGCAGAAGAATCTTTGTCTACACAAAAATATCCCAAACGTTGGAATTGAAATTGGTCTAAATTTTTAGCCGATTGCAAACTTGGTTCTACATAACCTGTGATTATCTCCAATGAATTCGGATTGATAAATTCTTTAAAGTCGATTTCTTTATTACCATCCGGACTTTCATGTGAAAACAATCGGTCATAAATACGAACTTCTGCAGGAATCGCGTGTTTGATGGACACCCAATGAATGGTTCCTTTTACTTTTCTTTGAGAAGCTTCCGTTCCACTGCCACTGCGGGAATCTGTGTCATAAGTACAGTGAATTTCGGTAATATTACCATCGGCATCCTTAATAACACTTTCTCCTTTAATGATATAGGCGTTTTTCAGTCTTACTTCGGTACCTAAGGTCAAACGGAAAAATTTTTTGTTGGCTTCCTCCTGAAAATCTTCTCTTTCGATATATAGTTCTTTAGAAAAAGGCACTTTTCTGTAGGTCATCACGGCTTCTTCCGGATTGTTTTCGGCTTCTAACCATTCTTCTTGTCCTTCAGGATAATTGGTAATGACCAACTTTACCGGATTCAAAACGGCCATCACACGATGTGTCGACTTATTCAATTCTTCACGAACGCAAAATTCTAACAAGGAAACGTCGATTAAGTTGGTTCGTTTAGCAATACCAATAGTATTAGCAAAATTACGGATGGCCATAGGCGGATAACCACGTCTTCTCATTCCGGAAATGGTACTCATACGGGGATCATCCCAACCACTAACATGTTTTTCTTCAACCAATTGCAATAGTTTTCTTTTGGAAACTACAGTATGTGAAAGGTTTCTGCGGGCAAATTCTCTTTGCTTTGGTCTAACCTTAGTTGCGTCGTATACTTGGTCTAAAAACCAATCGTATAGCTCTCTGTGCGGCAAGAATTCAAGCGTACAGAAGGAATGTGATATTTGCTCTAAATAATCACTTTCACCATGAGCCCAATCGTACATAGGATAAATACACCATTGGTCACCGGTTCTGTGGTGGTGCGAGTGTAAAATGCGATACATAATTGGGTCACGCATCAACATATTGTTGTGTGCCATATCTATTTTGGCACGAAGAATATGGGTTCCGTTAGGGAATTCACCATTTTTCATGCGTTCCAAAAGGTCTAAATTCTCTTCAACCGAACGATTTCTAAAAGGAGAATCAGTTCCCGGTTGTGTTGGTGTACCTTTTTGTTTCGCCATTTCTTCCGAAGTTTGGCTATCTACATAAGCCTTACCTTTCTTAACGAATTCAACGGCCCAATCGTATAATTGCTGGAAATAATCTGAAGCATAACATTCGTTAGCCCATTTAAAGCCTAACCATTCGATATCTCTTTTGATAGCGTCAACATATTCCTGCTCCTCTTTGGCCGGATTGGTATCATCAAAACGCAGATTTACCGGTGCCTGATAATCAATTCCCAAACCAAAATTCAGGCAAATAGCACTCGCATGACCTACGTGTAAATACCCGTTAGGTTCCGGTGGAAAACGAAAACGAAGCTTATCTTTTGACAATCCGCTTTTCAAATCTTCCTCTATGATTTGCTCTATAAAATTTAAGGACTTCTCTTCTGTTGACATTATTTTTGTAATTTTAGCAAAGATATGTTTAATTAGTCAATTTGAAAATTTGAAGATTTGAAAATTGACAGGAAATCAAAATAATGGGGACTATTAAATTACAAAATATCAGAACTTTTTCGTTTCATGGTTGCTTAGAAGAAGAAGGAAGAATTGGTTCAGACTACCGTGTAGATTTGGAAATTAAAACCGATTTGAGAAAATCTTCGGTCAGTGATGAATTAAAAGATACAGTAGATTATGTGCTTTTGAACCAAATTGTAGAAGAAGAAATGGCTATTCGTTCTAAATTATTAGAACATGTGGCTCACAGAATAGTAACCAGAATTTTCAAAGAAATACCGGCTGTTTCCCGAATTTTATTAGCTGTTTCAAAACTGAATCCCCCAATAGGCGGTGATGTTGAAGCAGTTACTATAGAAATGGAAGAATACCGTAATTAAATACTATTTCAGAAGTGAGAAGTACAAAGTGATAAAAGAAAACTTTTTATTTTTTACCTATTGACTTTTAACTTTTTTACTATATTTGCGCACCAACTGGCATCGTGGCCGAGCGGCTAGGCACCGGTCTGCAAAACCGTATACTCCGGTTCGAATCCGGACGATGCCTCTGAATTAAGCTCTCTTTATAGAGGGCTTTTTTTTTGACATTTATTTATCGTTCTCTAACTTTTCGAAAGCCGAATTGACAATTTTTTGCTCTTTAGGAAACCAAGCCTGAGACAATAAAACAACCCCACAAATAATTAAAACGATGCTGATAAATTTCTTGATTAACAAAATGTTTTTGGGATTAAGTTGGCTGCGTAACTGTTTTGCCAGCAATATTTTAAAAATATCGGTAACAAAATAACTAAGGATTAAAGTAGTGAAAAAAGTCAGCATTCGAGAGGCTTTCAGTTCCAATTGCGGACCAATAGTAATTAGGATAGCTAACCAAAATCCTAACACGCCGATATTGATAAAATTGAGGAAAAAACCCTTGATAAATAATGAAAAGTAATTGGTTTTAGCCAACTCTTTCGGGTCAATTTCATCTATACTTTTTTTGGATTCTTTTTTGTTTTTAACAAAGGAAATAATGCCATAAGTGAGCATCACTAAGCCACCGAAAATAAATAAAGCCGGATCATTTTTGATGCTTTGAATCAAACGGTAACTACTGAAAAAAGCAATCAATATAAAAATCACATCAGCCAATACCACACCCAAATCAAACATTACCGCTGCTCTGAATCCTTTCACTACACTGGTTTCCAGTAGTACAAAGAAAACAGGTCCAATCATAAAACTTAGAAAGAAACCCAGCGGAATGGCAGATAAGATATCGTTAAGGAACATACTTGTTAAGATTTTGACAATGCAATTTAGAATTTAAATTTTAGAATCTAAAATAAAATCTACTTTGCTTCTTTAATGGTCCCTCCGGCAACAACTTTTTGATTGATTTGTTTTGGTTTTCCGTAAATGATGATTTCACCACCAGCTCTGATTTTCGCTTCAACTAAATCAGTAGCAAAAATATCGGCTTCTCCTCCTGCATTTCCGGTGATAGTAGTTTGCAAAGTTTTAAAAGTTTTAGCTTCATAAATACCTCCTGAATTGACCAAAACATCCTGATTCTGAGCACTTCCTTCCAAAGAGATTTTAGAACCGTTGGCTACTCTGGCGTTTAATTTTGACACCTCTAAAACTAATTTTACTTCCGAACCTTCTTTGGCGATAATGTCAAAAGCCGTAGCTTTAATTCTGTCACCACAGGCAATTCGGGAACCTTCATTAGCTTCAACTGCTGTGAGTTTTTTAAAGTAAACGGTAACTGAAATATTATCACCATCCAGCATTTTGGTTAACGGCATTCTGATTTTTAACTCTCCATTTTTATTGACCAATTCCACATCATCCGACTCTTTTCCCTCGAGTATTACTTTATTTTCTGTTCCGGGAACCAATAAAACATCAATGCGGTCAAAGGAAGTTACTTTGTTAAAATCGCCAACATTTTTGGCTTCTTGAGCTACAGCAATTGTACTGAGGAATAACAAACTAAAAACTAACTTTTTCATATTTATTCTTTTCTTCTGATATAATGGAAATCTAATTGTTTTTTAACCAAATCGGCATTTTTTACTTTTACATAAACTTCATCACCTAACTGCAATAATCCTTTGGTAACAGCGCCAACCAAAGCGTATTGCTTCTCGTCAAACGTATAATAATCTTCTTTGATTTCGCGGATGCGAACCATACCTTCACATTTGTTCTCGATAATTTCAACATAAATTCCCCATTCTGTAACCCCTGATATCACACCCAGGAACTCCTGATCTTTATGATCCTGCATGTATTTCACCTGCATGTATTTCACTGAATCTCTTTCGGCTTGTGCCGCCAAAGCTTCCATATCACTGGAATGCGCACATTTTTCTTCATAATCTTCTTGACTCACACTCTTGCCACCGTCCAAATAATGTTGCAGTAATCGGTGTGCCATCACATCGGGATAACGACGAATGGGTGACGTAAAATGGCTGTAAAAATCAAAAGCTAAACCATAATGACCAATGTTTTCCGTAGAATAAACCGCTTTACTCATACTTCGAATGGTCAGGGTATCCACTAAATTTTGCTCTTTTTTACCATTCACTTCGTTTAATAAATTATTCAACGATTTCGAAATATCCTGTTTGGATTTCATATTAATCGAATACCCAAATTTAGATATCACAGTTTGTAGGTTAATCAACTTATCTTCATTGGGTTCATCGTGAATACGATACACAAAAGTTTTCTTTTGTTTTCCAATAAATTCGGCTACTTTTCTGTTGGCCAACAACATAAATTCTTCAATCAAATGATTAGCATCTTTAGAGATTTTAAAGAACACCCCTACCGGTTCTGCTTCCTCATTTAAGTTGAATTTTACTTCTACTTTATCAAAAGAAATCGCTCCGGCAGCCATTCTTTTTCTTCGGAGAATTTTAGCCAACTCATCCATTTTTAAAGTAGCTTCTACAATAGCTTTCGGTGCTTTGTATTCAGCACCCGTTAAGGAGATTTCAGCTGGAATAATGTCCGATTGGGTTTCGATTATTTGCTGGGCTTCTTCGTAAGCAAAACGTTGGTCAGAATAAATTATTGTTCGGCCAAACCATTGATTGACAACTTCGGCTTTTGGGGTCAATTCGAATACAGCCGAAAATGTATATTTTTCTTCATGTGGACGAAGAGAACAGGCAAAATTAGATAAAACTTCGGGCAACATCGGTACCACACGGTCAACCAAATACACTGAAGTAGCTCTTTTATACGCCTCATCATCCAATATTGTTCCTTCTTTTAAATAGTGGGAAACATCGGCGATATGAACGCCAATTTCATAATTACCATTTTCTAAAACCTGAAAGGATAAGGCATCGTCAAAATCTTTAGCGTCTTTCGGATCGATGGTAAACGTTAAAACCTTTCGCATATCGCGACGCTTAGCTATTTCCTCTTGGGTAATCGAGGTATCAATTTTATTGGCATACGCTTCTACTTCTATCGGAAAATCATACGGCAACCCATATTCGGCTAAAATAGCATGAATTTCAGTATTGTGTTCACCCGGTTTTCCCAGTACTTTGATTACCGAACCAAAAGGCGAATCGGCTTTGGCCGGCCAATCTTCCAATTTAACTAAAACAACATCACCATGTTCGGCATCGCCTAATTTATTTTTAGGAATAAAAATATCGGTGTACATCTTGGCATTGGCCGTAGTAACAAAACCAAAATTCTTCTGAATATCGACTACTCCAACAAATTCTGTTTTGTGTCGTTCTAAAATTTCAAGTACTTCGGCTTCCGGTTTTCGGGAACTTCTTCTGTCGTAAACATAAGCTTTGACTTTATCTCCGTCTAAGGCATGATTCAAATTCACAAACGGAATAAAGACATCATGCTCTAACTCATCGCAAATTAAATAAGCTGTTTTTCGCGATGTCATGTCAATCGTTCCTTCATAGTATTTTTGACTGCTCGCTTTGACTAAATACTTACCGGGTTCTGATTCTATAATCAGTTTCTGTGCAGCAAGAATTTTTAAATCTTTGATAATTTCGTTTCTGCTTTTGGTATCATCCAGTTCCAGGATAGCAGCTATTTGTTTGTAGTTGAATGGTTTATTGGCATTCTTGGATAATATTTTAAAAATCTTTTCGGAAAATGTTTTAGTATTCTTTCCGAATTTTTTAGGCTTCTTACTCATTGTATCTTTTCTATTATTGCTGAAAATTACGAAATAGTTACAAGTTATGAGTTATAGTTTTCAGTTTTAATATAAATCTAACATTTAGTATCTTTATAAAAACTTCAAAAGATGACCGAATTTATCACCATCGCTACGTTTAATTTCGCTCATGAAATCGCCATTTTAAAAACTATTTTAGAACGAGAAGGTATTCCGTATTTATTTCAAAACGAAAATTTAGTTTCCATTGATCCGCTGGCGAGTTTTGCTTACGGAGGCATTCATCTCAAAATTCATCCAAACGATAAAGAAGTTGTTCAGCAAATTTTAGATGACCTGAATAACAATTTAAAAATTGTTTAAATCAGAAATGTTATCAACACTTACTAAAAACAACAAAAAGAAAAGATTTTAAAAATTAAATTTATGATGGTTATTATAGGGTGTTAATAGTGCCAATAACTTTTTGCGAAAAGAGATGATTTAAAAGTTTTCCCGACTTATACAGAGAAATTAACAATAGAAAGTTAAGGTAACCTTCTTAAAATGAATGAAATTTTAATTCTTATCAACAGTTGTTAACAGTTAAAAAACGGGTGAAATTTTTAATAAGTTGTAGGGTTAATTTTTGTTGAAAACCTGTTTTTTTATGCTGATAAATTTTCCAAAAAAAGACGAAACTAAATTTGATTTTTTCATTCCGGTTTTGGATTAGAAAAAAAGATGATACGACAACAAAAAACTTCTGATTTTCTATTCAAAGTTGTTAACAATTCATGTTAATTTAAAGTTAACTGATTATCAATGATTTGCAAAATGCTATTAACATGCTAAAAATTTAACATTTGAATTGAAATTTATGCAATGATTTTCAAATAGTTATAAATATATCTCATTCTGTAAAAAGGATTAGCTTTTAAGAATCAACTAGTTACAACAAAGTAAAAATCCAACCGATAGTTTCCGTAAATTTGTGCTCTTAACTACAAATACCGCAACATGAAAATCTCCATCGGAAACGATCACGCAGGACCGGACTACAAAAACGCCATTGTTACCTTTTTAGAACAAAAAGGACATCAGATTTTTAACCACGGAACCGATACTTTTGACAGTGTCGATTATCCCGATTTTGGTCATCCGGTAGCCATTGATGTAGAAACCTGTAAAGCGGATTTCGGTATCGTAATTTGCGGTTCCGGAAACGGAATCAATATGACGGTAAACAAACACCAAGGGATTCGTTCCGCTTTGTGTTGGACCAAAGAAATTGCCGCTCTGGCCCGTCAGCATAATGATGCCAACATCATCAGTATTCCCGCAAGATATACTTCTATTCAACAAGTCGTAGAAATGGTAGATACCTTTTTAAACACTTCCTTTGAAGGCGGAAGACACGCCAATAGAGTGAATAAAATTGCCTGTCAATAAAAATGGGACACCATCGCGGTCATAAACATGAAGTCAAAGGAAAGAACCTAATCTATTCCATTTTACTCAACTTACTGATAACCGTTGCACAGGTAATAGGCGGAATCCTCTCGGGAAGTTTGGCCTTGCTTTCGGATGCACTTCACAATTTTTCCGATGTCCTGTCTCTGGTGTTCAGTTTGATTGCCCATAAACTTTCCAGAAGAAAAGCCTCTATAGAAAACACCTTTGGTTACAAAAGAGCCGAACTGATTGCCGCATTTGTCAATGCCGCGACCTTGGTCATAGTGGCCTTTATATTAATTTTCGGAGCTGTAGAACGGTTTTTCAATCCGCATCCCATAGAGTCGAATCTGGTAATTTGGCTGGCACTTTTAGGAATAGTAGTCAACGGAGCCTCCGTTTTGTTGTTGCAAAAAGACGCGGAGCACAACATCAATATGAAATCGGCCTACCTGCATTTATTAACCGACATGATGGCTTCGGTAGCCGTTTTAATCGGTGGGTTACTGATGAAATTTTACGGTTGGTTTTGGGTGGATAGCGTGTTGACTATCGCCATTGCCCTATATTTAATTGTGGTCGGAGCCAAATTGTTATTAGAATCTACCAAAATGCTGATGCTGTTCACACCTGATTTTATCGATATCAAAGAGCTCGTACGCGAAGTGCATAAAATTCCCGGAGCCGGGAAATTACATCACATTCACGTTTGGCATCTGAACGATGATGAACTGCATCTCGAAGCGCATCTGGATTGCTCCGAAGATATCCGTTTAAGCGAATTCAATGAGCTGCTTCACCAGATTGAAGTCTTATTATTTGAAAAATACCATATCAATCATATCAATATTCAACCCGAATTTCAAAGAGAGGAAGCCACTAAAGACTTCATCGTTCAGGATTAATTTTTATGAGGGTAACCGATTTACATAGTATCCAAAATATTTTCAAAAAACGACTCCCTGATTCGCACAAAGGCAGCCACGGACATGTGTTACTCATAGCCGGCAGCCAAGCCAAAATGGGAGCGGCTGTTATCGCCGCAAAATCGGCGCTTCGCGCCGGTGCAGGTTTGGTGACCGTCAATGTACCGCGAAAAGAGCGAAAAATTATTTTCACAGCCGCGCCCGAAGCGATGGTAACTTTTCGTGAAGAGAAAATCAACTTGGAAAAATACAATGCCTTTGCCATAGGCCCAGGTTTAGGAACAGATAAAGAAGCCGAAAAAATGGTGGAAGTCTTGATTGCCAACGCCAGCAACCCCGTTGTGTATGATGCCGATGCCCTGACACTTTTGGTTCAACGAAATGAGCTGATAGAACTGCCCAAAAACGCCATTCTCACGCCCCACAGTCGAGAGTTTGACCGGCTGTTCGGCAACCATGATTCAGAGACTGCCCGCAGAGCTAAGGCCATTCAAAAAGCAACGGAACTGGAATGCATCATTGTTTTAAAAGGACACCACACTTTCATAACCGATGGTTCTTCCTCTTTTGAAAATACGACCGGCAATTCAGGTCTGGCCAAAGGCGGTTCAGGCGATGCCCTGACCGGTATTATTGCCGCTTTTTTAGCCCAAGGATACCAACCGCTTCAGGCGGCAATATTGGGAGTCTACCTCCACGGATTGGCTGCTGATATTACCCTTGAAACCCAAAGCCCCGAAAGCATGTTGATTACCGATGTGATCGAAAACCTGGGCAAAGCATTCTACCAAATTCAACAATAAATTCTTAAAATGACCAGCATACAATTCATTCAAAGCCAAGTTACGGCTTCGCCAAAAAGCATTGAAGCGACGTTAAAATTATTAGCCGAAGACTGCACCATTCCCTTTATTTCCCGTTACCGAAAAGACCAAACCGGAAATTTAGATGAGGTGGTGATTGAAAACATTGCCAAATTGTCCAAGCAATACGATGAGATGATAAAACGCAAAGACAGCGTGTTGAAATCAATAGAAGAGCAAGGGCAATTGACGGCGGAACTGAAAAGCAAAATCGAAAACAGTTTCGACTTACAGGAGATTGAAGATTTGTATTTGCCGTATAAAAAGAAGAAAAAAACCCGTGCCGATGTGGCTCGTGAAAAAGGGTTGGAGCCTTTGGCCAAAATCATCATGGCGCAAAACAGTGACGATATTGAGTTTATCGCTTCGAAATATTTGAATGCCAAAGTACCCAATGAAGACGAGGCGCTGCAAGGCGCCCGCGATATCATCGCCGAATGGATTAATGAAAATATTTTTATCCGGAAAAATTTGCGACGTATGTTTCAGCGCAAAGCCATCGTGGAGACCAAAGTGGTAAAGGCCAAAAAAGACGAGGAAGCCGCCCAAAAATTCTCCCAATATTTTGAATGGGCCGAACCCATTTCCAAAGCGCCTTCGCACCGATTGTTAGCCATGTTGCGTGCCGAAGCCGAAGGGTTTGTGAAGTTGAATGTGGAAATTGAAAACGAAGAAGCCCTCGAATTCATCGAAAACAATACGATTAAAAATAATAGAGAAACCGCAGACCAATTGCGATTGGCCATTAAGGACAGTTACAAACGATTATTAGAACCGGCCATTTCCAACGAAACCCTGCAAGAGGCCAAAGCCAAGGCCGACGCCAAAGCCATCGAAGTTTTTGCAGGCAATTTAGGGCAGCTTTTGTTGGCACCGCCGTTGGGAGAGAAACGCATTTTGGCCATCGACCCCGGCTATCGTTCCGGATGTAAGGTGGTTTGCCTGGACGAAAAAGGCGACTTGTTATACAACGAAACCATTTACCCGCACCAACCGCAAAACGAAATGGCTATGGCGATGAAGAAAATCAAATCGATGGTGAATGCCTATAATATCGAGGCCATTTCTATTGGTAACGGAACCGCCTCAAGGGAAACCGAATTTTTCATCAAGAAAATCGCGTTTGATAAGCCGGTACAAGTGTTTGTGGTTTCCGAAGCCGGCGCCTCGGTGTACTCGGCCAGTAAAATTGCCCGGGATGAATTCCCGAATTATGATGTAACCGTTCGTGGTTCGGTATCCATCGGAAGACGATTGTCGGATCCGTTGGCGGAGTTGGTAAAAATTGACGCCAAGTCAATAGGAGTGGGGCAGTACCAGCACGACGTAGACCAGACCAAACTGAAAGAAGAACTCGATACCGTAGTGGTGCGCTGTGTGAACTCGGTAGGGATTAACATCAATACGGCCAGCAAATCATTGTTGAGTTATGTCTCTGGCATTGGCGAAAAAATGGCCGAAAACATAGTAGCCTTCCGTTCTGAAAATGGTCCTTTTGAAGATAGAAAACAATTGAAAAAAGTACCACGTTTGGGAGACAAAGCCTACCAACAAGCCGCGGCTTTTATCCGCATTAAAGACGGAAAAAATCCGTTAGACAACTCGGCTGTGCATCCCGAAGCCTATCCGATAGTGGAAAAAATGGCTAAGGATTTGGGGTTAAAAACGGCGGAGCTTATCGGCAAAAAAGAAAAAATCAGTTTAATCAAACCCGAAAACTACATCACCTCTGATGTGGGGATTTTAGGAATTAAAGACATCCTGAAAGAACTTGAAAAACCGGGACTCGACCCCAGAAAAGCCGCCAAAGTATTCGAATTTGATGCCAATGTCAAATCGATTAAAGACGTGCGCAGCGGCATGATTTTGCCGGGGATCGTGAACAATATTACGGCCTTCGGCTGTTTTGTGGATATCGGCATTAAAGAAAGCGGACTGGTACACATTTCCCAACTCAAGGAAGGTTTTGTTTCCGATGTGAATGAAGTGGTCAAATTACACCAACACGTTCAGGTAAAAGTGGTGGAGGTAGATGAAGAGCGCAAACGCATTCAGTTGACGATGGTTTTTTAGCATCCAAAAACCACTCCCTATCCTTTTTACCCCCTAAAAAGCCCAACGTTAAAGGTTTTAGGCCTTCCGTCGATGCATCTCAATCGACGGAAGCCGCAATGTAATTGGCTGTAGTTTCAATTCCGTGTTCCGTAAATTAAACGACACGCTCCGAAGATGAATTGCAACGCACGGAATCTCGTGGTAAGGATTCCGAAGATGGAATGTAACATTCCGAAGACGGTTCTTAGGCTACTTTCGGTTTACGTAAACATTTTGGCACTTTATTTGAAGGGATTAGGGGAGTACTGTCATTTTAAAACCGTTGGCTATGATACGATTAAACATTACCCGAATTTTGAAGATGAAAGGGATCACTGAACCCAATCAGTTTTTTATTGAACGGGGACATTCCTCGAGTTATACTTATCATTTGCTGCGCAATAATCTGAATTCGCTGTCGATGAAAAAGCTGGAAATGCTTTGTCGGGATTTGAATTGCACGCCCAATGATTTGCTGACCTTTATTCCGGAACATGGGAAAATGGTTCCGCATGGTCATGCGCTGCACAGCCTGACTAAAACAGAAACCGCAACGGAGGTCAACCAATTGCTGCACAATTTGCCTTTGGAAAAGATTGAGGAATTGTACCGCGTATTGAAAGGGAACACCAAGCCGAGTGAACCGCAATAAAAAACCCCAAACTCGGGATGGAATTTGGGGTTTCTTATCGTTTTATTGCGTTTACAGTTTCAAAATCCAGCTGCTCATGGCATCCAAAACTTTAGGCGATATGGTTTCTTCGATAGTGGCATATTCGGAAACGGAGCCGGTATTGGCCGTTTGAAATAAATGGTTCAAACCGTCAAAGGATTGAACGGCAAACTTTTTATTTCCGGCTTTTTCCAACGATTTTTTTATTCCGGCCAGGTTTTCGGTGGCCAACACCTGCAAGTCTTTGGTTCCGTTGATTGCCAATACCGGAATTTTAAGTTTAGACCAGTAGGCATCGGGATTGTACTTTATGAAATATACAAACCACGGATTGGTCAGCTCCATTGCTTGTTGGTTGATTAAATCGGGCATTTTATCCTCTGGCGGGAGTTGGTTTTTAGGAAACTTTTTGAACTCTTCCGCAATAACGGTTTTGATGTCTGTTTTTAAATCATTTCCGCTGTAGTTTTTAACAAAACCGTATAGTTTTTTATTCATCCCGTTGCTGATTTTCAAGTCGTCGTCTGTGGCGCCTTCTGCTTTTGCAATGGCAGTAGACTGTAACAGCAACAAATCTTCCACCGGAATTCCGGGCCCGGCCATGGAAATTACAAAGCTTACTTTTTTGTTCTGAACCGCTACCATAGGTGCAATCATTCCGCCTTCGCTGTGGCCGATTAAACCAATTTTGGTATACCCTTTGGCCGCCAAATATTCTACAGCCGCGTTGATATCACCGGCAAAATTTTCGGAAGTATCTTCTTTAACGCCTTTGGAAGAACCACCCACACCGCGGTCATCCAATCGCAACACGCCGATTCCTTTTTTGGCAAAATCATCGGCAATAACCCAAAACGGTTTGTGACCGAATATTTCGGAGTTTCTGTTCTCGGCTCCAGAGCCTGTAATCAGGATGGCAACCGGGAAATTCTTTTTGTTTTTCGGGGTAGTCAGGGTACCCGCCAGCGTATTCGCATCTTTTGGATTCACAAAGGTAATGTCCTCGCTGTTGTAGTCGAAAGGGGCTTTAGGTTCCTGTGGTCTTTTCATTTCGAATTCGCCTTCTTTTTTGCGCGAAAGGACCAGCGGCAATGAGGCACCGCCCTGAAAAAAAGTCCCGTTTATTTTTTCGTTTTCAAAGGTTCCTTTGTATTGAATTCCGATGCTTTTGGCATCAATCGTCAGTTCATTATTGGTCAAGGTGGTTTTGTCGGTAGCCAAATCTTTCACGCCCTGCATCGGACTGTCCAAAGTGGTTTTGAGTTCCGTTCCGTTGGCCTGTATATTAAAAACCAGGGGAATTTTTGCTCCGGGAACATCGAGTTCACCAACCCAGGAACCCGCAATTTTTTGCCCAAAAACCGGGGAAAGGCAAAGCAATAAGCACAGACTTAAAAAAGATGTTTTCATAGTGATTTAGTTTAGAAAGATTAAATATTTGGTAGTGATTTCAGCCAAAATAATTAGGACTGCAAAGAGGAAAATATGGATTGTTTTTTTGGAATTTGCAGCGGTTTTGAAACCGATGAACAAAATCCAAATGGCATAAATTAGCAGTAATAAAATCAACACCGAAACAAGTAATACGCCTATCATATCAACCGGGTTGAGGTTTAACTTGTCTAAGTGATTTATGTTTTTTTGCACTTCATTTTCCAAGGTTTTCATAAAAGAGAAATTGGAGAGCAAAGGCATAAAATAAAACGGAATCCGGAAGATCAATGCGGCATTCAGAATGTCGATAAAACGGGTTTTCGGGTTTATTATTTTGCCAAAAGCAAACAGCAATAATGTGATTACGCCTACGTTGATGCTGTTTTCTTTGAAAACGCTGCCCCAAGAGGCGTCAGGATTGGCATGGGCATCAATCAAACCGTCAAAAGAAAATTGGGTATAGTATGCGATGGCACAACCGGCGGCAAAAGTAAGTGCACCGGTACCGAAAAGAGTATTTTCGGAAAATTTCATGAAGGGGTTGGTCAAAACGGCAAGTTTCATGGATTATAGCGATTTAAGGTTATTGATTTTACTGATTAAATCGTCCATTTTATTTCGCATGGTAGGATAGGAGTTGCCGGCCTGCTTGGCCATTTCCTTGATGCTGCCGCTGGACAGGAAAAATTCGAGGATGAAGTCCTGTTCTTCGCGATGGAGTTTCAGGTACAGAGGCAAGTCGTAATTTCCGTTGACTTCGGTTTGGCATTGGTCGCATTTCATCTGACTTACCCTAAGGGCATTTTCGCAGCTGGGACAAACAATTGGTAGTTTCATTTTAATAAAGTTAAAATAATTTTTAACAAAATTAAAAAATAATTTATAAAATCAATGATTGTTTCAAATAAATTTAAAAGGAGGTGTTTTTGGCCATAAAAAAATCCCAAACGCTAATTAGTGTTTGGGATGAATGTTTTTTGTGTAAAAAAGGATTATTTTGTCTCTTCTTCTTTTTTAGTTTCAGCGGCTTTGTCTTCTCCTTTGGCAGCTTCTTTGAATTCTCTCACACCGGTTCCAAGCCCTTTCATTAATTCCGGGATTTTTTTACCTCCGAATAATAATAGAACAACGACTAAGATAACCAGCCATTCTGAAATTCCCATACTTCCCATAGTATATAAATTTATGCTTTCGCGAATTAGTATTAATTTGGTAACAAAGGTATAAAGAATTTGCAGATTGATTTTAATTTAACACAATATTTATAATTAAAGTTCGTTATAGCAATTGGTCAGCCAAACCGAACTTAATTTCTATATTTGTGATATAATCAATACCCATGTCGGAAAAACGACTCAAACGTAAAATATTAAAGAAAAAACTCTTCACGAAAAACCGCTTGGTTATTTTGAATGAAGACACATTTGCAGAAGTTTTTTCGTTGCGTTTAACGTTGATGAATGTCTTTGTAGTCGCCACCATCGGGGCATTGCTGATTATTTTTGTCACCACCTATATTATTGCTTTTACGCCCTTGCGCGAATTTATTCCCGGTTATGCTTCCACCAAACTGAAAAGAGATGCTACAGAGCTGGCTTTGAAATCGGATTCGTTATCCAATGCTTTAAAGAAAAATGAAGCCTATATTGCTTCGATAAAAAAGATTTTAACCGGTGATTTGGATTATGCGAAATTTAGTAAAGATTCCATAAAACCCGGTGATGCCGAAACCATTTCTGCGGAAGCACTGGAGCCCACCAAAGCCGATTTGCAGTTGCGCGAAGAAGTGGCCCGGGAAGACAAGTATAACTTGTTTGAAAAAGCAAAACCCAAAGTGAGTGTAGTGTTATTTCCGCCGGTAAAAGGCATGGTTACCGATAAATTCAATCCCAAAGAAAAGCATTATGCGGTGGATATTGCTTTGGCCAAAAACACTCCGATAAAATCGATTTTGAGCGGTACCGTTATTTTTGCCGATTGGACGCCTACTACCGGAAATGTGGTTATTATTCGACACAATAGCGGATTTATTTCGGTCTATAAACACGCTGCTTCGTTGACAGTTGCCCAAGGGGACACGGTGCGAACCGGTGAAGTTATAGCCTTGGCGGGATCTACCGGACAGGAATCCACCGGAGTGCATCTGCATTTTGAATTATGGAAAGACGGCTATCCGATTGACCCAACCATTTTTATCGAATTTGAATAACATGGAGGATTTTTTAATTTTTATAGTCGAAAAACTCTTTTTTATGCCTTTTTTAACCGGGGTTATTTTTGTGATTGCAGCAGGCATTTCACTCCGATTTCCGCCAAAGAAAATCAATCATTTGTACGGCTACAGAACAGGAAATTCCATGAAAAATCAACAGGTTTGGGATTTCTCTCAAAAATATTCTTGTATTAAAATGTTGCAGGGCGGCTTTTTCCTGGTGGCCTTTTCTTTTTTAGGAATGGTCTTGCATCCCGGTGAAAAACAGCAGGTCATCATCGGAATCGCACTTTCGGTGTTGGTTTGTGTCTATTTGTTTTGGACTACCGAAAGAGCCATTAAAAAGAATTTTCCAAACGAATAGCCATGTCCATAAAAGCCTTTGCCGCCAAAATATTCGCCAAAATTGTTCACCATCAAACCCAAAAGTGGGCTCAGGACCCTGTAGCTACACAACAAAAAGTTTTTAATGAACTTTTGACTGCAGCCGAAGACACCGCGTTTGGCAAAAATCATGACTTTGAAAACATTAAAACCTACGAGGATTTTGCCAAGCAGGTTCCTATACGAGATTATGAAGAACTAAGGCCTTATGTGGATAGGGTGGTGAGAGGCGAAGCCGATGTTCTTTGGCCGGGAAAACCACTTTACTTTGCCAAAACCTCAGGAACAACTTCCGGAGCCAAATATATCCCGCTAACCAAAGAGTCGATGCCTTTTCACATTGAGGCTGCCCGCAACGCTATATTGAGTTATGTACATGAAACCGGTAAAGCGGATTTTGTAGACGGGAAGATGATTTTCCTGCAGGGAAGTCCGGTTTTAGAAGAAAAAAACGGAATCAAATTAGGACGATTATCCGGAATAGTAGCGCATTTTGTTCCGAAATATTTGCAGAAAAACCGCATGCCGAGTTGGGAAACCAATTGCATCGAAGACTGGGAAACCAAGGTTGATGCCATAGTTGAAGAAACATTCCACGAAAAAATGAGTGTAATTTCGGGCATCCCTTCGTGGGTACAGATGTATTTTGAGAAATTACAACAAAAAGGGAATAAGCCTGTAGGTGAGCTATTCAAAGACTTCCATTTATTCATTTACGGAGGGGTGAATTATGAACCCTATCGTGCCAAATTTGAAAATCTTATCGGTCGCAAAGTAGATGCTATTGAACTGTTTCCGGCTTCAGAGGGCTTTTTTGCTTATCAGGATTCTCAAAAAGAAAAGGGAATGTTGTTGTTGTTGAATTCCGGTATTTTCTATGAGTTTGTCAAGGCAGAGGAGTTTTTCACCGCCCATCCAAAGCGTTATACGATTGGTGAAGTTGAATTGAATACCAATTATGTTTTAATCATTTCCACCAATGCAGGTCTTTGGGCTTATAATATAGGCGATACCGTTCAGTTTACGAGTTTACAGCCTTATCGGGTAATCGTTTCGGGTCGTATCAAACACTATATTTCGGCTTTTGGCGAGCATGTTATTGGTAAAGAAGTGGAAAATGCATTGCAGGAAGCAATGGAAAACACTAATGTCCGGGTGAATGAATTTACGGTAGCGCCACAAATCAATCCGGCCGAAGGATTGCCTTACCACGAATGGTTTATTGAATTTGAAAGCGAACCTGAAAACATGGTTTCCTTTGCTTTAGCCATTGACAATGCAATGCGGAAGCAAAATACGTACTATGATGATTTGATTGCAGGAAATGTATTGAGAACCGTAGTGATTACCGGTGTGACTAAAAACGGGTTTCAGGACTATATGAAATCTATTGGAAAACTGGGAGGACAAAACAAATTGCCGCGACTTTCCAATGATCGTAAAATAGCAGATTTGTTAAAAGTAAAATAGATAATGCGCGAAGGAATGACAAACATAAAAGGGGTATGGTTGATGTTGTTGGTGGGATTTTCACTATCGGCACAAATCAAAGGAATGGTAACAGATGAAAGCGGCAAACCGGTTTCTTATGTGAATATTTGGGTGCAAGGAGAAAACAACAGTACCACTTCGGAAGAAAACGGAGTTTTTACGATAAACACCTCCGGAGATAAGAATTTGATTTTTTCAGCGCTTGGATTTGAAAAACAAACCATTAAAGCTTCCGAATCCGGAAAAGTCATTTTAAAAGAAACGGCTTTTAAGTTGGATGAGGTAGTAGTGGCTCATCGGTTGGAAACCCGCGAAATTGAAATCGGGAAAGTGGAAAACGAAACCTTTCAGGCTTTTGATAACGGGCCGCGAATTGACGCCAAATTTTTTCCGTATCGTGCTAAATACAAAAAAACGCGCTATATCAAACAGGTAACCATTCATACCGACAACGCAATAGAAAACGCAACCATTAAACTCCATTTTTACAGTGTGAATGTTGATGGATCTCCGGGGGAAGATTTACTAACCAAAGATTATATCGTGAGTTTGCGAAAAGGAGTATTGAAACACAAGTTCAACGTAACCGATTTTAATTTAAGAATACCTAAAAACGGCATTTTTGTGGGGTTCGAAAAGTTGATTATTGAAAAGAATAAACAGGAAAGAACCGTCATCGATTCAAACACGAATACCACCACTGTTCAAAAGACCTATTATCCATTTGTGTTGTACAATTATGTGGAAAGGGATTTTTTGTATGTGTTTTCGGGAGGCAAATGGAATAAGCAGACTAATGTGGGTTCGCCGACAGGAACAGGTAAGATTAAAGGATATGAGCCCGCCATAAACCTAATCCTAACCAACTAAACTTAAAAAACCCTATATTTGCGGGTTAGAAAAAATATATTAATGAAAGAAATTAAGAACATTTCGCGCTCCCGGGCGCAAGAATCGTCGGCAGCTATCGAACGATTGTACATTACCATGAGACATTTATTCAACAGAGGTTTTTACAAACCGATGGGTGTTTCTGGAGAAACTTTAAGGGAAGCACTATTGTCGCTAAGACCCGAAATTTACGGAAGTATTGCAGAAGAAAAAGTTGAACTCAACGGGTTGCTTTATGTTATTGAACGACTTCCGGTGGGCATTGAAGAATGTCGTTTTATCAATTTAACTTCAGACGAAGGCTACTCTAAATCGCATTTTCAGGCGATTGTTCCACCCAAAAGAAGAAGAAACTGTTATCGTATTGATGACGAACAAATGAATGTAGAGATTACCCGTGGACGCTCGGATATTTACGATATTTTGACACACCTCACTTTTATTTTTATTGAATCACACAAAATTAAAAACAGAGTTTTGTTGGATGAAATTGAAGTAGAGGTAACCCGTGATTGGGAAAAACTGGAGCAGGCCGTTTTGCAAAACAAAAAGATGTCACTTACTGAAAAAGAAATAGCGATTTCACATGCAGCGAATGTATTGGGGAGAAGTTTTTCAGAAGTTTTAGATATCTATGACGCTTTTGGCACCAAAGAAAAGCCGGACCGATTTTTACATGTAATTTACTGGCTGGGCAAATTGGCTATAGAAGAAATCGTTAACAATAACAAAAGAACGATTACTTTCAGTCCGATTTTGAGAGAAAGACTGGGACACCATATTCACGGAGAGATTTGGGCGAACAACATTAAAGAAGTGTTGAAAGCGAACAATCTTTTAGAAAGGCCCATACACATCATCAGTGCCAACATGCACAGTGTAATGAATTCGATTTTTGCCATGAATGCGTTGAAAACCAAATTTAAAGACAAATCGGATTTCTTTATTTATGAAGAATTGAGTAAATCCGGAGCGGATCCGGTTAGAAACAAAGTCGTAGAGGTAGCCTTGAAGCAAGGAATGATTTCACTTCCGGATCAATCAGGAACTAATATTGATGTGCAAATTTTTGACACAGCCAAGATTGACTGGGCGAAGTCCGGTTTCCCGAAAGCTAAAATCGGCAAAGAAGCTCCTGTGTTGATTGTCATGGATTATGCTTTTGGCGAACAGGCATTTGAAACTATTGATGAGCTATTGAAACCTTATAAAGAAGCCAAACACAAAACGTTTTTGAATGTTGAATCAGTTTCCATTATGGGTAAAGCCGGAATTTTGGAAGGGGGCAAAGGCGACATCATGATTCCGTCTGCTCACATCAATGAAGGAACAGCGGATAACTATCCGTTTGAAAACGAGTTAACAGCAGCTATGTTTGAAGGCAATGACATTCCGGTCTACGCCGGTCCTATGATTACGGTTTTGGGAACCTCATTACAAAACAAAGATTTGTTGAAATTTTTCCATGAATCTACGTGGGGTGTTATTGGATTGGAAATGGAAGGAGCTTATTACCAAAAGGCGATTCAATCCGCCTCTAAAATCAGAAAGAGCATCCATCCCAATGTAAAAGTCCGTTATGCATATTACGCCTCGGATAATCCTTTAGAAACCGGAAGTACTTTGGCTTCGGGAGGATTAGGAACTACGGGTGTGAAACCAACGTATTTAATTACCATTAAAATATTAGAACAAATCTTTAACATTAAATAAATTTTTATGAGCGAAACATCTCAGAACAACACCGACAATCAGGAAATAGACTTGTCACAGATTTCAAAAAAAGTGGGTAATTTTTTTGAAGGAATTTCCACGAGTATCTTCAGAGGGATTTTATTTTTAAAGAGAAATATTCTCTGGATAGGAATCTTATTTTTGCTTGGTGCCGGTATAGGTTTTTATTTGGACAAGAAAACAAAATCGCTGGATCATCAATTGATTGTTTGTCCTAATTTCGGTTCAACGGATTACTTATATGCTAAAATTGAATTAATTAACTCTAAAATAGAGGATAATGACACAGTCTTTTTGAGAGATGTGGTAGGGATTAAAGACTCAAAAAAATTCAAAAAAATTCAAATCCAGCCGATTTTGGATATTTATAAATTTATTGAAGATAAAGACAAAAATTTCGAGTTGTTGAAGTTGATGGCTGAAGACGGAGATATTAAAAAAATTGTAACCGAAAATCTGACCAGTAAGAATTACCCTTTTCATCTGATTACTTTTAAAACTACTAAGGAAGTAACTGACGCTAAAACCATTCAACCGCTTTTAAATTATCTGAACAATACTGATTATTACACATTGATACAAAAGCAATTCATGAATAATATTAAAACCAAAATGGTTGAGAATGATTCTATTATTTCGCAAATCAACGGGTTTTTAAATGCTTTTTCAAGCACCACTAACGGTTCAGCCAAGAGTGATAAATTGGTGTATTATAATGAAAATTCACAACTGAATGACGTAATTAAAACTAAAAACGATTTGATTTCGGAACAAGGAACCCATCGAATTGAATTGGTAAACCTTGATAAGGTTATCAAAGATAACAGTGTTACACTTAACATAAAGAATACAGATACAATAAATGGTAAATTGAAATTTATTTTGCCTTTACTTTTTATTGTGTTGTATGCTGTAGGAGGATATTTCAAATCATATTACCGAAGACAGTTAGCCAAAATGAATAGTTGATTATGAAAGGAATCATTTTAGCCGGAGGCTCCGGAACTCGCTTACATCCTCTTACTCTTGCCGTTAGCAAACAGTTGATGCCAATTTATGACAAACCGATGATTTATTATCCTTTGTCAACGTTAATGTGGTCAGGTATTCGTGAAATATTAATTATTTCGACACCACATGATTTGCCTTTGTTCAAACAATTATTAGGCGATGGAAAATCTTTAGGCTGTCATTTTGAATATGCGGTTCAGGAACATCCAAATGGTTTAGCTGAAGCTTTCATTATAGGGAAAGAATTTATTGGTAACGACAAAGTAGCCTTAGTACTTGGAGATAATATTTTTTATGGTACCGGGTTATCTGATTTATTGTTGGCCAATAATAATCCGGATGGAGGTATCATTTATGCGTACCACGTTCATGATCCGGAAAGGTACGGAGTGGTTGATTTTGATGCGAACGGCAACGTACTTTCTATTGAAGAAAAGCCGGAACATCCAAAATCAAATTTTGCTGTTCCCGGAATTTATTTCTATGACAATGCCGTAGTGGAGATCGCTGCAAATATTAAGCCCAGTCATCGGGGTGAACTGGAAATCACGGATGTCAATAAAGAATATTTGAAGCGCGGTAAACTGAAAGTAAGTATACTTGATAGAGGTACAGCCTGGTTGGATACCGGAACATTTAACTCACTGATGCAAGCCAGTCAATTTGTACAGGTTATAGAAGAAAGACAAGGGTTAAAAATTGGAGCCATTGAAGAAGCTGCCTACAAAATGGGCTTTATTGATGCCGAGCAATTAAAAAAATTAGCCGAGCCTTTATTGAAAAGCGGTTATGGAACTCATCTATTAAGCTTGATTTAGACTATGAATTTTATTCCGACAAAACTGGAAGACTGTTTTATTATTGAACCCAAAATAATAACTGACGAACGCGGTTACTTTATGGAGAGTTTCAACGAAAATACTTTTGAAGCCGGAACAGGAAAAAGAGTTCAATTTGTTCAAGACAATCAGTCTTTTTCCTCGAAGGGAGTTTTGCGTGGATTGCACTATCAAACCGGAAAACATGCTCAAGCCAAGCTGGTGAGGGTATTAAAAGGCGAAGTGTTGGATGTAGCGGTTGATATCAGACCTGACTCCCCTACCTACGGACAATATGAATCTGTTCTTTTGTCCGGAGAGAACCAAAGACAATTTTTTGTACCCAGAGGTTTTGCCCATGGGTTTTTGGTGTTGAGTGAAACGGCTGTTTTCTTTTATAAATGTGATAATTTTTACAACAAAGAAAGTGAAGGAGGCATTATATACAATGACAAATCAATAGGAATTGATTGGAATTTTCCGAATGAAAATTTAATCATCTCGGAAAAAGACATTCAGTTACCATCTCTTGAAAAAGCAAAGAAAGTATGGTAGTTTTAGTTACAGGAAGCAAAGGACAATTGGGACAAAGTCTGCAATTTATTGCACCAAATTATCCTGAACTTGATTTCATTTTTTGCTCATCACAAGAATTAGACATTACTGATTTGGATAACTGTTTGGCAACCTTTTCCAAATACAAACCTGATTATTGTATTAACGCCGCAGCATATACAGCAGTGGACAAAGCCGAAAGTGAACCTGAAAAAGCTCACTTGATTAATGTGGTAGGTGCCCAAAATTTGGCCAAGAGCTGCAAAGAACACCACACTATTTTACTTCATATATCTACTGATTTCGTATTTGACGGAACTAAAACAACCCCCTACTTAGAAACAGATATTCCCAATCCGACAGGGATTTACGGTCAAACTAAATGGGATGGTGAAAAAGCGATACAACAAATTTTGGAAAAACATTTTATCATCAGAACTTCTTGGGTGTATTCGCAATTTGGAAACAATTTCATGAAGACCATGCTCCGATTGGCTACAGAGAGAGACACACTTTCAGTAGTAAATGATCAAATAGGAACACCAACTAATGCCGTTGACCTGGCAGAGGCCTTGGTCGCAATCATCAAGAGCAATCAAAACACTTTTGGTATCTATAATTTCAGTAACGAAGGACAGTGCAGTTGGTATGATTTTGCCAAGAAAATATTTGAATTTAACAATATAAGTATAAATTTACAACTGATTCCTACTTCAAGTTATCCCACTCCGGCTAAAAGACCGGCTTATAGTGTTTTGGATAAATCAAAAATAAAATATCAATTTGGAATAGTAATCGCTAATTGGGAGGAATCATTATTAAGAAGCTTTACATAACAAGTTTATGAATTTTCAATTTGGAGTTTAACTGTATACTTACTAAATGTTAGATTATGAATCAAAAACCAATACTATCCATAGTAAGTCCTGTTTATAAAGCTGAGTCAATTGTTGAAAATTTGGTTTCAGAAATTCAGTTGACAATGAAACAAATAGGTTTACCTTATGAAATTATTTTAGTAGATGATAGAAGTCCGGATGGGTCATGGGAAAAAATGAAAGCCTTATCCATCGGGAACAGCAATCTTCTGAGCCTGCGTCTAAGTAAAAATTTTGGCCAACATCCGGCAATAATGGCAGGATTACATCATGCAAAAGGCGAATGGATTGTTGTAATGGACTGCGATTTACAAGATCAACCCAAAGAAATAATTAAGCTTTACGAAAAAGCAAAAGAAGGATTTGATATTGTCTTAGCCAGGCGAACCAATAGAAAGGATAGTTTTTTAAAAAAGCTATCTTCTAAATTATTTTCAAAAGTATACGGCTTTTTTACCGATACAAAGTATGATAATGAAATTGCTAATTTCGGTGTATATAATAAAAAAGTAATACAATCCATTTTAACTATTCCGGATTATATTAAATTTTTCCCCCTTTTTGTAAATTTTGTCGGATTCAAGGCCACATCAATTACTGTTGAACACTCTTCCAGAAATTCAGGAAAGACAACTTATAGTTTATCCAAGCTAATAAACTTAGCCTTTAACTCGATTATTTCTTTTTCCAATAAACCATTAAAAATAATGGTGAAATTTGGCATAATCATTTCTTTGCTATCATTTATTGTGGGGGCCTATTACCTCTATGAGGCCTTTGCTAACAAGATTGAGGTAATTGGATTCACTTCCATAATAGTATCTATTTGGTTTCTATCTGGAATAATAATAACCACTATTGGTATTACAGGTATTTATGTTGGGAAGATTTTTGATCAAACAAAAAACAGGCCTGTTTTTATTATTGATGAAACTATAAATATTAATTAATCATGGTTAGGATAGGTTTATTTATTGCAGGGGAAAAAGGGATAAGTTGTTTAAATGCAGTTTCAGATTTATGTAACAATAACCCTAATTTTAAATTAAACTATGTAGTTGCTGCAAGAGATAAAAATGTGATAAATGATTATTTTGAAGAAATAAAAACAGTATGCAAACAAAATAGTTACCTCTTTTTTGAAAGAACAAATGAATTGAAAATAGAGAGTGATGCAGATATAATGTTTGCCATAGGTTGGCGATGGATAATTCACCACAATATTGAAAAATTAATTGTTTTTCACGATTCTATTCTTCCGGAACTCAGAGGCTTTAATCCATTAGTTACATCACTGATAGAAGGTTATAATGAAATAGGGGTTACTGCGATAAAAGCAGATAAAGAATTTGATAAAGGCAATATAGTTGGGATAAAAAAAACAAAAATTGCATATCCAATAAAAATAGAAAAAGCTATAGCAGTAGTAAGCAAGCTATATGCAGAGTTACTAATGGAGGTTTTGGAAAAAAAAGCTAATAATTCATTACTTGAAATAATTCAGGATGAAAGTATTGCCAGTTATAGTTTATGGCGAGATGAAGAAGATTATACTATTGATTGGAGTCAATCAGCTGAAAGAATAGTTAGGACGATAGATGCTTTAGGTTTTCCTTATAAAGGAGCCAAATTGACAATGGAAAATAAGACAATCAGAGTTTTGGAGGCCTTAGTCATTGATGATTTGAAAATAATCAATAGAGATTATGGTAAAATTTTATACATAGATTCAAATTGTCCCGTGGTGGTTTGTGGAGAACGACTATTAAAAATAACCAAAGCGATTTATGAAGAAGATGGTTTATATGTTAACTTTAACAAATTAAGAATACGATTATAATGAAAATACCTTTTAACAAACCATATCTTTCAGGAAACGAAACGAAGTATATAGAAGACGCTGTTAAGTCAGGTAAAATATCTGGTAATGGAAAATATACGCAGCAATGTCAGGCTTTTTTTGAAAAAAGGTATAATATAAAAAAAACGTTATTGACTACATCGTGTACAGATGCTCTAGAAATGGCAGCAATATTGATAAATATTCAACCTGGAGACGAGGTAATTATGCCATCATACACCTTTGTGTCAACAGCAAATGCATTTGTATTAAGGGGGGCAAAAATTATTTTTGCTGACAGTAGAGAGAATCATCCCAATATAGATGAGACTAAAATAGAATCTTTGATTACAGAAAAAACCAAAGCTATTGTCCCCGTACATTATGCTGGAATATCCTGTGAAATGGATACTATAATGGATTTGGCCAAAAAGTATAATTTGTATGTTATTGAAGATGCCGCGCAAGCGATTGACAGTTATTATACAGATAGGGAAGGGGCGAGAAAACCCTTGGGAACCATAGGTGATTTGGCAGCTTTCTCATTTCATGAAACCAAGAATATCATTTCGGGAGAAGGTGGTTTATTAGCTATTAATAATGAAAAATTTATTGTAAGAGCAGAAATAATATGGGAAAAAGGAACAAACCGTTCCTCTTTTTTTAGAGGAGAGGTCGATAAATATGGATGGGTAGACATAGGAAGTTCTTTTTTACCATCAGAAATAGTAGCCGCATTTTTATGGGCTCAATTAGAAAATCTGGAACAAATTCAAACGGTAAGAAAAACACATTGGGAAAAATATTATAATAATCTGTATGATTGGGCTCAAAGTAACGAAATTGAACTACCAAATGTCCCGACATATGCAACAAATAATGCTCATATGTTTTATTTGGTTTGTAAAGACCTTGAGCAAAGAACAACCGTTTTAGAATATCTTAAACAAAATGAAATTTTAGCAGTTTTTCATTACATTAGCTTACATGAAAGTCCTTTTTATAGGGAAAAACATTGTGGAAATACATTAACACAGTCTGATAAATTTACTGATCAATTGTTGAGATTACCACTATATTACGAAGTCGATACAGATGAAGTTATTAAGAAACTAAAACAATTATGGAAATAGGGAAATATGTAAATGGGTTGACTCAAAAAGACGGAATATATTTTTCTGAAAGAACGTCACTAATTTCATATCCCGAAAAAGGAAATGAAGATTTCTTTAAAATAGAAGATAATAGTTTTTGGTTTGAGCATAGAAATAAGTGTATCTATATGGCTTTTAAAAAATATGCTATAAATAATTTATTTTTTGATATCGGAGGTGGAAATGGCTTTGTTGCCAAATATTTAGAGGACAGACATATTGAATCAGTGCTTGTAGAACCAGGAATAAATGGTTGTATGAATGCCAAAAAAAGAGGACTCAACCATGTGATCTGTTCAACTTTGGAGGAAGCAAATTTTGAAAAAAACGTATTGCCGAATGTAGGATTGTTTGATGTTGTAGAACATATAGAAGACGACTTAGGATTTCTAAAAATGATTTATAATTATACTGAAAAAGACGGATTTGTATTTCTTACCGTTCCGGCATATAATTTTTTGTGGTCAAATGAAGATGTTGATGCAGGGCATTATAAAAGATATACCATTAAAACGATTTCTAAGTGTCTTCAGCTTGCCGGATTTAAAATTGAATATGCTTCCTATATATTCTCACCGCTGCCATTACCCATTTTTTTAACAAGGACCTTACCAAGTGTATTGGGGTTCAACAAAAAATCGGATGACTTTGAAAAACATCAAAATGAGCATAAAATTAAAAAAGGAATAACACAAAAAACTATGGGTCACTTCCTAAACAAAGAGATTTTAAAAATCAGTGAAGGGAGAAAAAGCTCCTTTGGAAGTAGTTGTTTTATTATAGCAAAAAAATAAAAATATGAAAATTATTAATTGTTTAAGAGAGAATTACATATTGATTGCAATACTACTTCTATCTGTGTTTTTAAGATTTTACCATCTGGATTTTCAAAGTATATGGTTAGATGAGATTTTTACAATGAATGAGACCAACCCCAAACTTTCTTTTAAGGAATTTGTTAGTACGATTCATTTCAGAGAAGGAATGGGGCATTTTTATTTTCTTATAGTTAGAACCCTAAATGAAATTTTTACATATTCTACATATACCGCAAGAATGTTTTCTGCCCTGATTGGAGTTTTGAGCGTATTTTACAGTTACAAATTAGGGAAAACCATTTTTAGCAAAAGTACCGGTTTGATTGCTGCGACATTATTAGCTGTTAACTGGTTTGCAATTTCTTATTCACAAGAAGCTAGACCGTATATGCTTTATATGTTTTTTGTCATTGTTTCCTATTACAGAATGATAATCTTCATAAAAAAGCCTACAATGAGAAATGCTACATTTTATGGATTTGCAGCAGCTTTAATTTTCAATTCGCATACTATAGGAATATTGAATATTTTTTCTCAGTACCTACTATTATTTTTTATCTTTTTAATCTCACCAAAAGACAAAAAAAGTATTTTTTTTAAAAACGGTGTGGTTATATTTTTTGTAACCTTTATTGGTTCTCTGCCAATGTTTCAGATGTTTATGAAAATGACTGAATTTAAATCAGGATGGATTCAAATTCCTGGGCCAGGTATTTTCACAGAAATATTTTCACTTTTTTTAGGACATACGGAGCTACTATCTTTTACTTTTTCCTTGCTTATTATTTTTTACCTTATAACAGTCTTTAATCAAAAAAACATTAAAGTTACTTATGATGAGGTTATAAACAATAAACCAATATTTAGTTGTCTAATATTGTTTTCTTGGTTTTTTTTCCCCATTTTACTTCCAATTCTAAAGACATATTTAAGCGAACCCATGATTTTACATCGTTATTTTATTGCTCTTATTCCAGCATTAACACTTATGATAGCAATTGGGATTGATTTAATTAAAAATAAGATATCCAAAATTTTAGTAATTGTTGTCATAATTTCTTTTGCATTAACAGATTTGATTTTAATAAAAGATTATTACAATAAAGTGACAAAAACAGAGTTTAGGGAAATTACTAACTTAATCATAAAAAGAAATAAAAAGAAAGATAAGATCGTTTCCACTTATGGATGGTTAATGTCCTATTTTTTCAACCAAGATGGAAACGGCAAACCAGTGGTTGAAAGCGATTTAGAATCTTATGTTATATCTATGAGAAATAATGTTGTTCCAATGGAATCGTTTTGGTATATGGATGGAAACTCGTTACCATATAAATTATCTCCAGATTCCGAACAATTTCTTAAGGATAATTTTAAATTAAAAGAGAGTTTTGCAAAATATGATACTTGGGCTCATCATTATATTTCGAAAAATCCCCCTAAAGAAAACCCATTTCCAAATCTTGAAAGTAAAAATTTTACTCCAGCAAATTTTGACTCAAATGGTAATTTAATGATGTTTGAGAATGGTATCATTAAGTCTCCGTTAGTAAATTTTGAAAAGGGCAAGTATAGTTTAACAATTAAGGCCAACAGTTTACCAAATCAAAAACTTAATGGAGAAAATGCTCATCTAATTATTAAACTAAATGGACAAAAAATTGCCAATTATTATTTGAGTGAAAAAACAGAGGAAATGGAAAGAACCTTCGATTTTGAAATCAACACTAATAAAAGAGGAAGAATATTGATTATATTTGACAATGATATCTTCGTAAATAATTTAGATAGAAACGTCGTTATTTATGGAGTCCAATTACAGAAAAAATAAAATTTGTAAAGTATGTAGTATATTCACTAATTTTGAAACAAAAAACAAAAAATAATGAGAGCAAAAATATTCTTTTCGATTATATTACTATCGATATTGGGAACTTCTTGTAAAGGCAAACAGGAAGAAACGACTACACCGACAGCAGAAAAACCAGCAAAAGCCATTAAAGAGAACTTTAGTGTTGAAATGGATTTAGCAGCCTCAAAAAAAGATGATTTTGCACTATACTATACAGAAGATAGTACCATAAACTTTACAAGTGAAATGACCGTCTGGCATGGGGTAACGGGAGATAACAAAAGAGAAACAATTGTATTTAATTTGTCTGAAGAATTATTACCAACCGACATTAGACTTGATTTTGGAATGAATAAAGAACAAGAATCCGTTACAGTTTATAACCTCAAAATTTCATATTATGGGAACGACTACTTAATTAAAGGGTCAGACTTTTTCAAATACTTTATAGATAACAAAAGCTTCAAAACAGAGATAAATGCTACAGATGGTACGTTAAAGATATTAAAAGTTGGATCAGAATACAAAACACCATTTTTTTATCCTAGACAAGAAATAGTTGATGTAATAAAAAAATTGACTTCTCAGTAAATCAAGCAAAATCTACAAAAGCTGCAAACAGAATATTTTTCTATTTGCAGCTTTTGTTTTTAGCTTAAATTTGGAAACTAACAAATCAAAATGTTTCAAAAAGCAATCACTCTTTTTAAAAATCAAAAGCAATTCAATAATCTTATTGTTTATGGTTTTGGGCAAGTGTTTAACTTAATAACACCGTTATTGGTTATTCCTTATATTGTTTCTATTTGTGGTGAAGAAGGCTATGGCAAAATAGGAGTTGGAATGGCACTGGCTTTTTTTATAATGGTTTTTATTGACTATGGTTCTGAGATTATAGGTGTAAAAGAAGTTGCCATTAATAGAAAAAACCATGAGGAATTGGAACAGATTTTTGTTACCACCTATGTAGCAAAACTATTGTTATTATTAGTAATGCTGGTTTTGGCTTCCATCATTTTCTCTTTTATCCCTTATTTCAGCAAAGAAAAAACATTGTTTTTTTTGAGTTTATCTATGGTGGTGGGGCAGTACATTAATCCGACTTGGTTTTTACAAGGTATTGAAAATTTTAAATGGATAACGATTCTCAATATATTGTCAAAAATAATTTATCTGATTGGTGTTTTCCTCTTTATCAACAAAGCACAAGATTATGTTTATAGTAATCTGATTTGGGGAGCCGGGATGATTATAGCTTATGGAATAACATGGCTCTATATTGTTTTTCATCACTCCTTTTCATTTTCGAAAGTAAAGAAAACAGAAGTAATCAAAATGGTTAGAAAGAATTTTTCCATCTTTTCTTCTCAGATTTTTGTTTCGCTCCAAATGTATTCCCCAATTGTTTTAATTAGTTTTTTTGGAGGAAACGCGATGGCTGGTCAATACAAAATCATTGACCAAATCATCGTTATTTTCAAAACGTATATTTTGCTTTTCTTCAATTTCGTTTATCCTAGGGTATGTTATTTACTGGAGAAAAGCAAAGCAGAAGCACTCCATTTCTGGAAACTTTACAATGGTTTGAATTTGTTGTTTGTCATTTTGTCTATGTTGGGCGTTATGATTTTTTCGGTTGAAATTGTATCCTATTTTAATCCAAAAGAAATAACAACGATAAGCAACCTGTTAAAAATTGCCATACTTATTCCAATATTGCAAGGGGTGACAATTCCTTTGAAACAGCTGGTTTTAGGTTCCAACAAGCAAGGCACTTATGTTAAAGTCACTATGATTATCACAATAGTCAGCTTGCTTATCATTGTGCTGATTACGCCAATTTACCATGTTTTAGGAGTTCTCATCGCATTAATTGTTACAGAAATTTTTACCTCTTTCATTTTTTTCAAGACAATTAAAAAAGACTTATTTTTTAGCACAAGTTAAAAACTATCGTATTTTTGAAGCTTCTTGTAAAATTGTGCCTTAATGATTAGAGGAATATTCCAAAAAATGCTGGCAAGTTCCGGGAAAAGTTATCAAATAGATGAACGAATCCCAGCAAAACTCATGTATAGTGTTCTTTTCAGCAGATTAGTCATGTTGATGAGAGGTTATTTGAAAACCGGAAGGAAAATTTTTGTGGGGAGCAATACTCGAATTCTAAATTCAAAAAATATTATTTTCGGAAAGAGTGTTACCATAGGAAGCCATTGCGTTATTGACGGATTTGCTTCCGAAAAAATCATTTTGGGCGATTGTGTCAAAATAGGCTGTTATTCCAAATTACTGTCTACCAGTCATTTTTCAAAGTTTGGTAAAGGGTTAAAAATGGGAAATAATTCGGCCATTGGCGATTTTACCCATTTCGGTGCTCCGGGAGGAATTGAAATTGGCAATGATGTTATCATGGGTTCGTATATTTCATTTCATTCGGAAAATCATAATTTCAATGACCTCACAAAACTAATCAGAGAACAAGGAACTTCATCCAAAGGCATAAAACTAGGCAATAACATATGGGTAGGCGCCAAAGTTACATTTTTAGATGGTTGCGAGGTGGGAGACAATTCGGTAGTAGCTGCTGGTGCAGTGGTAAACGGTGTTTATCCGAATAATTCTATAATTGGTGGTGTGCCGGCTAAAGTCATCAAAAAAATTGAATAAATGAAAATCACTATTCCTCATAATTTTCGTTATCAATTATTGTTTTTGCTGAGTATAGCAGCTCCGTATCTTGACAATTTTGAACTCACTATTTCTGTGTGGTCTTTTGCCTTTTTGGTGAGTATTTGCAGAAGTTATTCGTTGTCTTTGATTAGATTAATAGCTCCCTTTCTAGCTGTTTTAACAATTGCGATTTTTGTCAGTTTTTATTACAGTGATTACCAAAGGTATTTTATAATCAGAGATATTGTGTATCTCTGTAAGCCTATAGTAGGTTTTTTATTGGGGTATCAATTGTGCAAGCGAAATTATGAAAATGCCTTCAGATTGATAGTAAATGCCGGGGTTTTTATAGCGATCTGTCATATTATTATCCTATTCTTTGCTATTGTAATTTTCAAAGCAACTACAGTTGCTGACATCAGATTTCATGCCGGATATTTCAGTGATTATGAAATTTATGTCTTTGTAATCATACTTTTTCACAAAAAATTCCGGCTTAATTATTCACCGAAAAAATTCCTTATACTGGCAGTGATTGTTGGTTTCTCTGCCTTGATGTATTTAGCGCGGACCAACTTTATTCAGTTCTTGATATTATTCCTGGCCCTTAAAGGATACTTTGTTTTGAATAGAAAATCGGTAACCATATTTTTGACTATAATTGCCACTTCTGTAATAGGATATTTTATTGTATTATCATTGAATCCGAGACGTGATGCTGAGGGATTTGAAGGGTTTTTGTATAAGATAAAAGTAGCTCCTTTAGAACCTTTTAAGACAAAAATCAATCGGGAGGACTATAAAGATTTTAATGATAATTATCGTTCTTATGAGAACATCATGACCATAAGACAAGTGACCCGAGACGGATGGATACCAACTGTTTTCGGAAAAGGAATCGGTTCTCAAATTGATTTGAAACAGGAAGTATGGCTGGGTGATATGAAGCTTCGTTTTATTTCCATTTTACACAACGGTTTTATGATTGTGTTTTTAAAATCAGGATTATTAGGGATATTCATTTTTCTGTCGACTATCTTTTATTTTTTTATTCGTGTAAGGACTGATAATGAAAAAACACACTATATCAACTTACTTTTTATAGGAACCGGGTTTTTTATGATTATTTCAAACTGGGTCTTTTTGGGCTTTTACAATCTAACAGAGACCAAAGCAATACTGATAGGCTTTTTAATTGCCTACAGAGAAAAATTTAAATAAATGAAAAGCAATATCCTCTTTTTACACCAATCGGCAGAACTTTATGGCTCCGATAAAACTATTTTAATGTTCATCTCCAATTTGGATAAGTCCAAATACGAACCCATAGTGATTCTCCCTTTTGAAGGTCCATTAAAGGATGAATTGGAAAAAAATAATATTAAAGTCATCATCTCTCCGGTACTTAAGCTCTATCGAAAAATGATGACTCCCAAAGGAATAATAAAGTTTTTCAAAGAATACCAACTAGGATTAAAACACTTGGAAGAGCTACACAAACAGTATGATTTTAAGCTTGTTTATTCGCATACATTAGCAGTTTTGATAGGCATACTTTTTGCCAAAAAGAAGAAAATAAAACATCTTTGGCATGTACAGGAAATACTGGCCAAACCGATTATCATTAATAAATTATTCAAATGGATTCTGTCTTGGAACTCTAACCATAAAGTAATCTACGATTCAGAAGAAACGATGAATTTTTGGATTAAAGGAAACGAAAAGTTATCTGCAAAATCCGACTTTATATGGAATGGGTTGGATGTCAACCAAAAACCGGTTTACACTCAAAATGAGATCCAAGAAGTCAGAGAAAAGTTCTTCAAGGTCAACAGAGAGCAAGTAGTCATTGCACTTGTGGGAAGAATTAACAGTTGGAAAGGGCAGCAACTACTTTTGAAAGCATTTCATCTCATTGCCGATAAATTGCCACAAACCAAATTAGTCTTTATAGGTTCAGCCCCTCCCAATCAGGATTTTTTCGAAACAGAATTAAAAGATAAAATCAGTGAATTTCAGTTAAATCAACGTGTTGAAATCATTCCTTTTCAAGAAGGAATCTGGAAGTTTTGGGATGCTATAGACATCGCTGTAGTACCTTCTACTGAACCAGAGCCTTTCGGGATGGTAGCGATTGAAGCCATGTTAGCCAAAAAACCTGTTGTGGCTGCTAATCACGGTGGTCTTACTGAAATTGTACTGCCACAAGAAACCGGGTATTTATTCGAACCGGGAAATCCGGAAAAACTCGCTGAAGCTCTTACGACTCTTGTGGGAGATGAAAATAAAAGAATTTTATTTGGAGAAAAAGGACATGAACGTGTACATTTACACTTTTCATTGGAAAAACATGTCAGCCAATTTGAATCAATTTTTGAAATCCTTATTAATAGATAAAAGGACGCTACAACCACAAGAACTTCAAAATTAATGAAAATAGCCCTATTAGGAACCCGAGGTGTGCCCAATTATTACGGAGGCTTTGAACAGTTTGCTGAATTTTTTTCGGTCTATCTTGTAGAAAAAGGACACGAAGTATATTGCTACAATTCACACAATCATCCTTTTCAGGAAAAGACTTTTCACGGGGTAAATATCATTCATCAGCATGATCCCGAATACAAACTAGGCACTTTTGGTCAGTTCATTTATGACTATAACTGTATAATGGATTCTCGTAAAAGGGATTTTGATATTATCCTCCAATTGGGTTATACCAGTAATTCTATTTGGTATTTTCTTTTGCCTAAAAAATCCATTATTATTACTAATATGGACGGATTGGAATGGAAGCGTACGAAATATTCTAAGCCCGTACAGCAGTTTTTGAAATTTGCCGAGAGGCTGGCTGCCAACAGTAGTGATTTTTTGGTTTCGGATTCGCTAGGGATACAAAAATTTTTAAAAACAAAATACAAAAAGGAATCAACCTATATCGCCTACGGAGCTTATCCGTTTAACAATCCTAATGAAGCTGTTTTAAAAGAATACCAAGTAGAAAAAGAGCAATACAACATGATAATGGCTCGTTTTGAGCCTGAAAACAACTTGGATATGGTACTTGAAGGTGTGGCTATGAATGAAGACAAAACACCTATTTTAGTCATTGGAAAGCACATGACAAAATATGGAGAATATTTAAAAAATAAATTCAAATCTCACTCTAATATTCGTTTTATAGGAGGCCTTTATAATTTAGAACATTTAAATAACCTGAGGTATTATTCTAATCTATACTTTCACGGACATTCCGTGGGAGGAACAAACCCGTCATTGCTTGAAGCTATGGCTTCAAAAGCTTTAGTTGTTGCTCATAACAACGACTTTAATAAAGGTATTTTAAAAGAGAATAGCTATTATTTTTCCAATCCGCTGGAGGTGAAAAATATTCTCAATACAATCAAAAAAAATGATAACTTGCAATTGGTTCAAAACAATTTTGACGCCATTGTTAATGAATTTAATTGGGAGAAAATAAATGGGGAATATTTACAACTCTTTGAAGCATGTTTTTCAAAATCTGATAAAAGAAAACACTGATAATCGCTCTTTTATTCCTGCACTTCTTGTATTGGCTTCCGTTCCGCTTAGTTATGCGGTTAACAATATTGCTTTGGCACTATTTGTTTTAGTGTCAATTTTTACGTTAAAAAAGAGTGCTGTTTCTTTTCAAAATCATTTAGTGTTGCCCATACTGTTGTTTGGGTTAATGACTGCTTCCTATTTTTGGTCTATTGACCCGCCGAGTACTTCTTCGGCTATTTTAAAAGAGATTTCATTATTGTTGATTCCTTTCTGTTTCTTTCTCTTCAAAGATTTTTCTAAAAAGCAAAAGCAAAAAATAATTCAATACTACAGCTACTCCATGGTGTTATTGGTGATTTATTATTCACTGAGAGCCATAGTCCGATTTTTTATTTTACACGACAGCAGAGTGTTTTTCTATCATGGTGAAAATGAAGACGACTACGGTTTGGTACCCAAGTTGTTGAACGCTATTCACGTTTCTGTGTTTGTAGCGATAGCTTTTTTCTATTTTTTGACCAAGGAAATCAAAACCAAATGGGATAGCATTTTGGCAAGCCTTTTGTTTCTTTTCATATTGTTATTATCTTCTAAAAACATGATATTGACAGTATTGCTTTTATTGTTTGTCTATATTTTCTTTTTCTCGAAAATGGCGCATAAAATGCGGCTGAAAAATTTAATTGTTTTTGGTCTTTTGGTGGTGATTCTTTTCTCTACAGGGAAAATAAAGCAAAGATTTCAAGCTGAATTTAGAGATAATACCGCTAAAAGTATAAGTGCAAATGTTATTGATGGCGTGCCGCAGGGCGTGCATTATGTTAGTATTAGGGAGGCTTGGACTAATCCGTTATTTACTCCTAATGATTATTTTCCGGGAACTGCATTCAGGGTTTATCAATTCAGAATTTTTACTGAGATAATTCAGGAAAACAATGCTTTTTTTACCGGTTTCGGACTCAATGCTTCGCTGCCCAAAATAAAGGAAAAAGCAATTCAATACCATCTTTTTATGGGCAATGAAAATGCAGAAGGATACCAAACCAAAAATTTTCACAATCAATACGTACAAAACTTTGCCGAATTGGGCATTTTAGGGTTTTTAATATTATTGATTATGCTGTTTATTAACGTTAAAAATGCATACAAAACAAAAGATTTTGTCCATTTTGCTTTTGCAATTCTAATGATAAGTTTATTTTTGACCGAATCTTTTTTATGGAGGCAAAGGGGGGTAGTATTTTTTACCATGCTGTATTGCCTTTTTAATTCTGGAATAGTGAACCATTCCAAAGCAAAATAAAAATATGAAAAGAATATTAATTACTGGTGCAGCCGGTTTTTTAGGCTCGCATCTTTGTGATCGTTTTATTGCAGAAGGGTATTTTGTTATCGGGATGGATAACTTAATTACTGGGGATTTAAAAAATATCGAGCACCTTTTCAAAGATAAAAATTTTGAATTCTATCACCATGATGTGACTAAGTTTGTTCATGTTCCTGGACAGTTAGATTATATCCTTCATTTTGCTTCTCCGGCCAGTCCGATAGATTATTTAAAAATTCCGATTCAAACGTTAAAAGTGGGTTCTTTAGGGACTCATAATTTGTTAGGTTTGGCCCGGGTAAAAAAAGCGAGAATTTTGATAGCCTCCACTTCTGAAGTTTATGGTGACCCTTTGGTTCACCCACAAACAGAGGATTATTATGGCAATGTGAATACGATTGGACCAAGAGGTGTATACGATGAAGCCAAACGTTTTCAGGAATCCATTACTATGGCATACCATACTTTTCACGGAGTAGAAACCAGAATCGTTAGAATCTTTAATACTTATGGTCCGAGAATGCGTCTGAATGATGGTCGCGTTATTCCTGCTTTTATTGGACAAGCTTTGCGAGGGGAGGATTTAACTATTTTTGGTGATGGTAGTCAAACACGGTCTTTTTGTTATGTTACAGATCAGGTAGAAGGTATTTTCAGATTGTTGCATTCAGATTATGTGTACCCGGTAAATATTGGAAATCCGGATGAAATTACCATAAAGGATTTTGCAGATGAAATTATAAAATTGACAGGGACGAGTCAAAAAGTAGTGTATCATCCTTTGCCAATTAATGATCCGTTACAACGACAACCTGATACGACTAAGGCCAAAGAAATTTTAGGCTGGTCTGCTAAAGTTTCCAGAGAAGAAGGAATGAAGTTGACTTATGATTATTTCAAGTCATTAACCTCTGAAGAACTTTTAAAGGAAGAGCACAAAGATTTTAAAGGGTATATTCACTAGAATTGTATGGTGGCACAACAAACAGGAAGATATTCAAAATACATCAGACCCATCAGCGTTTTGTTTGATTTGATGGTGATTACAAGTTTAAGTTTATTTTTTTTCAGAGAACTAAAGCTTAATCAGTCTTACTATCTTCTGTATCAAACGACTACCTGGATTTTTATTTCCATCATTGTTAAATACTACGAAGTATTTCGTTTCACCACTCCGGTCGAAATTATAACCAAATTAGTTAAGCAATTCAGCATTTTTTTGCTGGTTGTTATCGCTTTTTTCCCCTTTGCGAAAACGGCGATTTTCAGCGGGAAAGCGATAGCATTTTTTGTTTCCAGTAGTTTTTTGATTA
This sequence comes from Flavobacterium sp. XGLA_31, assembly GCF_051547105.1. Classification (NCBI taxonomy): domain Bacteria; kingdom Pseudomonadati; phylum Bacteroidota; class Flavobacteriia; order Flavobacteriales; family Flavobacteriaceae; genus Flavobacterium; species Flavobacterium sp. XGLA_31. Next base: position 511,975 of record NZ_JBPTTM010000001.1, on the reverse strand, counting down.
TACTGGCCTTTAAGTATTTTTTATTCTTCTATTTAAAAAAATACAGATTGTCAACAGGGAGTAATTTCAGAAATGCTGTGATTATTGGTTATACTCCTGAAGCCATCCGATTAAAGGAAGTTTTTGAAAATCGAAAAGATTATGGATATCGTTTTTTCGGATATTTTTCGGATAAGAAGCAAAACCCCGAGATTTTAGGCCGTGTCGATGACATTAAAAGTTTTACCATCGAGAAAAAAATAGATGAAATTTATTGTTCGCTGAATGAAATATCCAATGAAAAACTAAAAGACTTAATTGAGTTTGCGGATGACAATAAAAAGTCCATAAAATTTATACCCGATACAAAAGAAATATTCTCCAAAAATCTGAAAATAGACTACTATGAATTATTTCCGGTATTGTCTTTACAAAAAACACAATTGCATAATCCATTTGTCAAAGGGATAAAGCGGATATTTGATATAGTATTTTCTATGTTGGTTATTTTATTTATTTTATCGTGGTTAATTCCCATTTTGGCCCTTTTGATTAAATTAGAATCCAAAGGACCTGTCTTTTTCAAGCAAGGACGACCGGGATTGGATGAAAAGGAATTTTTTTGCTACAAATTCAGATCAATGCAGGTTAACGGGACAACAGAAAAAGAAGCTTCCAAGAATGATCCCCGGGTAACCAAAATGGGGAAATTTATGCGCAAAACCAGTATTGATGAATTACCGCAGTTCTTCAACGTATTGTTTGGAGAAATGTCTGTCGTTGGACCACGGCCTCACCTCTGGTCACAAAATAAAGCGTATGCTAGTCGAATCAAAAAATACATGGTGCGTCACTATGTAAAACCAGGAGTGACGGGTTTGGCACAAGTCAAAGGGTTTCGTGGTGAAATTGAAACAGATGAAGATATGATTAATCGCATCAAGTTTGATGTTTTCTACATTGAAAACTGGTCTTTAATCATGGATATTAAAATTATTATCCAAACCGTAATCAACATTTTTAAAGGCGAAGAAAAGGCGTATTAGAAAACGCCTTGACTAATCAAATTTTGGATTTGATGGTCTAAATTGAATGTCACTGTAGTTGTTTCAAAAATCTTTCTTTTTATAAGGTCCAACTCTTGTTTTTTGAGGCTTGAAATAAGTCTTAATTGACGATTCAAATCAGTATAATTTTCAACCTGAGCCACCCAACCCAGATGATTTTCTTTTACAATAGTTTCGCCTTCTCCACCTCCGAAATACAGTATCGGAAATCCCAAAGCACTGTATTCGAAAATCTTAGAGGGAACCGAACCGTAAATTCTTGTTTTCAAAGGAACAATGGCAATATCCAATGTTTGCAGTTTTTCGTGCAACATCTTTCTGTCCAGCATGCCGTGAAAGATTATCTTCCGCTCGTTTTGTGAGGAAATAAAGGCCTCTATTTGATTTTTCTCGGCACCGTCGCCAAAGAGATGCAACTCAACATTTAATCCTTTTAAATCGATTTTTTGACAAAGTTCTAAAACGCCTTGAGCTACTCCCAACAAACCGGCATAAAATAGTTTTATCGGTTCATTTTCTTTGGTTTCTAATTCCATTTTACCAAGGTTATGATCTGGAAAATTGCGATATAGGTAACATTTTTTATTTTGAAATAAAGAACCGACATGAGCAATTATTTCTTCGGATTGACCTAAAACTAATGTGCTCTTTTTATAAATAAATTGCTCCATGAATAGAGAACACTTGTGTGAAAAAGAGCCGATTTTCAGAGCCTCTAATTCAATTGCCGCAAGGGGCCATAAGTCTGAAACATTTAAAATGATTTTTTTATTTTTCCATGAAAGTACCAAAACCGAAAGAAAAGAAAGTAATAAAGGAGGTGACTGTACCACTACTTTTTGAGGTGTTTTTTTGAACAAAAGGTAAAAAAACAGACAGGAAGAAAAAGATAAAACGGAAAGAATCCGAACAAAAAGATTCTTACTCACACTGGGATAAATCCAAAGACGCTTCACCAAAATGCCATCTCTTTTTTCAGTGACTGAAAATTTGCCTTTGTATTCGGGAAACAATGTTCCCTTAGGGTAATTTCCCAACGGACAAACGACAGTCACACGATAATTGTTCTGATGTAATTTCAGTGCCAATTGTTCAATTCTGTTGGCAGCAGCCCCTTTTTCAGGAGGATAATAATTGGATATAATCAGTATTTCTTCCATTAATTATTTTGTCAACAAAATTTCGATAATTCGCTCGGAAGCCTTTCCGTCCCATAACTCCGGGATGCCGGCCGGACGTTGACCGTTTTGCAAAAATTCAGCAAAGAGTTTTTTCAGATTCTCAAGTGAAGTACCTACCAAAGTATTAGTTCCTACAGTTTGGGTTTCAGGTCTTTCCGTATTGTCTCGCATTGTAAAACATGGAATGCCCAGCACGGTTGTTTCTTCTGAAATTCCGCCGGAGTCTGTGATGACAGCAAAACAATTTTTAATTAGAAACATAAAATTTAAATAGCCTTGCGGTTCAACTAAAACAGTATTTCTCAATGCCAAATCGTTTTCGCCCAAAATCGCTTTGGTTCGAGGATGAATAGGGAAAATTATTTTTTTGTTGCCAATCATCTCGTCAATCCCTTTGAGCAACTGGATTAATGAATGTTCTTCATCTACATTAGCCGGGCGATGTAATGTTAAAATGATATAATTTCCTTTGTTTAATTGAAATTCATTCCAAAATGAAGGGGCAGAAATCCTGTCTAAATTTTGATATAAAGTATCAATCATTACATTTCCCACAAAGTGAATATTGTTAGGATTTGCTCCATACTGAATCAGATTCTGGCTGGCAGAAGTCGATGTTGTAAAGAAATAATCCGTGATACTGTCGGTTACTATACGGTTGATTTCTTCGGGCATAGTCATGTCTCCTGAGCGGATACCGGCTTCAACGTGAGCCACTTTTATATTCAGTTTTTTAGCCACGATAGCACAGGCCATGGTCGAATTTACATCGCCGACAACCAAAACAAGGTCAGAGGGATTTTTAATTAATTCCTGTTCAAAAGCAATCATTATTGCTGCGGTTTGTACCGATTGAGAACCGCTTTTTACTTCAAGATTTGCATCGGGATGCGGAATATTCAACTCTTCAAAAAAAGTGTCGCTGAGGTTTTTATCATAGTGTTGTCCGGTATGTACCAGCCGATAAGAGATAGTATTCCCTTCTCGTTGTTTTTTTTCAATCGCTTTGATAATGGGTGCGATTTTAATAAAATTGGGACGGGCCCCAGCCACTATAGTAATTTTCATCGTATTATTTTACAAGCGAAACAAACTGTTTCAGCTTTCCGCTTTTACTTCGTTTTAATGTTGATTTTCGAATAAATGTAAACGTCAAACCGGGTTCCAAATAGGTGGTAATTGCTTTTTTCATGTTCTCAATTTGAGCTGAAGTCAATTCATTTTGACTTACATATTCAATGTCAAAAGTATCGATTTTGGTTTGTTTTATCACAAATTCTTTCACGTTTCCATCATCTTCGATGATACTCTTGGTCACGTAATAAAAGGTGAGTCCCGGAGATTTTTTACCACTGGGTAGAATGGCAATATCATTTGTTCTTCCGATTAACTTTTTAAGGATAGGCTTTTTAAAAGTGCTTTTTTCATCCAAAATGCCGATATCACCAATATCGTAGCGAATAAATGGATGGGCTTTATTGTACAGAGATGTAATCACTATGCGACCTTCTTTTCCGTAGGGTAAAACGTTATTGTTATCGTCTAAAATTTCTACGAATAAGGTTTCCGAATTTACCTGCCATTCGCCTTCCGGATTTTGAAAAGCAATCAAATCCAGTTCGGAAGCACCGTATTCATTGACTACAGGAACACCAAATTGTTTTTCGAGCAACACTTTATCTGAATCAAAAAGCATTTCTGAAGTGACTACACAACATTTCAAAGTAGGGCAAACTGTTTTCAGGACAATGTTTTTTTGTTCCAAAAATTTAGCAAACAATACAATGGAACTGGTGTACCCATTAATATAGTCAAACTTTTTATGTTCAAATTTTCTCAGTACTTTTTCCAAGACCGAATCCGATAAATCAAAAATGGGGAAACGGTAACGATGGCTTAGTAAGTCTTTCAAACGCTCTTTTTTGTTTCCGATAAAATCCAGCGGGATACCATAAAAACGAGCTTGTAAAGAAGAATTAAAATCAATGCCAAACCAGCCGAATCGACTGAAAATATTGACCCATGTCAAGGCATGACAAAATTTGTCTTTCCCAAAAATAAAAGGATCGCCACTCGAACCCGAAGTTTTGTTGGTGTAAATATTTTTGGAAGTATACCCTTTTGAAAGTCTTTCTGCCAGAGGTTTTTGAAAGTCTTTTTTGTACATAATCGGAATATCATCCCAACTTTTAATTTCTTTAGTCCCCACAAACTCTTGATAAGCGGTGTTGTTTTCTAAATGAAAAGCAACGATTTGACTCCTTTTTTCAGACAAATATTTTTCATAATCAGCTGCTGCAACGGCCTGAATTGTATCAAATTCAGTTTTAGCTTCCCGCATCGGGAAGCCGTTGAATTGAAGTGATAAATTAAAAATATTGAACATAGTATAATAAAAAAAGGGCCAACCTAAGCCAGCCCTTAAAAATACTATTTTATCAGGATTAATTTTTGATAATCTTAATAGTTTGTGATTTGTTTCCTGAATTTACTTCAAAGAAATAAACCCCAGCTGAAAAATTAGTTACATCCACGGTGTTCTCCACACCACTGAATTCTTTATTAAGCATTACTTTCCCGGTAATGTCAGTTACTTTTACATTGTATGAATCCAATTGCTCCGCTGAAATAGTAACCATTGATGAGGCAGGGTTAGGATATACTTTAAAAGCACTTGAAGCAAATTGCGGATTAGCTAAGTTGCCGCTGAATTGGAATATACCATCAGTTACAGAATCAGCACTAAATCCACCGCACCATCCGGTTGACCCATTTAAAAATGCAGGAGAAAGTCTCTGCTCTCCGGTATCAATGCTGGTCCAAGTTACTCCGTTGTCATTACTGTAAGATGAACCTGTTCCGCCACTACTTGTTCCGGCACCACAAGCGACTAAGGTAGTGGTTCCAGGCACATAAGCCATCAATCGGTATCCGGTATAGGTAACACCCGTTGACCAAGTTGTTCCTCCGTTTGTAGTTGTGTATATTTTGTAAGTTGGTGTAGTAGCCGTGCTGTTTAATGAACCTACAATTATACCGGTATTGTTATTGGTGAAGTACATTCTACCAGTGGATGTAGTTACTATCAATCCTCCGAAATCAGTTAGTGGAGATTGTGATACTGTCCATGTAATTCCTCGGTCAGTTGATTTCAATATACGTCCTCTGCTGGTTGGTAACCAAACCGTATTTCCAACAGCAACATTACCTCCATTATAACCATATTCGTTGGTTAGCGGATTAGGCAATGAGGCACCAGGAACTCTTGTCCAAGTGGTACCACCGTCGATGGTTCTGTAAATTTCAAACTCTCCGCCTTCAGGATCACCATAAGCTAATCCTTCATTAGCATCGAAAAAATGAACTCCGTTAAGAAAAGATTCACCGGATGTAGTAAATTCAATTCCGTTTTGTTGTTCCCAGGTTTGACCACCATCAATTGTTTTATAGATAACACCATTTCCGTCAGCCGGCACTAAAGCACTAACCCAAGCCACCTGATCGCTAACCGCTGTAATGTTGTTAATTTCCAAAAGCGGATCACCCATTTCTATAGTTCCCGGAGTCCAGTTAGCCCCTGCGTCAGTGGTTTTGGTGAATGCTTGATAATTACCTCCGCCTCCTGAACCGTCAAAAGCCAATCCCCATACGGTATTAGCATCAACAATTTCAATTTGTGAAATTCCGGTAGAAACAGCATCAAATCCTGTTGCCTGACTAATCCAAGACTGAGCATTTCCATAAAAGCCCAAAGCAAATAAAGATAAAGAAAGTAATAGTTTTTTCATAGTTAATAAGTTTTTTTTAGTGTTATTGAACCACTAATTTAGAAAAAAACCTCCAATAAAAAAATAAACAGCCTATTTTTGCAAAACTTTTAACAACAACACAACATGACAATTCTATTACTTGGTTCGGGCGGGCGCGAGCATGCCTTGGCATTTAAACTACTTCAAAGCCCACTGTGTACGCAACTTTTTGTAGCACCCGGGAATGCCGGTACAGCCACTATCGCTACTAACATTTTACTCAATCCAAATGATTTCGATGCCGTAAAAGCTTTTGTAATACAAGAGAAAGTGGAAATGGTAGTCGTAGGTCCTGAAGACCCCTTGGTCCTTGGGATTTACGATTTTTTCAAAAAAGATACAGAGTTAAACCACATTCCGGTTATTGGTCCTTCAAAGTTGGGCGCGCAATTGGAAGGTAGTAAAGAATTTGCCAAAGAGTTTTTGATTAAACATAAAATCCCAACAGCAGCGTACGATAGCTTTACCGCTGAAACAGTAGAAAAAGGATGCCGTTTTCTGGAAACCCTACAACCTCCGTATGTCCTGAAAGCCGATGGATTGGCAGCAGGGAAAGGAGTTTTAATCCTTCAGGATTTAGAAGAGGCCAAGACCGAATTACGCAACATGCTGGTTCACGCCAAGTTCGGAAATGCCAGCGCAAAAGTCGTCATCGAGGAGTTTTTGGACGGAATAGAACTGAGCTGTTTTGTTTTAACAGACGGTAAAAATTACAAAATATTGCCTACGGCCAAAGACTACAAGCGCATAGGAGAAGGCGATACCGGATTAAACACCGGTGGGATGGGGGCTGTTTCTCCTGTACCTTTTGCTGACGCAACGTTGTTGGAAAAAATAGAAACACGTATTGTAAAACCAACGATAGAAGGGTTACAAAAAGATCATATTGAATACAAAGGGTTTGTTTTTATCGGTTTGATTAATGTCAAAGGAGAGCCCATGGTTATTGAGTACAATGTGCGTATGGGCGATCCGGAAACCGAAGTGGTAATGCCGCGAATCCAATCGGACTTGGTAGCATTATTTCAGGCGGTTGCGCATCAGAAACTGGATGAGGTTCATTTGGAGGTTGACCCAAGAAGCGCCACCACCATTATGGTCGTTTCGGGCGGATATCCGGAAGAGTATGAAAAAGGAAAAGTCATTACAGGATTAGAAAACATAGAGGATTCACTGGTATTTCATGCCGGAACTAAACTTGAAAACGGAAAGATAGTGAGCAATGGCGGCAGGGTTTTGGCAGTAACTTCTTTCGGAGACACTTTTCAGGAGGCCATAAAAAAATCTTATCAAAATATAGATCAACTACATTTTGATAAGATGTATTTCAGAAAAGATATCGGATTCGACTTAACTTAAGAAAGAGTGAGCCGTAGTATCTTGGTTTTCTTCGTTGTTATCTTGGTGTTTTTTCAATTCTTTACACCAGTAAATTACGTATCTGGCACAAATAAGCATTAATGCCCAGCTAACGATGTTGGCTAACCACCAGTTACTTAATTCCAATTCACGTAACCAATCCAACGGTTTGAATAAAAAGTCTACAAATAATGTTTGAATGCCTTCAAAAAATGCTTTCATTTTATAAAATGTTATATTTACAGTCACAAATGTATAAAATATCCACATGATAACAAGCGTTTTTAAAAAATCTACAATTTTGAATTATTCTCTTATTGTAGTTTTGTTGCTATGCTTTTTCTTTTTGTATCAAACCAGCGATTTATTCAATACAACAAAGTTAAACGGGTTTTTTAAGAGCAGTACTTTGATAGTCTTATGGTTAGCTTCTTTTTTTCTGGTGAATTTCATGGTGAAAAAGAACGGATTGACCAAAGACAGTAGTTATACCATACTTTTTTTTCTGTTATTTTTATTGCTTTTTCCTTCGGTTTTTAACAGTATCAATTTGTTGTTTGCCAACTTTTTCCTGTTGTTAGCCATGCGAAGATTGATATCGTTGCAAACCTTAAAAGCCCCAAAAGAGAAGATTTTTGACGCTTCCATGTGGATTTTTATCGCCAGCTTATTTCACTTTTGGTGTATCCTTTTTATCGTGTTGGTTTATATATCCATTATTTTCCATGTCTCCCGGGATTACAGAAACTGGCTCTTGCCTTTTGTGGCTTTTGTGGCCACAGCCGTGATATTTATGCTTACCGCGCTGTATTTTGACAAGACCTGGATTGACCATATTTTGAACCAAGCACAGCTGAATTTTGAGCTGAATTATTTTGTCAATAATTACCAAAATGCAGCACTCTCATTTTACGTAGTAGTGGCTTTGTACTTTGTGTTTTCTATGATTTTTTCAATGACCAACCGTCCATTGATTTTGCAGGCATCCTATAAAAAGATGATTTTCGGATTCCTGATAGGCGTTATAGTCTTTGCCCTATCACCCGAAAAAAACAACAGCATGTTGCTCTTCACCTTCATGCCCTTATCGGTAATGGCGACCAATAACATCGAATATTCCCAAAGCAAAATGTATCAGGAAATCACCTTGTTATTGGTAATATTAGGGTGTTTTTTCGCTTTCTTTGCCCAACTATAATTTGTTGCCGTACGCCAAATCTCCGGCATCTCCCAAACCGGGAATGATGTAGTTTTTCTCGTTGAGTTTGTCGTCCAAAGCCGCAACCCATAAATGACAATTAGCAGGCAGGTTTTTTTGCAGGTAGTCAATACCCTCAGGAGCGGCGATAACTACTGCGATATGGATTTCCTTAGGTTTTTGTTCCAAATGCAATTTGTGTAACACGGCTACTATAGACTGTCCGGTGGCCAGCATAGGATCGATAAGAATCAGGTTTTTATTTTCAAAAGAAGGCGCTGCCTGGTATTCTACCAGGATATCAAACTTGTCATCGTTGTCATAATGATGACGATAAGCAGACACAAACCCATTTTCAGCATTGTCAAAAATATTCATGAACCCCATGTGAAGCGCCAATCCGGCACGAAGGATAGAGCACAACACGACATTGTCGGCAATGGTGGTGGTATGTTTAACCCCAAGAGGGGTTTGCACATCTACATTTTTATATTCCAGTGTTTTGCTCAGCTCATAAGCCATAATCTCACCGATGCGTTCAATGTTTTTTCGAAAACGCATGCTGTCTTTCTGGATGGTAACATCCCGAATTTGAGCCAAAAAATGATTTAAAATACTGTTCTGTTCGGAAATGTAATGAATGTGCATGAAGTTGAAAATTTTGTATGTTGAGGTAAAAGTATAAAAACTATCTTTGCACTCAAGACCTTTGCGTCGAATTTTATATGCCCGAGCCGTCAAGGTGAACGGAACCAAGTTAAATAAAATAAATTGTAAGCGATATGTTTTCAGAATTTGCCTTTCCTATTTTTGAACAAAGCATCAAAGACTACCATGTTATTGATGATGTGTACCAACCTACATTAAACCCTTATGAAAAAGGCAGCATTGAAGCTTTGTTGTATGCCAAAAACTGGGTAGATACCGTTCAGTGGCACTATGAAGATATCATTCGTGACCCGAATATTGACCCGGTAGCGGCTTTGGATTTGAAACGAAAAATCGATGCTTCCAATCAGGTTCGTACCGATATGGTGGAATACATCGATAGCTATTTTTTGCAGAAATACAAAGACGTTCAGGTCAAACCGAATGCCAAAATCAATACCGAAAGTCCGGCTTGGGCGATTGACCGTTTGTCTATTTTGGCCCTGAAAATTTACCACATGAGCGAAGAGGCTAACCGTGCCGAAGCTACAGCCGAACACCGTGCCAAATGTCAGGAGAAGCTAAATGTGTTATTAGACCAAAAAAGTGACATGTTTATTTCCATCAATGATTTGTTGACCGACATTGAAAACGGAGATAAGTTCATGAAAGTGTACAAGCAAATGAAGATGTACAACGACGACGATTTGAATCCGGTATTGTACCAAAACAAAAAGTAATTCCCGACAATCTTTTGTCAAACAAAATCCAACATATAGCCGTCATTCGATTGTCAGCCATGGGCGACGTCGCCATGACGGTTCCTGTTATCCGAGCGTTGGTACAACAAAATCACGGCGTCAAAATCACAGTAGTATCAAGACCTTTTTTTAAGCCTTTTTTCGACGATATTCCCAATGTGCATTTCTTTGCTGTGGATGTCAAAGGAAGACACAAAGGCACCATGGGGTTGTTTAAACTGTATGCTGATTTGCGGCAACTCCATATTGATGCTGTGGCCGATTTGCACAATGTGTTGCGCTCCATTGTGCTGCGAAATTTATTTGCCTTAAGTGGAAAGAAGATTGCGTACACCGACAAAGGCAGGGCCGAAAAGAAAGTGCTTACCCGTGCCGAAAACAAAATTTTTGAGCCCGTAAAACCAATGACGGACCGACATGTGGACACCTTCAAAAGTCTTGGTTTTTTTGTTGATGTCACCAATCCTGTTTTTCCCGAAAAAGCCAAATTGGTTCCGGATGTTCTTCGCATTTCTGGTGAAAAAGGAAACGATACATGGATTGGCATCGCACCCTTTGCGCAATACGACAGCAAAGTGTACCCACTTGATTTAATGCAAAAAGTAATCGACGATTTGGCTTCAAAAGCCCATCATACGATTTTCCTTTTTGGCGGTGGAAAAGAAGAAACCGAAAAACTAAATCATTTGTCCCAAGCAAAGCAGCATGTTATTGTTGTCGCCGGAAAACTTACTTTCAAACAAGAATTAGATTTGATTTCCAACCTTGATGTGATGCTTTCCATGGACAGCGGGAATGCCCATATTGCGGCCATGCTGGGTGTAAAAGTGGTGACGCTTTGGGGGGCTACACATCCATACGCAGGCTTTAAACCTTTCAATCAGCCCATAGAGAATTGTTTGGTTTCCGACCGGGAAAAATATCCGCTGTTGCCAACTTCGGTGTATGGCAATAAAAAAGTGGCAGGTTATGAAGATGTGATGCGGAGCATTGCGCCTGAGACCGTCATCCAAAAAATAAATTCCAACCTTGCCTAAACAAAATTGGAATTTATTGCTCTTTAAAAGTACAGCTTACACATCGTCGTAATCCACATAAATCTCTGCAGAAGTCGGATGTGCCTGGCAGGTCAAGATTAATCCTTCGGCAATTTCACCATCAGTTAAAATCGAATTCTTTTTCATTTCGGCCGAACCGCTTGTAATGCGCGCCAAACAAGAACTGCAGATACCGCCCTGACAAGAGTAAGGGGCATCAATACCTTGTTTTAAAGCCGCTTCCAACAGTGTTTGTTTTTGTGACATTTCAAAGGTAGCCTCATCACCATCCACCAGTACCGTGATTTTGGTGTGTCCGGTATGTGACGCGGCTGCCTCATTTCCCGGAGTGGTTGAAGTAGAAAACAATTCGAACTTGATGTTTTTATCGGCGATATTGTGTTCTTTCAATACTTTAGTTACCCCGTTAATCATGTCTTCGGGACCGCACAAATAAAACTTATCAAACTCTTTTTCCTTGTGTTTGTTGTTCAATACAAAATTCACAATCGATTTGTCGATACGACCAAAATGCTCCCCTTCAACACGGCTTTGGCTGAATACATAATGCACAAAAAAGCGCCCGACATATTTTAGTTGTAAGTCGTGCAACTCATGGTGAAAAATGGTTTCTTCGGGTGATTTGTTGCCGTATACCAGCACAAAAGTGCTTTTGGGTTCATTTTCCAATACCGATTTTAAGATGGACATCACCGGTGTAATGCCGCTCCCTGCCACAAATGCGGCATAGTTTTTCAGATTGGAAAACGAAGGTTCAAACGTAAATCTTCCTTCGGGTTGGCTCACTTCCAGAATATCTCCGGCTTTTAAATTCTCATTGGCAAATTTGGAAAAATGACCACTTTTCACGGATTTAATCGCAATGCGCAACTCTCCGCTGTTGGGCGAAGAACAAACTGAATAGGCACGACGAATTTCTTCTCCGTCCAAGGTTAGTTTTAAGTTTACGTATTGTCCGGCAGTGAATTGGTATACCGATTTCAATTCGGTAGGAATCGCAAAAGCTACTGAAACCGCATTGGGAGTTTCGTGCTTTACTTCTTTGATTTGTAATTTATAAAAGGCTGACATGAATTTTAATTTTTTACAAAGTTACTAAACCCAAAACGTTTGATGAAATTTAAATGAATGCTTTATCGGGGAGCTATACACCAACTTTAGGATTGAGGTTCTCAAAGCAGCTGATTTTCCTTTTGGAAAGGAATGCCGGCCGCTTGCTTCATATTCGCTGTGTTGTAAAAATAATACCCTACTGTAATGACTCTGTAAAAACAACCGCTTTTCATAGAGTGATCATAGACTCACCATAGACTCACTATAGAGTCAATACGGATTAAACGGTACTGAAATTTGTTTTTCTTTCAGTTGATTTTAAGTAAAGGGCAAAAAATATACCTAAGAATTCTATGTATATAAAAAACTTATGTATATTTGTTTCACTTAAAAGGATGATGCGATGAAAAATTCACAATTGTACAAAGGAAGTCTAACCACCATAGTGATGAAGCTTTTGGAAGAAAACGGACGAATGTATGGGTATGAAATCACCCAGAAGGTAAAAGAAATTACCAAAGGAGAGCTCAAAATTACCGAAGGCGCTTTGTATCCGGCGTTACACAAATTGGAAGCCGAAGGCGTTTTGGAAGTTGAAGTCACTCAAGTAGACAACCGCCTGCGCAAATATTACAAACTGACCGAAAAGGGGACGGCCGAAACCGTAAACCGGCTGACAGAACTTGAAGATTTTATCCGAAACATGCAAAATTTGGTACAACCTAAACCTGATTTGATATGACCTTAAGCCCAACCGAAATCCATGTGATTAAAGAAACCCTTGAATTGAACAAGCTGGTTTATGAAGATATCAAGCTCGAATTGACTGATCACATCGCCAGCGCCATCGAAGCTGAAATGGAAAATAGAAAGGTTGATTTCAACACCGCATTGCACACCGTATTTGAACAATGGAAACCCATGTTGCAACCGGCTTCCAATTTCTTTTGGCTTGGGAATTTTATTGAAGGCCCCAAAATAGTGGTGAATCAGTGGGTGGCTTATTCCCAACGGCAGATGGCTTGGATTTGTGGTTTCGCAGTTATTTGGGCGGTAGTCGCTACTGTTTTTTTTAATTACCGGCATGAAGTAGTGGTTTTAAATAACGCTGATGTTGTGGCCAAATACCTTTTTGCAGCCACTGTTGGCGCCACTATTCTTGGATTGGCTATAGTTTGGCTGGTCAACGTCAAAACCATTTACAGCCGTTTATTCAAACGCAGAAGCGTGCTGGCTTTTTTTCAGCCACTGATGATTAGCGCGGGCGTGATGAAGTTGTATTTTTATGATGGCACCACTGGCTTGACCTTGTTAACGAACTTTCTTTTCAGCTGGTTTTTTTTCTATACCCTGATCAATTTAAGATTGGTAGCTGAACATTTACGAGTTATTAAAAAATACCAACTCATCTAAAATACACTATGAAACTAAGCCAAGAAGAAATAAAATTCATCGACACTTATTTGGTCAATAATGATGTGGTGTATGTAGACATCCGCCAGGAAATGCTCGACCATATTGCGTCAGCGGTAGAACAGCGCATGACTACCTTCAACCTTACTTTTTATGATGCTTTCAAAAGTTATATGGCCATCCACAAGCGGGAGATTATGAAAAACAATAAAAGGCGCTGGTCGTTTTCTTGGCCGGTGCTGAAACAGTTTCTTTTGTTTCTGATTCGGCCTTATATGGTAGTGTTGGCGGCGTTATTGGGGTTCTTTTTTGTAAGCGTTGATGCCAATCAATTCTTTTCACCTCATTTTACGTTTAACCATTTAATTTTTGTTTCGATCATGACCTTGAGCCTTTTTCAGTTGGGCTACTTTTACATTTACCTGAAAAAGAGGTTTTATACGATTGAAAAAACGGGAATGATATTGGCCGTGATTTATTATGCCCAAATCTTCTTTTTGCCTATTTACGGAAAAGATCATGTTTCTGGAGTTACGATGACTGTGTTCACCTACCTGATTTTCGGATATATTTTATTCTTCATTTTAGAAATTGTAAAGTTCAACAAACACCACTTTAATTACATTTGATGGAAATGACACTAACCGCCGAACAAATCGAAAAGCTTTATGCTTTTACCCGCCAGCATTATGTGGAATATTATGACCTGCAAACCGAGTTGGTCGACCATTTGGCGAACGCTATAGAAGAACAATGGCAGCAAAATCCCAAGTTAACCTTTGAGGAAGCCTTGCAAAGGGAGTTCAAGAAGTTTGGTGTTTTTGGCTTTATGGAAGTGGTAGACAAACGCAGGGGAGCCCTCAACACCAAATACAACAAACTGGTATTGCAACACCTCAAAACCTTTTTCAGCATTCCGAAAATAATAGGTACGCTGGCCGCTACAGGTATTGTATATTGGATACTTGTTGCTTTACAGCGCGATTTTGATCAGGAAAACAACATACTCCAAGTTTCTTTCTTTGTGCTTATCATGTCCTTTCTTGCTTGCTTGTTGGTCTTGAATCGGCAAAACAAAAAACGGAATCAGAAAACCGAAAAGAAATGGTTGTTACGCGAAATCATCTTTGGGTACAGCAGTTTGGCAGGGGCTATGAACATACCGGTGCAGTTTGCTTTGCATCTCAACGGAAACCATTTCTCTAATGGGTTGCTGTTGTTCTTCAGTTTCCTGTTTGTGGTATTGGGAATTACCATTTACATCACCATGGTGCTCATTCCGGCCAAAGCCGACCAATATCTCAGAGAAACGTACCCCGAATACGAATTGTTACAAAAACAGTAACTTTTTCCTAAATTTAGAAACTAATTTCAGAACCTAAACCAAAAACTATGTTCAAACATTTTATTTGGCTTGAGTGGAAATCCTTTTTCCGTTCGGCTTCCTTTGCCACCAATTTGGTACTCAAAATCCTGATGGGGCTGATGGCGCTTTATTTCATAGCTATTTTTACCGTTATGGGAATCGCCCTCTTTTTTTTAATCAAGGAAGATTATCATTTAGATCCGTTGGCAACACTCAATAAATTTTTGATTTATTATTTGGTTGGTGATTTGGTGATTCGGTACTTCTTTCAGCAAATGCCGGTGACCAATATCAAGCCTTTGTTGACCTTACCCATCAAGAGAGACACCATAGTGCACTACACTTTAGGGAAATCTGTTATTTCGTTTTTCAACGTGATTCACGCTTTTTTCTTTATTCCGTTTACGGTGGTGCTGTTGTTAAACGGGTACGGATTTCAAGCAATATTATGGCTTTTGGGTATTTGGGCACTGATATATGTCAACAATTTTACCACGGTATTAATCAATAATAAAAACAGTGTTTTTTATCCGTTATTGCTAGTGGTAGTAGGGTTAGGCGTTGCCCAATATTACCAGTATTTTGATGTTACCGTTTATACCCAACCTTTTTTCCAACTGCTGTATAGTACCGTTTACGGGTTCCTGATTGCGGTGATTGTGGCCGCTGTTTTATATTATGCCACATTCCGTTATTTTAAAAACAATCTGAATCTCGATACCGGCTTGGCCAAAAAAAGTCAGGAGGCTAAAACCGAAAACCTGACTTGGTTGAACCAGTTTGGGACCTTGGGTACTTTTCTCAAAAACGACATCAGGCTCATCAAGAGAAACAAACGCCCCAGAGGGACCCTTATTGCCAGTATTGTTTTCATTTTTTACGGGTTGTTTTTCTTCACGAACATTATCGAGGTTTATAATACGCCGGCCATGCAGGTTTTTGGAGGGATTTTTGTCTCCGGAGGGTTTTTATTGAATTTCGGACAGTTTGTACCGAGTTGGGACAGCGCTTATTATCAGTTGATGATGAGCCAAAATATCAGCTACCGCCAATATTTGAGTTCTAAATGGTGGCTGATGGTTATTGCTACTGTTGTCTCTACTTTAATAGCTTCGTTCTATTTGTATTTTGGCTGGAAAGTGTATTTGCTGATTGTCGTCGGAGCCATTTACAACATTGGGGTAAACTCCCATTTGGTGTTGCTTGGAGGGGCTTACAATAAAACCGCTATTGATTTGACTGCTTCCAAAGCCTTTGGTCAAAAACAGGCCTTCAGTTTTAAAAATCTACTCATTGCCGTGCCTAAAATTTTGGTTCCGATGTTGCTTTACGCATTGGGCTATTTTATTTTCAGTCCTGAAATTGGCTGTCTGATGGTGGCTTTAGCCGGCGTTTTAGGATTTGCATTTAAAGATAAAGTGTTCTCTCTGATTGAGAAGATTTACAAGAATGAAAAATACGCCACCATTGCGGCTTACAAACAAAAAAATTAAATTTAAAAATACCAACTGCCAGATGATACAAGTAACCAATTTATCTAAAACCTATACGAACGGAATTCGCGTTTTAAACATTACCAACCTTGAAATTCCTAAAGGACAAAGCTTCGGCTTGGTGGGGAATAACGGAGCCGGAAAGACCACTTTTTTCAGTTTGTTGTTGGACTTAATCCAACCGTCAACCGGTTATATCAAGAACAATGAAATTCAGGTCGACAGCAGTGAAGCCTGGAAACCGTTCACCGCAGCTTTTATTGATGAGAGCTTTTTGATAGGCTATTTAACAGCCGAAGAATATTTTTATTTCATTGGGGATTTGCGCGGACAAAACAAGGCCGATGTGGATGCTTTATTGGCCAAACACGAAGAGTTTTTCAATGGTGAAATTCTGAACAGCAAAAAGTACTTAAGAGATTTGTCTAAAGGGAATATGAAGAAAGTGGGCATTATTGCCGCTTTAATAGGGAATCCGGAAGTTGTGATTTTGGATGAGCCTTTTGCCAACTTAGACCCGACAACGGTAAACCGCTTAAAGAAAATCATCAAAGAATTGGCCGAAAATCCGGAGGTTACCATCTTAGTTTCAAGCCATGATTTGGTGCATACGGTTGAGGTGTGCGATCGAATTGTAGCCTTGCATTTGGGAGAGGTGGTGAAAGACATACAGACTTCTCCGGAAACCCTGAAGGAATTAGAAGCATTTTTTGCAGTCTAATTTTTTGCCATTTCAAAAAGAAACGTATTTTTACCAGTTAGTTATACTAATTGTAACAATTTCACGTTATAATAAAAACGTTTTGCTTTGAAAACCAGTACCATTAAATATATTATTTTCTCGGGATTATTCGTTTTTTTGATAGCCTGTTCTACCAAAAGAAACACCTTTCTTTCCCGAAACACCCACGCCCTCAGCACCAAGTACAATATTTTGTATAATGGTGGTATCGCTTTAGACAAGGGGGTTCAGGAAGTTGTTGCCTTGAATAAAGATAATTTTTGGGAACGTCTTCCGGTGGAACGAATGCAAATCAAGGAAGATCAGATGACTCCCGGAGCTGCTAAAAATGCCAATTTTGAGCGCGCGGAGACCAAAGCCACCAAAGCCATTCAAAAACACTCCATGAATATTCAGGGTTCAGAAAAAAACCCGCAGATGGATGAAGCCCATTTAATGTTGGGAAAAGCGCGTTATTATGACCAACGCTTTGTTCCCGCTTTGGAAGCCTTCAATTATGTTTTATACAAATACCCCAACAGCAATAAAATTTACGAAGTAAAGATTTGGAGAGAGAAAACCAACATGCGTTTGGAGAACGACGCTTTGGCGGTAAACAACCTCAGAAAACTGCTTAGCGAAATCAAATTCAAAGACCAAATATTTGCTGATGCGAATGCCACCCTGGCACAAGCTTATTTGAACTTAGAAGAAAAAGACAGCGCCATTGCTAAAATAAAAATCGCGACTAATTTCACCAAGTCGGATGAGGAAAAAGCGCGTTACCGATTTATTCTGGCCCAGTTGTATGAAGAGATGGGATACAAAGACAGCGCTTATGCCACCTATCAATCGGTGATTGACATGCACCGAAAAGCGGCACGCCAGTACGTCATTCATGCGCATGCCCGTCAGGCGAGTCAGTTTGATTATGAAAAAGGAGACAGTATTGCCTTTCTTAAAAAATGGAAAGACCTATTGGAAGACCGTGAAAACCGACCGTATTTGGATGTGTTGAACCACCAATTGGGATTGTATTACGATCACAACAAAAATTATGGACAGGCCAAAAAATACTACAACGCTTCGCTGAAAAAGAAATCACAGGATTCGTATTTGATAGCATCAAATTACAGAAACTTGGCGGCCATTTATTTCAATTCGGCCAAGTATGTAACTGCCGGGAAATACTATGACAGTACTTTGGTACAATTAAAACCGAGAACCCGAGAGTTTAATTTGATTAAAAAGAAAAGAGAAAATCTGGAAGATGTCATCAAATACGAGGGGATAGCACAACGGAATGACAGTATTATTTCGTTATACAAAATGACGGGAGAAGGCAAAACAGCCTATTTTCAAAAATTCATAGAAGACCTAAAGAAGAAAGAAGCGACTGCCAAAAAAGTTGCAGATAAAGCAGCACAGATTCAGAAAAATAAAGACAGAAATGAAGAAAAGGGCGGTGCTGATTTTAAAAATCCATTGAGTCAAAAGGATGCTATGCCACAAATGAAAGTGCCGGATATTGCTTCTTCAAACGGAACCAGTAGTTTTTATTTCTACAATGCCGCTACGGTAGCCTACGGAAAGAAAGAGTTTACCAAAGTATGGGGCAAAAAGACACTTAGTGACAATTGGCGTTCTTCTGCCAATAAGGGCGATAAAGAAGTAAAAGAAGACACAGAAAATGAAGTGGTAAGCGACGAAAAAGAACCGGTTAAAAAAGGAGACAAAGGAGAGGAAAATGCGGTTGAAGAAAGATTCACTCCTGAGTTTTACATTAGCCAATTACCAACATCAGGAAAAGTGATTGATAGTTTGTCAAAAGAAAGAAACTTTGCGTATTACCAATTGGGGCTTATCTATAAGGAGAAATTCAAAGAAAACAAATTGGCGGTTGAGAAGTTAGAGCGACTGTTGCAAAACAAACCCGAAGAAAGATTGGTGTTGCCGTCCATGTACAATTTGTATAAACTTTACGAAATCTTAGACAATAAGGAAAAGGCAGAAGCCATGAAGGCTGAAATCATTGCCAAATATCCGGATTCAAGATATGCTGAGATTTTAAGGAACCCATCGAGCGAAGCAACTGAAGATGCGGACTCTCCTAATGCAACGTATCAAAACATTTACAAACAATACCAAAACGGAGAATACAAAACCGTCTTGGCCGCAACCGAGAAAGCAATTGATCGCTTCACGGGAGAAGAAATCATTCCGAAGTTTGAATTGCTGAAGGCAAAGATAGAAGCCAAATTAGACGGATTGGAAGCGTTTGCCAAAGGGCTTAATTACGTGTCACTCACCTATCCGAATACGGAAGAAGGGAAGCAGGCGCAACAAATGTTAACCGTAGATGTACCAAAACTACAGGCCTTGCAATTGTCAAAAGCCGATTCGAAAAATTGGAAAATTTTATACCAAACCAAAGATTTTGAAGACAAGAACACCAAAGTATTAGTAGAGAAAATTAAAAAGTTCCTTGCGGATCGTGACTTAAAACGATTGTCATTGTCTTATGACATCTATACGAGAGAAGATAATTTTGTGGTGATTCATGGTGTTACTTCCGAAAACTTGGCGCAAAGTATTACTTCGGTATTGAAAGATTTTAAAGAATACAAAGTTCAGGATACGCCAATCATTATGACGGCGGAGAATTATACGATAGTTCAGATTAAAAAGAATTTAGGTGATTTCTTAGCCGGAAATTTAGCAGACAACCCAACCCAACCCAATTGGGATGGCACTTATGAAAAGCCGGCTGACGCAAAACAACCTAAAAAAGCGGCCGCCGCCACTTCGGAAAATACTACTGAAGGAGAAGACGCAGAAGAGCAACCGGCACAAGGTTCTAAAGCGGCAGGGGACACAAAAGGAGCGCCCGGTATGCCTGCTTCTCCTAAAGGAGACCAAAGAGGAATGGGATTACCACCGGCACCGCAAATGGGAAAACCGGATAAAAAAGGATAAATCATGTTTGAAAAAAGTCCGAAATCATATACTGACTTGTTGGGTAAAACCAACAGAATTGTGGAAGGAACCACCATTACCGGCGACATTAATTCTCCGGCTGATTTTCGTTTAGACGGTCATTTAGTTGGAAATTTTCAATCCAAAGGAAAGATTGTGATTGGACCGGCCGGCAGTGTAAAAGGCGATATCATTTGTAAAAATGCCGATATCGAAGGGGTTTTTGAAGGTAAAATCCAAGTACAGGAAATCTTAAATGTAAAGTCAAAATCACACATCAAAGGCGAAGTCGTTTGTGGTAAACTTTCTGTAGAGCCGGGAGCGGAATTCAGTGCTTCCTGTATTATGAAACCACATGTAAAAAACATGCCTGCCAATGAACCCTCCTCAGAAGAAAAAACAGCGTAATAAGTGGTTGGCGCTCATCAATATTCCCATCCAAATGGGGGTTATTGTTTTTTTGTTTGCTTATCTGGGGCAGTGGCTTGATCAAAAATATCCCAATCCGCATACGATTTACGTAAAGATTTTAACGCTGCTGGGTGTGGCACTATCCTTTTACAATCTCAACCGTCAGTTGAAAGACATTAATAAAGACGACCAATGAGTCTGAAAAAATTCCGTTCTCTTTTATGGGTAGTATTGGCAGCTGTACTCGGATTTGCAGTGCATCAAACCCTTTTTCATTTTTTAGTTCCTCAGGTTTTTGAGCGCGATTTCATATATACGGTGGGTTATCTGTATACCTTCTTTGCGGTATTTGCCATCGTTATTGTTTTCATACTCATGTTGGTAAAAGAAAAGAGTATTGACAATGTTGGTTTTACCTATTTATTGCTGACTTTTATTAAGATGGCGGTGGCTTATGTTTTGTTGCTGCCGATATTGGAAACAAACCTGCCCAAAACACCGACAGAGAAAATAAATTTCTTCATCGTTTTTATTTACTTTTTGACAATAGAAACGGTTGTAACCATCAGAATTTTAAACAATAAGCAATAAAACGTTTTGAATTTGGCAATTCCCTCAAAAAAATTAAAAGTATTACTTTTTAATATTAATTAATATTGTACTTTTGCACCAAATTTGAAAAAAGTTAATTTAAGTTAATTATCCGTTATGGTGATTTCAAAAAAACCACTCCATTTCATTATAGCCGCTTTGGTGGCGTTTCTACCATTAATTAGTTCAGCAAATACCGATAAGGATTCTACTGCTGCTGCGACAACTCCACCGGCTCCTGTTGAATCGGTTGACCATGCACAACACAACGAATCAAAATCACATGAAGCTGAAAACGCTAATTTAACTGAAGAACAAAAAGCAGATTTAGAAAGAAAGGCACACATCAAGCATCACTTGATGGATTCGCACGACTTCACGCTTTTTGCTTACGGCAAGGAGGGAGAAAAACATTTTGGTTTTCCGTTACCGGTTATTTTATATGACAACGGACTTCATATTTTTTCTTCTTCAAAATTTGAACATGGCGAAGGAGTAGCTGAATCAAACGGAAACTACTACAAAATAAACCACCACAATGGTTTGGTCTACAGAACGGATGCGGAAGGTAATTTTACCGAAGATGCCAAAGGACATGTAACCAACGTAAAACCATTGGACTTTTCAATTACCAAAAACATCCTGATGATTATGATCGTTGGCGTAATGATGTTCTTCTTGTTCAGAGGTTTGGGTAAATCGTACCAGAAAAACGGATCGATTGCTACAGGTGCCGGAAGATTCTTTGAGCCTATCGTGCTTTACATCAGAGATGATATTGCTATTCCAAACATTGGAGAGAAGCACTACAAAAAATACATGAGCTTTTTATTGACCATATTCTTCTTTATCTGGTTTTTGAATATGTTCGGATTAACACCACTGGGAGTAAACATCACAGGAAACCTTGCGGTTACGGCTTCTTTGGCGGTTATCACGTATTTGATTACCACATTTACAGCTAAGAAAGATTATTGGGGACACATCTTCTGGATGCCGGGGGTGCCGGTTCCAATGAAGTTTATTTTGGCTCCTATTGAGTTATTGGGAACTATCATCAAGCCTTTCTCGTTAATGATTCGTTTGTACGCGAATATGGTGGCAGGACACATCGTATTGATGAGTTTGATCGCCTTGATGTACACATTTAACAGTCCTATCGGAAGTCCGTTATCGTTCTTCCTGGCTTTTGTATTGTCATTATTGGAAATCTTAGTAGCCTTATTACAGGCGTATATTTTCACGATGTTGGCTGCGCTTTATTTTGGAGCAGCAGTAGAAGAGCATCACCATGAAGAGCACCACGAAGGAGCTCATCATTAATCAATTGAATGTTTAATTAATTAATATATACATTATGGAAATTCCTAAAATTGTTGGAGCAGGATTAGTAGTAATCGGAGCTGGTATTGGTATTGGTAGAATTGGTGGTTCAGCAATGGACGCTATTGCTCGTCAACCAGAAGCTACTGGTAAAATCCAAACAGCTATGCTTATTGCAGCTGCACTTATTGAAGGTATTGGTTTCGCTGCTTTATTCGCAGTAAACTAAAAAAACAAACAAAAGCTATAACGGTTGGTTGTAGCTTTTGTTTCACTATTAAACATCATTAAAATTTAAGACATAATATAATGGAAGAATTATTTGGACAGTTTTCTTTAGGTTTGTTCATCATGCAAACAGTATTGTTCCTTGGACTTATTTTCCTTTTGAAAAAATTTGCATGGAAACCTATTCTTGACGCAGTAAATGAAAGAGAAGAAGGAATTAAAAATGCATTGCAATCAGCTGAAAACGCTAAGAAAGAAATGCAAAACTTGAAATCAGATAATGAGAAATTATTAGCTGATGCCCGTTTAGAGCGCGACAGTATGATGAAAGAAGCTCGTGAAATCAAAGATAAAATGATCAACGATGCGAAAACGGAAGCACAAGTTGCCGGTCAGAAAATGATAGAGCAAGCCAAAGCTTCTATCGAAAGCGAGAAAAATGCAGCCTTAGCTGAATTGAAAGCACAGGTTTCAACCTTGTCATTAGACATCGCAGAAAAATTATTAAAAGACGAATTATCTAACAAAGAAGCTCAAACCAAATTGGTAGAGAAAATGTTAGGTGACGTAAAATTAAATTAATCGGTATGTCAAGAGCTGCGATTAGATACGCGAAAGCCATTTTAGAAACTGCGGTGGCCAGCGGAAAAGCCAATCAGGTGAACGAGGATATGAAATCTATCGTTTCAGCGGTGTCTTCCAGTGCTGATTTACATGAATTTTTGTCAAGCCCTATCATCGCTTCAGATTTGAAGATGAATGCGCTGACTGAAGTTTTTGCATCTGTGCAAACCGAGACACAATCGCTATTCCGATTGCTTCAGGAAAACAAAAGATTTGAAATCCTGCCTGCTGTTGCGGCACAGTTCAATGTGTTATTTGACCAAATGAACGGTGTGGAAACAGCTACAGTAACTACTGCCATTCCTATGGATGCTGATTTAGAAGCAAAAGTATTGGCCAAAGTTGCTACGATTTCAGATAAAAAAATAACCATCAAGAATATCGTGGATCCGGCCATCATCGGAGGATTTATTCTGAGAATTGGTGACAAACAATACAATGCTTCTGTAGCCAACAGACTGCAGGAATTAAAAAGAGAATTTAGTAATTAATTACCATTAAATATACAAACAATGGCAGAAATTAAAGCTGCTGAAATTTCAGCAATATTAAAGAAACAAGTAGAAGGATTCCAATCGGGAGCTACCTTAGAGGAAGTAGGAACGGTTCTTCAAGTGGGTGACGGTATCGCTCGTGTATACGGGTTATCGAATGCACAATACGGTGAGTTAGTACAATTCGACAACGGATTGGAAGCGATCGTATTGAACTTGGAAGAAGACAATGTGGGTGTGGTACTTTTAGGACCATCTACCGGAATCAAAGAAGGTTCAACCGTAAAAAGAACACAACGTATCGCTTCTTTGAAAGTAGGAGAAGGAATTGTAGGTCGTGTGGTGAATACTTTGGGAGAGCCAATTGACGGTAAAGGACCTATCAGTGGCGATTTATACGAAATGCCATTGGAAAGAAAAGCGCCGGGAGTTATCTTCCGTCAGCCGGTAACCGAGCCATTACAAACAGGTATCAAGTCAATTGACGCGATGATTCCGGTAGGTAGAGGACAACGTGAGTTGGTAATTGGTGACCGTCAGACAGGTAAAACTACCGTGTGTATCGATACCATCTTGAACCAAAAAGAATTCTACGATGCCGGTCAACCGGTATTCTGTATCTACGTAGCTGTTGGGCAAAAAGCATCAACTGTTGCGGGTATTGCTAAAACCTTAGAAGAAAAAGGCGCTATGGCGTATACGGTAATCGTTGCGGCTAACGCTTCTGACCCTGCTCCAATGCAGGTATATGCTCCAATGGCAGGTGCTGCTATCGGAGAGTATTTCCGTGACTCAGGTCGTCCGGCTTTGATCATTTATGATGATTTGTCAAAACAAGCGGTGGCTTACCGTGAGGTGTCTTTGTTGTTAAGAAGACCACCGGGACGTGAGGCTTACCCTGGAGACGTATTCTACTTACACTCTCGTTTATTAGAAAGAGCGTGTAAAGTGATTGCCGATGACGATATCGCGAAAAACATGAACGACTTACCGGAATCATTACGTCCAATCGTAAAAGGAGGAGGTTCATTAACCGCTTTACCAATCATTGAAACACAAGCGGGTGACGTATCTGCGTATATCCCAACCAACGTAATCTCGATTACTGACGGACAGATTTTCTTGGAGTCTGACTTGTTCAACTCAGGGGTACGTCCGGCGATTAACGTAGGTATCTCGGTATCGCGTGTTGGAGGTAACGCTCAGATCAAATCGATGAAAAAAGTATCAGGTACCTTAAAATTAGATCAGGCGCAGTTCCGTGAATTGGAAGCGTTTGCTAAATTCGGTTCTGACTTGGATGCGGCTACCTTGAACGTAATCGAAAAAGGAAAACGTAACGTAGAAATTTTGAAACAAGCAGTAAACGATCCGTTTACAGTAGAAGATCAGGTAGCGATTATCTATGCCGGTTCTAAAAACTTGTTGAGAAACGTTCCTGTAAATAAAGTAAAAGAATTCGAAAAAGATTATATCGAGTACTTGAACAACGAACACAGAGATACTTTGAATGCTTTAAAAGCCGGTAAGTTAGATGATAACATTACTGACGTTTTAGAAAAAGCAGCTAAAGAAATTTCAGCGAAATATAACTAATCAAACAATTTGAAGATTTGAGAATTTGAGAATGACAAACCATTTTCAAATTTTCAAATCGGATAATTTTCAAATTAACTATGGCAAACTTAAAGGAAATCCGTAACAGAATCAGTTCCGTTTCATCTACGATGCAAATCACCTCGGCGATGAAAATGGTATCTGCTGCAAAGTTGAAAAAGGCACAAGATGCCATCACAGCCATGCGCCCTTATGCCGAAAAATTAACGGAATTATTGCAAAACGTGAGTGCTACTCTTGACGGTGATGCCGGCGGACAGTATACTACGCAACGCGAGATCAATAAGGTGTTAATCGTCGCCATTACTTCCAACAGAGGTTTGGCAGGTGCCTTTAATACAAACGTAATCAAACAAGCCAAAGAATTGGCTGATGGCTATGCTGGAAAACAAGTGGATATTTTTGCCATTGGTAAAAAAGGACAAGATGTATTGCGTAAAACCAATACGGTGGTAGCCAACAGAAACGAAATTTTTGACAACCTGTCTTTTGAAAGTGTGGCTGAGATTGCGGACGAATTGACCGAGAAATTTGTTTCAGGTGAATACGACAAAATCGAAATCGTGTACAACCAGTTTAAAAATGCAGCGACTCAAATTGTCATCTCAGAACAGTTTTTGCCATTAGCACCGGTAGCTTCAGATGAAGCAACTTCAGGTGGGGATTACATTTTTGAACCGTCAAAAGAAGAAATTGTAATGACTTTGATTCCGAAGTCATTAAAAACCCAATTGTACAAATCAATCCGTGATTCATTTGCTGCCGAACACGGTGCGCGTATGACGGCCATGCACAAAGCAACCGACAATGCTACGGAGTTGAGAAACCAATTGAAATTAACATACAACAAAGCCCGTCAAGCGGCCATTACTAACGAAATCTTAGAGATCGTTGGAGGAGCCGAGGCTTTGAATGGATAATTATATAATTCAACTGTTGATAAAAAGAGCGAACTTGTTTCGCTCTTTTTTTTGGCCTAATAAGCCCAACGGTTCCGCCGGGCACTTGTACCCCTTTCTTCCGGCTCTGGAGGAAGTCAGCGCCCTTATTTGAGTTCCAATACTGGTGGAGAAACTGCCAACCACTATTGGTGGACAAAATGGTTTCTAGTATTAGTGGAGAAAAAAAAGATGCACGATGTTTTTTTTGTTCAGCAATACTGGTGGAGAAGAAAATAATGCAGCATGTTGTTCTTGATTATCGTGCATCTTTAAAACAATCATGCACTATGATTTTTTTGTCCACCGTATTGTATTTGATTTTGGATACAGTAACCCACTTTGAAAGCCTGTGGGGAATCCAAATAATTTCATAAAAGCGCGAACATTTGTGGGCTCTTTTTTTTTGGAATGAATATAATGGCTATTTTTGTTCAATACCTTAAACAAACTCTCATTGAGCCTTTATAAAAATCTTTTTAAGCAAACCCTCATTTACGGACTGGCGACGGTGTTTCCCCGAATCATCAGTTTTATTCTGAACCCGTTGTTCGTGTACTACCTGCAGGATAAAGCCGAAATGGGACAGGTATCGGTTATCTTTTCCTATTTGGTTTTCTTCAATGTGGTACTGTCCTACGGTATGGAAACCGCTTTCTTTCGGTTTTACAATGCGGAAGACAATAAAAAGAATGTCATCTCTACCGCCACCATCTCTTTGTTTTGGTCGTCTTTAGGTTTTCTGGGACTGGCATTGCTGTTCCGAAGAACATTAGGGGATTGGGCAGACATCAGTGTAGAATACATCACCTATACCATTTGGATATTAACGTTAGACGCCTTGGCGGTCATTCCGTTTTCCAAACTGCGGGCCGAGAGAAAGCCCATAAAATACTCGGTCATTAAGATGGGGAATGTTACGGTCAACTTGTTGCTGAACGTCTTCTTTTTGGCTTTTCTGCCCAAGCTGGCCACCCAAAATCCCGACGGGTTTTTCAAAACCATCTACTTCGAAAACTATCAGATTGGCTATATTTTCATTTCCAATTTAGTAGCCAGTTTGGCCACACTCTTGGTGCTGGTTCCTAACTATACCGGTATTACATGGCACTTCGACAAAGCGCTTTGGAAAAAGATGATGCAGTACGGTCTGCCTATTTTATTTGCCGGGATTGCTTTTGCCATCAACGAACATTTTGACAAAATCCTGTTGGACTGGATGCATGTACCCCTCTCGGATATTGGAGCGTACTCGGCCTGTTATAAAATCGGGATGTTTATGGTACTCTTCCGAACGGCGTATACCTTGGGTATCGAACCGTTCTTCTTTAGTCATGCCAGCAACGAAAATGCGCCGCAAACCTATGCCACCATCACCAAGTATTTTGTGATATTCGGTTCGTTTATCTGTCTTTTTGTGATTGCATTCATCGATTTACTAAAAGTGCCTTTGGTACCTAAGGCCGTCTATTGGGATGCTATAAAAGTGGTGCCCCTGATTGTTTTGGCTAATTTTTTCCTGGGGATTTACACCAACCTGTCGGTTTGGTACAAATTGATTGATAAAACCAAAATAGGAGCCTACATTTCCTTGGTGGGTGCCGCGGTGACCTTGGTGCTCAATTGGCTTTTGATTCCAACGATGAGTTATTATGGTTCAGCCATTGCCACCATTGCGGCCTATGGCAGTATGATGGTGATATCCTATAAAATGGGACAACAACAATACCCGATTCCGTATGATTTTAACCGGATATTCAGTTACCTGGGGCTTACCATAGTGTTTTCGGCCGTGTCGTTTTACATCCCGTACGTTCGTGAAAATTATTATATCAAAGTGGTATTGTTAGCGCTCTTTTTGTATTTCATTTACCACAGCGAAAAAGAAACCTTACTCAGAATTATAAAACGAAAATCATGATAATCAATATCATCAATACATCACAACACGAGTTGCCCAATTACGAAACCATCGCCTCAGCCGGGATGGATTTGCGCGCCAACCTGTCGGAACCCATAACACTCAAGCCATTAGACAGAGCCATTATCAAAACCGGCCTGTTCATTGAATTGCCCATAGGCTATGAAGCACAGGTGCGTCCCAGAAGCGGACTGGCTGCCAAAAAAGGGATCACCGTATTGAATTCGCCCGGAACGGTAGATGCCGATTATCGTGGGGAAATAGGTGTGATTTTAGTAAATTTATCCCATGAAAACTTTGTGGTGGAAAATGGGGAGAGAATAGCCCAATTGGTCATTGCCAAACACGAACGTGCCGAGTGGAATGTGGTCACAACCTTATCAGAAACCTCACGCGGGGAAGGAGGATTTGGAAGTACCGGAGTGAAGTAGGAGGCAGTGGTCAGTGGTCAGTAAATAGTAAAAAGAAAACGAGTATTTTTTATCTTAATACTTAATACTCAAATCGTAATATACAAAAAAATGAAAATAATAGTTCCTATGGCCGGTCGCGGATCGCGTCTTCGCCCTCATACGTTAACCATTCCGAAACCGTTAATTCCCATAGCGGGAAAACCGATAGTACACCGATTGGTGGAAGATATTGCCGGAGTTTTGGATCAAAAGATAGATGAGATTGCCTTTATCATTCATGAAAGTTTTGGTAAAAAAGTAGAAGAAGATTTATTGGCCATTGCCCAAAAATTAGGTTCACAAGGCAGAATATATTATCAAAACGAAGCATTGGGTACCGGACATGCCATCATGTGTGCCAAAGAGTCACTGACAGGCCCGGCTGTGATAGCTTATGCCGATACCTTGATCCGTGCTGATTTTGATTTAGACCAAACGGCTGACAGTGTTATTTGGGTAAAACAGGTAGATCAACCGGAGGCTTTTGGAGTGATTAATTTGAATGAAGCCAATGAAATCGTGGAGTTGGTAGAGAAACCCAAAACGTTTGTATCTGACCTTGCCGTTATCGGTATCTATTATTTCAAAGATGTGGCCGTATTGCGAGATGAGTTGCAACACGTGTTAGACAACAACATCATTCACGGAGGCGAATACCAAATTAATGACGGAATTAAGCAAATGATGGCAAAAGGCATGAAATTTGTGCCGGGTGAAGTGGATGCGTGGATGGATTGTGGTAACAAAGACGTAACAGTAGAGACCAACTCCCGTATGTTGAACTTTTTGCACAACGATGGAGAACATTTGGTTGATTATGGCGTGAGTTTGGAAAACTCAACCATTATCCCACCGTGTTACATAGGGGAAGATGTGGTTTTGATTAATTCTATAGTAGGACCCAATGTGTCCCTGGGTAAAGGAACCCACCTGACCAACACGAAAATCCAAAACAGTTTGGTACAAACACATGTTCATATTAAAAATGCAAAACTGGATAATGCCATGATTGGTAACCATGCCAGTTTTGACGGAGAATTTAAAAGCATCAGCTTAGGCGATTACTCGGTTTTAGAATAAAGAAAATGAAAAAGCTTGGAATGTATGGTTTATTACTGGGGATGATTTTCATTCCTAATACTCTTTTGGCTCAGGATGAGCCCAAGGATGTAGTGGTGATGGACGATGGATTTCAGGATATTTTCTTCGAAGCGATAAAACAAAAAAGCATCGAGAACTACGACAAGGCCATCGAGGCTTTGGAAAAAGGGAAAGCCATTGAACCGGATAATCCGATCGTGTATTTTGAGTTGGGCAAAAATTACCTGGCTCAAAAAAAATACAAAGAGGCTTTTGATAACTTCCAAAAAGTAACCCAAATGGATCCCAAAAACCGTTGGGCCTGGGTGGGCATGTATGATGTGTGCTACGAAACCAAAGATTACAACAAAGCCATTCCCATAGTAGAAAAACTAACGGAGTTCAAAGAAGACTACAAGGAAGATTTGACCTCGTTGTACATGAATACCCAGCAGTATGACAAGGCTTTGGAGCTCATTAATGAGCTGAATGAAAAATTCGGTACAACGAGCAAACGCGAATTGTATAAAGCGGATATATTAAAAGATGCCCGGTACCAATCGGCAGAAAAGAACAATCTTTTGGACCGCATCAAAAAATACCCTCAGGACGAATCCAATTACATTGCATTGATTTACCTGTATTCCCAAAGCAATCAGGAAGAGAAAGCCTTGGAGATTGCCAAAAAACTGGAATTGGCGATTCCTACTTCGGATTGGGCACAGGTGAGTTTGTTTAAATTTCATCTGAACAACAATGACGGGGACAATGCGGTAAAAGCGATGAATATCGTATTGCCAAGCAAAAAAATAGACCAAAAGATAAAGCATCGCATGCTGAATGAGTTTTTGATTTTTACCAAAAACAATCCGAAATACGAACCCGATTTAGACAAAGCCATTGGCTATTTTGCGGATGACAAAGAAGTACAGGTTGCCAAAGAAATAGGGAAGTTTTATTATGCCAAAGCCGATTGGGACAAAGCCGTGAAGTATTTGGAAATGCATTTGAAAAATGCCAATGAAGATATGGAAGCACTGCAGTTATTGCTTCAGGCCTATACCGAAAAGCAACAGTTTGACGCTTTGGCCAAGAAAGCAGACGAACTGACTCAGTTGTTCCCGACACAACCGCAGTTTTATTATTATGCCGGTTTGGCCAACAATCAACTGAAGAATTTCAAAAAAGCAGCCACAATTCTTGAATCGGGCATAGATTTTGTGCTGGATGATGTCGCTTTGGAAATCAACTTTAACATCCAACTCGGAGAAGCGTACACCGGTTTGGGTGATGTTAAGAAGAAAGAAAAATATTTTACAAAAGCCAATGAGCTTATAAAGAGTCAGAAAAAATAATGAAGAATTGGTATTATATCGTGTTGGTGATTTTTATGGTTTCGTGTAAATCTAAGGCTGTATTTGTGGAAAATAAGCCCGTCACAGCTCATGTGGTGGCAGACACCAACGAAGTGACTTCAACAAAAGTCATTCAAAATCATTACAACAATAAAAGTGATTTTTCCACGTTATACATAAGATCAAGCGCTAAATACCGAGATGAAAAGCAGTCGCAAAGTGTTTCGGCAGAGATCAAAATCAAGAAAGACGAGAAAATTTTAGTGAGTGTCCGATTCTTGGGAATTACCATGGCAAAAGCTTTGATAACACCCAAAGGAGTACAGTATTACGAAAAAATAAACGGCACCTATTTCGAAGGAGATTATCAGGCATTGACACAGTGGTTGGGAACGGATTTGGATTTTAATAAAATCCAGAATTTGTTGATTGGTCAGCCTATAGATGATTTAACAAAAGAAAGTTTCACCATGTTGTTATTGGATAAATCGTATCAGTTGAAAACCAATGACAACAAAACCGAAAAGTCCTTTTGGTTCGACGGGGATCATTTTTTACTCAAAAAGCAGGAAATTGTACAAGCCGAAAAAGAGAGAACATTTGAAGTAAATTATCCTAATTTTCAGGATTTTACAACGGCCGTTTTACCGTCTAATCTTTTGATACAGGCTGTTCAGGAGAAAGGAAAAACGGAGATTTCTATCGATTATAATTCGGTTACTTTTAACGAGGAACTTTCATTTCCGTACAGTGTTCCTGAGGGATACGAGAGAATTTTTATAAATTAGATTTGCCAAAATAACGAACATATGCCAAGATTTCTGCTCACCTTTTTATTTTTTTGTATAGCTACACATGCGTGGAGTCAAGTGCCTACACAAGAACAACTCGAAGAGCGCAAAGCCAAGATTCAATTGGAGATTAAGGAAAAAGAAGAGCAACTGCAGTCGGTTAAATCCAAAGAGAAATCGGTGGTGACACAGTTGATGCTTCAAAAAGAAAAAATTGGGCTAAAAGAAAAGCTGATTAAAACCACGGAGAAGCAAACCAAATTGTTGAGCAATGATATTTATGTCAATCAGCTTAAAATTAATCAGCTTAACCGTGACCTGGATATACTTCGCAAAGATTATGCGGAGATGATAGTAAAGTCGTATAAAAGCCGTTCTGAGCAAAGCCGCGCCATGTTTTTGTTGTCTTCGGAAAACTTTTTGCAAGCCTACAAGAGAGCGCAGTACATGAAACAATATGCGAGTTACCGTAAAATGCAAGGCGAAGAAATTAAAGGAAAGACCAAGCAGTTAGAAGATTATAACATAAAGATTGGGGCTCAAAAATCGGACAAAGAAAAACTGATTGCCGAGAATGAAAAGGAGAAACAGGATTTGGAAAAGGAGAAGCAAGAGCAGGAAAAAATAGCCAATCAAATCAAGAAAGATAAGAGTAAAATTATTGCCGAGATTAAGAAAAAGCAGGCAGAGACCAAGAAAATAGACGCTCAGATTCAAAAGTTAATTCGCGAGAGTATAGCCGCAGCCAACAGAAAAACGGCAGCAGACAGGCTTAAAGCAAATCCAAAATCCACGACAGCTGAATCCACACGCGCTGTGGAAACTTCTGCTAAAATTGTATTGACACCGGAAGGACAATTGATTGCTAATAACTTCAGAGCCAACAAAGGGAAATTACCTTGGCCGGTAGAAAAAGGAGTAGTTTCGTTGCCTTATGGTGATCAGCCGCATCCGATATACAAGACTTTGACAGTGCACAACAGTGGTGTGGAAATCACGACCGAAGCGGGTGCTTCAGCCCGAGCGGTTTTTGGAGGAGTGGTGACCAAGATTTATAAAATATCACCTCTTAATATAGCGGTGTTTATCCAGCATGGGGATTTCTTTACGGTATACCAAAATCTCAGCACTGTAAATGTAAGTGTAGGCGATAAGATTTCAACAAAAGAAACATTAGGGAAAATCAGAACTAATGGAGATACCGGAAAAACCGTGTTGAAGTTCCTGATTCTTCAGAACACAACGTATAACAATCCGGCTTCCTGGCTGTATAATATGTAATAAAAAAAAGCTCCTGATTTTCAGGAGCTTTTTTGTTTATAAAGGGTTGCGGAATTAATTTTTCTTCAACAACAGTTTTTCTTGTGTAAACTGATACGCCGCATCCAGGAACTCAATCATTTTATTCCAGTTAGTGTTCGGTTCGTTATAGTTTTTATAGTACTTAAATGTTTTAATGACTAAAGTATTGCCTTTTACTTCGGCAGTCGAAATAAATCCACCGGTTTCGTTTTCTACCTTTTTATTGAATTTCTCCAAACCGGATACAGTGTAACCGGCCGGAATTTCAAAATCGATTTCATTGTCAAATGAGCGAGGGTAAACCATATAAATATTGTTTTTACGGTCTTTCTCTTTTTGTGTGATTTCGATTTGAGAGGTCAGGAATTTACCAATTTCCATCAGGTATTTGTCTCCTGCTTTTTTAATCCAGTTGTTTTTAACCGTAAATTCTTCGGTGTATTCGAACGCTGATTTTTTACCGTATCTTCCGGTGTTTTTGATGTCAAACTTATAATCCTCCACAGTGACTTCATATTCTTTCTCAAGGGAAGATTTGAACTCTTCTTTTTGCTTGTCCTTTTGTTTGTTAGCGATGGCATTCATCTCATTGGTATACTGCTCTTTTTTCTTTTTGTTTTTTACATAATCCATGAGTTTTGTGGTGCCGTATTTAGCATAATCTTCATCAACGTAATCATAATAATTCAGCTTATCACTTTGCTCATTTTCTTTCAAATGCCCTAAATAGGAAGACTCTTTTTTGGCTTTGTAGTTTGTGAAATCATCCAGCGTTAAAACCGTTTTTGTCTTAATGGTGTTTTCCTGATAAGTGCTGGAAGGTAAAGTTACCACAGAGGCGTCTGTCACACGTTTTCCTTTGGACACTTCCAAAACATAGGCTTTAGTGTTTTCTACGCTGTAATCAAATTGGTCAGCACTTGAAAAAGGAGTGAAGTATTCCAAATAAACCGGGTTAGGTGTGTTGACCCGCAATAATTTT
This sequence comes from Flavobacterium sp. XGLA_31, assembly GCF_051547105.1. Taxonomy (NCBI): domain Bacteria; kingdom Pseudomonadati; phylum Bacteroidota; class Flavobacteriia; order Flavobacteriales; family Flavobacteriaceae; genus Flavobacterium; species Flavobacterium sp. XGLA_31. The sequence continues at coordinate 477,784 of NZ_JBPTTM010000001.1, read as the reverse complement.
TTCACGTTAGATTGGATCAATAAATCATCAATAGAACCGTTTTCTCTGCCCGTAGCCACAATGATATCATAGTTGATGTCATTCTTTTTCAGGAAGTACATGAAGTAATTGATAAACGAAACTTCGTCTCTGAGAAAAACGGCATTTTGATAGTAATCAAACGGGTAAAAAATGTTGGCATCGTTGGCAATAATCGCTTCAATATAGCGCGTAAAGAAATCATGACGACAGAAATAATAAACCTCTCTTATTTTTTCCTCATCATTAGCAAAAGTTTTTCCTTTTAAAAAATCTTTTACCGGATCTAAGTTTCCGAAAGGCACAAATTTTTCATTGTAATAATCAAAAATGTCGTCTTTAGAAACTGTTTTCTTTACTTCTTTTTCTGTTTTAGACAGGAAACCGTCTGCTAACTTTTCAAACTTCCCGGAACGGGCAAAAATGATCTGAAATTTGTAGCAAGGCATTTCCGCCAAAGGGTAAAACCAACGCGGGAATTCGTTTTTGTTGATGTTTTTTTCAGCAAGTTCATAACGTCTTTCCCCTCCTTTGTTGGTTGGGATTTCTTTTAACGATGGAGCGCCGTTGTAAGTGTTGAAATTGACAAAAAAGTCGTTTTCGGTTTCTAAAACAATGTTCAAATCCATGGTAGGATATACATCGCCAAGCGGGGTTTCCACAGGGTCAAAACTGTAATCAAATTGGGATTTGAAAGGTTCTATGCTGTAGAAATAATAGTCTATAATATCCCCGATTTCGAGATTTGGAATGGCTACTTTTTGCTCGCCGTTTACTTCTTTGGCTTCTTTAGTGGCATCAATTTCTACTTCTTTGCCATCGGGTTTGATGATTTTAATCCCCACGAAAGTAGTTCCTCTTCTCCAAAAGTTCCCCATGGCTTTGTTGGAGTAGAACTTGTTTTTATAGGAAAACTGAGAAAACTCGGTAACAGCTGCCTGGTCTTGTAATTTTACTCTTTTTCGAATTCCCGAAGTGTAGGTTACATTTATCCCAAATTTGTGATAGTTGTAATATTCTTTTTTGTGGATGATTACAGCCGATTCCTCTTTCCATTTGTCCGGTACTGTGTTTGCCTTTTTAAATTCATCGTTCTTCCCCCAGAAAAACTCTTTTACTTCGTTTTTGTCTTGGGCCCCTGCAATTTGCAATACAAAAAGCAACAGCAATACTAGTTTGATTTTCATTGGTTTTAGTTTGTTATTTAGCTATGGTAATTTGTTGGTTGTAATTTTCGATTAGTTTTTTGACAAAATCATTCCATTTCTCCATTTCGTTGGCTTTGATGCAACCATTCTTGAACACGAACGATTTTTTATAAATCACTTCTTTGTCAGTTTTGTCAAAAGTGATATTGATGTCAAAATTATTCTCTTTGATGGTCAGGTTTGACGGCATTCGGGTTACTTTATAACCATCAGGAATTTTCAGGTTGATTTGCGATTCATAGGCTGTTTTATAATCCATGTCATAGTCTACTTTTCGGTCCTTCATGGTATAGCCTTTAAAATCGTTCATAAATTCCAAATCGATATACATTTCGTTGTCAAACGAAGAGACTTTGTTGGCAATGTCAATTTTGTAATCAATATTTAACTTAACATCACGGTTTTTAAGATCGGTCGTTTTGACATCTGTTACGGCAATGTTTTTGTCTTGTTTGGACAAATAACCATCTAAACGTTCTTTCTTTTTATTGGTTTCAAAACTGTTGTAGATGTTCAAAAACTGAGCACGACTTTCTCCTATGTAATTGTGATTGCAAAAACCTACTAAATGCTCATTTTCGATAGATAATGTAGCTTTGAATTGCTCTTTATTGGCATCAGAGGTACCGGTTGGAATTTTCTCGATTATGCATTTGTCACCATCTTCAATCATCACTTCTTTATTTTGGATGCGTTCGGCATATTCACCAAAAGAATTGAATTTTTCTGTTCCGTCCAGAAAGTATTTTTTCCCTTTGTAGAATAAGGCGCAAATCATGTGATTGTCTACAGCTAAAGACGGAGTTTTGTAATCGTAGGCAATGTGTTTGGTTCCAATCCAGCACAAACGCGCGTCAAAACCAGCCAGTTTAAGCATTTGCTTAATGAGATTGGCCATTCCTTTACAATCGCCGTAGCGTTTTTCGAAAACATGGTTGGATTCGTCGGGTTTGAAACCGGCAATGCCATCTTCAAAAGCGATGTACCGAATATTATCCTGAACCCAATAGTAGATGTTTTTAATTTTTTCTTCGTCAGTTTTGGCGTTAGCTGTGAGCTCAGATACTTTGGCTTTCATGACGCTGGTGTCGTCGGTCATCATAGCTAACAAAGACTTGTACCATTTGTACAAATCATCACTGGTTTTGAAAAGTGTGGTTTGTACACCGTCTTTGGTGAATGATTTGGCTAAAACCAAAATATGAGGATAAATATAACTTCTGCCCGGAGCATCTTCTTCTTTGGAAACAGCCGGAACATCTTCCATGGTGTAGGTTATATAAGTCATGTCTTTTTCCTGACGAGAGGTCTTTGTAATTTTGTACCCTTCAAAATTGAACTCTTTCAACTCTACTTCCAACCAATTTGGAATATTGAAGGAGAACGTTTTCTTTAAAACCGGATATTCATCGTTGAAATACAAGACCGTAAAATATTTTACATCATCGTATTTTTTTTCCATCTCATAATGATACGTGTAGCCCTGAACAGGGAAATCCACTTTCATGTATTTTACTTTGGCATCATTGTAAAATAAGTCGTTGTCTTTGTAATATTCATCGTTCACATAGAACTGAGCCGTTTTATCGTTTCGATATTTCATAGAGAAGGTCTCAATGCTGGTTTCGCTATCATAGAACTCATATTTGTGAATATCAGCGCGATAGTTGATGTTCATCAAATGTTCTTTGGTGTTGTGATTAACGGTTACCTTTCCCGATTTTTTGTTTAAATCAAAACTGACATCTTCATTGCTTTCTAAAATAGCAATATCATCTTTGGAGTACTTTTCCCGTAGTTTTTTGGCTTGGGATATGTCATCAGGTGTGGGATCGATGTTTTTTTGTGCCACAGCAGTAGTCGCCAAAAAACACAACAAACCCATCCATTTCAGAGTGGTTTTCATAGTTCTGTATTTTTTGGGAATATACTACTTTTTTAAAAGCAAAAAAATAATTATACAAACAAGGCTTTCAGTTCAGTAGCCTCGTGTGGATTGAGTTTTCCTGCCAAAACCAAACTCAACTGTTTGCGTCGCAAAGCTGCCTCAAAACGTTCTTTTTCCAAGGGAGTTTCCGGAATAATTTGCGGAACCGGAACCGGATTACCGGATTCGTTTACGGCCACAAAAGTGTAAATCGCTTCATTGGCTTTGGTTCTGATTCCCGATTCCCGGTCTTCAATCCAAACATCCAAAAAAATTTCCATCGATGAAGTGAATGCTCGCGAAACTTTTGCCTCCACAGTAACCACACTGCCCAGAGGAATGGAGCGGTTAAATGCCACATGATTCACGGAAGCCGTAACGGTAATTCTTCGGGAATGTCTTCTGGCTGCTATACTGGCGGCGCGGTCCATTCTGGCTAATAATTCACCACCAAAAAGATTATTCAAAGGGTTGGTTTCGCTGGGCAAAACTAAATCAGTCAAGATAGTCAAAGATTCGGAAGGATGCTTTGGATTCATGCGTTTTTTTTGCAAAGGTAATTACTGCAAATAAAAAATCCCGATTTCTCGGGATAATTTTATAATTCTTCAATCAAAAGCCAAGCATCTTTATTATCCAGTTTCTGAATGTCTTTCATCGCTTGGTGGGCCTCGCTGTAAGTACTGTAACTTCCGTAGAGCACCGGGAATAATCCGTGTTTGTTAGGCGCTAATCTTTTGGCTTTAAAACCTAACTTAAGCAGGGTTTGATAAGCGTTTTCTGCATTTGCTTCAATTCGGAAAGCACCGGCCACCACATGATACGGCATTTTTTCCGTAGCAGGAACGGTTAACGTTACGCTTGGCAACGGATTTTCGATAACGAAAGTGGCTTCCTGAATTTTTTGATTTATTTTTTTCTGAACATTGGTTTCTACCAAAAGGGTTTCTTGCTTTACCTGTTCAAGATAATTGTCATATAATTTATAACCCAATGCCGAAGTCAATCCTAAGGAAACAGTAATAACAGCAGCATATTTTAATGCTTTGTAACTTTTTCTTTTTTCGGGTGTGAAAGCGATAGGTGCTTTTTCTTCTAAAACTTCAACAACTTCTTTGTATGCTTCACGTTTTATTGATGGCGATACAAAGGAACTCAAACCAAAAGATTCTTTGAGATAGTTGATTTGATCTGCGGGAACAAAAACTAAATTTCTTTCCGCATTCAATGAAAATTCCCCAATGTGTTTTAAGGAAAAATAACCCATCTCCTGAATTTTTGAGGTCCAGACAGATACTTCATTTTGAATGGCATTCACTGCAATTTCATAAGAGATTTTTTCGGCCTGTGCCAAATGATTTGCTAATAATCCGTCATTGTTTTTGATAAATGGATTGAAAGAAATCAATTTTTTGGGAGGATAAAAAGAATGGGCACTTTCATCCAATTGCGCCGATTGGAATTCGGTCAGAAAAGCACCGAAACCCGGAATGGTAACACATTGATAGCGATATAATAATTGGGAAATGTAAGGCTCAATCTTCATATCGACAAATTTAGAGAAACAATAGAAGTATCAAAAAATTATCCACAAATTTTATTAACAATTCCAAACAAAATTATTTATTTTTGTAGTAATTTATTGATATGAATAGCACGGAACTTTTTCACATTTTAGCCTTGTTGCGCGTGGATGGCGTAGGTGATATTGTGGCCAAAAAACTCATTAGCCGATGTGGTTCGGCAGAAAATGTCTTTAAGGCTAAGCCCTCTCAACTCAAAGCGATTGAAGGAGTTGGTGATGTTTTGCAAAAGAAATTGAAAGACAAAACTGTTTTTGAAAAAATCGAGCAGGAATTGCGGTTCATCGAAGAGGAAAACATCAAGGTATTATATTTTCAGCAGGAGGATTATCCGGACAGGTTGAAGCACTGTATTGACAGTCCTGTTTTATTGTTTGCTTCAGGGAATTTTGATTTTCAAAACCGAAAATTTATTAGCATCGTCGGCACCAGACAAATTACCTCTTACGGAATGGAAACTACCAAAAAAATCATTGAAGATCTGGCTGTTTTCAATCCGGTTATTGTGAGCGGATTTGCCTATGGTGTTGATATACTGGCGCATCAGGCAGCAATAGAAAACGGATTGCAGACTGTCGGTGTTTTGGCTCACGGGCTGAACCAAATTTATCCCAAGAGTCATAAAAAGTATGTGGCGAAGATGGAAGAAAACGGCGGTTTTTTAACCGAGTTCTGGAGCAACTCTAATCCTGATAAGGAAAACTTTGTCAAACGAAACCGAATTGTAGCCGGGATAAGTGAGGCTACGGTTGTGATAGAAAGTGCTGAAAAAGGGGGGTCGTTAATCACTGCTAATATCGCCAACGATTACAGCCGCGATGTGTTTGCCGTTCCGGGAAGAACTTCAGATAAATACAGTCAGGGGTGTAATGATTTAATTAAAACACAACGCGCTAATCTGTTGACTTCGGCTGCAGATTTAGTCTATTGCCTGAATTGGGAATTGGAAACAAACAAAACCAAGCCGATACAAAAGCAACTTTTTGTTTCATTGGATTTGGAAGAGCAAAGCGTTTACGATTATCTCCAAAAAAACGGAAAGCAATTACTAGATGTAATTGCTCTCGAGTGTGGTTTTCCGATTTTTAAAATTTCTTCTTTACTACTCAACATGGAACTCAAAGGAGTGATTCGCCCTTTGCCGGGAAAGATGTTTGAAGCAGTGTAAGCTTATTTTTTTATTGTGGTTTTTATGGTAAAAGTTTCTTCAATTCTGTCTTCGTTCAAGCCATGAGCCACTTTGACTTCATAACCTTCGGGAAGCTCATTGATTTCTAATATTTCGAGGTTGATTAGTGGTTTGTCGGTTTTATACAATTTAGTCAGCATTTCTTTTTCTTTAGACAATTCTGTGTCTGAAATATATAAAAGCTGTTTCGCCCCTTCAGGAGTTTCATCCTTAGTATAACCAAAATCAGCATTGACTACAAAGGTTTTAAATAAATGAGTCTTAAAGCCAAATGAATTTATAGCGTGTACTTTGGCCAACGCTTTACTGAGTTCAGGCGCTTTTTCTTCGGTGTATTTAATTTCATCTTGGGCAAAAGCACTGAAACTGAAGAGGGATAACAAAAGTATCCAAACATAATTTTTCATGAGAAACAGATTTTTATCAAATGTAGAAATTTTATTCAAATCCCAATTTTTCTCTCACTCTTTTTAATACGATATCGGCAACATTTCCGGCTTTTGCAGCCCCTTGTTTTAACAAAGCGTCGACTTCATCCTGATGATTCATGTAGTAATTGTACTTTTCTCTTTCGGTTTTGAATCGTTCGGTAATCAGTTCAAATAACGCTTGTTTGGCATGACCATATCCGAAATCACGGTTAACATTAGCATATTTAGTACGCATTTCGGCCGTTTGTTCAGCATTGGCAATCAATTTATACAGGCCAAAGATTTTACAGGTATCCGGATTTTTAGGTTCTTCCAGCGGAGTACTGTCGGTTTCAATACTCATGATTTGCTTGCGCAAAGCCTTATCCTCTAAAAAGATATTGATGATATTTCCTCTTGATTTACTCATCTTAAAACCATCAGTTCCCGGAACATACATGGTTTCTTCGTGCACTGTTCCTTCAGGAAGCACAAAAGTTTCACCCATTTGATGATTGAAACGCGAAGCTACATCACGGGTAATCTCGATGTGTTGCATCTGATCTTTTCCTACCGGAACAAATTGTGCATCGTACAATAATATATCGGCAGCCATAAGCATCGGGTAAGAAAACAATCCCGCATTTACATCTTCCAGACGGTCGGCTTTGTCTTTAAATGAATGTGCCAAAGTCAAACGCTGAAACGGGAAAAAACAACTCAAATACCAAGACAATTCAGCCGTTTGAGGTACATCGCTCTGACGGTAAAAAATCACTTTATTGACATCTAATCCGCACGCCAGCCACACCGAGGCCGTACTGTAGGTGTTTTGACGAAGCTCGTTTCCGTTTTTGATTTGTGTAACTGAATGCAAATCAGCTATGAAAAGAAATGATTCGTTAGCTGGATTTTTTGACATTTCGATGGCAGGCAAAATAGCACCCAATAAATTTCCTAAATGGGGTGTGCCTGTGCTTTGAATTCCGGTTAGTATTTTTGGCATTTTCAATTATTTTCTTACTGCAAAGTTAAGGCTTTGTATTAAAAACTACATACCTTTCACTACTTTTGACAGTATGAAAGCACTGAAAATTGTTTTTTGGATAGTTTATCGCATTTGGTTTTACATTTTGATGGCGATTCCGATAATCGTGATGTTTCCGTTTCTTTTTATTTCCATCCTTTCGGAGAAATGGTATCCTTATTTTTTTGTGATGGCACGAATTTGGGCCAAGATTATTTTGTTTGGAATGGGATTCAGAGTGGTTTTAGAAACCGAAGAAGAAATCATCAAAGGCAAGAGCTATATGTTTGTTGCCAATCACACCTCGATGACCGATATCATGCTGATGCTTTCGGTGGTTAAAAATCCCTTTGTTTTTGTCGGAAAAAAGGAATTAGCCAAAATTCCGTTGTTTGGATTCTTTTATAAAAGAACCTGTATTTTGGTAGACCGAAAAAGCTCCAAAAGCCGGATGGCTGTTTTTGAGAGAGCTCAAAAACGATTGAATCAGGGGTTGAGCATTTGTATTTTTCCCGAAGGCGGTGTTCCCGATGACGAATCAATAGTGTTGGATGAATTTAAGGACGGTGCGTTTCGCCTCGCGGTAGAACATCAAATCCCGATTGTTCCTATGAGTTTTGCCGACAATAAAAAAAGGTTTTCATATACTTTTTTCAGTGGAAGTCCGGGTATAATGCGCGTAAAAATCCATCGTTTTTTTGAAACTAAAAATCAAAAACCGGAATACAAGAAAACACTTAAAGAGCATGTTCGCCAAATAATCTTAAAACAACTACAGCACTACAATGCATAAAAAAAGAGTTCCGAATTTTGGAACTCTTTTCTGTTATTACTCGGAAGCAATAACATCACTTAACTAATCTTAAAAGTGTAACAAACTAAAATTTATAACTAATACCACTGTAGATGCCAAAAATGTATGGTTTGAAATTACCGGCGTTAGAATTAAATGTATTTAATTGATATTTTATCGTAGGCTCTACAGAGAATTCAAATGATTTCATAAAACCATATTTTAAACCTAAACCCAAATTGGTGCTGAAATGGACATCATTTAAATTGTTGGCTTTACCTAAATCAGTAGAGAGGTCTTCTGATATAGCGACTATTTTATTTTCGGTCAGGAAAAAGGTGCTGACTCCCCCGATAATCTTAACGCCAAACCGGTTATTAATCAAGGCATAAGTTATTTCTACAGGTACTTCATAATAGCCTATCTTCTGATTGATGAAGCCTTCATTTTTATTTACAAATACATTTTCAAAAGGCAACAAACCGGTGTTTTCAACAGATTCATTTTCAACATGAATGGATTTGCCACTGGCTGTTGGATCAATAGTTGCAATTCCTGTATTATTCAAGTCGGCAAAGAAAACAATGCCATTGGTATCATAGTCTACCGCCATTTTGTTGATACCGGTCCGAACAGCTATTTTATTGTTTACAGCATAACTTAATCCAACACCCAGACTCAAATTAGTGTTATAGGTTTTAGAATTGTTTTCAAACATGGGGTCAATAGAGGAACCGCCGGTTACAGAACCTAAAAAAACAGGGGCTACATTGGAGGTAATCTGCCACCTGTTTTCTTTAGATTGCTGCGTTGTTTTGCTTTCTTTTTCTTTGAGCAATTCTTCCAATGCATTGGTGTTGGCAGCAACGGCGTTTTTGTTTACGCTGTCGTTTGTCTTTGTTGCTGTTGTTACAATTTTTTGGGTTAAATTTTGGCTGCCCTTTAGTTCATCAAGATTGATGCTGCTGCGGTCAGAAGGAGGAAGGATTTTGTTTGAATCTGTCGTTTTATTTGTTGCTTCAGCAATCTTGTTCTCCTCCGTTTTGTTATTGTTTTGAGAATGATTAGCCAAAACTATTTGCGCTCTTTTTTCTTCTATGGGTATTGAGACAGCTGTTTTCGATTTTTCGGAATTCAATTTGATTTTCGAATTTTTATGAACTATTCGTTGATTTTCGGCAACAGCATGTTGTGGTGTTTTATAGTTAGAAGTACCTTCCCTCGGATTTTTTTTATTCGTATCAGGAAACTCGTTTCCAGATTTGTCCTCTGTAGAGGCGGCGACTGCGGTTTCACTTTCTGCTTGACTCATTGTTGTTTTTTCCGGTTTCGCCGTATTGTTTGTGCGGATTTTGTTTTGATTTTGTTTAGTGTTATTGTCAATTACCACTGGGCTTTCGGGTTTTACTTTGATGTCAGTAAATGATTTTCCAATGAGGAAACTGATTAATATTACGGATGCAACACCGGTTAAGTACCACCAAAAAGGGATCACTCTTCTTTTTTTCTTTTCGTTAAGCTTGGCTTCGATATTATCCCAGATTTCTGCTGAGGGATTAACCTCAAAATCTTTGAATTTTTCCTGAAACAGCTTATCTATATTTTTTCTTTCACTCATTTTGCAGAAGGAAAAGGTTTAATTTCAATGTTTTTGTAATGTTCTATTTTTTCTTTTAAAATCATTCTGGCTCTTGCCAAATTTGATTTTGATGTTCCTATGTTGATGCTAAGCATTTCTGCAATTTCCTGATGCGAATAATTATCAAGAACATATAGGTTAAATACTAAGCGGTAACGATCGGGTAATTCCTGAATGATTTTCAGCAAATATTCCAAAGACAGATTTTCATCATCAAGCTCTATGACATCTTCATGTACCATATCTTCATTTACCAAACTCAAAAACGTTTGACCCCGGTATTGCTGCAAAGCATTGTTTATCATTATTCGTTTTAGCCATCCATCAAAAGAACCTTTAAACGAGTATTGTTCAATTTTTTTAAATATAATCAGGAAACCATCTTGTAGATTATCTTGAGCCTCGCTATAACTACGTGAATACTTCAGGCAAACAGCAAACAGTTTGGATGCATATAATTGATACAACTGTTCTTGTGCTTTCCTATTATTGTTTTGGCAATCATTTATGAGTTGTTTTAAATCCAATTGTCAAAAATTGATTGTTATTTAATTCACGGGAATTTCGTATTGTAAAAAAGTATTGTTTCCGTTAGTGTCTTTTCCGTGCCAAAATTTAAAAATATAAGAACCGGTATTCGTTGGCATGAAATTGAAAGAGCAATCCACTATGGAATCCGTTAAATTCTGACATCCGTTGCTTTGCAATACAGCGTTTTCAACGGCTATAGTTCTGACATTAATTTCGTCTCCCGTTCCTTTTTCGTAATAAATTCCATTGTAATAATGGCATGTGGTTGGCCTTTTGTAGTGAATAATAATTGGGTAAGTATTACCTAAACTAAACTCAGTAGGAATCTCAACACTTTCAACAGGTAATAATTCCAAGGTGTATTTTGGTGTGTTGCTATCATCTAAAGAACAAGCGTTGAATAAAAAGACTAGAACAATAAGTGAAATTATTTTTTTCATTATAACAATCATTTTATTTTGGATACTTATATAGGCGAAAGGTTGCGTTAAGGTAATAAAAAAACCCGAAAATATTCGGGTTTGTGGTATTAAGCATTGTTCTCTTTGATGTAATCTTTGATTTTTTGTTCCAATTCATCGGCTAATTCGGGATTGTCTTTTATCAGCACTTTTACAGCATCTCTTCCTTGCCCTAACTTGGTGTCGCCATAGCTGAACCAAGAACCTGCTTTTTTGATAATTTCAAATTCTACGGCTAAATCCAGAATTTCTCCTGTTTTTGAAACGCCCTCTCCATACATGATGTCGAATTCGGCGGTTTTAAATGGCGGAGCTACTTTGTTTTTAATCACCTTAACTTTGGTTCGGTTTCCAATCACATTTTCACCGTCTTTAATTTGAGAAGAACGACGAATGTCCAAACGAACGGAAGCGTAGAATTTCAAAGCATTACCTCCGGTTGTGGTCTCCGGGTTCCCGAACATCACCCCAATTTTTTCTCTCAATTGGTTAATGAAGAAAACAGTACAATTTGTTTTACTGATGGTTCCGGTTAATTTTCTTAAGGCTTGTGACATTAAACGGGCGTGTAATCCCATTTTAGAATCACCCATTTCACCTTCAATTTCGCTTTTTGGAGTTAAGGCAGCTACCGAGTCAATCACGACGATATCAATAGCTCCCGATCGGATTAAATTTTCGGCAATTTCCAAAGCCTGTTCCCCGTTATCGGGCTGTGAAATGATTAGGTTTTCGATATCTACGCCTAATTTTTCAGCATAATTTCGGTCAAAGGCATGTTCCGCATCAATAAATGCTGCAATTCCGCCTGCTTTTTGAGCTTCTGCAATCGCATGTAAAGTCAATGTGGTTTTACCGGAAGATTCAGGACCATAAATTTCGATAACCCTTCCTTTTGGGTAACCATTTACGCCCAAAGCTAAATCCAAACCAAGCGAGCCCGAAGGAATAACTTCTACTTCTTCCACCGCTTTATCGCCCATTTTCATTACGGTTCCTTTCCCGTAGGCCTTGTCTAATTTATCTAGTGTTAATTGTAATGCTTTTAATTTGGCTTCTTTTTCTGAACTCATGTTGTAAAAATTTATTGGCATAAAAATAAGGCTTTTTTCCATGTGAAATCAAGCGAAATTTTACGAATTATAAACAATCTATAAGATAAATATATTCCCTATTTTTGTCCTCAATTTTCACGTTATGGAAAAACTTATTTCGTATCCCATTTCGGTAGTTTACTACTTTTGTTTTGGGTTGACATTGGTCATTTTTCATCCTATTCAATGGATTTGCCTGAATGTATTTGGTTATCAGGCACACAAAAAGAGTGTAGATTATTTAAATTTCTTTTTAACTAAATGTACCAATCTTTTAGGAACAACTTACACTTTTGTAAATAGAGAAGTTATTCCCGAAGGTGTTCCGATTATTTTTGTGGCCAATCACCAAAGTTTGTATGACATTGTTGGAATTATTTGGTATTTGCGTCGTTTTCATGCTAAGTTTGTGAGCAAAAAAGAATTGGGAAAAGGGATTCCGAGTGTTTCCTATAATCTCAGACACGGCGGTTCGGTACTCATTGACAGAAAAGACCCTAAACAAGCCCTACCTGTAATTAAAAGTATGGGTGAATACATTGAAAAGCACAAGCGCTCTGCTGTAATTTTCCCTGAAGGAACCCGAAGCAAAAATGGAAAACCGAAAGAATTTGCGCAAAGCGGACTAAAAATCCTATGTAAATATGCGCCATCAGCCTATGTTGTGCCAATTACCATTAATAATTCGTGGAAAATGGTTAAATTTGGGGCCTTTCCCATGGGATTGGGAAACCGTTTGCAATTTATAGTTCACGAGCCTATGGCAGTAAGAGACTTTTCGTTTGAAGAGTTAATGGAAAAAACAGAGCAAGCGGTAAAAAAATCTATAAAAAATTAGAAAATGCCTCAAAAGAATATAAGACTTGAAGTCATGCAGTTTCTGGAAAAAGACATCGACAAATTTGTGGATGAGTTTTTAATTCCGGTAGAGAAAATTTGGCAACCCACCGATTTACTTCCTAATTCTGAAAACGATAATTTTTTGGAAAACGTGAAAGAGTTGCGCGAATTGGCGAAGGAACTACCCTATGATTTTTGGGTGGTTTTAGTGGGAGACACTATTACTGAAGAAGCCTTACCCACCTACGAAACTTGGTTGATGGATGTAGAAGGGGTAAACCAAAAAACGGAAACAGGAGATAACGGCTGGGCCAAATGGTTGCGTCATTGGACCGGAGAAGAAAACAGACATGGTGATTTGTTAAATAAATACTTGTACCTGTCAGGACGTGTGAACATGCGTGAAGTTGAAATTACTACGCAGTATTTAATCAACGATGGTTTTGATCCCGGAACCGGTAGAGATCCGTACAAAAACTTTGTCTTTACCAGTTTTCAGGAATTGGCAACTTACATTTCGCACAACCGCGTAGCCCAATTAGCAAAGAAATATGGCGACAATAAATTGTCGAAAATCTGTAAAATCATTGCCGGTGATGAAATGCGCCATCACTTAGCTTACAGTGAATTCGTAAATCGTATATTTAAAATCGACCCAAGCGAAATGCTTTTGGCTTTTGAATATATGATGAAGAAAAAAATCACTATGCCGGCCAATTTAATTCGTGAATCCGGAGAAAGTATCGGAATGGCTTTTGAAAAATTTTCAGAGTCAGCCCAACGAATCGGTGTTTATACGGCTTTAGATTATGTTGATATTTTGGAAAAATTGAATGTAAAATGGGAAATCGATAAACTTTCCAATCTGACAGATGAAGCCGAAAAAGCACGTGATTATCTCTTAAAACTACCGGCACGTATGACACGGATTGCGGAAAGAATGGTCACACCGGGTGAAGAAAAGATTTTTTCTTGGGTTCAACCCGCTATGTTCAAATAAAAATTATATCACCAATCCTTTCTCAAAACGAAAGGATTTTTTATTCTAAAAACATGTCAATAATTGATAATACTATACGTTTTGTTAAGCAACAACTTGAAACCGCTGAAGGCGGACACGATTGGTTTCATATAGAGCGCGTGTATAAAAATGCCCTTTTGATAGCTGAAGGAGAAGATTGTGATCTGACGGTTGTTAAATTAGGAGCGCTGCTTCACGATATAGCCGACAGCAAATTTCATGATGGTGATGAGACCATTGGACCAAAAACGGCCAGGGCTTTTTTAGAAAATGAGAAAGCTGAGGAAGACACGATTGTTCAGGTAATTGGCATCATCGAAAATATTTCATTTAAAGGAGGGAATTTTGAAAAAGAATTTCATTCTAAAGAACTTGAAATTGTTCAGGATGCGGACCGTTTGGATGCTATTGGGGCCATTGGAATAGCCCGATGTTTTAATTATGGGGGATTTAAAAACAGAGCCTTGTACAATCCGGGTATGCCGCCGAAACTCAATATGAGTAAGGAAGAATACAAAAATTCTCAAGCACCCACAATAAATCATTTTTACGAGAAATTACTGTTGCTGAAAGATAAAATGAATACGGAAACCGCTAAAAAGATAGCATTAGAACGACATCGTTATATGGAAAATTTCCTGTCGCAGTTTTATGCCGAATGGGATGGCGAACGATAAAAAAAAAGAGAACCAATTAGGTTCTCTTTTAGTTTGAGTATTTATTTTCCTGAAAACTCCGCTTTCCTTTTTTCTAAAAAAGCAGTGGTTCCCTCTTTGAAATCTTCGGTGCCAAAGCATTTACCAAAATTTCTGATTTCTGTTTCATAACCGTTGACGCCGTCTTTGAAGTTGGCATTAATGGCTTTAATCGCTTTTCCGATGGCCACAGGAGAATTTTTCATAATACGTTGGGCCAATGATTTTGTAAAGGATAAAAGCTCCACTTGAGGAACCACATGATTTACTAAACCAGCACGGAAGGCTTCTTCTGCCGATATCATTCCGGCGGTCATAATCATTTCCATAGCCCGGCCTTTGCCTATTAGTTGTGGCAAACGCTGTGTTCCTCCATAACCCGGAATTACACCTAGGGATACTTCGGGCAAGCCCATTTTAGCATTATCTGAAGCAATACGGAAATGACACGCCATAGCCAATTCTAATCCGCCACCCAAAGCAAATCCGTTTACTGCAGCAATGGTAGGTGTTTTTAAATTTTCGACAAAATCAAACAATAATTCCTGTCCTTGTGCCGCCAATTGGGCTCCTTCTTCAACAGAGAAGTTGGCAAATTCTGAGATGTCAGCTCCGGCTACGAAAGCTTTTTCACCTTCGCCCGTGACAATGATAGCTCTGATGTCGACATTATTGTCCAAACTTTCGAAGGCATTGTGCAATTCTTGTATTGTTGCTTTGTTTAATGCATTCAGTTTTGAAGGTCGATTGATGGTAACAAATCCAATACCGCTTTCAACGGCAACTACTATGTTTTCAAAGTTCATAACGAGTGTTTTTTATTTAACAATGGGAAGAGATACGATAAATGTAGAGCCTTTTCCCGGTTCGGTTTCAAATGTAATAGTTCCTTTGTAATTTTCGATGATGTTTTTGATAATTCCCAATCCCAATCCCATACCGCTGGTTTTGGTTGTGAATTTAGGTTCAAAAACATGTTCAATATGTTCCGCCTCAATCCCGGTTCCGTTGTCTTTTACCATAATGATTACGTTGTCTTCTGCTTCTTTTACCGAGACCAAAACATGCTTTTCTTCCTGCTCTTCCGGAATGGATTGAATGGCATTTTTAACCAAATTGGTAATGATTCGGATTAACTGCGTGCGATCCAGTTTGGAAATAATATATGGACTGCTACTTTCAAAAAAAATAAAATCTTCATTGAAAATATCCAAAGCCAGCTCCACTACTTGTACCACATTAAGTGTCTCATTTTGTTGTGCGGGCATTGAGGCGAAGTTTGAAAATGCTGAGGCCACCGCACTCATTGTATCAATTTGCTGAATTAATGTTTTAGAATAATCATTCAGTTTTTGTTTCAATTCCGGGTCGTTAGTATCAAACTTTCGTTGGAAGTTTTGCACCGTTAAACGCATGGGAGTCAAGGGATTTTTGATTTCGTGGGCCACTTGTTTAGCCATTTCTCGCCAAGCCTGTTCTCGCTCACTTTGGGCCAGTTTCGCAGCACTTTCTTCCAGCTTGTCTACCATGCCATTGTAGGCTTTGATGAGCAAATTGATTTCTTGGCTGTTGGCTTCGATAACAATTTTTTCGTTTTTTTGATTTAGGCTGGTTTCGTTGATTTTATCGGAAATTGTTTTTAAGGATTTGGTGATATAGGTTGACAGGAAATAGGCCAAGGCAAATGCAATAACCAACATAAAAGAATACACCTGACTCAATCGCAATAAAAACTGACGCAGCTCATTTTCATAAAATCCGTCGTCTTCCACATACGGAATATTCAAAATACCTAGCGGCTTGAATTTGTCGTCTTTGATTTGGCTATAGGAAGAACGGTTTTTTTCGCCATTGACATTCTTAATGTCAACATATCTTTTTTCTACCGATGATTCTACCAAATTAATAATGTACTTCGGAATGGGCGGGGCAACTTTATCGACTGAAAAAGTGGCCTTAGAAGATTTTAATAACTTCCCCTTTAACGAATAAATATTTATGTCCACATTGTGAATATCAGCCAGTTCGTGAATCTTATCTTTAAAGATTAAGGGCAAATTGGCTTGTGTGAGCGGATAAGTTGTGGTGGAAAGCACATAATTGATGTGTTCCTTTATAGCATTTTCCTTGCGGTCCAATCGTTCCTGATGGTACTCTTTGGCTTCATTCTTAAATTGAATAATTGAAATGGAAGCCATTAATACAGAAGCAATCACAATCAACATAATCATGGACAGGAAAATCCTGATACGCAGTGATAACATTGACATTTTAAAGCCTCTTAACATAGCTACGAGTTGTTTTTCTCCCGAATTCTTTTGTAAAATTTAAATCCGAGCATGATTAAGACAGAGAAAACAATAATCCCCGCTACTCCATAAATCCAATTGAAAGCATTCTTAAGGATGACTAAAAACACTACTGCAAATAAGATAATCGTAGCGCCTTCATTCCACAACCGCATGAAATTAGAAGTGTATTTAACGTTGTCTTGCTGCAATTGATTGTAAATCTGATGGCACTTGAGATGGTACAGATACAACACAAAAACAAAACCAAGTTTTACATGCATCCAAGGCATTTGTAACCAAGACGGCATGAGATACAACAAACTAATAGCGAAAATTGTTGCCAAAACAGCACTAGGCCATGTGATGATGTACCAAAGGCGGTAGGTCATGATTTTATATTGCTTTTGAAGAATTTCTCTTTCGGGAGAAGGTTTGTCGTTGGCTTCAATTTGGTACACAAACAACCGCACGATGTAAAATAACCCGGCAAACCAGGTAATCACAAAAATGAGATGCAGCGATTTAATGTAGTTGTAGAATTCCATAAATTATTTAGACCAATCTTTTATCCAATTAGCAACAACACCACACCATTCATCTTCATCATTCATACAAGGAACAGCTAAAAATTCTTCGCCACCGTGTTCTTTAAAATCTTCATTGGCACGCATGGCTATTTCTTCCAGAGTTTCCAAACAATCGGCAACGAAAGCTGGAGTCACAACGGCTAATTTTTTAATACCTTTCTTAGGCATATTATTGATCTCAACATCAGTGTAAGGGGTAAGCCATTTATCACCAGCCAAGCGCGATTGGAAGGTTTGACTGTATTTACCTTCGGGAATTCCCAATAGTTCCACTACTTGTTTAGTAGTTTCATAACACTGATGACGATAGCAAAATTCATGTGCAGGAGAGGCAGTAACACAACATTTGTCATCGATAGTACAATGTGAATGAGTTACGTCGGTTTTGCGGATGTGGCGTTTTGGAATTCCGTGATACGAGAATAACAAATGGTCATAATCAAATCCGGCCAAATGCTTTTTAATGGAATTCGCCAACACCTGAATGAAATCAGGTTTGTTGTAAAATGCTGGCACTTTGGTAATTGTCATTTCAGGAAAATGTTTCTTTTGCAACTCATCTGCTAATGCCCAAATGGTTGTGGTTGAAGCCATGGCATATTGCGGATACAAAGCCAATAGAAATACTTCCGTTACGCCTTTATCTTTCAATTCCTGTAATCCTTTTTGAATGGTCATAGTCCCGTAACGCATGGCTAAAGCCACCGGTAAATCAACCAGTTTTTCAACTTTTTGATGCATTTTTTTTGAAAAAACAATTAAAGGAGAACCTTCAGAAGTCCATATTTTTTCATAAGCTTCTGCCGAATTTTTTGGTCGGGTTTGTAAAATAATGCCTCGAACTAAAAGTGCTCTTAATAAGAATGGCACATCGATAACATATTTATCCATTAAAAATTCATCTAAATACGGCTTTACATCTTTAGGCGTAGGGCTTTCCGGCGAGCCTAAATTCACTAATAATACTCCTTTCATGTGGGGATTTAATTTTTTTATAAAAGTAATGAAACTTCTTTTCTTGGTTTTGGATTAATAAATTCTTTATCAATGATGAGATATACGAAATCAATCCGAATTAAGGATTGGCTTGTAAACCCATCAGGTATTTTTTGGGTGTGGTGGCAAATTTTTTCTTGAAAGCCGCAATAAAATGACTTCCGGTGCTGTATCCGATTTTTAAACCTACTTCATTTACATTATATGAACCCGAATCCAATAACTGTCGGGCATAATCCATTTTATAATCAAATAAGAAACTGTAAACGGTGTCGCCGTAAATTTGTTTAAAGCCCATTTTCAGTTTCTTCAAAGTCAGCCCAACCTGATTGGCCAATTCTTCTAAACTCGGTGGTTCGGCCATGTTGGCAATGATAATTTCCTTGGCTTTTTTGATTTTTAAAACATTTTCTTCGTCAATCAGAAACGGACACTGCTCAGCATTTGGGTCTTCGTTTCGATTAAAAAATAAACTTAGCAATTCATATCCTTTTCCTTTGTAATAAAGATTTTTAATCGACGGATTTAAATTGTAATGAAACATCTGGTTGAGCACTATAGCCATTGACGGACTGATGTCACTTTCATTATAATACTTGCGGTCTTTGTTTTCTTTGCTCAGAAAAGGAATGTGTTCGGCATCTGCTGTAAAAAGCCCATGGAATTTTTTAATCGATACCAATATGGTAATCAACCAAGATTTTGGTTCGATTTCCATATGCAACGGCAATTCTTTTTCCGGATTGTAGAACAACAGGCATTTTTCTTCTTTCAGATCCAAGGCATAATTGCCTTTGTTGAAAATAAACTTAGCATTGCCTTTCAAACCAAAATGGAATTGGATTAACCCCATGGCTACAGGACGCTGAAAAACAGAAACGGTATCGGTATCGTTTTGAAAACGAATTAAAATAAAGTCGTCATCAATTTTTATTTCTTCTTTAGAACCCATAGCGATATTTTTTCGTATATGTTTTGGAGTCGAAATCAAAATGTTATTTAGAATCAATCTACATAATGTTGTGATAAGCTCTTGATTTCATTACAAAATTAAAAGAAATAACGATAAAAAGACAAATCAGATTAAAAATATCTCTGAGCGACACAAAAAGTTCTTTTAGCGTTATTTTTATAAAATCGATAGCAATAACTTTGTTTTACTTTTAGGGAAAGAGCAATTTATGGAACACGGAAATATATCAAAGCACAGTACTTTTTACGCGGTTGGTTTAAGTTATCTTAAAGCCGATGCCGAAATGAGAGGGAAATTCAGCTTAGACGATATCGGAAAAAGTAACGTTTTGATGCAGGCTCAGAAAGAAGGCATTGAATCTATCATTGTAACTTCAACGTGCAACCGTACTGAAATATACGGTTTTGCACAACACCCTTTTCAGTTAATCAAACTACTTTGTGAAAACAGCCAGGGAACTGTGGAAGATTTTCAGAAGGTAGCTTATGTATATAAAAATCAGGAAGCCGTTTCTCATATGTTCCGTGTGGGAACCGGATTAGACAGCCAGATTTTAGGGGATTTTGAAATTATCAGCCAAATCAAGTCAGCTTTTGTGGAAAGCAAAAGCCGAAACCTGGTCAATGCATTCATGGAACGATTGGTCAATGCTGTAATACAAGCCAGCAAGCGAATCAAGAATGAAACCGAAATTTCTTCCGGAGCCACCTCAGTTTCTTTTGCCTCTGTGCGTTACATTTTTAATAACGTCGATAATATTTCCAATAAAAACATACTGTTGTTTGGTACCGGTAAAATAGGTAGAAACACCTGTGAAAACCTGGTAAAACATACCAAACACGAACAAATAACCTTAATTAATCGTACTAAAGACAAAGCGGAACGATTGGCTCGTAAACTCGATGTAGTCGTTAAGGATTATGCCGATTTGCAATTGGAAATCCAAAAGGCAGATGTCTTGGTAGTGGCTACCGGCGCACAAAACCCAACAGTAGATAAAGCCATTTTAAACCTGAAAAAGCCACTTTTAATTTTGGACTTATCCATTCCTAAAAATGTTAATGAAAATGTTCAGGATGTTGAAGGGGTAACCTTAATTCATATGGATCATTTGTCGCAAATGACCGATGAAACGCTTGAAAATCGCAAGAAACACATTCCGGCAGCCGAAGCCATTATTGAAGAAATTAAGGATGAATTTGTTGCCTGGACCAAACAACGGAAATTTGCACCCACCATACATGCACTAAAAGAAAAGCTCAATTCTATAAAAGATGGAGAGTTGAATGTGCAACGCAAAAAACTGGCCAACTTTGATGAAGAACAAGCGGAGCTCATCAGCGCCAGAATCATTCAAAAAATCACCAATCATTTTGCCAACCACCTGAAAGATGACAATACGATGGTAGATGAAAGTATCGAGTGGATTGAAAAAATATTTCAGATAGAAACCGCTTCCAAATAATAAAATGGCCAAAACAATCAGAATAGGAACTCGCGACAGCGAACTCGCACTTTGGCAAGCCCACACCGTTCAAAAAAAGCTCAATGATTTAGGCTATAAAACCGAAATTGTTGCAGTAAAATCGCAAGGAGATATCATTCTCGACAAACCTTTATACGAACTGGGCATTACCGGAATTTTTACTAAAACACTGGATATAGCCATGATTAACGGGCAAGTTGATATTGCTGTTCATTCCATGAAAGATGTACCCACAGCTTTGCCTGTAGGTATAGTACAAGCAGCCGTTTTGGAAAGAGCGAACGTGTTGGATATTTTGGTACACAAAGGCAATCTCGATTTCCTGAACGGTAACGGAACTATCGCTACAGGAAGCTTACGACGTCAGGCACAATGGCTGAACAAATACCCTAATCATGCGGTGACTGATTTACGTGGAAACGTCAATACACGCATGCAAAAGTTGCAAGATAATGATTGGAACGGAGCGGTATTTGCGGCAGCAGGATTAGAAAGAATCAATTTAAAACCGGATGAGTTTATCAATTTGGATTGGATGATTCCGGCACCGGCACAAGGAGCTATGGTGGTTGTGGCTATGGCAAATGATGATTATACAATTGACGCTATCTCACAATTAAACGATATTGAGACTGAAATTTGCACCTATATAGAAAGACAATTTTTACGAACATTGGAAGGGGGATGTACTGCGCCAATAGGAGCTTTGGCCCAATACAATCAGTATGATGATACACTGCAATTTCATGGGGTTTTGCTTTCATTAGACGGTAAGCAAAAAGTTGAAATCAGCAAAACAGTTGAAATATCAGAATGGAAAAAACTGGGATTTCATTCGGCACAAGAAGTTCTGAAAAACGGGGGAAGCGAGTTGATGGTTGAAATCAAGAAACAGCTTAAGCCTAAAGAGTAAGAAATGGAAAATCAAATTCGCATATTGTCAACGAAAATGCTTTCCCAAAACCAAAAGGAATTGTTGTTGAATGCGAATTTTGCTGTTGAACAAGCTGATTTTATCACTGTGGTGAACAAGCATTTTGAAATTGATAGGCTCAATGATTTTCTGATTTTTACCAGTCAAAATGCGGTAGAAAGTGTTCTTGAAAATAACAAGAGAGAAGAAATCAAGACCCGAAAATGTTTCTGTGTAGGGGAAAAAACCAAAGCATTGTTGGAACAGAACGGATTTGAAGTCATACAAAACTCAGATTACGCATCAGAGCTCGCCTCTGTTATCTGTACCCAGTATTCCAAAAGTAGCTTTACGTTTTTCTGTGGAAATCTGAGAAGAGATATGCTGCCGGATTCTTTAAAATTGGCAAGAATTGTTTTTGATGAAATTGAAGTGTATGAAACAGTTTTGACACCTCACAAAGTGGAGAAACATTTGAATGGCGTTTTGTTTTTCAGTCCGTCGGGTGTGCAAAGTTATCTGAAAGAAAATGTTTTTCAAGATGAGGTTTGCTTTTGCATTGGAGAGACTACAGCCAAAGCATTAGATGGCTTTACCAATAAAATAGTAATTGCGAATCAACCAACGATTGAAAGCACTATTATGAAAAGTATAGAATTTTTTAATAAAATATAGTTTGACATTTTGCCAAACAATAAAACCAAAAATATGATTAAAAACGATTTATTCCTTCGCGCCTTAAATAATGAAACCGTAGAACGTCCACCGGTTTGGATGATGCGTCAGGCAGGAAGATATTTGCCTGAATTCAGAGCATTACGCGACAAATATGATTTCTTTACTCGTTGCGAAACCCCGGAATTAGCAGCTGAAATTACGGTACAACCCATTCGAATTGTAAAACCGGATGCTGCCATTTTGTTTTCCGATATTTTAGTTGTGCCACGCGCTATGGGAATTCACGTTGAATTGAAAGACAATCTAGGACCAATAATTCCAAACCCAATCCGTACGATGGAACAAGTAAATCAAGTGTTCGTTCCGAATATTGAGGAAACGTTGGGGTATGTGATGGATGCGGTGAAACTGACCAAAGAAATGCTGAACGATGAGGTTCCGTTAATTGGTTTTGCCGGTTCTCCTTGGACAATCTTCTGTTATGCCGTAGAAGGAAAAGGCTCTAAAAGTTTTGATACTGCCAAAGGATTTTGTTTTTCAAATCCGGTAGCAGCGCACACCTTGTTGCAAAAAATCACCGACACGACTATTTTATATTTAAAAGAAAAAGTAAAAGCAGGTTGCAACGCTATTCAGATTTTCGACTCGTGGGGAGGCATGCTTTCTCCTGAAGATTACAAAGAATTCTCTTGGCAATATATCAACCAAATAGTAGAAGCTTTGGCCGAAGAAACCAAAGTGATCGTATTCGGGAAAGGATGCTGGTTTGCACTTAATGATATGGCAAAATCAAAAGCTTCTGCATTAGGAGTTGA
The DNA here is from genome assembly GCF_051547105.1 of Flavobacterium sp. XGLA_31. Lineage (NCBI taxonomy): Bacteria > Pseudomonadati > Bacteroidota > Flavobacteriia > Flavobacteriales > Flavobacteriaceae > Flavobacterium > Flavobacterium sp. XGLA_31. The sequence continues at coordinate 454,609 of NZ_JBPTTM010000001.1, read as the reverse complement.
TTGGACTTGTTCGGCAAGAAATGCCCGTTATTTATCAGGTGGCAAAATCACCTTGCAAGGAAATTTCGATCCGTCAAGATTATTGTCGCCTATTCCAACCATCAAAAAAATGGTACACGAAATGATCGATGAATTTGGTAAAGACAATTACATCGTAAACTTGGGCCATGGCATTTTACCCAACATTCCGGTAGATCATGCCAAAGCCTTTATCGAAGCCGTAAAAGAGTATAAAAATTAGGGCGTGCCCTCGTCTCAAAGACGAGGTCGGGCTGTCCGCAGTACACGGTACTTGCTCCCATCCCTCACGCAAAAAGAACAAGCATGAAAGACAAATTTTATTCCTACATACAAAACCTCCAGGACCAAATCTGCTCCGGATTAGCAGCTGTTGATGGTGTGGCCCAATTCCGCGAAGATATTTGGAAGCGTCCCGAAGGCGGCGGCGGAAGAACGCGCGTCATCGAAAGCGGAGCTGTTTTTGAAAAAGGCGGAGTCAACATTTCAGCGGTTCATGGCAAATTGCCCGATACCATGCAAAAGATGTTCGGTGTAGGCGAAGCCGATTTCTTTGCCTGCGGACTGAGTTTGGTCATTCATCCGAAAAACCCCATGGTGCCGACAGTGCATGCCAATTGGCGCTATTTTGAAATGTATGACGATAACGGGAATGTTATCGATAGTTGGTTTGGCGGCGGACAAGATTTAACGCCGTATTATTTGTTCGAAGAAGATGCGCGTCATTTTCATCAAACGTGTAAAACCGCTTGCGACAAGCACAACACCGATTTTTATCCGAAATATAAAAAGCAATGTGATGCTTATTTCTGGAATGCCCATCGCAACGAAGCGCGTGGCATCGGTGGTTTATTCTTTGATTATTGCAAAGCAACCGAACAAATGGCCATGGAAAATTGGTACAATTTTGTGACCGAAGTTGGCAACAGTTTCCTCCAGGCTTATGTTCCGATAGTGGAAAAAAGAAAAGAATTAGAATATTCCCAATCACATAGAACTTGGCAGGAAATCCGTCGCGGTCGTTACGTCGAATTCAATTTGGTACACGACAAAGGCACTTTATTCGGCTTAAAAACCAACGGCAGAATTGAATCCATTTTGATGAGTTTACCACCGCATGTACAATGGGTGTATGACCATCATCCGGAAGCCAATTCGGAAGAAGAAAAATTAATTAAGATACTAACAAACCCTATTGATTGGGTTTAAAAAATAACGTTATGTTCCCATTACAAAGAGGCCGAAGATTACGCGTGAACGAAAGCATCCGTTCGTTAGTTCGTGAAACCACTTTAAGTCCAAGTGATTTTATGTTTCCGATGTTTATAGCCGAAGGCGAAAATTATAAATCAGAAATCCCATCGATGCCGGGCATCTTCCGTCGTTCGTTAGATTTAACGGTGGAAGAAGTAAAAGAATTATTTGCTTTAGGTATTCGCGCGGTTAATATCTATGTAAAGGTAGACGAAAGTCTTAAAGACAATACCGGCAAAGAAGCTTGGAATCCCGATGGGTTAATGCAACGCGCCATTCGTGCTATCAAAGCAGCCTGCCCGGAAATGATTGTCATGCCCGATGTGGCACTCGATCCATATTCGATTTATGGCCACGACGGTATCATTGAAAATGGCGACATTGCGAACGATGCGACCAACGCTGCTTTAGTAAAAATGGCCGTTTCCCACGCCCAAGCCGGTGCCGATTTCGTTGCACCCAGCGACATGATGGACGGACGTGTGTTGCGTTTGCGTCAAGGACTGGATGAAGCCGGATTTGAAAATGTGGGTATCATGAGTTATTCCGCCAAATATGCTTCGGCATTTTACGGACCGTTCCGAGATGCCTTAGACAGCGCACCAAGAGAAGCGGATGTAGTGGTTCCCAAAGACAAAAAAACCTACCAAATGGATTATGCCAACCGTATCGAAGCCGTTAAAGAAGCTCTAATGGATGTGGAAGAAGGCGCCGATATGGTCATGGTAAAACCCGGAATTGCGTACTTGGACATCGTTCGTGAAGTAAAAAATGCGGTGAATGTTCCGGTAACCGTTTTCCATGTATCGGGCGAATATGCTATGATTAAAGCCGCGTCCGAAAGAGGTTGGCTCGACCATGACAAAATTATGATGGAGCAACTGATGTGCATCAAACGTGCCGGAGCCAGTTTGATTTCAACCTATTTTGCCAAAGAAGCAGCACTACTATTGAATCAATAAAATGAAAAAGATAGTATCGATTTTTATCGTGTTGTTCTTGATTTCATGTAAAAAAGAAAGCAACGAAACATTCAATAAGCCTGAAGTAAAAAGCACAAACAAAACGCCAATCGTTCTGGGTAAAAGCCTATTCGAAGGTAAAGGGAACTGCGTTGCTTGTCATAAACCTGATCAAAAAATTATTGGACCTAGTTTGCAAGAAATTGCCAAAACCTATAAAGACAAGAACGGAAGTATTGTTTCATTCCTTCAGGAGCAAAGCGACCCGCTGGTTGACCCAAGTCAATACGAAATCATGAAAACCAATTTCGCCATCACTAAAAGCATGAGCGAAGCAGAATTAAAAGCGTTAGAAGATTATATCTACAGTTTTTCAAAGTAATATTTCCTAACTTTATCGAATGGAAACTACTTTTATAGAATCGCCTCTGGGTATCACCAAAATTGTTGGTGATGAACAGGGTATTACTGAAATATCAGTCTTAAGCGAGGGCAAAAAAACAGCCAAAATTCCGGTAAATCTGAGGGAATGCGTTTCCCAACTGCAAGAATATTTTAAAGGCGAACGAAGGGAATTTGATTTCAAAATCAATCCCCAGGGAACCGACTTTCAACAAAAAGTTTGGCAAGAATTATTAAACATCCCGTTTGGCAAAACAATGTCTTACCTCGATTTGTCTAAAAAATTGGGCGATGTCAAAGCCATTCGTGCGGTAGCGTCGGCCAACGGCAAAAACCCGCTGTGGATAGTCGTGCCCTGTCATCGTGTGATTGGAACCGACGGTTCGCTTACTGGTTATGCCGGCGGATTGTGGCGCAAAAAATGGTTGCTGGAACATGAAAACCCATCCCCACAACAATCACTTTTTTAAACTTTTTCTTTCATATTTAAAAACTAATTCCTAATTTTAAGTCGGTTAATTCTTAAAATTATCAAACATGATAGAAAAGATAAATCTAAATAATATCCTTTTTCTCGATATTGAAACCGTTCCTCAGGAAGAACACTTCAACGGTTTGGACGATGAAATGAAGTCATTATGGGAACAGAAAACCCAGTACCAAAGACGCGAAGAATACACTCCGGAAGAGTTTTATGACCGTGCCGGTATTTGGGCCGAATTTGGAAAAATTGTTTGTATCTCGGTGGGCTATTTTGCTAATAAAGGAGATATTCGAAACTTTCGGGTTACTTCATTTTTCGGGGAAGAAAAAAAGATTCTAAAAGATTTTTCGGCTTTGCTTGACAATCATTTCAACCAAGCTCAGCATGTGTTGTGTGGTCATAATGCTAAAGAATTTGACATTCCTTTTATCGCCAGACGCATGATAATCAATCAAATTGTCATTCCGAACAAGCTGAATTTATTTGGCAAGAAACCCTGGGAGATTCCCCATTTGGATACCTTGGAATTGTGGAAGTTTGGCGATTATAAGCATTTTACTTCCTTGAAATTATTGACCAAAATCCTCGGTATTCCTTCACCAAAAGGCGATATCGATGGCAGCCAAGTAGCACACGTTTTTTATGTCGAAAAAGACATTGACAGAATCATAACCTATTGTGAAAAGGATGTGATTGCTGTGGCTCAAATTTTCCTGCGCCTGCGAAGAGAAGAATTATTAATAGACGATGAAATTGTTCATGTATAAAAAAGGCTTCCCATAGGAAGCCTTTTTATTTTCACAGCAATTATAACTTTATTTATTTAAAACAATTTTCTTAGTGGTTTTACTGCTTCCGTTTTCTATCGAAAGCAGGTACACACCTTCTTGTAAATTTTCAATATTCAAGGTTTCCGCCGAAGCATTAGTAGTCTTAATCGCAATTTCCCGTCCCTGAATATCATATAATTTCAAGGTAGTTTCTCCTGAAAGTTCAGGCAAACTGATGTTGATGATGCCTTTGGTAGGGTTAGGATAAACGGTTACATTGGTCAACTCATCAGTGGCTATGCCTAAAGCCGGGGTTACATAACAAATATCCATACGGAAATTATTGATACTTCCACCATCACCGTTGTAAGGGTCAATTACCTGTAAGGTCCAAACCCCATCAGCCGGTAAGGTATTTAAAGCACTCAGCGAATCAAAAGGGGCAATCAATCCGGAAATCGAAGGATTGCCACTACAAGCCGGGGCGTCACCCGAATCATCCATAGTGCAATTGATGTTGTCATTGTCGCCACACGGTTCTTTGAGTAGAGTAATTACAGGGCTTCCGATTGCAGCCGGTCCGATTAGCGAAATAGTCATGTCTTGTACATACGTATGAGTAATATTGATATACACATTCAAATCCCCAATGGCATAGCCACCGGTAACGGTAACGGGTACACTTGCGGAAGAATTGGACACATCGGCTATGGCAGCATTTGAAAAATCGGTGGCAGTAAAGGAACTTGAACCACAAACTAATATTCCGGTATCAAAATAGTTTGAAGCAGCGTTTGCAGCTATTGCACTACCACAACGGTTGCTTGGAACAACGCGCCAATAGTATCTGGTTTGTTGATTTAAGTCAGCAACAACATATTCCGTATCGGTCGTAATCTGATTGAGAATTAAAGTAGTAAAAGTTGGTGAAGTGGAAACCTGAACAGTATAACTTTCCGCATTGTCCTGGCTGTTCCATTTCAGATTTACTGAGGTAGAAAGGCCACTTTGTGCGTTGGATGGGGAAGTTAAAACAACATTTTGGAAAGTACCATTGTATATTCTCAAAGTTTTATAACGGGTTTCCGTTTCAGTGGCACTGGTTCCTTTAATTCCGATAAAATATTCACCGGGAGCAACATTGGATAACCCTGAAATAGTCATAGTTACCGTTCCGTTAGCGCTCAAAGAAGTGTTGTTGAAGTTGGCAACAGCACCCGTTGGTAATCCTACTGCGCTGAAAGTCGTTGTCCCGGAGCCGGTTTGCTTGTAATTAAAACTGAAGGTCGCATTTTGATCAGAACACACAACCAAATCGGATGTGGTAGAGGTTAATGAAAATGAAGAAGTAATTCCGGTTACGACCAATGAATAGTTTTGACTACCGGTTTGTAATGTTCCTTTGTGGGTTACAGTTATCGTATAATCTCCAGCCGTAGGGGCATCAATTTTTACCAATTCCACATTGTCTACATTGTTATCTCCAGTTCTGATGGCAGGTGAAGTTGGATCAATATCCAATCGCCATGGATAATAAGTATTACCGTTTCTTGTAATTCGGATGTCTAAATCATTAACCAATGCCGGTGTTGGATCATTTTCACCCAGATCTCCTAAATTAGCAACTCCTGGTAAATCGGTCCAGGTAATCGAAGCCATAAGAGGAGAAACACCATCCGACTTTACCGTCATGGTAAACGTTTGTCCCTGAGCCAAGTTTTCTTCCGAAACCCAAGAAGTCAATCCGTTACCGGTTAAGGTTTCAGCCGCTTTTTTGGCATTTAATAATCCCCAACCAAAAATTGGATCAGGACCAACTTCTCCGGCATCATCCGCTGTATGACATGCCAAGCCTTTTAGCGTAGCGGCTCTCATGAAATTATTAGTCAGATTTTTATAATGCTGTTGTAATAGTAACAATGTTCCGGCTACATTGGGAGAGGCCATAGAGGTTCCCGTAAGGCTGGCGGTAGCGGTATTACTGGTACTGCTGGTGGAAGTCAATTCGGTTCCGTTTCCGGTAATATCGGGTTTAATTCTCATGTCATCAGTTGGTCCCTGACTACTGGACCCATTAATCGCAACACTGGTAAGGGTTCCGTTGGTAGCCACTACAGCGTCTTCAGCATTGGCCACCACCAAATTGTTTTTTGCGGTTTTGTTTCCGGTTAATTTGTCATAACCAAACGCAAGAGGATTCGGATTGTCGTCATTAAATCCGTCATTTCCTGCCGCAGCTACCATGAGGTAATACGGAGAAAGGTAAGCAGCTTCATCCCAATCTCGCGAATCAAAAGAATAAGCTCCAATATACCATGCTGGTAACGGAGTCCCGTTACTGGATAACGGAGTTCCGTAAGAATGATTTGAGATCAACATTCCTTGCTGTACTTCATCCATAACCTCGGATAAATCGTTCGTCCATTCAAAAGTTCTGGCATTGGCTTGATAGGCCATTCCTTTAGCAGCAGCAAGAGCGTTAGATGCCATTATGGTTCCGGTAACGTGCGTGGAATGTAAAACATAAGTAGTGCTTGAGGGCTCATCCACAACGGTCACTCTATTCGAAAACAAATTGTGCGTTTTTCTAACCGTTCCCCCGTCCCAAACACGAGCCACCATTCCCTGACCGTTTAAATCCAAACCAAGAGACCCGCCGGTATTCAAATGATTGGTACGAGTTGACTTTGATGCATTAGCATTGCTAATATGATCTGTAGCATAATATATCGGAAATCCGGCAGGAGCTAATTTCATTAACTCGCTAATAGAACCGTCAGGTTTTACAGTTCGAACAGGGAGATTATTTTTTCGGGCATAAGCCACAGCTTTTAGCTTCTCCTGATCTTCTTTCTTTTTAATTTCCAATTGCTTTTTCCGGATTAAATCCAAATTGTAGGTTGCGACAATTTTCTTGGCTTCAGCCTTTGTCTGAGCCTTAATAGCAAGTGGAAAAATTAAAAAAAGCAAAAGTGGTAAGAAAACTTTTTTCATGAATTGATAGTTATGGTGGTTGGTTTTATTTTTTATGCACGCAAATATATAAATGAATGCTGCACTTAGATTACGAATTAATGGTTATTAGTCTTAAGGTTTACTTAATTGATTACAAACACTGTAAAAAACATTTTAAAAGGCATATACCCCAATTGAATTCTAAAGAAATTAACTACTGATTGACAAAAAAGATTTCATTTCAAAATGCATAAATGTTACATTTACCAAAAAAACAGGTTTATGGTATTAAGCAGATTTTGGTTGGCTATTTTCATTTCTTCTCTGATTTATGTCGTTATTGGTTTATTTACGTCAAATAGCTACTCCGTAGATTTAATCCTGAACGGGAAAAAAGACGACCCAATTCTCATCTCCGAAAAATACCTCAATCAACTGCCGAAATTTGTCAAAGACAGTATCGAAAAGGCCCCGGAACAAACCATGGTCATCAATCGTGATACCCTTAATCCCGATACGACTTATGTGTATAAAAGTAAAACGGTAAAAATCTACAGCGGACTTCAGAAAACAGACGGTTTGCTGCCAACCTGTAAAACCAGTTTGTTCGATTTGGTATTGCCGCTGATGGCTTATTTGGCTTTTTTCTGCGGGCTTATGGAGCTTTTAATTGTATCGGGAGCCGCCGAAAAACTGGCCAAAAAACTGAGCCCGGTCTTTGCTAAAGTATTTCCTTCGATTCCTCAAAACCACGAATCCATTTCCTATATGACCTTAAATTTTGCGGCTAATTTTCTTGGATTGGATTCTGCAGCGACCCCATTCGGGCTGAAAGCCATGCAAAGTTTACAAGAGCTTAACCCCGAGAAAGACCGCGCCAGCGATGCCCAAATCATGTTCATGTGCCTGCACGCTGCCGGATTAACCTTGATTCCCACTTCCATCATTGGGTACCGAGCCGCCGAAAATGCCAGCAATCCTGCTGATGTGATGTTGCCGTGTATTATTACTTCCTTTATAGGAACCATCGCTGCATTTTTGATTGTAGGGATCCGTCAAAAGATAAACTTCAAAAGCGCCTCTTTGGTCGTGGCTTTGATGGCTATTATTGCTGCTATTGTCGGTCTTTTGTTTTATATCAACCATTTAGATTTGATTGGGAAAAACGCATTCACTTCTAATCTTTCGGGATTGATGCTGGTTGCTATTATTGGATTCACTTTAGTCTTTTCCCTTTTTCACGAGAAAAAGTTTGTAGCAAAAGATACGACCATTTTTGACACATTTGTAGAAGGAGCCCGCAATGGTTTGCATACCGGAGTCAAGATTTTCCCCTATGTTTTGGGCATGTTGGTCGCCATTTCATTCTTCAGAAACAGTGGTTTGTTTGAAATCATCAGCAATGGACTCTCTTTTGTATTCTCCCATGTAGGAGTGAGTAAACCCATTACCGATTCGTTGCCGGTTGCCATGTTACGTCCATTCAGTTCGGGCGGTTCTCGTGGTTTTATGATTGATTCGATGCGTACGTTTGGCCCCGATTCGTTTACCGGAAGGCTGAGCTGTATTTTCCAGTGTAGTGCCGAAACGACGTTTTATGTCATTGCCGTTTACTTTGGTTCCATCAATGTGAAAAATACGCGCTACACTTTGGGAACAATGTTGTTAGTGGATTTGGTTTGCGTCATTGCCGCCATTTTGGTGGCGGGTTGGTTTTTTTAATAAAGGCTAATTTCCATTGGAATTGCTATTCTAATTTCCCATTAGAATACGTAACTTTACGCCTCAAAATTTATTCATTCCATGGACTTTATATACCAAGATCCGTATCCGATTTTGAAAGACGATACGCAGTACAAAAAAATCACTTCCGATTATGTTTCCGTGCAACAACTAGGCGATCGCGAAATACTAACGATTGACCCCAAAGGGTTGGAGTTATTGGCCGAAGAGGCGATGAGCGATGTGTCCTTTATGTTACGCGCCACCCATTTACAAAAATTAAGAAACATCATTGATGATCCTGAAGCGACAGACAATGATCGTTTTGTGGCTTACAATTTATTACAAAATGCTGCCGTGGCAGTAGAAGGACAATTGCCTTCTTGTCAGGATACCGGAACCGCTATTGTAATGGCCAAAAAAGGGGAGAACGTTTACACCGGTGCCGATGACGGTGAATGGTTGTCTAAAGGGATTTTCAACACCTACCAAAAACGCAACCTGCGTTATTCTCAAATTGTACCGATATCGATGTTTGAAGAAAAGAACTCCGGTTCCAATCTTCCGGCTCAGATTGATATTTATGCCAAAAAAGGGGCTTCTTATGAATTCCTGTTCCTTGCTAAAGGAGGCGGTTCGGCCAACAAAACGTTTTTATACCAAAAAACAAAATCCCTGCTGAACGAGAAATCCTTAGACGAGTTCGTTCGCGAACGCATCATGGATTTAGGAACTTCGGCTTGTCCGCCGTATCACTTGGCTATAGTAATTGGAGGCACTTCAGCCGAAGCCAATTTGGCTGCCGTGAAAAAAGCATCAGCCGGTTATTACGATAATTTACCCACCACCGGAAACATGGCCGGTCAGGCGTTCCGAGATTTGGAATGGGAGAAAAGAGTACAATTAATTTGCCAGGAGAGCCACATCGGTGCTCAGTTTGGCGGAAAATATTTAACACATGATGTCCGTGTCATTCGTTTGCCGCGCCATGCTGCTTCTTGTCCGGTAGGGATGGGGGTTTCCTGTTCGGCGGATAGAAATATCAAAGGCAAAATTACCAAAGACGGTATTTTCCTGGAACAACTGGAAACCAATCCGAAACAATTCTTGCCTGAAACGGCCCCTCATTTAGAAGCGCCGGTTGAAATTAATTTGGACCGACCGATGAAAGAAGTGTTGGCCGAATTATCGAAATACCCAATCAAAACCCGATTGAAGTTGAACGGAACTTTGATAGTTGCCCGAGATATTGCGCATGCCAAAATCAAAGAATTATTGGATGCCGGTAAACCCATGCCGGAGTATTTCAAAAATCATCCCGTGTATTATGCCGGTCCGGCCAAGACCCCGGAAGGCATGCCGTCAGGAAGTTTCGGTCCAACGACTGCGGGACGTATGGACGTGTATGTAGACGAGTTTCAGGCGGCTGGCGGTAGCATGATTATGTTGGCCAAAGGAAACCGAAGCAAAGAGGTGATGAATGCCTGTCAAAAATATGGCGGATTCTATTTAGGTTCTATTGGAGGTCCTGCCGCTATTTTGGCCAAAGAAAATATTTTGTTGGTAGAGGTGGTTGACTTTGAAGAGTTGGGCATGGAAGCCGTGCGTAAAATTACCATCAAAGACTTCCCGGCCTTTATTATTACCGATGACAAAGGGAACGATTTCTTTGCCAACCTATAGATGGTTTAACGATGAAAAATATCCTTTTTATCTTAATTCTGGTAGTTGTTACCTCATTCAATTCGGTGGAAAATATTTTGCCTAATGGTAATTATAGAGTAACTTTTGATAAAGAGGAGCAGGGTGAACCGTTTGAATGTACGATACAAAACGACAAATTCTACTTAATCAGAAAAGACAGAACAGAAAGCTGTGATGTCATTTGGATAACAGAGAATAAGTTTAGAGTGGTTGGTTATTTAGAGCCCAAAAATCCGGCGGATAATCCGGCAGGCACAAATGAACATGACTACGGATACTATGAGGTGGCAAAAATAGACGAAAACACCTATTCGTATAGAGTCAAACTGGTTAGTGATGATTACGTTTTGTTTTCCGGAAAATTCATTAAAAAACAATAAATAGTTTAATTAACAAGCATGCTATTTACAGACACATTTACCGAATTCTACACGAAGGTTAAAGAGAGTTTAGCTGACGGTACTTTTGCCAAATTAACCTTTGCCAAAACCATTGGGAATGCGCAATTGATGAACATCTATATCCGACCGGTAGTTGATGAGGATGTGTTAGAATTGGAACTTAAATTCAAGTTTCAACAGGAAGAGATTGTTGAGTTTTATTCCATAGATGCGGCTTTCGACAGATTGTTACCGTTCATCAACAATCCGTTTTTGTCGGTAATTTTGTTTACTACCGAATTTGATTTAGTCTACAAACTCAATAAGAAAAGAGCGGTCAGCATTACCGACCAACCACCCACTTTTGGCAATGCCTCTCCGGTGCTGTTGGAGTATTTGGCTGCCAAAAAATAACGAAAGGGTTACTTATAAAAAAACCACAAAACGCAATTGCCTTTTGTGGTTTTCTTTTATAAAGGATTTTGGTTTAAATCACCATTTCCGGAATTTCTCCTTCAATAATCAGTTCGGCTTCGGTCGAAGCAATGATGTGTTCTACAGTTACCCCCGGAGCGCGTTCCAGAAGTTTGAATCCTTTAGGAGTGATTTCCATTACGGCCAATTCGGTAACGACTTTTTTCACACAACCTACACCTGTAAGTGGCAACGTGCATCGTTTTAAAATCTTACTTTCACCGGCTTTGTTCACGTGCATCATGGCTACGATGATGTTTTCGGCTGAGGCAACCAAGTCCATAGCACCACCCATCCCTTTCACCATTTTACCCGGAATCTTCCAGTTGGCGATGTCTCCGTTTTCGGCTACTTCCATAGCGCCCAAGATGGTTAAATCTACTTTTTGACTGCGAATCATGCCAAAGCTGAAGGCCGAGTCAAAAAAACTCGCTCCCGGTAAGGTAGTGATGGTTTGTTTTCCGGCATTGATTAAGTCGGCATCTTCTTCTCCTTCATATGGGAATGGGCCCATGCCCAAGACACCGTTTTCACTTTGAAACTCCACCGAAATATCATGGCGGACATAATTGGCCACCAAGGTCGGAATCCCAATACCCAAGTTGACAAAGTATTTGTCTTTTACTTCTTTCGCAATTCGTTTTGCTATATCTTCTTTTGTTAACATAATTTGATGATTTGAAAATTTGATGATTTGAAAATTAAGACTTCTTGCTCGAAGCGATAATTTTTGAAATAATCAAATGAATAGATTGTAATTCTTTTATAAGTTCCGGGTTAGGTGTCGGATAAAAATCAGATTGCTTACACAAGTCTAACCAGTAACTCAACTCATCTGCTTCTTTTGCGGAAATTTTAAATTTATGGATAAAATCAGCTTTACTTTCCGCATTTTGTGCTTCTCTTATATTGGCTCCAATGGAGGTCCCACTTTTAAAAACTTGTGAGGCCATTTCAAAACGATTAGTTTGACGAATTTCTTCAGAATAAGCAATGATTTTTAGTGCAAACTCAAAAGTCAGATTGACAATTAAATTATCTTTATCATTTCTCATCTTCAAATTTTCAAATTAACACATTTTCAAATTTATCGTTGTCTCACGGTTCGTTGCTCAATTCTTTTCTCAAACTTCTCTCCTTGAAAGATACGTTGTACCATAATACCCGGAATGTGAATTTGGTTAGGGTCTAAAGCACCTGCTGGAACAAGTTCTTCTACTTCGGCGATGGTGATTTTGGCCGCTCCGGCCATGCAAGGGTTAAAGTTACGGGCCGTTCCTTTAAAAATCAGGTTGCCTGCTTCGTCCCCTTTCCAGGCTTTTACGATAGAAAAATCGGCTTTGTAGGCCAGTTCCATGATGTGCATTTTGCCATTGAATTCGCGTACTTCTTTGCCTTCGGCTACTTCGGTGCCATAGCCGGCAGAGGTGAAGAAAGCGGGAATCCCGGCTTGTGCGGCCCGGCATTTTTCGGCCAAAGTCCCTTGTGGCGTGAGTTCTACTTCCAATTCGCCCGAAAGCATCTGGCGTTCAAACTCGGCATTTTCGCCCACATAGGACGATATCATTTTTTTGATTTGTCGTTTTTGGAGCAATAAGCCCAGCCCAAAATCATCGACCCCGGCATTGTTGGAAATGCAGGTGAGTCCCGTGGTGCCTTTTTTGACCAGCTCGGCAATGCTGTTTTCGGGGATGCCACATAGCCCGAATCCCCCCAGCATGATGGTCATGTTGTCCTCAATGCCTTGGAGCGCTTCTTGTACAGAGTTTACTTTTTTATTAATCATAACGCGCGTTATCGTTAGTGTGTTTGTGGCGTAAATTTAGGAATTAAATAGGGAAGTAGGAAGTGTTTGCCGTAAAGAAAAAGTGCAAGTAAGAAGCTACTGCTCACGGCAAAATCTGTTTGCATCCACATTACAGCAATGGAGTCAAGCTTTGTTGTATAACGCATCCAGCTCAGTCAATAATCCGCTCAGGACCGGTTTGCAAATTTACCGCGGTAACTTATTCATTTTACCGCGGTAAATCAGTCAACTTACCGCGGTAAATTTAATGGTGGGTCAGGACGAGATAAAACAATCGTCCTGATGATTTTTGTGACGGGTAAGTATCCTTTTTTCTTGCTGCTCCAATACTACCATCATCCAACGCCTTCGGACAGTTCTACAGTATTAGTTACCGAGTAATTCAGATAAAAGAAAACCCCTGCCATTGACAGGGGTTTTGGATTTTATACGATGGTGCTATTACAAACCAAACTGGTCCGGATCTTGTTCTTCTTCAGGCGCTGCTGTAGAATCGGTTGCGGTGGTATCGCGTTTGCGTTCATAGCAGTCTACTTTAATCGAAAGATTATCCGGTCGTTGGAATGGGTCTTTCGAGATTTGAAGGTCTTTATCTTCATAACATTTTTTCATCATGTAGCCCCAAATAGGTAAGGCAGCCGTGGCTCCTTGCCCATAGGTAATGCCTTTGAAACGGGCTGAACGGTCTTCGCAACCTACCCAAACGCCGGTCACCAAATTAGGCACCATTCCGATAAACCATCCGTCAGATTGGTTTTGAGAGGTTCCGGTTTTACCCGCAATAGGATTGGTAAACATATACGGATAGCCGGTCCAGCGGTTGTCACCACTACCGCCGCCTTGCGTACGCAAACGTACTCCCGAGCCGCTTTCGGTTACCCCTTCGAGCAATTTGATTACAGCATAGGCGATGTCTTTGTTCAATACATCATGGGTTTCCGGAGTGGGCTCGTATAATACTACCCCGTTTTTATCTTCAATACGGCTGATGAACTGAGGTTTTACATATACCCCTTGATTGGCAAACGTACTGTAGGCCGCCACCATATCTTCAACGGTAATGTCAACCGCTCCCAAGGCAATGGAAGGCTGTGCCGGAATTTCGGATTTCACGCCCAGTTTTTTGGTCATGGTTACTACGGCTTCAGGGCCGGTTTTATCAATCAGTTTGGCTGAAACGGTATTGATGGAAAGCGCCAGCGCTTTTTTGAGCGTAACCATACCGCGGTATTTTCGGTCGGAGTTTTTAGGCTCCCAGTCTTCGGTCACATTGTGGCGTCCTTTGTGAATCATAAAAGGACCATCCACAATCGTATCACAAGGCGACATGCCCAACTGCTCTATAGCCGTAGCATATACAAACGGTTTAAAGGTAGAACCTACCTGACGGGCTCCCTGACCTACGTGATCGTATTGGAAATATTTATAATCAATACCTCCCACCCAAGCTTTGATGTGGCCGGTTTGCGGTTCCATTGACATCAATCCTGCCTGCAAAAAGTGTTTGTAGTAACGAATGGAATCCATAGGGGTCATGAGGGTGTCAATTTCACCTTTCCAGGAAAAGATCTTCATTTTGGTTTTCACATTGAAAGAAGCCGTAATCTCTTCATCGGTTTTATCCAGGTCTTTCATGACACGCCAACGCTCCGAACTTTTCATCGCTTTGTCTATGATGGTTTTGGTTTCGGCATCGGTAATGTTTACAAAAGGAGCATTCGGATTGTCTTTTTGTTGGGCAAAGAATTCCTGTTGTAAGTTTTTCATGTGCGCACTTACGGCTTCCTCGGCATGCTCTTGGATTTTAGAGTCGATGGTGGTATAAATTTTTAATCCGTCACTGTAAATATCCCAGTCACTGCCATCGGGTCTTTTATTTTCTTTGGCCCAGTTTTTCATGTATTCGCGCAGGAACTCACGGAAATAAGTAGCGGTTCCTTCTTTGTGACTTTCCGGATGAAAGTGCAACACGATAGGCTGTTTGGCAAGGGAATCTTTGGTCTTGGTATCTAAAATATGGTTTCTCACCATTTGACCTAATACGGTATTTCTTCGTTCTCTTACTTTTTCAATGCGACGCAACGGGTTGTACAATGAAGGGTTTTTCAGCATCCCCACAAACATGGCAGCTTCATCTACGGTCAAATCACGCGGCTCTTTCCCGAAATACACTTTGGCCGCCGAGCGGATACCCACCGCAGTATTTACGAAATCGGCTTTGTTGAGGTACATGGCAATAATTTCGTTTTTGGTATACTGACGTTCCAGTTTGATGGCGATAATCCATTCTTTTACTTTTTGAATGATACGAAACGGCTTGAAACTGGAACCTTCTCCGTGGAATAAGAGCTTAGCCAACTGTTGGGTTAAAGTACTGGCTCCTCCATTGGAACCCAATTTCAACGCGGCCCCAAAAGTTCTGCGGGCATCAATCCCCGAATGTTCGTAAAATCTTTCGTCTTCAGTAGCAACCAAAGCTTTTACCAAGCTTTGCGGCAAATCTTCATACTTAATGGGCGTACGGTTTTCGTTGTAAAACTTCCCGATGGTTACCCCGTCAGAAGAAATGATTTCGGTGGCTAAGTTGGACTCCGGGTTTTCCAAATCTTCAAAGGACGGCATGCTGCCAAAAAAGCCCCAAGAGGCCAGGGAGAAGAAGAGAATCAGTACTCCGAGTCCGTAAAAAAACAACTTCCAAAATTTCTTTTTGTAGTAGTTGATGTCTTTCACTGTTGCGGTATTATTCTTTTGTGCCATAGTTTTTAATCTGTAGATTCAATGCGGAAACCAACGTCTGTTATTCCGGGTAATAAGGCTACGCCTTCAATTTTTCCGGTTTGGCGCACAGCCTGTTTGATATGGATTTTATACAATCCCTTTTGGGTAAATTTTTCTTTGTCCTTGTAAAACAACTTATTTTCCTTGATGTCGGTAAAACCATCTCCAAGTAGCGTGCCGTCAGGATTGGTCATTTGGTATTCGAGTGTGTCCACTTTTATCTTGTGGTTAGGCTGTTCCAATGACACAATCAAAAACAAATTGTTGAACGGATAATCATCGTTATCTCTGACGTTGACAAACAGGTTGTAATTTTTTTTGGCGTCTAATTGAGGCAAATCAAAAGAGACTACACTGTCTTTGTGCCAAGCACTCCCTACTGATTTATACTCGTCAAAAACTCTTTTCTTGTCACAAGAAATAAGCAAAAAAAGGACTAAAATGAAAAGGAGGCTACTTTTTATTTTCATTCTTTTTGATGATTACTGGTTTTTTTCCTTGTGGTTTAGCATCGCTCCGTTCGCCTTTGGCTCGGGTTTGGTTTTGCGGCTTTTGCCCACCTTCTTTTGGTGCGGCATTTGGAGCAGCATTTGTTGCTTTCGCTTTGTTGCGATTGCGGTTTTTGTTGCGGTTTTTGCTTTTTCTAGGTTGGTCAAAACGGGTCAAACTCTCTTGTCCCATCGCGTTATTGAAATCTTTTTCCGGCTCAGCCACAGTCTCAACTGCAAAATCTTCCAACGAACTCACCTTTTTATTTTGTTTGTTCTCTGCTATGATTTCTTTTACCTGCTCAATGTTGAGCACATGCCAATTGGCAAAGTTATCGGTATAAGCAAACCACATCAACCCTTTAAAAATATCTTGTTTTTGGCAAATAGCATCACCTTTTTCGGTTTTTAATTTGGTTTCAAAATCCGGAAAATCTTTGAGCGCATCCATATAAGTGTCCAGCTCGTAATTCAGACAGCATTTCAGCTTGCCGCATTGTCCGGCCAGTTTTTGAGGATTCAAAGACAATTGCTGGTAACGGGCCGCGGAGGTATTGACACTGCGGAAATCAGTCAACCAGGTGGAACAACACAACTCCCTGCCACAAGAACCAATACCGCCTAAACGAGACGCTTCCTGACGGAAACCAACTTGTTTCATTTCAATTCGCACGCTGAACTCGCGGGCGTAATCTTTGATTAAAAGACGGAAATCCACACGGTCATTGGCTGTATAATAGAAGGTTACTTTTGAACCGTCGCCTTGAAATTCAATGTCAGAGATTTTCATTTCCAATTTGTGAGCAATAGCCAATTCTCGGGCTTTTACTTTCATGGGTTCTTCTTTATCGCGGGAGTCGCTCCAAATGTCGATGTCTTTTTGAGACGCTTTGCGGTATATCTTCGGGATTTCAGCACTGTTGTGATTGACTCCTTTTTTCTTCATTTGAATTTTTACCAATTCGCCGGTAAGAGTAACAATCCCTACATCATGACCCGGTGAAGCTTCGGTAGCTACGACATCCCCAATGCTTAGGGTTAATTTTTCGGTATTGCGGTAAAACTCTTTTCTGCCGTTTTTGAAGCGTACTTCTACGCAATCAAAAGGAGCTTCACCATTGGGTAAACTCATGTTGGACAACCAGTCAAAGACGGTTAATTTGTTGCAGCTGTCAGTGCCGCAAGTCCCATTATTTTTGCATCCTTTAGGCGCTCCGCCATCAGATGTTGAACAACTTGTACAAGCCATAATTTGAATATATATTGATCGTGACTACGTCACTACTAGTCATAAAAACGTTAAAAGTGTAAAGATATTGTTTTTTCGGATAAAAAAGGAAGTAAAATTTTAAGTTTCCTTTACGCTGATGATGTTTACCGGGCAGGCTTTTTCAGCCAGTTCACAGTTTTCGACGATGGTGTGGTCGGCTGATTTCAGGGTGAAAAATCCTTTGGCATCCACCGATTTCAGTAAGACGGATTTCCCGTCTTTTTTAGACATTTGAAATTGTCCCGGTGCCATTTCCACACAGTAATTGCAACCGATACATTTGTCTCTTTGCAGCGTTACAATGACCATTAGTTGTCCACGATTTTATACATTTTGTCCGAAAGTCGAATGCGAAACGGAACTTTCAAAGTACAGCTGTCGCCTTTGGTAGCTTTTTCCAACGCTACGTCATTGACCATCATGTCTTCAATGACCATTTCCTGAGCTCCGGTGCTTGGGCCGGTAATGAGTATCTTATCGCCTTTTTTGATATCGTAGGCTTCTATTTTGAATTCGGCTATGCTGGCTTTCGGGAAATAATGCATCCCTTTGCCAATATAGACTTTCTTTTGGGTAGCACTTGAACCCGGATTGTCTGACCATTCGCCCAGCTTTTGACCCAAATAGTATCCGCTCCAAAAGCCTCGGTTGTAAACGGTAGCCAAGGCCTCCATCCAAACCGTTATTTTTTCTTTGGTAAATGTGCCTTCGTAATAGGCGTCAATAGCTTCACGATAGGTTTTAATTACGGTAGCTACATAGTCGGCAGCACGTCCGCGTCCTTCAATTTTCAACACTTTGATGCCCGAATCAATCACCTGATCTAAGAAATCTAAGGTGCATAAATCTTTGGGTGACATCATGTATTCGTTATCGATTTCAATTTCGAAACCGCTTTCCTGATCGATAACAGTATATTTTTTACGACAGTTTTGCTTGCAGGCGCCACGATTGGCAGAAGAATTATGCGAATGCAAACTCAAATAGCATTTGCCCGAAACGGCCATACACAGTGCCCCGTGACCAAAGATTTCGATTTCCACCAAATTGCCGCTTGGGCCTTTGATTTGTTCTTTTTCGATATCAGCGGTAATCTTTTTGACCTGACGCAAACTTAGTTCTCTGGATAAGACTATGGTGTCGGCAAACATCGCGTAGAATTTTACCGTTTCGATATTGGTGACATTGAGTTGGGTTGAAATATGCACTTCCAGTCCCATGGTTCGAGCGGTCATAATTACGGCTTGATCGGAAGCAATGACAGCAGTGATACCCGCATCTTTGGCTTTGGTCAAAAGCGTTTTTACAATCGATAAGTCGTGATCGTAAATAATCGTATTCAAAGTCAGATAGGTTCTGACGTTTTTTTCATTACAACGACGGGCTATTTCGGGTAAATCGTCAAGCACAAAGTTTACTGTGGCACGGGCACGCATATTGAGTTGTTCCACTCCAAAATACACTGAATCACAACCGTTGTCTAACGCCGCCTGCAGTGATTCAAAATTCCCGGCCGGAGCCATTAATTCAATTTTTCCTGAAGTGGTCATTAGCTGATAATTTTAAATAATTTGTCTGATAAGCGGATTCGGAAGGGCACTTCAAAAGTTACTTTGTCCCCCGGAAGGGCTACCTTGTTTTCCTTACCGTTGACCATCATTTTTTCTAAAATCAACTCTTGATTTCCTGTAGTGGGACCGGAGATTAAGATTTTGTCTCCCAAGGTTAGCTCTTGGTTTTCCATGATGAAAAGGCCCACGCCGGCTTTGGTATAATAATGCTCGGCTTTACCAATTAATACTTTTTTGACTTTAATTTTTTGGCGAATATCCTTTGTAATTGGTGCTTTTGCCAACGGTTGATCGGAGAGGTCGCCGGAGTGTTTGAATCTAAGGTTTTCAGAACGGCCTTTGCGGAAGATTTTATTACCTACTTGTTTACCACGTCTTAGTTTTACTTGTTCTGCTAACGGAAGATGGGTCGTTTCCAAACATTCGGATGAACAGCAATTTTCCATTAACGCCATGCAGTCGTCACATTGAATGAACAACAAATGACAGCCATCATTGGCACAATTGGTATGATTGTCACACGGTTTGCCACATTGATGGCATTGGGAAACAATATCATCGGTGATACGCTCTCCTAAGCGATTGTCAAACACAAAGTTCTTTCCAATGAATTTGCTTTCCAGCCCCTCTTCTTTGATTTGTTTGGCATATTGAATAATACCGCCTTCCAGCTGGTAGACATTTTTAAATCCTTGATGTTTGAAATAAGCACTGGCTTTTTCGCAACGGATACCGCCGGTGCAGTACATCACCAAGTTTTTGTCTTCTTTGAAATCTTTCAGTTGCTCGTTGATAATCGGTAAACTTTCGCGGAAAGTTTCTACATCAGGAGTGATGGCACCTTTGAAATGACCCACTTCACTTTCGTAATGATTTCTGAAATCAACTACGATGGTGTTGGGGTCTTCTAAAATTTGGTTGAATTCCTTAGCTTTTAAGTGAATTCCTTTATTGGTTACATCAAAGGTGTCGTCGTTCAAGCCATCGGCTACAATCTTGTGACGCACTTTGATGGTCAGTTTTAAGAAAGAATGATCATCGTGTTCCACGGCTACATTCAGGCGAATACCTTTCATAAAATCGTAGACTTCCAAAGTATCTCGGAAGGCTTCGAAGTTTTCGGCGGGAACGCTCATTTGAGCGTTGATGCCTTCGTGGGCAACATATATTCGGCCTAAGGCATCAAGTGCATTCCAGGCGATGAATAATTCGTTACGAAATTGTTGAGGGTCTTCAATTTTGGCATACGCATAAAAAGACAACGTGAGGCGTTGTTTTCCGGCTTGGTCAATAAGCTCGGCTCTTTCTTCTGCGCTTAAGGTGTTATACAGTTGCATGCTATAAACGTTTAAGTGAGAATGATGTTGTGAACTCTAAATGGAAGAATTCAGTGCAAATTTACATTTTTTGTCGAAAAGGCAATAGGTTATTTTCCGTTAAAAGAATTCATGGTGTTGGCTAAGCCGGCCAAAGCAAAAGATTCGATGATTTCTTTGGCTGTGACAAAACGCTCCATGAGTTTCACTTTTTCATCTTCGTTCCATTCGCCCAATACATAATCAACCTGTTGTCCTTTTTTGAATTCATCACTGATACCAAAACGAAAGCGAGGGTATTCGGTAGTGTTTAACAGCAGTTGGATATTTTTCAATCCGTTGTGTCCGCCATCGCTACCTTTGCCTTTAAGACGTATGGTTCCGAAGGGCAAGTTCAAATCATCGGTAATGATCAAGATGTTTTCTTTGGCGATGTTTTCTTTTTCCATCCAATACTTTACGGCTTTTCCGCTCAGATTCATGTAGGTATTGGGTTTGAGTAAGATGAGTTTTCTGCCTTTTACATTGTATTCGGCTACAGCCCCCAATTTGGCCGTTTCAAAAGACAGGCTTTCTTCTCGGGCGACATAATCCAAGACTTTGAAACCAATGTTGTGGCGCGTGTTGACATATTCGGCACCGATGTTGCCCAGGCCTACAATGAGATATTTCTTCATGGGGTCAATAGTATTAGCTTTTGTTTTTGAAGCAAAGAGATTTCTAAACCAATTCATGGGCAAATTTAATTTTATTTCATACAGTTCGGCTACGCCTCGGGTGAAAATTTGAAAATTGGCCGATTTGAAAATGAAAAGTGATGGAAACGAAAACCCTAGCCCTGATGGGAATGGCATCCTTTTGTGACGTTATTCGGCGCAAAAGATATAGTGGACAGCAGGTTCCCGGCTCATAAAAGAAATTTGGGTTAAATAAAAAAGCCGCGTTGAAAAACGCGGCTTTTGGTATAAACTTGGAAATAAATTATTTTTTCTTTCCTTTTGCAGGTGCTTTTGCAGCTTTTGCAGCTTCTTGAGCCGCTTTCATCGCAGCACGTGAAATCTTCACCTGACAAACCACGGTGTTGTCCGGGTGCATCAATTTGAAGTTTTTAGTCTCCAATTTGGTAACGTATAATTTGTTACCCATTTGCAATTCAGAGATGTTAGCTTCAACATAATCCGGAAGATTTTTTGGTAATGCTTTCACTTTCAATCTTCTTTGGTTCAAACGCAAATCACCACCTAACAATACACCCGGAGAGGTACCTGTAATTTTCACAGGAACTTCCATAGTGATTTCTTTGCTGTCGTTCAATTGAAAGAAATCAATGTGTAAAATTTTGTCAGACACTGGGTGAAACTGAATGTCCTGAAGAATAACATTGGTAGTTTTTCCAGCCAAATCAACTACAACTGTGTGTGCGTTTGGAGTGTAAACCAAGCCTTTGAATGCTTTTTCTTCTGCTGCAAAATGCTGTGGTGTAGTTCCTCCGTAAATAACGCAAGGGACCATTCCAGCATCACGTAAGGCTTTAGTAGCTTTTTTGCCTACGCTTTCTCTTTCTTGTCCTTTAATCGTAATCGATTTCATTGTAAAAATATATAGTTAATAAATAAATACGTATTTGAATTACATCAGGAATTTACCGCTGATGGAATTGTTGTGTTGCACCATGTGCATTACTTCGGCAAAAAGAGGCGCACAACTCACCACTTTTATTTTTTTCGATTCTTTCTTCAACGGAATAGAATCCGTTACAATCAGTTCCAATAATTTAGAGTTCTCTATTTTGTCGTACGCTTCTCCCGAAAGAATGGCGTGGGTACAAATAGCTCTTACGCTTAAGGCTCCTTTTTCCATCATCAAATCAGCTGCTTTGGCTAAGGTTCCTCCGGTGTCAATCATATCGTCTACCAAAATCACATTTCGGCCTTTTACTTCCCCAATCAACTCCATCGTATCAATCACATTGGCTGCTTTGCGTTGTTTGTAACAAATTACCACATCCGATTCTAAAAATTTAGAGTAGGCATAGGCTCTTTTGGAACCTCCCATATCGGGTGAAGCAATAGTCAGATTTTCCAACTGTAGACTTTTTACATAAGGCAAAAAGATAGTCGATGCAAACAAGTGGTCTACCGGTTTCTCGAAAAACCCTTGTATTTGATCGGCATGTAAATCCATTGTCATGATTCGGGTAGCGCCGGCAGCTTCTAATAGTTTAGCTACGAGCTTGGCCCCAATCGGAACTCTGGGTTTGTCTTTTCGGTCCTGTCTTGCCCATCCAAAGTACGGAATTACGGGAGTGATGTGTCGGGCTGACGCACGCTTGGCGGCATCAATCATTAACAACAACTCCATTAAATTGTCGGCACTCGGAAAGGTGGAGCAGACAATAAAAACGCGTAAACCTCTTATAGACTCTTCAAAAGAAGGCTGAAATTCACCATCACTATATTTTGAGAACGTAACTTTACCCAGCGGAACCCCATAATGACTGGCAATCTGTTCGGCTAGATAGACGCTTTGCGAACACGCAAATATCTTTGCTTCTGGTTCTATATGCGACATTGTAATTTGTTGTTTTTACCCTATGTATTCCATACCATTTGTTTTTGTCCATGGACTAAATCAAACGCTATATAAACACCTCGGGCGTAGTTAGTTAGTTGTGTGTTGCTTTAACGCGGTGCAAATTTAGAAATTAAATTCGAGTGTGAAAGGATATTTTTAACTATTTTTTTGATGATATGAAGAAAAATTATTTACATTTGCACCCACAAAACACAAAAGTCTATTGCCCGGATGGCGGAATTGGTAGACGCGCACGACTCAAACTCGTGTTCTTAGGAGTGTGGGTTCGATTCCCACTCCGGGTACGAAGCCCTTCTGAAAAGAGGGGCTTTTTCATTTATATCCGGCATGTGGTGTAGGTATTTATTACTTCTAATACGCTACAACTACGCCACAACCACGCCACAACTACGCCATAACTACGCCACAACCCTACTGCAATTATAGTTTATAATGGGGAATGTTTACCATTCAGTAGGTTTCGGATGGGTACTAAACCTCTTAGGAATGAGAGGTTTTTTATGGGTTGAAATCAAATGCAGGATATTAAATTAACATTTGTAATCATCTCTTAACCAAAAATATACTTTAGCCTTTGGGTATTATAACGATTCCTTAATTTTTAAATAATGCGTTTGATTTAGCCTCATGATACTTTTGTTTTCATTAACAATTAGCTGTCATGAAATTAAAATTACAATTCATTAATTGCCTCACCCTATTCTTTTTCACCCTTTTTTTACATGCTCAGACTTCCGGAATTAAAGGAGTGGTTATCGAAGATAAAACCGGACAACCTTTGCCCGGAGCCACTGTTACCATTAAAGGCTTGAACAAATCCAGAGTTACCGGTGCTGACGGAACGTTTTCCTTTTCCAAAATTGAACCCGGAACCTATGAACTTAGTGTCACGGCCTTGAGTTTTCAGGAAAAGGACATTACTGAAGTCATCGTGGTCAAAGATGAAATCACTATGTTGACGATTTCCTTGGAAGAAAAAAACAATCAACTGGACGAAGTAGTCATCAAAACGACCCGGGCCAAAGTGGAATCGGTAAAGTCTTTATTGACGCAACAAAAAAACAGCGCCAATGTTTCTGATGGAATTTCAGCGGAAACCATCAAGCGTACCCCGGATAAGAATACTTCAGATGTATTGAAGCGTATCAGCGGGGCCAGTATTCAGGACAATCGGTTTGTAATTGTCCGCGGATTAAATGACCGCTACAATGCCGCTTTTTTGAACGGGGCACCGCTACCCAGCTCGGAACCCGACAGAAAAGCATTCTCCTTTGATATCTTTCCGTCAAATATGTTGGATAATCTAGTCATTGCCAAAACCGCTTCGCCTGATTTACCGGGAGATTTTGCCGGGGGTGTAATCCAAATCAATACCAAAGCGGTTCCTGATAAAGACTTTCAATCGGTAACTGTAGGTTCAGGATACAATACGATTACGACTTTCAAAAACCAAAAAACCTATGAAAAAGGAGCAACGGATTGGCTGGGCTTTGACGACGGAACCCGCGCCATGCCTTCCACTATTCCGAGCACTGAAGTCTTTAATACGTTGACTTATCAGGAAAAAGCGGCCATTGCCAAATCGTTTCAATCAGATTGGGCCATCAAAGACGGCAGCTTTAAACCGAATACGAGTTTTCAATACTCCATAGGAAAACATTTTGAATTTAATGATAAGGTTTTTGGAATGTTGTTTTCAATATCAAATAACAAAACCAATACTTTTAACGAAACGGAACGCAATGATTATGACAATCCGGACCCAAGTGCTCCGTCGGTCCTGATTTCAAAATTTACCGATAATAATTACAGCGAACAAGTATTGACGGGCGCTTTGGCTAATTTCTCTTTTAAGTTTAATGAAAATCATACCCTTACATTAAAAAACATTTACAGCATCAATTCTACTGATTTGGTGGTGGAAAGAACCGGACAAAGAGACGTAAATGATACCCGCGTGATTGATGCCAATGTGCGATGGTTTACGAGTAACAAAATTTATTCGGGCCAGTTAAACGGCGATCATTATTTCCCGAAAGCCAAAATCAAAGTCAACTGGACAGGTTTTTTCAGCAACATCAAGAGGGAAATTCCGAATTTGAGGAGAAATATTTATTCTACTGCCAATCCCAACAGTACCGATCCGACGGAAACCATAGCCTATGCTGAAATTGCCAACAACAATGGTGGCCCCGATTACGGTGGCGGGATGTTTTTTTCTGAAAACAAAGAAACCATCAAAGGCGGAAAACTCGATATTTCCAGAAAGTTCAACATTGGGGAAGAATTTAGCAATGAAATTAAAATAGGGGGCTTTTTGCAAAACCGTGACCGTGATTTCTTCTCGCGTCAGTTGCAGTACAACACGCTGACATTGGGCGGAAATTTTGATTATAACTTGTTGACCCTACCAGATGCAGCGATTTTTTCGGTAGCTAATATGGGCCAAATCTCTCCCGGGGTCAATGGCTTTACGCTTTTTGATTTCACTAAATTCACCGATTCCTATTCGGCAGGTTCAAAGCTGAATGCCGGTTATGTAATGTTGGACAATCGCTATAAGAAATGGCGTTTGGTATGGGGTTTCCGTTTGGAAGATTACACCCAAACCTTAGCATCAAGATTAACCGAAACCAACTATTTGGCATTGGATGCACATCAAACCGATTTCTTGCCCTCGGCCAATTTGATTTTTGCTGTCAATAAAAAGCAAAACCTGAGGTTCAGTTTTTCCAGAACGTTAAACCGTCCCGAGTTCAGGGAGTTGGCGCCTTTTGGGTTTTACGATTTTACCACCCAGTTTTTCACGCAGGGAAATCCTGATTTAAAAATAGCCAAAGTCCGAAACATAGACGTTCGGTATGAGTTTTATCCGGGCAAAGGCCAATTGTTCTCGGTGTCTTATTTCAATAAATATTTCACTGATCCAATCGAAATTCAGCAGGAAGTCAACAACAAGACCATTACTTACCGCAATGCCAAAAGCGCTACCAATACGGGGTTTGAGTTTGAATTCAGAACGTTGTTAAGTTCTCTATTTTCTTCAGATACGACGACTCTCTTAGATGATTTGACCTTGTTTTCAAACATTGCCATCATTAAATCAAATGTGGATGTTTCCAATTTTAATTCGGCCAGTACCGAAAAATCGAGGCCGCTGCAAGGACAATCCCCTTATGTGCTGAACGCCGGCTTGCAGTATGCCAATAAAGACAACGGATGGTCTGTTTCGACCAATTTGAATCGGGTTGGAAACCGCATCGCTTTTGCATCGAGTGAAATTAAACCGGCCATTTGGGAAAAAGCCAGAACGCTTTTAGACGTGCAGATTGCCAAGAATTTCTATAAAAACAAATTGGAATTAAAACTGAACATCCAAAATATTTTGGCTCAGGATTTAATTTTTTACCAAAATAATTACAGAGATGGGCAGGAAAACCAAGGTTCGTCTTTGACTAATTTGACCAATTTAATTTTTACAGGTGATTCGCTTAATGAAGACGGATATGATTCGGCCACTGATGATGTAATTTGGAGAACCAAATACGGCAGAACCTTCTCCTTGTCATTGACCTATAATTTCTAATAGTGCTCTAAAACAACTGCTGTTATGTCTAAAAAACCCAAAAGGAAAGTTGATTTTTTAGTGATTTCTGACATCCATCTCGGCACTTATGGTTGTCACAGCAAAGAGCTTTTGAAATATTTAAACAGCATCAAACCCAGAGTAGTGGTACTCAACGGCGACATCATTGATATGTGGCAATTCAACAAACGCTACTGGCCCAAGTCGCATATGCAGGTGATTCACAAAATCATGAACTGGATTAATAAAGGTGTGAAAGTGTATTATATCACGGGCAACCACGACGAAATGCTCCGCAAATTTGCCGGACATAAAATAGGCTCTTTGGTTATTGATAATAAGCTTGTGGTAGAGTTGGATGGTAAAAAAGTTTGGATTTTTCACGGTGACGTTTTTGATGTAACCATGCAACATTCCAAATGGCTCGCCCGATTGGGTTCACACGGATACGATTGGTTAATTCACATTAATACATGCTGTAATTGGGTTTTGGTAAAATTAGGGCGCGACAGGATTTCGTTATCTAAGACCATCAAGAACAGTGTCAAAAAAGCGGTGAAATTTATCAACGATTTTGAAAAAACCGCTGCTGACATTGCCATTTCCAATCAATATGATTATGTGATTTGCGGACATATTCACCATCCGGAAATGAAAACGATTGCGACCGAGAACGGACAGGTGGAATATTTGAACTCCGGGGATTGGATAGAAAACCTCACCGCATTGGAATACCATAATCAGGAATGGACTTTGTTTCGCTACCAAGAAGATGAATTTGCCCAAACGGAAGAGGAACAGGAGGACGAGTTGGCTCATTTAGACACGAATCAGATTTTCAATAAAATGCTGGATGGTTTTATGGAAACCGCCACCAAAACGGAAATAAAATTCAAAAGATGAAAATACTTTACGCTGTACAAGGAACGGGTAATGGACACATCACCAGAGCCATCGAAATCATTCCGCATCTGCAACAAAGGGGAGAAGTTGATATTTTGGTCAGTGGCATCCAGTCGGATATTGAACTCCCTTTTAAAGTCAAATACCGTTTCAAAGGACTCTCGTTTATTTTCGGAAAAAAAGGCGGTATTGATTTTTGGAAAACTTTTTTGAAACTCAATTCCCGAAAACTGTTGAAAGACATTAAATCACTTAACGTCAAAGAATACGACTTAATTATAAGTGATTTTGAACCGATATCAACCTGGGCGGCTATTATGGCCAAGAAAACGTGTGTCGGACTGAGCAATCAGGTGGCCACTTTACATTCTTTGGCCCCCAAACCCAAAAATGAAGATCCGGTAGGCAAGTTGGTGTTACAGAATTATGCACCTACACCCATCAGTTATGGCTATCATTTCAAAAGTTTGGATGCAACCATTTTTACTCCGATTATCCGGAAAGAAGTGCGTGAGATTACACCAACAAACAAAGGACACTACACGGTCTATCTGCCATCGTATAACGATAGCCAGATTATCAAACGCTTGAAGAAGCTTGAAGACGTAGAGTGGCAGGTTTTTTCCAAACACAGCAAGAAGAGCTACAAATTATACAATATCAGCATTTCGCCCATTGATACCAAATTGTTCCTGAAAAGCATGGCTTCTGCAGCGGGTGTACTGACCAATGCCGGGTTTGGCACTGCCAGTGAAGCGTTGTTTCTGAAAAAGAAACTGTTGGTCATTCCGATGAAGAAGCAATATGAGCAACATTGTAATGCCGCTATGTTAAAAGAAATGGGAGTGAGTGTGATTAAAAAATTGAGCAAAAAGAATTTGCCTCTTCTCAAAAAATGGCTTAGTGATGACACGATTGTTGAAGTAAATTATCCTGATATCACGGAACAAATCATTGATTTGATTATACAGAATCATGTTAAAAGCCCCGAAAGAAATGAAGATAACGCCCAATAATATTTTATTTTAATGATAAACAGTTCTGATAAAACGCATACAAACACTAGTATAAGCAGAAGCGATTTTGGAAAAGATTTCATTTGGGGAGTATCTGCTTCTGCACTTCAAACGGAAGGAGGCTTTGATAAAGACGGCAAAGGGATGTCCATTTGGGATGAATTTGCTTCGAAAAAAAATACCATTCTCAATAATGATTCTCCATCAGTAGCCGCTAATTTTTATGAAAATTATGAGGAAGACATTGCTTTAATTAAAGAAATGGGGATTCCTAATTTCCGATTTTCATTGTCCTGGCCGCGCATTTTGCCCAACGGAATTGGCGAAGTGAATCAGGCCGGAATAGATTTTTACCATAAAGTGTTGGATTGCTGTATCGCAAATGGGATTGAACCTTTTGTAACGCTGTATCATTGGGATTTACCCTTGGAACTCGAAAAAAAAGGCGGTTGGACCAATCGTGAAGTTCTCGAATGGTTTGAAGAATATGTAACGGTTTGTGTCCATGCTTTTAAAGGGAAAGTCAAGAACTGGATGGTATTGAACGAACCTTCTGTTTTTACGGGAGCCGGCTATTTCTTGGGAATTCATGCTCCGGGGAAAAAAGGACTGAACAATTTTCTTCCGGCCATGCATCACGCGTTGCTATGTCAGGCTATAGGATATCGAAAGATTAAAGCATTAGATAATGAATCTCAGGTAGGAACTACTTTTTCCTGCACCTATATCACTCCAAAAACGTACACTGAAAAAGATATCAAAGCGGCAGAGCGAATCGATACGTTATTGAATCGTGTTTTTATTGAACCTTCATTGGGACTGGGGTATCCCGTTAAAGTATTGCCTTTTTTGAAACATGTTGGCAAGTACATTCTTAAAGGGGATGAAGAATTAATCAAAACGGAATTCGACTTCATCGGGTTGCAGAATTATACCCGTGAAGTCATTGCACACAATTCTTACGTGCCTTATATCAACGCCAAAATTATTCCGGCACACAAACGAAATGTGGATTATACCTTGTTGAATTGGGAAATTTATCCCAAATCGATTTATTATATGATTCAGAAATTTAGTCACTATGAAGGGGTGAAAAAAATACTAATTACCGAAAACGGAGCTTCTTTTCTGGACGAAGTAAAAGCCGACGGTATCAACGACAAAGAGCGTATCCATTACATTCAGTCTTATTTGCATCAGGTGCATTCTGCTTTGGAAAACGGCGGCAAAGTAGCGGGGTATTTCGTTTGGTCGCTCACTGATAATTTCGAATGGGCGGAAGGCTATAAGCAACGGTTCGGATTGGTTCATATTGACTTTGAAACGCAAAAAAGAACCCTCAAAAATTCCGGGCTTTGGTACCGCGATTTTTTGCAAAAACATCCTAAATAATTTAAAAATCCTTTTTTTCCGCCAACCTGTTTTGAGAGGGTATTGTCCCGTTTTTAAAGGGAATTAACATTAAATAAACTTTTGATTGGCTTCTTTTTTACATAGTCTTTGTTGTAGAAAACGATTCGTTAACTCAAAAATTGTTTTTATTTAATTTCTGATTTACAACCAATTGTTGTTGTGATTTTATGTTTGCCTTGTCTAACAAAAAAATCATTTTAACAATGAAAAAAAATTATTTTATTGCGATTTTGGCCCTAATTGCCAATTTTGTCAATGCTCAAATTGAGCCAACCTCTTACCGAGGGGCTTTTGCTCCGGCACCTACGGCCATGTGGACCGATAGCTGGACTAATTATGACCCGCAGAATACCGTGTATCCTGCCACAACCGTAACAGTTAACGCTGATATTACGGCCAATACTACCTGGGCAACAGGTCAAACGGTTGCTTTGTCAGGACTGATTTATGTGAGGAACAATGCGACTTTAACTATCCAACCCGGTGTAGTAATAAAAGGTGCCGGTGCCGGTGCCGGTTTAGTAATTACTAAAGGTTCTAAAATTAATGCTGTAGGTACCGCTTCACAACCCATTGTATTTACTTCAAACAATGCGCCCGGTTCCAGAAACAAAGGCGATTGGGGAGGAGTGATTCTTTTAGGAAAAGGAGCTTTCAATATCAACAACGGTGTAAACAATATCGAAGGAATCACTGCTTCAGTATATACAGAATACGGTGGCGGCACTACTCCGGATCTTAATGACAATTCGGGGATATTGAAATATGTTCGTATCGAATTCGGAGGGTATGTTTATGCTCCGAATAATGAAATTAACGGGTTGACTTTAGGAGCCGTTGGTAAAGGAACCACAATTGATTACGTTCAGGTTTCTTATGCTAATGATGATGCTTTCGAATGGTTTGGCGGAAACGTAAACTGTAAACACTTGGTATCATTCAGAAACTTAGATGACGATTTTGATACCGATAACGGTTTCAGCGGAACGGTGCAGTTTGCACTAGCTATTCGTGACCCACAAATTGCAGATAACCCATCTGTTTCTACTTCTGAAGGATTTGAATCGGATAACAACGCTTCAGGTACTTTAGCTTCTCCATTTA
Source organism: Flavobacterium sp. XGLA_31 (assembly GCF_051547105.1). Taxonomy (NCBI): domain Bacteria; kingdom Pseudomonadati; phylum Bacteroidota; class Flavobacteriia; order Flavobacteriales; family Flavobacteriaceae; genus Flavobacterium; species Flavobacterium sp. XGLA_31. Next base: position 423,637 of record NZ_JBPTTM010000001.1, on the reverse strand, counting down.
CCAGTGCTATTTTCACCAACTGTACTTTGATTGGACCATCTTACCGCGTGACTTTGCCTAATGGCGGCACCTTAGCAACCGGATTCAAAAGAGGGGCTCGTATCAGAAGAGCTTCTCAATTGAAAATTTTCAACTCTTTATTTATGGATTTCCAGGAAGGACTACACGTTGACGGTGTGGCTTCAGAAAATGCTGCTGTAGCCGGTACTTTGAAATTCAAAAACAATATTTTAGCCGGAATTGTTACTACTTCAAAAGTGTTACAAGTAACTTCTCCCGGTACTATTACTGTTGGGAATGACCCTTCATTCAACATGACGAACTGGTACACTGCCAGTGGAAATTCTACTGTAGCGAATAATTCTGGATTGTTAACTTCACCTTACAATACTTCTGATGCAACCACTTATACAGGATTAGATTACAGACCGGCTTCAGGTTCAATCGTTGAATCAGGTGCTGACTTTACGGATTCCGCTTTTAACGGTTTATTATCTACACCTTTGGTAGTTGTAAATCCAATCGAGTTTACTTCATATCGTGGTGCTTTTGCTCCGGCTCCTACCGCCATGTGGACGACAGGCTGGACTAACTATGATCCGCAAAACACCGTTTATTCGGCTACAGGAATCACAGTAAGTGGTGAAATCACGACCAACACCATTTGGACGACAGGAAACACCTATTTATTGCAAGGGTTAACGTATGTTAAAAACGGGGCTACCTTAACCATCCAACCGGGTGTTACTATCAGAGGTGCCGGTGCAGGTTCCGCTTTAATCATTACTAAAGGAGCAAAAATCAATGCTGTTGGTACCGCTACCAGCCCGATTGTATTTACTTCTAACAATGCTGTCGGTTCCAGAAATAAAGGAGATTGGGGAGGAGTTATCCTTTTAGGAAAAGGTTCTTTCAACATTAATAACGGCGTTAATAATATCGAAGGAATTACCGCTTCAACTGATACGGAATTTGGAGGAGGTTTAACTCCGGATGATGCGGATAACTCGGGAACTTTAAAATATGTTCGTATTGAATTTGGAGGTTATGTTTATGCTCCAAACAGTGAAATTAACGGACTGACTTTCGGAGCTGTAGGTAGTGGAACCACTATTGATTACGTTCAGGTTTCTTATGCTAACGACGATGCATTTGAATGGTTTGGTGGTTCAGTAAACTGTAAACACTTAGTATCTTACCGAAATTTAGATGACGATTTTGATACGGATAACGGTTACAGTGGTAAGGTGCAGTTTGCTTTGGCCATCCGTGATCCGCAAATTTCAGACAACCCTTCGGTTTCTACTTCTGAAGGATTTGAATCAGATAATAATGCCTCAGGTACTACAGCTACTCCTTACACTAGTGCCATATTCACAAACTGTACATTAATAGGACCTTCTTACCGTGTAACATTACCGAACGGAGGTACTTTGGCTACAGGTTTCAAACGAGGTGCCCGTATCAGAAGAGCTTCTAAGTTGAGCATCTACAACTCTATCTTTATGGATTTCCAAGAAGGATTACATATTGATGGGGTAGCTTCTGAAAACAATGCTGTAGCGGGAGATTTAAAATTCAAAAATAATATCCAAGCCGGTATTGTTACGACTTCAAAATACATTCAGGTGAACGCTCCGGGCACTATTACTGTCGGTAATAATCCTGCTTTCAATATGACTACTTGGTTTGCCGATAACGGAAATACTAACCTTACAACCAATGCAGGTATTTTAACCTTGCCATACAATACTTCAGATGCTACTGTTTACACAGGATTAGATTACAGACCGGCTGCAGGTTCACCGGCTTTAAGCGGTTCGTACTTTACAGGATTGGTTGCAAATGTTGCTCCAATTGTAACGACACCAATCAACTATTGTAAAGGGGCTGTGGCTACGGCTTTGACGGCTACTTTATCAGGTGGTGTTTCTTTAAAATGGTACACTGCTGTTACCGGAGGAACAGGTGTAACTACTGCTCCGGTTCCTGCTACCACTACACCGGGATCTAAAACATATTATGTTTCTCAGGTATATGCGGATAACTCAGAAAGTCCCAGAGCGGCAATTGTTGTTAATATCAATGCTTTACCTACAACCCCTCTTGCTATTGCAGGATCCGGAATCGTTGGAAAATATGTGGCTACTACAACTCCGGTTACGTATTCTATTGCTGATGTTGCCGGTGCTACTTCTTATCTGTGGACTGCTCCGTTAGGGGTTAATATCGTAGGCGGGCAAGGAACCAATACGGTAACGGTTAATTTTAATAATGTACCGGCAGGTGCAGGATCTATTGGGAATCTTGCTGTTCAGGCTGTAAATGCTGCAGGCTGTAATAGTGTTGCAAAAACCCTGGCTTTAACAAAAGCGTTACCAAAAGCTCCGGCAGGTTTAAAAATGTATAATTTAGGCTCAGCTACTCCAACAACAGCAGTTACTAAATTTAGTAAATACATTGGAACATCAACGGTATTGACATTAACTGCTGCTGTTTCTCTCGACGCTACTTCTTATGTTTGGGAATTGCCAGCTGGTGTTACTCAGGTATCAGGCGGAAATTCTAACCAAATTGGAGTTAACTTCTTAAATGTCCCTAACGGTACTACATTCTTAAGAATTGGTGTGAAAGCCAAAAATGGTACAGGTGAATCGTTCACTAACAACAGCGCTTTGGTACCGGCTACTACTTCAACGGCTAAATTATTGTCATTAACCGCGGTATTACCGGGAACACCGGCTGCTGTTGCGGGTCAAATTACAGGATTGTGTGGTGGAAGTATATATACTTATGCTATGGCAACTCCGGCTGTGGAAGCATCGAGTTATATCATCACGGCTCCGGTTGGGTCAGTAGTGACTTCTGCATCTAATTCGTCAAATGTTTCTAATGTATTGACTACTTCAGATTTAACATTCTCAGTTCAATATCCTGCAGATTTAGCATCTTTGGCTACCAAAACGATAGTAGTGTACTCTAACAATGGTGTAGGTCAAAGTGCTCTAAGCAAAACGCTTACGTTATCTACTGCTATGCCAACCATTGGAGTATTAACCGGAGGAACGACGTTCCAAAGATGTGCCACTCAAACGTTCTCTGTACCGGCTATTGCAGCTGCTACAAGTTATACTTGGGTTCCGGCAAATGGTGCAGTTATTGTGAGTGGTCAGGGAACCAATACAGTAGTGGTTGATTTCTCTGCGGTTTTAGAAACAGTATTGAAAACAACGCTAAAAGTAAGCGCTACTAATGCTTGTGCGGTAAACAGCACAGTGAAAACATTCACCTTAAGCACAGCAACGTGTCCGGCGGCTAAAATGGAAACGACTAAAGAGGTTACAAACACAGCCATCCAAGTGTATCCAAACCCGGCAACCGATGTATTCAATGTGGATGTAACATCAGCCGGCGAGGGTGTAATTACCATGTCCATCTACACCATCAATGGTTCCGTAGTTTCAACTAAAAACCTAAACGTTACAGAGGGATTGAATACCGTGAATGAAAACATCAGTTCACTAAGCAACGGAGTGTACTTTGTACAATTCGTGAATCAAACGACTAACGAGACTATCGTTAAGAAGTTAGTGAAAAGATAGTTGATTATAGTTTTTTGGAAAAGAAGGTCCCGAGCAATCGGGACTTTTTTTGTTATGAAAATATGTTGTGCTAGCTGAAATGTTTCATTTGTTTTTAGAAATAGCTAAGTAATGGTTATGGTTGCGTTATCTTTTTTCAAACGGAAAAACAGTAGGATTCAAAGGATTAAATTTGATGTTATTAGATATATCTTATGAAGAAACATTACTTTTTTTGGTTACTGACAATGATCATTTTCAGTACAAATGCCCAAACAGTTACCATCACCGATGCCAATTTTATGGACAAGCTGTTGGAGGCCGATGCAACCAATCAAATTGCTAAAAATCTTTCAGGCAGCTATTTTAAAGTGGATACCAACGCCGATGGCGAAATCCAAACCGAAGAGGCATTAGAGGTCAGCAGTCTGTCGGTTGCTGCTGCCGTCATTAGTGATTTGTCGGGCATTACGGCTTTTGCGAACATTCGATTTCTGGATTGTTCCGACAATCCGTTGTATCTTTTAAATTTAAACGGATTGACGCAGTTGCAGTACCTGAAATGTTCCAACGATTTACTCAGTAGTTTAAATGTCAGTAGTCTTGTTAATCTGAGTACTTTGGAGTGTCAGTACAACCAAATCGGCAATTTGAATTTGAACGGACTGAGTCATTTGGTCTCCCTAAATTGCAGTTATAATCAAATAATCAATCTGGATTTTACCGGATTGACCAATCTACAGTCTGTTTCCTGTTCCAATAATCAATTAAATGGCTTGGATGTTAGTGGCCTGACCAACTTACAACTGCTTTCTTGTTCCAATAATATATTGGCAAGTCTAACACTTTCGGGAGCAGCCAATTTACATCAATTGTACTGCAATGGGAATGTGCTGGGTACTCTGAACTTGACCGGACTCATGCAGCTTCAACAACTCAATTGTTCGGAAAATCAAATTAGCTCTTTAAATCTGAACGGATTGACGGCAATTCAAAATTTGGATTGTAGTGATAATTTTCTCTCATCTCTATCGTTGAATGCCTTGCCCAATTTGCAGCAATTGGATTGCAGTAATAACTTTTTGAATTCATTGACGATGAATGCTTTAGCGGGCCTTCATGAATTAAATTGTGCGTATAACCTACTGACCGGGCTAATGGTTGAAGGAGCAGTTAATATTCAGGCATTGGATTGTCAAAGTAACACGCTGACGACACTCAATGTGGGTAATTTGAGCCAGCTTCAGGAGTTGTATTGCAATGCCAATATGCTTACATCATTGTTTATAAAAAACGGTTCTGATGAAACTATTTTATACTTTTTTGACAATCCCGATTTGAACCATGTTTGTGCTGACGAAACGCAATTAACGGAAGTGAAGGGCTTAGTTGCTGCCAATGGATACGCTAATTGCAGCGTGGATTCGGCTTGTAATTTAAGTTCGTCAACACCGGAACGGAAGAACCCAGTGGTGCTTTACCCTAATCCGGCAATTGATGTTCTGGCACTGAATGTAACTTCAGGAGTTGAAATTGAAGCGATAAAGGTTTACGCGCTGAATGGGCAATTTTTGAATCTTCCCAGAACAAACGACGGAAAAGGGGTTGAGGTTGCAGGTTTAAAATCCGGAATGTATTTAATAACCATTCAAACCAACAGAGGAATAGTGAGTACTAAGTTTTTGAAGCAATAATTAAAGCCCAAGAATCAAGCGGGCAATAGCAAAATAAAGAATAATTCCAAATACATCATTTGTTGTCGTAATAAATGGTCCGGTAGCAATGGCGGGATCAATTTTGTTTTTGTGAAGAAACAAAGGAACCAAGGTGCCTAACATGGCGGCAAAGAGAATGACAACGATTATAGAGATGGAAATAGCTAACCCTACTTGGTATTGCTGGTACATTACAGAGTGATAGGCCAACAGAAATAGTGAAATTATAGTTCCGGAAAGCATGGCTACAAACAATTCTTTTTTGAAGTAATTTTGACTAAACTCCTTTAATGATCCATTGGCCAAACCTTGTACAACTATAGCGGAAGCCTGAACTCCTATGTTTCCTGCTGTTGCAGACAACAAGGGAACAAAAATGATTAGAGTCTCATATTTATGAAATGCTGATTCGTTGTTTTTTAAAACAAAAGAAGCGACAATTTCAATTACCATACCAATCAAAAGCCATGGCAGACGCGCTTTTATTAATTCAAATACGGTATCACCGGCTTCTACGTCTTGCGTAATTCCCGCTGCCATTTGGTAATCTTTATCGGCCTCTTCTTTGATTACGTCTACGATATCGTCAATGGTCACACGACCCACTAATCTTCCCAATTCATCTACTACCGGTATGGCTTCCAGGTCATATTTCTGCATGATACGGGCTACGTCGGTGTTGGGAGTGTCTACTTTTACGTAGTCTACTTTTTTGATGTACACTTCGCTAATGGGCGTTTTGGTAGAAGTGGTCAGTAAATCTTTGAGAGATAATCTTCCTTTCAATCTTCCTTCATCATCCACCACATAGATAGAATGTACGCGGGTGACGTTTTCGGCTTGGATACGCATTTCTTTAACGCAGGTCAATACATTCCAGTTTTCGTTGACCTTTACCATTTCTTTCCCCATCAAACCTCCGGCAGTGGTTTCGCTGTAACGCAACAAATCCACGATGTCTTTGGCGTGTTCTACGTCTTCCAGCTCTGAGATTACCTCTTCTTTTTTGCTTTGCGACAATTCGGCTATAATATCCGCCGCATCATCGGTGTCTAACTCGTCAAGCTCTTCCGCAATTTCTTTAGCAGAAAGACCCTGAAGGATTTTTTCACGCACGTCTTCTTCCAGCTCCGGAAGAATTTCAGCCGTAATCTCGCTGTCTAGAATTCGGAAAATATAAGTCGCTTCTTCAATATCTAATTCATCAAAAATCTCCGCAATATCGGCATGGTGCATGTCATTCAACAAAACAGCCAATTCCTGGTCATTTTTTTGATGAATGAGTTGCTCGATTTGCGTTAAGAGTTCTTTGCTGATATTAAACTGCATGGGCTTCTATTTTTTGAGTAAGTTCGATGAACTGTTCTACAGATAATTGCTCCGGACGGAGGTCAAAGATAGTGTCTTCTTTTAAATTATCCGAAAGGTTGAATGATTTTAAACTATTCCTAAGGGTTTTTCGGCGTTGTTGAAAGCCGGTTTTGACCACGGTAAAGAACAGTTTTTCGTTGCAGGGCAAATGGAAATTCGGTTTTCTCAACAGGCGCAACACGCCCGATTTTACCTTGGGCGGCGGATTGAAAACATTTTCATTAACCGTGAACAAATATTCAGCATCGTAAAATGCCTGTACCAAAACCGATAAAATCCCGTAAACTTTATTTCCTTTTTTGGAACAAATCCGTTCTGCCACTTCTTTTTGAAACATTCCTGTAAATTCCGGAACCTGCTCGCGCAAATCCAAACAGCGGAACACGATTTGAGAAGAAATATTATAAGGGAAATTTCCGGTTATGGCGAACGGTTCACCTTTAAAAACCTCGTTGATGTCGTATTTTAAAAAATCCTTGGAAATGATTTTGCCGTGTAATTTCGGATAATGGGCATTCAGGTAATCAACGGATTCTGTATCAATTTCAATGACATAAGTTGTGGCGGGTTTTTCCAACAGATATTTGGTAAGTACCCCCATGCCCGGACCAATCTCCAGAACCTTGTCATAGCCTTCAAACCCCAAAGTGTCGGCTATATCCTTGGCAATATTTTCATCGGTTAAGAAATGCTGACCGAGGTGTTTTTTGGCTTTTACGTTATCCATGATTCAATTTTTAGAAAGTTAGGGGTAAACATTCCGGACTCTCCTTTGAGAAATCTGAGCCTGTTTAAAAGTCTGAGAGGTCTGACGGTTAATGATCCGAAATCAATTCCAATTCTGTGCGGAAGGCCAACATTTTGTCGCCAAATAAAGCAGCGCTTTCCGCTCTTAGTGCCGGAGCGTCTTCGTCATAGTATCGTTGAAGCGTTTCTTTACAATCAGTGGTAAACTGAACAGAATAAGTAGTGCCTCCCATTTCTTCCTCTACCAAAACCTTGACCATACGGGCCGAAGAAAATTTGCCGGTAGCCAGCATATCGTTAATGTGTTTTTCCTGCATCCATTGCATCCATTGGTCGTGCACGCTTTCATGGATGTTTATCGTTACGTTATAAATTATCATGGGATTTAATTTGGAGTTATAAATTAGTGTCGCCTCTCAGTTTTCGGTATTTGTTTCGGCTGTCAACAAAGTAAATGCTGTCTTCGTGGTGAAAGATGATTTCTTCGTAAAGCGGTTTGGCTTTCTCCGGGTCATTCAAATTCAAATTGTAAATTTCCGCCGAATAATACAACGCTTCATCAATGTAGATACAGTCTTTATGTTTGGTGATGATTTCACTATATTGGTCTAATGCTTTGGTAAAATCACCCTCTTTCTCATAAATTTTCCCCATGCGAAGCAGCGTTACGGGTTCAATTACATCACCTTTGTTTTCTTTTAAAATCAATTGAAATTCCGCCAAGGCTTCGGGCTTTTTATTTTGGTATAAAAGAAAATCAGCACGGGCAAATTTCTTTAAAGCCACTTGGGTAGAATCTTCTACGGTATTGTCACTGATGAGTAAATACAAGTCCAGAGCGTCATTGGCAATCAACTGCGATGGTGCCGATTTCAAAACTTTTAACTGATGGGATGCCCAATCAAAATCTCCCTTGAAATAACTGGTTTTAGCTGTTTTCAAACTGGCCTCCTGGCCAATCGGGTCAGCTCCCATGTCTTCATCTACCTGAGAATAATAAATCAATGCCTGATTGAATTTTTCTTCAAACAAAAGAATGTCGGCCAAGTCCATTTTGGCTTCAGCCATTTGGTAACGGTTCAACGGTAACTCCATGGCACTTTTCAAAATTGCTTTTGCTTTTTCGGGATTGTTCAAATGAAAAGCGGTAAACTTGGCTTGTTGTTCCAATAGCGGAAGAGTATAAGGACTAATTCCGAATTTTTTAATCAATTCATTCAATTCATCCGTAATGGCCGGATAATCTTTTTCCAACGCGTGATTGATTTTCATCTCCGTCAAATAGGAATGGGATTGAATTAATAGTTCCAAGTCATTCGTGTTTTCTAACACAAATGTGAGAATTTCGGTAGCCGATTCAGTATCATTGTCGCTAATAGCCATCTGACCCAAATTCACAATGTTGGCAAACGAATCAGGATTTCTTTTGTAAATGGCTTTTTGCTGAATAAAGGCTTTGCCGTATTCTTTGAGCTGTACAAAATACCAACTCAAAAAATCATTCCAGAATAGGTCTTGTGTTTTCTGTGCTCGAAGTAACAAAGCTTTTTTCAGGGCCTCATTAAAATTGGCATCGCCGTCTTCAGTCATGAAACGGGCTAATTGATTCTGAATTATCGGCAGATTTTGCGGGTTCTTAACGGATTCGTTCAGAAACATGTCAATCATCAAATCGGTGTTGCCCTGCTGTCCATAAAGTAATGCCATTTGAAAATTAAAACTCAATTTCGGGTCTTTTTCAATCGCAGTTTTGTAGGCTAAAAGCGCGTAATCCACCAATGATTTTCGTTCAAAAAGATAAGCAATGCCATACACTTCATTGGCGTTTTTTCTAATCTTATCAATGGCTTGGTCGTAATACTTAACAGCTTTCTCCTGATTTTTTTGCAATTGAAAATTGAAACCCAATTCCACCAAAAGATTGCTTTGTTTGTATTTGTCAAGACGTGCTTCCAAAGCTTTTTGCGCTTTGTCAAACTGCTGCAATTGCTGGTAACATTCAACAACTCTTTGGAAATAATTGAAATTCCCTTCCTGTGCTTTCAGCAAATCTTCATAACTCACCAAGGCTTTTTCGAATTCCCCGCGGTCAAAGTAATTGTTGGCCAATTGCTCGTTCTGAGCCATGGCAGTAATGGAGAGGAAAAACAAGAGTGAAAAAAGGAGCTGTTTCATAATTTCCGTTAAAACGAACAATGTACTAAAGTAACACTTTTTGTGTCGGTTTAGTACATTGTTTGCGAAAGATTAACTTTTTTAGTTAATGATGTCAAAGCCGGTATAAGGGCGCAATACTTCCGGTATTACAATACCTTCCGGGGTTTGATAATTTTCAAGAATACCCGCTAAAACCCTCGGCAAGGCCAGAGAACTTCCGTTTAAGGTATGAGCCAATTGGGTTTTGCCGTCTTTGCCTTTGAAACGCAATTTCAGACGATTGGCCTGAAACGTTTCAAAATTGGAAACCGAACTGATTTCCAACCAACGGTCCTGAGCAGTCGAAAACACTTCAAAATCATAAGTCAGGGCCGAAGCAAATCCCATATCGCCACCGCAAAGGCGAAGCACTCTGTAAGGCAATTTCAATTCTTTTAAAATGCCTTTAACATGTTCTACCATGCCATCCAGGGCTTCGTAGGATTTATCAGGATGCTCTACACGAACAATTTCTACTTTGTCAAATTGGTGCAAACGGTTCAAACCGCGCACATGAGCACCATATGAACCGGCCTCACGACGGAAACAAGGAGTGTAACCTGTGTACAAAATAGGCAATTCATTTTCCTGTAATATCACATCGCGCAACAAATTGGTCACCGGCACTTCAGCCGTAGGGATTAAGTACAAATCGTCTAAACCTACGTGGTACATTTGCCCTTCTTTATCCGGCAATTGTCCGGTTCCGTAACCTGAAGCTTCATTTACCAAATGCGGCACCTGTACTTCATTGTATCCGGCTTCGGTGTTTTTGTCTAAGAAATACGAAATCAACGCACGTTGTAATTTGGCTCCTTTCCCTTTGTAAACCGGAAATCCGGCACCGGTGATTTTTACGCCCAATTCAAAATCGATGATGTCATATTTTTTGACCAATTCCCAATGAGGTTGTGCCCCTTCATGCAATACCGGTATGTCACCTTCCTGAAAAACGTTGAGGTTTTCTTCGGGCGTTTTGCCTTCCGGAACAATAGCTGCCGGAAGATTCGGCAGCAGGTACATTTTTTGGGTCAATTCTGTTGCAAAAGCCTCTAACTTTTCAGAAAGTTCTTTACTGGTTTCTTTGAGTTGGGCCGTTTTTTGTTTGAGGATTTCGGCTTTGGCTTTTTCGCCGCTTTTCATCATTTCGCCAATGGATGCCGAAAGTTTGTTGGCTTCTGCCAACGTATTATCAAGAGCTACCTGAGTGCTTCTTCTGTTTTCGTCTAATAGGATTACTTCTTCCACCAGGGTTTTGGCATCCATGTGTTTTTTGGCCAAAGCGGCAACCACTTTTTCCTGATTTTCTCTGATGTAACTAATTTGTAACATGTCGTTTTCTTTATAAGCACGCAAATTTAATGAAATGTTTGATATAACCTTTGGGTTCTGTAAAAACTTGCAGCTTAGGGTTATTTCGAGTCTGACGGTTATGGATTAAGAATAGCCGAAATTTTAACAGCTATTACTTCTGATTATCATTATATTCGCAAAAAACTTAGAATTCCATGAAGAAAATTTACTTTTTGCTGTTTTGCCTTTCAACAGTGAGCGGTTTCGCCCAAAACAGTCACGCCAAAATAAACCGTTTGGTCGAATCAGAAATGAAAGCTGCGGCCGCTATTGTCAATTTTCAGGTAAATCCCAATACGCAGAATTACAACATAACCTATCACAAACTCGAATTTACCGTAAATCCCAGTGTGTATTCCATCAGCGGAAAAGTAACGACCACATTTACCGCTTTGAGCAATATGAATACGGTTACTTTTGACTTTGCCAATTCGCTCACCACGAGTTCGGTAAAAATGGGCGCGACCAATTTAACTTTTACCGAAAACACTAATAACGAGCTGATTATCAATTTGCCTTCCACTTTATCGGCGGGTAATTCTGCTACGGTAGAAATAACCTATTCGGGTGTGCCGCCTAACAATGGTTTCGGTTCTTTTGTAAAAGATACCCACAATAATGTTCCGATTATCTGGACGCTTTCAGAGCCATTTGGCGCCCGCGATTGGTGGCCTTGCAAACAGGATTTGAATGACAAGATCGATAGTATTGATGTTTACATCACAGCGCCTTCCCAATACACTGCGGTGTCTAACGGAATTGAAACTACAGCTCCGGTTATTTCCGGGTCTAATAAAACCACTCATTTTCATCATGGCTATCCCATTCCGGCTTATTTGATTGCTATTGCTGTGACCAATTACAGCGTGTATACCCAAACCGCCGGCACGGCTCCGAATGAATATCCGATTATTAACTACATATACCCTGAAGACTTGGCTTCAGTTCAACCACTGCTCGATGTAACGCCGGATATTTTAGAATTCTATGGAAATTTGTTTGAAATATATCCGTTTCACAATGAAAAATACGGCCACGCTCAGTTTAATTGGGGTGGAGGTATGGAGCACACCACGGTTTCTTTTATGGTCGGTTTTGACCGGCAGTTGATAGCTCATGAAATGGGGCACCAATGGTTTGGCGACAAAATCACCTGCGGTTCTTGGAAAGACATCTGGCTCAACGAAGGGTTTGCTACCTATTTGGCCGACTTGGTCATAGAGCATTTTGACGGATTGGACGCTTTTGTTAGTGATAAAGCGGACATGATTAATAACATTACATCCAGTCCTTCGGGGGCGGTATACTTGACCGACACGGAAGCCACCAATGTGAACCGTATTTTCAGTAGCCGATTGACGTATGATAAAGGGGCTATGGTCTTGGAAATGTTGCGTTTTAAAATGGGCGATGCTGCTTTTTTTCAAGCTTTACGCAATTATTTAGCCGATACAAATTTGGCTTACGCTTATGCTGTAACAACCGATTTAAAAGGGCATTTAGAGGCCGTATACGGACAAAGTTTAACGGAATTTTTCAGCGACTGGATATACAATCAAGGCTATCCTACCTACACCATTACAGCCCAAAACTGGGGTGCCGGACAAGCCAAGTTTATCGTGAATCAAACCCAATCCGATCCTTCGGTAAGTTACTTTGAAATGCCGGTACCCGTGCGTGTTTTTGGTGCCGGAGGAGAGCAGGCTGATTTGGTATTGAACAATACGTATGATGGGGAGGAATTTATTATGAACGTACCGTTTGCGATTACCAGTGTACAATTTGACCCCGAAAAGCATCTTATCTCTAAAAATTCCACAACCACTTTGGGCAGTCAGCAGTTTGATTTGGATAAAGCCATACAACTGTACCCTAATCCTGCTGCCGATTTGGTTCATCTTCAAATGCCCACTGCGTTGGCTTTGGAAAAAGTAATTGTCTACAATCATTTGGGCCAAATAGTACTGGAAAGTATTACGCCCGATTTTCAAATCAACAGCTTGGCCTCTGGAGTTCATTATGTTGACATACAAACTACTGAAGGGGTCTTTCATAAAAAATTCATAAAAAAATAATCTTCGCAGAATAAAAGATACAGGAGTAAGGTGAAAACCTTACTTTTGTGCGTTTAAAAGAAACTGACAAATTAAGAAATGGAAATTGCAATTAAATTAACTCAATTTTTACTGAGTTTATCAATACTTATCATACTTCACGAACTGGGGCATTTTATTCCCGCCAAATTATTTAAAACGCGCGTAGAAAAATTCTATCTGTTTTTTGACATCAAATATTCTTTACTGAAAAAGAAAATCGGTGAAACCGAATACGGTATCGGCTGGTTGCCACTCGGCGGTTATGTAAAAATCTCCGGGATGATTGACGAGAGTATGGATACCGAGCAAATGCAGCAGGAACCACAACCGTGGGAGTTTCGCTCCAAACCGGCTTGGCAACGCTTAATCATTATGTTGGGAGGGGTCACGGTAAACTTTATTTTGGCGTTCCTCATTTACATTGGGATGACATTTTTTTATGGCGAACAATATATTGCCAACGATCAGGTGAAAAACGGAATCTGGATTACCAATCCGGTGGTGGAAAAGGCCGGATTAAAAACCGGAGACCAATTGGTTTCTATTGACGGTGAAAAAGTAGAACGCTTTTACGAATCCAACGAGAAATTATTCCTGTCCAAAGAAATCATCGTAATGCGAAACGGAAAAGAAGAAAAAGTACACTTTCCGGTAAACTTCATCGACCAGTTGATGCAGGGTAAAAAAGTCTCTTTGGTAGAATTGCGCGTGCCTTTTATTGTGGCCGATATTCAGCCGGATTCCCAAAACAAGACCATTTTAAAAACAAAAGATATCATCACCAGTTTTAACGGCAAACCGGTGGCTTTTGCTGATGAGGTGATTAAAGCAGTGGATACATTAAAAGGGCAAACCATTCCGGTAGTTGTAAAAAGAGATGGTAAAGAAGTTCCGTTGACCCTGAAAGTTAATGCGGAAGGAAAACTGGGAGTAGCTTACGCATTCCGAATTCCGTATGATGATATTGAAAAATTAGGATTGTACAAAGTAAGCAAACAAGAATTCGGGTTTTTTGAATCCATTCCGGTGGGCATCGATAAAGGATTTGCCCAGTTGGCCAATTACGGCAAACAGCTGAAAGCCATTTTCAATCCGAAAACAGGCGCTTACAAGGGCGTGGGAGGCTTTGCGGCCATTTTCAATATATTTCCTCATACCTGGAGCTGGGAAGCGTTTTGGGGTATTACCGCTTTGCTGTCCATTATGCTCGGTGTAATGAATTTATTGCCGATTCCGGCCCTTGATGGTGGTCACGTTATCTTTTTATTATATGAAATGATTTCAGGGAAAAAGCCGAGCGATAAGTTCTTGGAAAAAGCGCAAATGGTTGGTTTTATTTTACTTATAGCGCTGTTGCTTTTCGCCAACGGGAACGATATTTACAAAGCGATTTTCCATAAATAATATTTTTTGAAATTTTATTCGTTTTTATTTGCAAAAAATAAAATTCGTTCTATCTTTGCAACCGCTTAAAAGATATACATCTTCCTCCTTAGCTCAGTTGGTTAGAGCATCTGACTGTTAATCAGAGGGTCCTTGGTTCGAGCCCAAGAGGGGGAGCAAAATGAAAACCCGATACGTAAGTATCGGGTTTTTTTATAGGCATAGTTTTGAGGCCGCTAGTCATGATTTGGATATATTTAATATTTTTGTGTTATTAAGTTACATGATGATTCCAAGATTATTTCATATTGGCAACTCAAAGGAGCTATTCCTGACTATTGAACACTTCCCAACGGGCTATCCTGCGGTTACGATACCTCATCGTCATGATTATTTTGAAGTTTTATTTTTCACTTCGGGAGATGGGGTGCATTGTATTGATGACAATGATTACCCGGTTTCCGGAAATGACCTTTTCTTATTATCTGAAGGGCAGGTGCATTATTTCAAAAAAGCTTCTAACCTGAGTGGTTACCTTCTCTGTTTCAAGGAGTACTCTATAGGTGAAAGTTGTCAATCACTTGCGTATTATAAAACTTCGCTGTTCAATCAGCTGTCTTTTAATATTCACATGCAACCCGACCCGGATGAAAAAAATGAAATCGTTGTCTTACTTGAGCAGCTTATTATTGAGCAACATAAAAAGCCTAGTGTGAATCAGGTTGAAATCATTAGCGGTTATCTAAAAATCTTACTTATTAAAATAAGACAATTGCAAAATATTGGCAGCCTTCCCGATATCAATGGCCATCAACATCAGCAGTACTTGTTATTCCTCGATTTGCTGGAACGGTATTTTAAAGAGCAGCATGAGGCGGCCTGGTATGCAGATAAAATGGCAATTACACCACGGGCACTCACAGCTGCCTGCAGCCAATATTCCGGGGAAAACACCAAAACTCTTATTTCAAAAAGGCTATTGATTGAAGCCCGAAGAACATTACAGTTTACACAAACACCCATAAAAGACATTGCGGCCTCGCTACATTTTTCTGATCCTTTTCAGTTCAGTAAGTTCTTTAAAAAGTCTACTTCCCATACTCCTGTGGCCTATAGGAAACAATTTGCAGTTATTGACATGCATTAGGCATAAATTGCCATTTTTTCTTAGCTTCTTAGCTGCGAATTTTGCAGTATGAAAAACAAAATTCTTTTAGCAAAAAATCAGGATTTGGGAATCCTCATTTTACGAATAGGTCTTGGGGGCCTGATGCTCTTTCACGGTGCAGACAAGGTTATACATGGTATTGATTATATCTCTGACAGCTTAGCGGCAAGAGGCTTACCGGAATCAATTGCCAATGGCGTGTATATTGGTGAAATCCTTGTTCCGGCACTGTTACTATTGGGTATCCATACGCGAAAAGCGGCATTTGTTTATGCCGTTAACATGTTGTTTAGTATCTGGCTCATCTATGCCGACCAGATTTTCAGTCTAACCCCGCACGGAGGCTGGATTATTGAACTCAACGTACTATTTCTGCTGGGGTCATTAAGCCTCATGTTCACAGGTGGTGGTAAGTATTGCTTTAGTAAAAAAACAATAAAAACAGAATTGCTATGAAAAGAGATACAGCACTCCGTTTTGGTGTATTGGGCAGGCTGCCGGTAAACCTTTTCGGCTCGGTAATGGGAATTGCTGGACTGTCATTGGCTTGGAAGCACGCGGCATCTTACTGGCACTTTTCGGGTGTAATTGGTGATGCCATCGGTGTTATTGCTTTTATTGTTTTTGTATTGTTACTGAGCAGCTATGCACTGAAATGGTTATTCTTTCCTTTAAAAGTAAACAAAGAATTTAACCATCCTATTACTGGAAATTTTTTTGGCACCATTCCTATAGGAATTCTATTGCTCTCGGCTGTAACCGGAATGCACTTCCCAATGATTACCCGTGGCATTTGGATGGTGGGCATGGTAACTATGCTAACACTGTCTTATGTAATAGTGAGAAGATTACTGACGGTACAACAAGATCATATCAACGCAACCCCTGCATGGCTCATTCCCGGTGTTGGAGCATTGGACATTGCTGTCACTGGTGGCGGTATACCTTTTGAATGGGCAAAGGAAATCAACCTTTTGTCATTTGCCATGGGTATCATTCTGGCTTTGGTGTTTTTTACTATGATTGTTTCAAGACTGATTCACAATGAAAAACTATCGCAACGCATGGAACCGTCATTACTTATTTTAATTGCGCCTTTTGCGGTTGGATTCTTAGGTTACTTTTCCCTGTCGCATCAGGTTGATTTGTTTGCTTCTATACTATTTTATTTTGGCCTTTTTATGTTTACTATAGTATTCTCAAAAGTCTTCCTGAGAAAAATTCCTTTTATGCTGACATGGTGGGCAGTGGGTTTTCCAATTGCTGCTTTGAGCAATGCTGCACTGAAGTATGCTATATATAAAAATTCTCTCTTACCCGATGTGATTGCCGGTATATTATTGTTAGTCCTCACGGGCATCATTGCCTATATGCTGGTCAAAAGCCTGCTCCTGTTGTTTACTAAACGTTTATTTTTAAGTTAAGGGTTATGAATTGGATTATTTTAATATTTGCTGGGTTGTTTGAAGTAGGTTTTACTACCTGTCTTGTAAAAGCAAAAAGCAGTTATGACTGGGAATGTGCCCTTTGGGTTACCGGATTTATCGTTTGTCTACTACTTAGTATGCTCTTGTTGTTTAAAGCCAACCTATCGATTCCGATGGGAACGGCTTATGTAGTGTGGACAGGCATTGGTGCTGTGGGAACGGTATTGGTTGGGATTATATTGTTTAATGAGCCGTTTGAGTTTCTGCGGATGGTATTTCTGGGGTTGATAATTGTGTCTGTTGTGGGATTGAAAATGGTTTCGGATTGATTCTTTTTCACGATTCCTATAATTGAATCATTAGGGGAGCAACAACAGAAAGCCTTCACAGAAATGTGAGGGCTTTTTTTATTTCGTAAGTGTATCTTCTGAGTGTACCCTTAATCCCAAATTAGTATAAGCTAGGAATAATTTGGCTCGTACTGCAATCACAAAAGAATAAGAAAGTTACCTTTGTACTCAGATGCGACCATTTTTAGAAATAACAAATACTTGGATTTTCCCGATAACAGGCCTTGTGGTTTTGTTGCTGGGAGTTATTGGTTATTTGGTGCTCCAATTGCAGCAATCAAAGCAAAAGAAAAAGGCAGCGGAAACCCAATTTCAAAAGCTCGAAACAAAAATCAACGCACTCGAACTGCAAACGCTTGAAGCCAGACTCAACCCTCACCTTTTTAAAAACATTTTAAATTCCATTCAATCTCACGCCTACCAGACCTATTTTGCTTTGGATAAAATGGCCAATGTTTTGGATTATATTCTTTATGAAAGCCAAAACAAGTTTGTGACACCAAAAGAAGAAATCGAGTTTGCGATGAATTTGATCGAAATCAATAAAATCAAAATAAGCCCACTGTTTGAGTTAAAAGTAAAAACCAAAATAAACGAAGCGGAACCACTATGGGAGCAACAAATACTGGCACCGCTCATATCCATCGATTTGATAGAGAATGCTTTTAAACATGCTGATTTGCAAAGCCCCGATGCCTTTATAACCATTACTTTTGAATTTAGGGACAATGTTTTTTCGCTTATGGTGGCTAATAAAATATCGACCCGTACCCCTTTAAAAAAAGATAAAGCGGGAATTGGAACCGAAACGCTGCAACAAAGACTCCACATCATTTATAAAGACAGCTTCAAATTAGACCGATTTATTGAAGAGGATGTTTATATTACTCACTTAAAAATCAATTTACTTGAACACAAAGCTAAAATGCATACTGCTTGATGATGAACTTTTAGGGTTGACCTACCTGAAAATGCTGTGTGAACAAATTCCGCAACTGGAAATTGTAAAGGCATTTGACAGCCCCAATTTGTTTTTGAAAGAACTGCCCAATTTGGATTTTGACCTTTGTATTATTGATGTTGAAATGCCCGAAATGAATGGGTTACAGGTAGCCAACCTACTGAATGGAAAGCCTGTCATTTTTGCTACAGCTTATAAAGAATACGCCGCAGAAGCCTTCGACCTTAATGCTATTGATTATGTCCGAAAACCTATAAAAATGGAACGACTGCAACAGGCAGTTCAAAAAGCAATCCTCCATTTAAATCGTAAAGAGGAACCCAACGACAAGTCGTTTATCCAACTAAATACAGACAAAGGTAAAGCCATCCTTTTTTTTGATAAAATAGCTTATATTACAGCATCCGGGACCGACAGTAGAGACAAAATAGCCCGACTTTTCAGCGGCGAAGAATTTGTTCTTAAGAACATATCATTTGATAAACTATTGGAGGTTTTGCCATCAAAAGACTTTTGCAGAGTCAACAAAAAAGAGCTTATTGCGCTGAAAGCGGTACAAGTATTTTCGTATGATGAAATTACCACCAACCTGATAATGGCTTCGGGTAAAAACCTAAAACTAATGCTGAGTGAAAGCTATCGCAATGACTTTTTGGTAAAAACTACCGTCTGACAGGTTACATTTTTTCCCCGTCTTATTACATAATCCGCTACTTTTATTTCCCTACTGTTTTACCAGTCTTTTTTGTTTAGAGTTTTGCACCAATCTAACGCTGAACAATTATGAGGAACCTATTTTTGATACTGGCTTTGCTAAGCATCAGTTTGACTCAGGCACAAAAAGAAAAGGTTGGTTTTTCTTTTTATGATGGTGTGGTCATTATGGGCTATGTTGACGGGGGCGGTTATCTTAATTTTACCGGTCCGAATATCAACGCCACTTATGGCGAATCTAAATTCATTATAGGAATGCTGCCTTCGCTTCGCTTCAAAGAGGACAAGGGAACT
Organism: Flavobacterium sp. XGLA_31; assembly: GCF_051547105.1. Taxonomy (NCBI): domain Bacteria; kingdom Pseudomonadati; phylum Bacteroidota; class Flavobacteriia; order Flavobacteriales; family Flavobacteriaceae; genus Flavobacterium; species Flavobacterium sp. XGLA_31. Next base: position 404,281 of record NZ_JBPTTM010000001.1, on the reverse strand, counting down.
ACCAAAAATGCTTTTGTAACACCTACACTTGGGATGGGGCTTACCTACAGCTACAAAGCCTGGGCTTTTCAAATACCGCTATATTACAATGCCAAAACCGCCACACAGGATGGTCAATGGCACATCGGATTCGGCATAGGGTTACGGTTGAATAAATTACAAAAAAACAAATCATAGTATGAAGAATTTCAAGAATAGCCTTTTTTATATCTGTGTTATAGGAGGCTTCACCGCTTTAATGTATTGGATTGCCCAAATGGGGGCAAAACAGGAAATAGGCAGGAACATAGTCGCAAACCATTCCTCACAAGGGCAATGGGAAACCTTTACCGAGGCTTTTCTGCATAACATTCAGCATCCTTTGGCCATGCTGTTGGCACAGATTGTAACCATCATTTTGGTTGCAAAACTATTTGGTTGGATTTGTACTAAAATAGGACAGCCTTCCGTAGTTGGCGAAATGATAGCAGGTATTGTTTTAGGACCTTCGTTGGTGGGACTCTATTTTCCTGAGTTTTCAGCGGTTTTATTTCCTAAAGATTCCCTTCCCAATCTCCAATTCTTAAGCCAAATCGGATTGATTTTGTTTATGTTTATGGTAGGGATGGAACTCGACTTGAAACTTCTTAAAAAAGCTACTCACAAGGCAGTAGTGGTAAGCCACGCCAGTATTATTATCCCCTTTGCTATGGGAATGGCATTGGCTTATTCCATTTATCAAACCTATGCTCCTGATGGGGTACATTTTTTATCTTTCGGCTTATTCATGGGTATTGCCATGAGCATCACGGCATTTCCCGTTTTGGCGCGGATTGTACAGGAAAGAGGCATAACCAAAACCAACTTAGGCACTATGGTCATTGCCTGTGCAGCTGCCGATGATATTACGGCTTGGTGTATTTTGGCTGCTGTAATTGCGGTAGTGAAGGCCGGTTCAGTGGTGAGTGCACTTTACACTATTGGGATGGCAGTTGCATATGTGGTTTTAATGCTAAAACTGGTACGCCCGTTTTTGGCCCGTGTCGGAAGTATCTACACCTCAAAGGAAAGTTTGACCAAACCAATTATCGCCTTGTTTTTCCTGACGCTGATTCTATCAGCCTATGTTACGGAAGCCATAGGAATCCATGCCTTATTTGGCGCCTTTATGGCAGGAGCCATCATGCCTGAAAATGTTAAATTCAGAACCTTGTTTATTGAAAAAGTAGAAGATGTGGCTTTAGTGTTGCTGCTCCCGCTGTTTTTTGTATTTACAGGTTTGCGTACGCAAATTGGTCTGCTCAATGAACCGGGCCTTTGGCAATTGACAGGTGTGATAATTGTGGTAGCGGTAACGGGTAAATTTATTGGGAGTGCCTTGGCCGCAAAATTTGTCGGGCAGGGGTGGAAAGAAAGTCTTTCCATCGGTGCACTGATGAATACCAGAGGATTGATGGAACTGGTGGTACTCAACATCGGGTATGATTTAGGAGTCCTGACTCCCCAGGTTTTTTCTATGATGGTACTGATGGCCTTGGTAACAACTTTCATGACAGGTCCGGCATTGGATATCATCAATTGGGCTTTTAAATCCAAACAGGAAGAAGTGCCGGTTGAAATCAGCCAGGCTAATAAGTTTAAAGTCTTAATTTCTTTTGCCAATCCTGAAAGAGGAAAATCATTGCTGCGATTGGCTAACAGTTTGATTAAAAGTTTAAACGGAAATGCTGCTGTAACCACGATGTATCTTACCCCAACCAATGAATTGCACCATTACGATATTGAACAGTATGAAAAAGAAAGTTTTATCCCAATCATAGAAGAATCGGAAAACCTGAATCAAAAAATTACCACGATGTTCAAAGTCTCCAATGATATTGATTCCGAGATTACAGAGGTAGCCAATAAAGGAGATTATGATTTGTTGTTGGTTGGCGTGGGGAAATCCATCTTTGAAGGAAGCTTGCTAGGTAAAATTTTAGGATTCACTACCCGCATCATCAATCCCGAAAAAATCTTGAATCAGGTTACGGGCAAAGAAAGTCTTTTTGAAAACTCGCCCTTTGACGAAGGGACTAACCTCATTCTGAATAAAAGCAAAGTACCCGTGGGAGTTTTAATCGATAAAGATTTCACCGGTACTGACAGGGTATTTATTCCTGTATTTTCAGACATGGATGCCTTTCTAATCCAATTTGCCCAAAAACTGATAAAAAATTCCGAGTCACAAATTACCCTGCTCGATGTTTCCGGATACATAAAGAACAATGCTGAGCTAAAAGAAAAAATCAGGGCTATTGAGCAAATGGCTCCAAATCATATCAATGTGCAGACCGAGAAAGTCATTGACAAAGAATTTTTAACACAGCAACAACTGATGCTGGTCAGTATGGAAAGTTGGAAAAAATTGGTGGATTCCAAAAGCCTTTGGTTGTCCAATATTCCTTCTACTTTGATTATCAAGGGAACGGTTTAAAACATAAAACCTCCCCGGGAGCAAAATGAAAACCCGATACGAAAGTATTGGGTTTTTTTATTTATGACCATTTCCGAGCCTGTTGGGGGTAAAGGACTTTATACGTTTACTGCATAACCACGATGCTGCCGTGATGAAAAAGGAGTGGTTGTTGTGTGATTTGAGGGAAAGTGTGGAGCAGAAGTAAATTTTTGTTGATAGTCACGGACTGCATACGAGCGAAGCGAGTGCCGAAGGCATTCCGCACCATTGGGACCTATGCGGAGCCGGGTTTAGACTCGTTATTTCGTATTGTTTTTTATAAAAAATCACATATAATAATTGGCACTACAGTTTTCAAAGCATAGATTTGCGCGCAAATTATTATATCTAATCTATGAAAACTTTAAAAATTACGTTTGCAGTTGTAATTGGCTTATTTTCTTCACTGGCTTCTGCAACCGACTTGTATGTCAGGAATTTAGGCGCCGGTGGTGCTTATGCCACGGTAAGTGCTGCTATTACAGCGGCTGCCAATGGGGACCGCATCATTATTCAACCCAAAACAAACGGATCTGCCTATGTGGAAAACCTAACCATCAACAAGTCGCTTACGTTCATTTCGGAAACCACTTATAACAAATATTTTATTCAGGGCTCGATTACTATTACGCCGGCTGCCGGTAGAGTGGTTACTTTTCATAACCTGAGTTCGGGAAATTTCACGATTTACAACGTTACGGTTAACGGAGCTACTACGGGAGGAAGAACTACCCTAAACCTGTACAACTGTTATTTGAATAATGTAGACGCCGTACCGGCCAATACGACAACCAATATGTCAGGATGTACTGTGGGAGGATATGTATACTTCTCACACGGAAGAATTACCGGTAACCATGCACAGTCCATCACGGCCTACAATACTAGTGCAGATACAGTGCTGGCAACAGATGATATTGAAATCATAGGGAATTCGGCTGATTTTTCCATTGCAAATCAGCAATCAAGTTATAATTTCAAGATCTACAATAACTTTACAGCAGGCCTTTATACCTACGCTATTAAAAATGGCAGTACCAATGAAATGATAAACAATACCGTTTACCAACCTAACGGCGGCGATGTAGCTCCAATTTACATCAGTGTCAATGAAGGTAATACAGGCACCTTGGCTATCATGAACAATGCGGTGTCATTTGCGGTGGCCCAAACAACTTCGTGCATCCAAAGCAACGGTTTTGTGAATGTAACGGCTTCCTATAATGTCTTTACCAACACCTACGTTTCAGAAGGGGTGACTACACAAAACAACAATATCGGTAACGCAAACATTAACTTCGACGGTACGTACTATACCGTAACCGGAATGAATGTCAATGCCGGAAATCCATCGGTAGCGTACACCGATTTAGACTTAACCCGAAACGATGCGGGTCATTACGGTGGTTCGAACAGCTGGGCCAACTATTGGGCTCCCGATTCAGGGGCGATGCCGCAAATCAACTATTTGGTTACGCCAAGAGTGATTTTAAACACCAGCACACTGAATGTTACAGGTTCAGGATTTTCTAAATAATTTTAAAGATACTACAAGATGAAAAAAATGATATATACGCTGGCCGCTTTCCTAACGGTATTCATAGGCTCAGCACAGTCTACCATATTACAAGCCGAATATTTTTGGGATAACGATCCGGGTTACGGATTGGCAACTCCTGTTCAGGCTACCGACGGAACTTTTAACAGCGCCTTTGAAAAACTGACCAAAACAGGAATCACCTTGCCATCCACAGGGCTACACGTTTTTAATATCCGTATCAAAGACAATGTAAACGGGTGGGGACCTGTTTTCAGAAATGTCATTAGTGTACAAACCACTTTAGGGAATGCCGATTTCGATTTGAAAAACGTAACCGTATATCCCAATCCGGTAAAAGACGTTTTAACGATTACAAACGATAAGCCAATTACATTGGTATCACTGCATAACATGTTGGGGCAAGAGGTGAAAACCGTGCTTTTTAACAGTACCGAAGCAGCCTTCGATTTTTCAGGCGTAACAGCAGGAACGTATTTTGTAAAAGTATATGCCGATGAATCGGTGAAAACGTTGAAAGTGATTAAAGAGTAACCATCTTTTTTCCAATACTAAATATCCAAAAAGCCCGATGCGAAAGTATCGGGCTTTTTGGTTTGTTACGAATGCCGGACTGCCTTAAGTTACAAGTAATCACCTGTCTCCTTTGCGCAGAAGGAGTTGTAACAAAAAAGAAGAACACAATTTAAATTGTTAAAGATTAATTGTTGCAAGTTGTAAAGGTGTTGTGTGCCAAGTTGAAAAATGACCGTTGGGACTACTCAAACTAAAGATTTGCTTAAAAGCGTCTTAAAATTGTTAAATACGCGTTAAGGAAACTTTCACCTTTTTGAAGGATAGAGTACATTTGCCCCAAAGTATGAGAAAAACGCTGTTATATTTATTCTTCTTTGGGCTGTTGTTAACCACAGGCCGGGCCTTTTCTTTTGCTTCTTCGCAACCGGGTAAAGCCCCGCATCCCGCACCGTCACATCAAAACCGTCAGGGCAATCTCAATGATACCGCCACGGGGATGATGTTCTCTAAAATAGAGGTGGTCAACGATAACGACAACGATAACGATGACAACGAAGGGGAACACGAGTCAATACCTGATTCGGTTTGGGAAACACACCGATTTTTTTTTCAAAACATTCAGGTCTTGCCATCGGCTGACCCGGAAACGCATTCTAAAACCAAAGCGTACTATGAGGTAAACCATTCCCGTTTGCCGCGTTACACTTACATTTCTTTGCGGGTGATCAGAATCTGATGCCCCCGATTGCATGCGTAAAACTCAGGTTGCTTAGGTCCTAAAGCTACCCATATCCACTTATTTAATTAAAAAAATCATGAACAAATCAATCGTGCCGTTGTGCCTTTTGGCTGTATTGAGCTTAGTAAGCTGCGGCAAAAAAGAAGTTGAAAAAGAAGAACCCGTTAAATTTACCGTGACCAATGCGGCAGTTATGGACACCTCATTTACGAAAGAGTATGTGTCCCAAATTCGCTCTGTGCGCAACATCGAAATCCGCGCTCAGGAAAAAGGATACCTGCAAAACATCTACGTAGATGAAGGGCAATATGTAACTGAAGGACAAGTCTTGTTCCGCATTATGCCTAAATTGTATGAAGCCGAATTGCTCAAAGCACAGGCAGAAGCCAAAGCGTCCGAAATTGAACTGAGAAATGCCAAAATGTTGGCCGATAAAAACATCGTTTCCAAAAACGAGCAGGCAGTAGCCCAGGCGAAGCTGGACCAAGCCAATGCCGAAGTATCGCTGGCCAAACTGCACTTGTCGTTTACCGAAATCAGAGCGCCTTTCTCGGGAACCATTGACCGTCTTCCTAAAAAACTGGGAAGCCTTATAGATGAAGGCGAGTTGCTGACTACCTTATCAGACAATACCAAGATGTTTGCCTACTTCAACGTGTCGGAACCGGAGTATATCAATTACCAAAACAATTTAAAAACCCGTGGCAATACCGACGTTAACCTGATGTTAGCCAATGGGGATCTGTTGAAATACAAAGGAAAAGTAGAAGTCATTGAAGGAGAATTTGATAACGAAACCGGAAACATTGCCTTCCGTGCCAGTTTCCCTAATCCGGACAAATTACTCAGAAACGGAGAAACCGGAAAGGTACAAATGAATATTCCGGTGAAGAATGCACTGATAATTCCGCAAAGAGCTACTTATGAACTACAGGATCAGAAATATGTTTTCGTAGTGGGGCAGAATGGTAAAGTACAATCGAGAGAGATTAAGGTTGCTTATGAGCTTCCCGATATTTATATACTCGCTTCAGGGCTATCAGTTAATGATAAATTCTTAGTAGAAGGTATTCAGAAAGTGAAGGATGATGATGTGGTTAAGAGCAAATTTGAAGACCCGAAAAAAGTGCTGTCCTCTTTAAAATTAAAAGCAGACTAGTTTATATAAAAGCGAAACACTATGTTTAAAAGATTTATTCGCAGACCGGTTCTGTCTATCGTGATCTCATTGATCATTGTATTTATGGGGGCTTTATCGTTGGTAAAACTTCCTGTAACCCAATTCCCTTCCATTTCTCCACCTAAGGTAAATATTACCGCGGAGTATCCGGGAGCTAACAACGAGTTGCTTATCAAGTCGGTTATTATTCCTATGGAGAGAGCCCTTAACGGGATTCCGGGGATGAAGTATATGGATTCGGATGCCGGTAACGACGGTGAGGCTTCCATCCAGATTGTGTTCGATTTGGGTACCGATCCGAACGTTGCCGCCATTAACGTGCAGAACCACATCTCATCGGCTATTAACAAACTACCACCTTTGGTAGTGCGTGAGGGGGTAAAGATTACCCGTGAGGAGCCCAACATGTTGTTGTATGTTAACGTGTATAGTGATGATCCGAAAGCCAATCAGAAGTTCATATTCAACTTTGCCGATATCAACCTTCTTTCAGAGATCAAAAGGGTAAAAGGAGTAGGAGATGCCGATATTATCGGAACTCGTGAATACGCGATGCGTATTTGGTTGAAACCCGACAGAATGACGGCCTATAACATTTCTGCTGATGAGGTAATGGAAGCCCTGAGCTCACAAAGTTTGGAAGCGTCTCCCGGGAAAACAGGGGAAAGCTCGGGTAAACGTTCGCAGTCATTTGAATACATTTTGAAATATCCCGGTCGTTATAACAACGAAAAGGATTATGGAAATATTATCCTAAAAGCTAAAACCGACGGGGAGTATGTAAGGCTAAAAGATGTTGCTGATATCGAATTTGGTTCAACCATGTATGATATTTATTCTACGCTGAATGGTAAACCATCAGCGGCAATCAGTATCAAACAATCCTATGGTTCTAATGCCAGTGAGGTAATCGAAAATGTAAAAACTTTGATGGCCGACCTTCAGAAAACCACTTTCCCTAAGGGAATGCATTATGAGTTGAGTTATGACGCTTCCCGTTTCCTTGACGCCTCAATTGAAAAGGTAATACACACCTTGTTTGAAGCCTTTATTTTGGTGGCTATTGTGGTATTCTTATTCTTAGGAGACTGGCGTTCTACTATAATCCCAATTATTGCGGTTCCGGTTTCGTTGATTGGTGCTTTTGCGGTAATGTCGGCTTTTGGAATTACGCTGAACTTGATTTCGCTTTTTGCTTTGGTAATGGCGATTGGTATCGTGGTAGATGACGCGATTGTCGTCATCGAGGCCGTCCATGCCAAGATGGAGGAGAAGGGACTCTCCCCACTCAAGGCAACGGAAGAAGCAATGCATGAGATTAGTGGGGCGATTATCGCGATTACGCTGGTAATGGCGTCGGTATTTATACCGGTAGCCTTTATGTCGGGGCCTGTTGGGGTATTCTACCGTCAGTTCTCTATTACCATGGTGTCGTCGATTATCTTATCGGGAGTTGTGGCGTTAACATTAACACCTGCTTTATGTGCCCTTATCCTTAAAAACAATCACGGACACCAGAGAAAAGATACTGCGGTAAACCGATTCCTGGATAAGTTCAATAATATGTTTACCACAGGTGCTGGCAGATACCATGGTTTGTTGACCAAGATAATCACCAAGAAAGCCTTTACGCTTCCGGTGCTTTTGGGATTCTGTGTTGGGATTTTCTTTATCAGCAACAGAATTCCTTCGGGATTCATTCCTAGTGAAGACCAAGGGATGATTTATGCGATTATACAAACCCCACCAGGGTCGACTTTGGAACGAACCAACCAAATTGCCTTAGAGCTGCAAAAAGCTTCTGAGGATATTGATGGAGTGTCCTCGGTTTCCTCTTTGGCGGGTTATGAGGTGTTAACAGAGGGAACAGGTTCTAACACAGGTACCTGTTTGATTAACCTTAAGAACTGGGCTGAAAGAAAAGAGTCGGCTGTAGAAATCATAGAGCAATTAGAGAAAAAGGCAAAAGAAATTCCGGGGGCGAGTATCGAATTCTTCCAGCCACCATCTATTCCGGGTTATGGAGCGGCAGGAGGTTTTGAGCTTCGTTTGCTGGATAAGGCAGGAAGTGGTGATTACAAGAAGATGGAGACGGTAGCGAATCAGTTTGTGAAGGATCTTAACAAACGCCCTGAGTTGTCTTCGGTATTTACCTTCTATAGTGCCAGTTTCCCGCAATATATGTTGCGTATTGATAATGATTTGGCAGAACAAAAAGGGGTGTCGATAGAAAAAGCGATGGATAACCTTTCTACGTTGGTAGGTTCCAACTATGAGACCAGTTTCATCCGTTTTGACCGTCCCTATAAAGTTATTGTTCAAGCCGGACCTCAATATCGTGCTTTGCCTAGTGACCTATTGAAACTGTATGTGAAAAACGATAAAGATCAGATGGTACCGTATTCTGATTTCATGCACCTTGAAAAAGTATATGGTCTGTCCGAGATTACAAGACATAACCTTTACAATTCTTCTGAGGTGAGTGGAATGCCGGCTCCGGGTTACAGTAGTGGTGACGCTATTAAAGCCATACAGGAAGTAGCCGAAAAAACCCTGCCAAAAGGTTTCGGAATTGACTGGTCGGGAATTTCTAAAGATGAGGTTTCCAGAGGGAATGAGGCATTGTACATATTCCTTATATGTCTTGGCTTCGTATACCTGATTCTTTCAGCACAATATGAAAGTTTCATACTTCCGTTGCCCATCATTCTTTCGTTGCCAACCGGTATTTTCGGAGCGTTTTTAAGTCTTTATTTATTAGGCTTGGAAAATAACATTTACGCTCAGGTGGCCATGGTAATGCTCATCGGATTGCTCGGAAAGAATGCCGTGTTGATTGTAGAGTTTGCTGTTCAGAAAAAAGCTGAAGAAGGCATTTCGACCAGAGAGGCTGCATTGCAGGGAGCGGCACTTAGGTTCCGTCCAATTTTGATGACTTCGTTTGCCTTTATTGCAGGTCTTATTCCATTGGCTTTGGCAACCGGACCGGGAGCTATTGGTAACCGTACCATCGGAACGGCAGCAGCCGGAGGAATGCTCATTGGAACGATTTTCGGATTGATGGTAATTCCGGGATTGTATTATATCTTCGGAACAATAGCCGAAAGATCGAGATTGGCACGATATGAATCAGAACATCCTTTAACAGAACAAACAGAACCTTACAAACATGATGGAAAATTTGAAGATTAAAAACAGTATAGCTGCTATAGCGGTATTGCTTCTTTTAGGAAGCTGTAAAGCACCATCAGTGGCGCCTTCAACGGCTCCGGCACAGGTTCCGGCAACATTTGGCAACAATGTTACCGATACAATCAATACTGCTAAAACACCTTGGAAAAGCTTTTTCAAAGACCCGTATCTTTCGGATTTGATTGCCACGGCTTTGCAAAACAATCAGGAATTGAAAATTACCTTGCAGGAAATTGAAATTGCCAAAAACGATATTCGCATCCGAAAAGGAGCACTGTTGCCTACTGTGGGGGTGAGAGCCGGAGCCGGAGTGGAAAAAGTAGGGCGTTATACCAGCCAGGGTGCCGGTGATGCTTCTGCCGATATTACTCCGGGGAAAGAAGTGCCCGAGGCGTTACAAAACTATGAATTGGCCTTACACGCTAATTGGGAAGTGGACATTTGGAAAAAACTGCGCAATTCTAAAAAAGCCGCGGTGGACAGGTATTTGGCAACTGTAGAAGGGAAGAATTTTGTGTTGACCAACTTGGTGGCTGAGGTAGCCGATTCGTATTACGAATTGCTGTCGTTAGACAACCAGCTGGAAGTGGTCAAACAAACCATCGAGTTGCAGCAAAATGCCCTTGAAATTGTTAAGGTGCAAAAACAAGCGGCCCGTGCTACGGAATTGGCTGTACAGAAATTTCAGGCGGAGGTATTGTCTTCGCAAAATAGGGAATTTGAAATCCGTCAGCAAATTACAGCAACGGAGAATCAAATCAACTTTTTGCTGGGCCGTTATCCGCAGGAAATCAAAAGACAGAAAAACGATTTCCTGACCTTACAACCGGCCGCAATAAACTCGGGAATACCGTCACAATTGTTAGACAACCGTCCCGATATCAAACAAGCTGAATTGGAATTGGCAGCCGCCAAGCTGGATGTGAAAGCAGCCCGTGCAGAATTCTATCCATCGTTGGATATTTCGGCTTCTTACGGATTACAGGCGTTTAAACCGTCGTACTTGTTTACGTTACCGGAGTCGATATTGTATTCGCTGGCCGGAGATATTGCGGCACCTTTGATCAACCGAAATGCCATTAAGGCAGAGTTTAACAATGCCAATGCCCGTCAGTTGCAGGCATTATACAACTACGAGCGTACCGTCTTGAATGCCTATCTTGAAGTATCAACTCAACTCTCTAACATCAGTAATCTTGAAAAGAGTTATGCGTTACGTACGCGACAAGTGGAAGCTTTGAATAATTCTATTGACATTTCTAACGATTTGTTTAAATCAGCCCGTGTCGACTATTTTGAAGTGCTCATGACCCAACGCGATGCGTTGGAAAATAAACTGGAACTGATTGAAACCAAAAAAGCACAACTCAATGCTTTGGTGCACATTTATTGTGCATTGGGCGGCGGCTGGAAATAAAGTTTGGTTTTAATTAGTGAGAAAAGAGGTCTTCGGGCCTCTTTTTTGTTTATACACTCTTGATTACATAAGTTACGATGCCCCAAATGATGAGTTGGTTTTCTTCGGTGACTTTGATGGGTTGAAATGCCTCATTTTCGGGCAGTAACCAAACACAGTTTTTTTCCACCTTGATGCGTTTAACCGTAAATTCACCATCAATGCAGCATACGGCAATTTTACCGTTTCGGGGTTCAAGGCTGCGGTCAATGACCATGATGTCGCCATTGTCTATGCCGGCACCAATCATGGAAGTTCCCGAAGCTTTTGCGTAAAAAGTGGCTTCGTGGTTTTTAACCAATACATTGTCCAAACTGATTTTGGTTTCATCAAAGTCGGCTGCCGGGGAAGGAAAACCTGCCTTGATGCCTCCAACAAAAGGAAGTTTCCGAGTATTCTCAGTATCGGGGATGAAGAAGGTAAGAGGGCTTTTTACAGACATTTAATTTCTAATATATCTTTAAAATCAGTAGTGTATTTTTTTGATAAATGGTCTTGTTTCATTTTCCAGGTGCGCTGTAAATCCTGATTGCCGAGACGAATTTTTCGTTCACCTGTTTTTTTATGATAAGCATCCATAACTTGCATCAACTTTAAATGTTTGGGGTTTTCCTCTTCAAACAAGTGGAACTGCTTTTGGTTCTCGGGGCTGATTTCAGTGACGATTACTCCTGCTTTTTTATAGATTTCACCTTCTTCAAAAACAGCTTTCAGCATCTTTACCGCCAGATTACTGATGGTGATAGACGAATTGCTGGCAAAGGGCAGGGTTTCCATGCGGTAGAAACTATAGCGTTCCCGATCGGTTTTGTATTGGTCTTTTCGCAGATACAGGATGACACATTGGCAACAGGATTGTTGTTTGCGAAGCTTTTCGGCGCAAACGGTGGCAAAGGTTGACACGCGTTCTTTCATTTCGTCCAGTGTTGTAATGTTGCCGGCAAAACTGCGGGTGATGGCGATGGTTTTTCGATCTTTTGGGATTTCTAATTCCAATACCGATTTGCCCTCCAATTCGTTTTTCAATCGCAAGCCGGTTACTCCCATTTCTTTTTTAATAAAAGCTTCGTTGTGAGACAACGTAAAATCATAAGCGGTGTTGATGTTTTTGGCTTTCATTTTCTTTTTCAGACGAAAACCAATACCCCAGACGTCCTCAATTTTAGTCCATCTCAGCGCTTTGAGTCGCTTTTCTTCAGAATCGATGACATAGACTCCTTGGGTGCGTTCCGGAAACTTACGGGCAATTTTATTTGCCACCTTAGACAGCGCTTTAGTCTCAGCAAAACCTATGGAGACCGGAATACTGAGCCATTTCAGGATACGGGATTTTATTTGAAGACCGCAGTGATTAAAATCAGAAACGGTTACGCCGTTAAAATTCAGAAAGGCTTCGTCTATGCTGTAGGGTTCGGTGTGGGGGGTAAATCCTTCGAGAATTTTCATCACCCGATTACTCAAATCACCATACAAGGGATAATTGGAAGAGAAGACATGAATGTTTTTTTGTTTCAATTCTTCCCTGACTTTAAACTCGGGTGCCCCCATGGGAATGCCTAAGGCTTTGGCTTCATCGCTACGCGAAATGATGCAGCCGTCGTTATTGGATAAAATAACAATCGGCTCGCCTACCAGTTGCGGCTGGAACACCCGCTCGCAGGAAGCGTAAAAATTATTGCAATCAACTAAGGCGTACATGGTATAAAATTACACAATAGTCGATTATTTTTTGGGATTGTTGATAATAAAAAACCAGAAAAAATGCTCCCAATAAATTTTAAGGTTGTGTCGTAGAAGGGATGGATTCCTTTTTACTTTTGAGATAGTTCCGCAATAACATTCCTGCCATGAGTAAGATCCAAAATAGTGGCGTGGCAATGGTATACACAGGGGTCAAAGCATCATAGCGTAAATACGGATTGGGATTGGTGTAGTCTTCTGGAACGATCTGAAGCCAATCCTGAATACCGTCATAGGCATTTAGCAACATACTCATAATAACAAGTATTCTTATGATGCCAAGTGTTTTTGCTATTGAAGTATTGAATGAGAAAAGGCTGAGCGGAATAAAGAAAAGCGGAAAAAAATAGCCTCTTCCAAATCCCCAGCCGGTATAAGGAATTAGAGAAGCTTTCAGTTCTTTATTGGAATCCAGATTCAGGTAAAAACTAAAAAAGGTCACTACTGAGGCGAAGAGAAAGAAGGCGATGACATCAAAGGGAATGTTTTTAAGGACAGTCGAAACTTTGGTCGAGTTTTCCATGCGAGATTGGTTTTGATAACCAAATATAGGATTTTATTTAAAAGAAAAAAACCATCAAAATTGCTCTTGATGGTTTTGGTATGTGAAGAAAAATTCTTTTTAATTCAATAAATTGGTCACGAATGACGGATAGATTCCCATTAGGATATTCAACAGTATCGCTACTACCGCTACAGCATAATATACAAAAGGTACTGCTTGCTTTTCTTCGGCAGCGTCTTTAGTATACATGGCCAAGATTAGTTTGAAATAATAGCCAATGCTGATGATAGAGTTGATTACCCCGGCAATCACAACAACCAGAAAACCGGCTTTGATGGTTTGGCTGAACAGCATAAATTTGGCAAAGAACCCGGCAAAAATCGGGATTCCCGCCATAGATAAAAGCGAAGCCGTTAAGATGGCTGCCAATAGCGGATTGGTTTTGCCCAAACCATTGAAATTGGCAATATCTTCGTTGTCTTTGTTGCGGGTTACATAAATGATTACGGCAAAGGAAGCAATACCGGCCAAAGCATACGCAGCGGTGTAGTACAATAATGAGCTGGCTGCATTCGTAATACTTAAAATGGCCATCAACATAAATCCGGCATGTGAGATTCCCGAGAAGGCCAACATACGTTTCACGTTGTTTTGACGCAAGGCCATAAGATTTCCAACCGACATGGAAAGAACGGATACTACCGCGATAACCATTTGTAATTTGTAATCAATATCGGCGTTCATCACGGTCAACAATTTGAAAAGGGTAGCCATGGCTACTACTTTGGCCAAGGTACTCATGGTAGCAGTAGTCATAGAAGGGGAACCTTCATAAACATCGGGAGCCCAGAAGTGGAAAGGGGCCGCTGCTATTTTAAACAACATCCCGATAATTACCAATACAATTCCGATAGGGAACCAAATAGGCAATTCGGCCGAGCGTGATAATTCACGGATAGCTTCTACGTCAAAGCTCATCATGGCGCCGTAAATCAAACAGATTCCAAACAAGATAATCCCTGAGGCAAAGGAGCCCAACAAGAAATATTTCATACCTGCTTCGTTACTTTTAACATCCAGTCTTTTGCTGGCGGCCAAGACGTACAATGAGATGGAAAGCACCTCAATTCCCAAGAAGAACATGGATAAGTTTCCAAAAGAAACCATAGCCACGGCTCCGGCCAAAAGGAAAATTTTGATGGCTACATAGTCGGAAATTTTGGTGGGATGGTCTTTATAAAAGTCGCCACTGAGAGCCACCAAAAAAATGGTTAATATGATAAACAAGCTTGAAAACGCAACCGAAAATTTACTCACCACAATCATATTGTTGTAATAAGCAGCAGGCGTATTGAATTCGGAAACGGTAAGTCCAAGAATGGCTAATAGTCCCAATACAGCAACCGGAACCAGTAGTTTTCTTAAATTAAAGATTTCAGCGATGAGGCAAAAAACACCTAAACCTGATATGGCAATTAATGTATTCATTTCCGGACTTTTATCTGTTTATAGTTTCTAAAATATCTTTTAACGTCGGAGTGACCAAATCCACGATCGGTTTTGGATACAATCCGAAGAATAATAAAAAGGCAATGATAACCCCAAGCGTTATCGCTTCATTTGCCGTTACATCGGCAAACGCTTTGGTATTGGTTTCGCCCAACATGGTGTTTTGGAACATTTTCAGCATGTAATAGGCTCCCAAAATAATGGTGGTTCCACCTAAAACCACGAACCAAATATTCACTTGGCTTAAACTGTACAATACTGTAAACTCTCCCACAAAGTTGAAGGTTCCCGGCAACGCTACAGAAGCTAAAACTAAAATCATGAATAAGGAACTGAACTTAGGGGTTTGAGAACGAATTCCTCCCATGTCAGCAATAGTGTGGGTTTCGTATCGTCTGTAAATGATTTCGGCAGCAAAGAACAAGCCTACAATTACAAAACCGTGTGCTATCATTTGGGAAACCGCACCGCTCAATCCGTCAAGGGTTAAGGTATAACAACCGGCTGCGATTAAGCCAACGTGTGCCAAAGACGAATAGGCCAATAATTTTTTCAAATCCTTTTGACGTAAGGCTACTATCGAACCATAAATCACTCCGGCAATACTCAATCCGATGAGTAGCGGCATGTAGGTTTTGGCAGCTGAAGGCGCAATAGGCAATTGCCAACGGATCACACTGTACAATCCCATTTTCAACATAATCCCAGATAGCAACATCGTTCCAACGGTTGGGGCTTTTTGGTACACTTTGGCCTGCCAGGTATGGAACGGGATAATCGGAATTTTGATTGCATAAGCCAGGAAGAAGGCAAAGAAAATATACCCTTGTTCCGTGGCCGAAAGATTTAGTTTGTATAAATCTTCCAAAAGGAAACTGTTGGCTTTGGAATACAGATAGGCAAAAGCAATCAACATGAACAGGGAACCTCCAAGGGTGTAAATAAAGAATTTCAACACCGCTTTTTTGCGTTCTTCCGCATCACCATTCCCCCAAATTAAAGCAATGAAGTAAATTGGAATCAAAGCCAATTCCCAGAAGATGTAGTATAACAAACCGTCAGCGGCTAAGAATGTTCCGGTCATGGCAAACGACATGAACAGGACTAAGGCGTAAAAGTTTTTACTGTTGTTGAATTGGTTGCCAAAGGACGACAAGATAATCAACGGAGTCAGAGCTGTAGTCAGCAATACCATCGCCATGGATAAGCCATCAGCCTTGAATGCCAAGGCAACTTTAGGCATATCAATCCATTGTGCCATAAAGCCGATATCTGTTCCTTGTGAGTAGGCAGAAAGTAAGGTTAAAGCCACGCCCAAGGCGCCTAAACTGAAAATTAAAGCGACTTTTGAAGCCAATTTATCTCCTGAAAAATAGGTGATGAGCGCACCAACCAACAGTAATAATAATATAGTAGTTACATCCATTATGTAAAAATTATTGAGCTATAAATAAATAAGTTACGATGACACACACGCCAATAACAAAAGCAAAAAGATACAAACCTGTATTTCCGTTTTGCAATTTTTTCCCTTGGGTTCCCAATCCGTTGGCCAGAGTTCCCAATCCGAAAAGCACACCGCCTAGAGCCGGTTCTAGAGTAGTTCGGAAGAAATTGGCCAAGCCGTTCAACGGTTTTACGATAAGGAATGTATAAAACTCATCCACATAGTATTTGTTGTAAATGGTTTTGTTGAAACCTGTAATTTCGGCATCATCTTTAGGGACAAAGGCTTGTTTGATGTATTTGGAATAGGCCCATGCAATACCAACTAAGGCTCCGGCCAAGGCTATTCCCATCAACATGTATTCGTTACTTCCTAAAGCATGCTCTTCGTGTTTTCCTGCTAAAATTGGTTCCAAGAAATGATTCAACCAAGTGCTGCCCGGCAAGTTAATGGCACCGCCTATCAGGGCTAAAATGGCTAAGATAATTAACGGAATGGTAATCAGGCTAGGACTTTCGTGCAAATGGTGTTTTTGTTCTTCAGTACCTCTGAACTCTTTAAAGAACGTTAAGTACATCAATCGGAACATGTAGAACGCTGTCATGATAGAAGCAATCGAAGCCACAACCCATAATACTTTGTTGTGCTCAAAAGCCACCATTAAGATTTCGTCTTTAGACCAAAACCCGGCAAACGGGAAGATTCCGGCGATGGCTAACGTAGAGATTAACATGGTCATGTAGGTAATTGGCATCGCTTTGCGCAAGCCACCCATTTTTCGCATATCCTGTTCTCCGTGTAGCCCGTGAATTACCGAACCCGAACCCAAGAACAAACAAGCCTTGAAGAACGCGTGCGTAATTACGTGAAATACGGCTACGTTGTAGGCTCCAAAACCTAAAGCCAAGAACATCAATCCCAATTGAGAAACGGTAGAGTACGCCAATACTTTTTTGATGTCGTTTTGTAAAAGCCCGATAGAAGCGGCTACTAAGGCTGTAGCTGCCCCAACTATGGCAATGATATTTTGTACTTCCGGAGTTAAATCAAACAGGAAGTTCATTCTTGTGATCATAAAGATACCGGCGGTTACCATCGTCGCCGCGTGGATTAAGGCTGAAACCGGAGTAGGTCCCGCCATCGCATCAGGCAACCAGGTGTACAACGGCAATTGTGCTGATTTTCCGGTAGCTCCGATAAACAAACACAAAGCAGCAACTCCTAACAAAGCAGTGTTGGCATTTCCGGCTGTAAGCGCAGCTTTGATTTCCATATAGTTCAAACTCGAGAACATTGAGCCAATGATGAAAATTCCAACCAAGAAGCCCAAATCCCCGATACGGTTCATGATGAATGCTTTTTTGGCCGCATCGTTATACTCTTGGTTTTTATACCAAAATCCGATTAACAAATACGAACAGAGTCCAACGCCTTCCCAGCCGATGAACATCACCAATAAATTGCTTCCTATCACCAAGGTAATCATGAAGAATACAAAGAGATTCAGGTAAGCAAAAAACTTGTGCATGTTCTCGTCATCATGCATGTAGCTGATGGAATATAAGTGAATTAGTGAACCGATACCGGTTACGAATAACAACCATAACAAAGACAATTGGTCCAATAAAATACCAAAGTCTAATTTGAAATTATGAACCGAAATCCAGTCGAATAAAGAAAGCTCAATGGCTTTCCCGTTTTGGTTCAATTGGGCAAAAAAGCAAATGCTTAATAAAAACGAAACGATTACCGTCAATGTTCCGATAGCACCGGCTACATTGCGGGATACTTTTTTCCCAAGGAAAATATTGAAAAGAAATCCAACAAATGGAGATAAGAGTAGTAGTAAAGCTAAATTTGTTTCCATCCTTGATTATCCTTTTAAATTCTTTAAATTATCAATATCAATTGAACCTAAGTTTCGGTAAACGGAAACTAATATGGCCAATCCTACCGCTACTTCTGCCGCGGCTACCGCCATCGAGAAGAATACGAAAACCTGTCCTTCGGCATCCTGATGGTAGGTGGAGAACGCTACAAATAATAAGTTTACGGCATTCAACATAATTTCAATCGACATGAATACGATGATGGCATTTCTTCTGTACAATACACCAAAAACCCCGATACAGAACAACAGTACCGAAAGGAAAATGTAGTTTTCTATGCCTATTTGATTTAAAATATTGTTCATCTTATTTTCCTGTTTTTTCTTTTTTAGACAATAAAACCACACCAATCATCGCTACTAACAGTAGTACAGAAGCGAATTCAAATGGTACCATGTACTCGTTCAGCAATACTTTTCCAAGCATTTTAATCGATTGGAAATCTTCGCCCGTAGTTGGGTATTCTCCCTCAATCGGTTTGGAGTTGATAAAGATGGTAGTCAATACCACACTGGCAATTACAAAAACCACCAACGCTCCAAGACGCGTAATTCTCGGTTTGTGTACTTCGTCTTCTTTATTCAAGTTCATCAACATGATGGTAAAGAGGAAGAGTACCATAATGGCTCCCGAGTATACGATGATATGAACAATTGCTAGGAATTGGGCATTGAACAATAAATAGTGGCCGGCAATCGAGAAAAAGCAAATCACTAAGTAAATAGCACTGTGAATCGGGTTTTTACTGTAAATGGTCAAAAACGCCGAAGCCAACGTAATGGCCGATAAAAAGTAGAAGGTAATTAATATAGGCGACATTAGTTAGCGTTTTTAAGTTGAGTATTTTTCATAGCCATTTCTAAAGGCATCACCAATTTATCTTTTCCGAAAATGAAATCTTCACGGTCGTATTGCGCCGGAACCAATTCTTTGGAAATCGTTAGGTAAATGGCGTCTTTCGGACAAGCTTCTTCACATAAACCACAGAAGATACAACGCAACATGTTGATCTCATAGATTTCGGCATATTTTTCTTCACGATACAAATGCTCTTCGCCTTTTTTACGCTCGGCAGCCTTCATTGTGATGGCTTCCGCCGGACAAGACAACGCACACAACCCGCAAGCGGTGCAGTTCTCACGGCCTTGCTCGTCGCGTTTCAACATGTGACGGCCACGGTACACCGGACTAAAAGCCCGTACTTGTTCCGGATAATGAATGGTCGCTTTTTTTCTGAAAAAGTGTTTGATAGTAATCATCAATCCTTTGATGATAGCTACCAAATATAATCGTTCCAGAAAGGTCATTTCCTTGTTGGAAACCTGTTTCTTTCTGCCCGAAAGGGATATATTTTGTACTGCTGTTGACATAATTGCGATATCTTATTTAAAAGCTAAAATGCAAATTCCTGTTATTATAATATTGACAATCGAAAGCGGAATTAAAATCTTCCACCCCAGGTTCATCAATTGATCGTATCGGAAACGCGGTATGGTCCAACGCACCCACATGTAGAAGAAAATGAATCCACATATTTTGATGAATAAAGCGGCAATTCCCACTAAGTTTGCGGCATTAACCCCCACGTGTTCTGTCATCCATTGCATGCCCGGATAGTTGTATCCGCCAAAATAAAGGATAGACAAAATCGCCGAAGAGATAAACATATTGGCATATTCAGCAAACAAATAGAATCCCATTTTCATCGATGAATACTCTGTATGGTATCCTCCAATCAACTCTGACTCACATTCGGCCAAGTCAAACGGGGTTCTGTTGGTTTCAGCAAAAGCACAAATTAGGAAGATTAGGAATCCTACCGGTTGGTAAAATACATTCCAGTTCATACCTTGTTGCTGTAACGATACTTCTTTCAGACTCAAGGTTCCGGTCATCATCACTAAAGCGATAATGGACAATCCCATCGCTACTTCATACGAAACCATTTGTGAAGCGGCACGAACCGCTCCCATTAAGGAAAACTTGTTGTTAGAAGCCCAGCCTCCAATCATGATGCCGTAAACCCCAACGGATACTACACCGAAGATATACAATAACGAAACGTCAATATCGGTAGCTTGTAAAACAACTGTTCTTCCGAAAATTTCTAATTTATCGCCCCACGGAATCACCGCACTAGTCATCAGAGCTGTGCTCATGGCAATGGCCGGTCCTACAAAAAATAAGAATCGGTTTGGTGTATTCGGTTCAAATTCTTCTTTGGCAAATAATTTCATTCCATCAGCCAAGGGTTGCAACAATCCACCCCATCCGGCTCTGTTTGGTCCTACACGGTCTTGCAAAAATGCAGCTACTTTACGTTCGGCCCAGGTAGAGTACATGGCCATGACCATGGTTATGGCAAATACCACTACGATTAAAACACTTTTTTCTATAATAAAGGCACTATCCATTGTTTTTTGAATTTACTGGGTTACCATCTATTTTTTCGTTGTAATCAATCTCCGCCATACTGATTTTTTTACGGTCAATATCTCTTCCTTGCAGGATTCCTTTTTCGGTTTCAATGACCACTTTCTCGGTTTTGCCGAAATGTTTGTTTTGATTGATTACCGAATCTTTCTCGAATTGACGTGGTCCTTCGATTACCCAGTCTGCTATGTCTTTTTTGTCAAAACGACACGTATTGCAGATGAAATCTTCCACTTCGTGGTACTCATCTTTTCGAGCGGTTACTCTTTGAATTTCGTTACCAAACATCCATAAGGTTACCTTCCCGCAACAACCCGGCGTAGTACATTCTCTGTGTGCATTGAACGGTTTGTTAAACCAAACTCTCGATTTGAATCGGAACGTCTTATCCGTCAAAGCGCCTACCGGACACACATCAATCATATTTCCGGAGAATTCGTTATCGATAGCAGCCGAAACGCAAGTTGAAATTTGTGAGTGGTCTCCACGATTTAAAACCCCATGAACACGTTTGTCGGTCAATTGGTCGGCTACTTCCACACAACGTTGACAAACGATGCAACGGTTCATGTGTAATTGAATTTTATCGCCGATATCTTCCGGTTCAAACGTTCTTTTTTCTTCTATAAAACGTTGTTGTAGTTTTCCGTGTTCGAAGCTCAGGTTCTGCAAATCACATTCTCCTGCTTGATCACACACCGGACAATCAAGTGGATGATTAATCAAAAGGAATTCGGTTACAGCTTTGCGTGCTTCGGCTACTCGGTCGGAACCTTTGCTCGCTACTTCCATCCCGTCCTGACAGCCCGTTACGCAAGAGGCTACCAATTTAGGCATCGGACGCGGATCGGCTTCACTTCCTTTGGTCACATCGACCAAACAACAACGGCATTTTCCGCCGGTCCCTTTTAATTTGGAATAATAACACATGGCTGGTGGCACCGATTCGCCTCCAATCATACGAGCTGCCTGCAGGATGGTGGTCCCCGGAGCTACTTCAATTTCTTGACCGTCTATGGTTACTTTCATGGTAATGAAATTCTAGTCTTTATATTTCTTGTTTGGCCACTAAATGCTTCACTTTTTCAAAAGGTTCAGCTACAAAGTGATCTCTGTTTTTAATTTTTTCAGGGAAACGAATATGGTATTCAAACTCATCTCTAAAGTGACGAATGGCTGCAGCCACCGGCCATGAAGCCGCGTCTCCCAAAGGACAAATCGTGTTTCCTTCTATTTTGGATTGGATGCTCCACAACAATTCGATGTCTTCTTCGCGTCCTTGTCCGTTTTCGATTCGCCATAATACTTTTTCCAACCAACCAGTTCCTTCACGGCATGGGGTACATTGTCCGCATGATTCATGGTGGTAGAAACGAGAGAAATTCCAAGTGTTACGAACGATACAAGCGCGGTCGTCATAAACGATAAATCCACCGGAACCTAACATCGAACCGGTAGCAAAACCACCATCGGATAAACTTTCGTAAGTCATCAAACGGTCTTCGCCGGCTGCGGTTTTGTAAATTAAATGCGCCGGAAGGATTGGCACCGAAGAACCTCCGGGCACTAAAGCCTTTAAAGGTCGGTCAGTTTGCATTCCGCCACAATATTCGTCGGAGTTCATGAATTCGTACACGGATAACCCTAATTCGATTTCATAAACACCTTGGTTTTTGATATTTCCGGAAGCCGAAATTAATTTGGTTCCGGTAGAACGCCCAATTCCGATTCCGGCATAATCCGCACCCGAATTGTTGATAATCCATGGCACAGCCGAAATGGTTTCTACGTTGTTCACCACGGTTGGATTTTGCCATAAACCTTTTACAGCCGGGAATGGCGGTTTCAAACGAGGATTTCCTCGATTACCTTCCAAACTCTCGATTAAAGCTGTTTCTTCTCCGCAAATGTAAGCTCCACCTCCAATTTGAACGAATAATTCCAAATCGTAGCCTGAGCCTAAGATATTTTTACCCAACCAACCGGCGGCTTTCGCTTCGGCGATGGCTCTTTCTAAAATTTTGTACACCCACATGTATTCTCCGCGAATGTAGATGTAGGATAGGTTAGCCCCTAAAGCGTAGCTCGACGTAATCATTCCTTCAATCAAAAGATGCGGAATGTATTCCATTAAGTAACGGTCTTTAAAAGTACCCGGTTCTGATTCATCGGCGTTGCACACCAGGTGTCTTGGGTTGCCCGATTTTTTATCGATAAAACTCCATTTCATTCCGGCAGGGAAACCTGCACCGCCACGACCTCGTAATCCTGAAGTTTTTACTTCTTCAACTACTTCATCCGGAGTCATTTTTTTAAGGGCTTTTTCTACTGAAGCATAACCACCTTCTCGGCGATATACTTCATAGGTTTTAATACCCGGAACGTTGATTTTGTCTAATAATATTTTTCTTCCCATGATATTATTTATCGTGTAAAGTGATTTTTCCGTCTTTGCAATCCTGAATCAACTGGTCTACTTTTTCTTTGGTTAAATGTTCTTGGTAGAAATCGCCCAACTGCATCATGGGTGCGTATCCGCAAGCGCCTAAACATTCTACACCGCGTACTTCAAACATCCCGTCAGCGGTTGGTTCGCCAATACCTACACCCAATTTTTCACAAGTGTAATCCATCAAATCTTCTACGCCGTTTTGACAACAGGCAGCGGTTTGACAGAATTCGAACATGTATTTCCCAATCGGTCGTTGGTTGAACATGGTATAAAAAGTAACTACTTCGTATACTTCAATAGGTAATATTTCTAAAATCTCGGCTACTTTGTTTTGCAATTCAATGCTCAACCAGTTGTCGTGAGCATCCTGAACTTCATGCAAAACAGGCAATAATGCAGATTTCTTTTTATCGGCAGGATAATGACTGATTAATTCATTGATGCGAGCCATCAACGGTTCAGTAATATTTATCTCTTGTTTGATGTGTGATCTTTCCATAATTCTTAAGCGTCTAATTCGCCCGCAATTACATTTAAACTTGATAAAATAACGATAGCATCAGAAAGCATGCCGCCTTTAATCATTTCAGTGTAGGCTTGGTAATAGATATAACAAGGTCTTCTGAATTTTAATCGATACGGAGTGCGGCTTCCGTCGGTAATTAAATAGAATCCTAATTCCCCGTTTCCGCCTTCTACTGCATGATAAATTTCATCTACCGGCACAGGTACTTCTCCCATCACAATCTTGAAGTGATAGATTAAGCTTTCCATGTTGGTATACACATCTTCTTTCGGAGGCAAATAATAATCGGGTACATCCGCGTGGATAGGGCCTTCCGGCATTTTGGCCAAGGCTTGTCTGATGATGCTCAAACTTTCCCACACTTCCGCATTACGTACACAAAAACGATCGTACGTATCGCCTGATTTACCCACCGGTACATCAAATTCAAAGTCTTCATAAGAAGAATACGGAGCGGCTTTACGCACGTCATAGTCAATTCCGGCAGCTCTTAAATTGGGACCTGTTAATCCGTATTGCATGGCGCTTTCAGCTGTAATTGGACCCACATTAACGGTTCTGTCAATGAAGATTCGGTTTCTTTCAAAAAGGTTTTCAAATTCTTTCCAGGCAACCGGAAATTCTTCCAAGAAAGTGTTTAGTAATTCAAATGCTTTGGGAGACCATTCTCTTTCAAATCCTCCGATTCGACCCATATTGGTAGTCAAACGGGCACCACAAATTTCTTCGTAAATCTCGTATACTTTTTCTCTGAATTGAAACACATAGAGGAATCCGGTATAGGCTCCGGTGTCAACCCCTAAAATGGAATTACAAATCAAGTGGTCTGTAATTCGAGCCAATTCCATCACGATAACTCTTAAATATTGTGCGCGTTTCGGCACTTCAATGTTCAACAATTTTTCTACTGTCATCCACCAGGCCATGTTATTGATAGGCGATGAGCAGTAATTCATACGGTCGGTCAAGACATTAATTTGATAAAACGGACGGTTTTCGGCAATTTTCTCAAAGGCACGGTGAATGTAACCTACGGTTGGTTCCGCATCCAAAATGCGTTCCCCATCCATCAATAAAATATTTTGGAAAATTCCGTGAGTAGCCGGGTGTGTTGGACCCAAGTTCAATATAGAAAGTTCGCTTCCGTCTTCGTTGCGTGTTTGTTCTATGATTTTAGCATAACGATGCTCTGGTGGTAATAATAAATCTGACATTGAGAATGTTGAATTATTTATTAATTATTGACCGGTGTTCTTCCGAAGAAACGGTCGTCTTTATCGGTTCTTCCGCTGTCTTCCATCGGGAATTCCTTGCGCATTGGATGGGATACCATCTCGTCCATGTTTAAAATGCGTTTTAATTGCGGATGTCCTTTGAAATCAATTCCGAAGAAATCCCATGCTTCCCTTTCCATCCAATTGGCACACAGAAATAAATCGGTTACGGTTTCCACTGCTGCCGGATCGGGTAAAAAAGTTTTTACGCGAATCCTGACATTTTCAATCCAATTGTGCAATTGATACACCACAGCAAACTGGTGGTTTTCGTCATTATCCGGGAAGTGAATTCCGGTCAAATCAGTTAAAAAATGGAAGTTTAAGCTTTCGTCTTCTTTCAGCGTTTGAATAACTTCATGTATCGTTGAAGAAGTAGCTTCCAAAGAAAAAATATCCCGTTTCATTTTGAAATTAAGGACATTATTGCCAAACTTTTGCGACAATTTTTCTTGTATGAATGTCGTTTCTAAAGCCATATTATAGGTTATAAGAAGCTAATAATTCTTTGTATTCGGGTGAATTTCTGCGGCGAACCGATTCATTTTTCACCAATTCCTGCAATTGCATTACGCCTTGCACAATTTGCTCCGGTCTTGGAGGGCAACCCGGTACGTAAACGTCAACCGGAATTACTTTATCAATACCTTGCAAAACAGAATACGTGTCAAACACGCCACCTGAAGAGGCACAAGCTCCCACGGCAATTACCCAGCGGGGCTCTGACATTTGTTCGTATACCTGACGTAAAATTGGTGCCATTTTTTTGGAAATGGTTCCCATCACCATCAGCATGTCGGCCTGACGGGGAGAAAAGCTCACGCGTTCTGAACCGAAACGTGCTAAATCATAGTGTGAGGCCATTGTAGCCATGAATTCAATACCACAGCAGGATGTTGCAAAAGGCAATGGCCAAAGAGAATTGGCACGGGCCAATCCAACAACATCATTTAACTTGGTGGCGAAGAATCCTTCACCTACCACTCCTTCCGGCGGAGCTACCATATTTAGTTTTGTAGTACTCATAACAGTTTTGTTTTTATTCCCACTCCAAGGCTTTCTTTTTGATAATATAGAAGAAACCTACTAAAAGCAAAAGCATAAAAATGACCATTTTTATCATTCCGACTTCACCTAACTCTTTGAAATTAATGGCCCAAGGGTAAAGAAAAATCACTTCCACATCAAAAAGTACGAAGAGAATGGCTACTAAGAAGTATTTTACCGAAAAAGGGATTCTTGCGTTACCCACGGATTCGATCCCACATTCGAAGTTTTTGTCTTTGTTTTTGGAGTGTCTCTTTGGTCCCAAAAAGCTTGAGCCAAGAATGGTTAATGCCACAAATCCTACAGCTAAACCTGCCTGCATCAGGATAGGTAAATAATCTAATTGATTGGACTGCATACAGCTTAATTTTAGAAGTAATAAAAAATAGCCACAAATATACATCGCATTATTTAATTCACAAAAATCAAAGACCAAACGTTTGTATTTGTTAGGATAAAGTTAGTTATTTAAAATGATTATAAATAGAAAAAAATAAAATAAAAAAACGCCCCGACTAATCGAGGCGTTAACCATTTAGGTAATCAAAAAATAATATATATTAGTCTTCGATAGCTACTACTTGAGCGGCTACTTTACCTTTTCTTCCTTCTTCTTCTTCGTAGGATACTTTGTCACCTTCGCTTAAGCTTTCTGCTTTAATTCCGGTGGCGTGTACGAAAATGTCTTTTCCAGTTTCGTCATCAGTGATGAAACCGTAACCTTTAGACTCGTTGAAAAATTTAACTGTACCTGTGCGCATTGTGTTGAAATAAAAAATATTAATAATGTTCAAAGATATATTTTATTGTGACATAACAAGCAATCTGATGTTAAAAAATTACAAAAAAATTACAAATTAAGCTTAACCTCTAAAAACTTGACAAAGAAACGGTTGAAATATTTTGAATTATTGAATAAAAAAAGCAATTGTTTTTAAATATTTAAACAATTGCTTCTTAAAATTATGTGAATTTGATAGTATTTAGCTCAAATTCAATTTTATATGTAATTCATTCAATTGACTGTCATCAATTACTGATGGAGCGTCAATCATGACGTCACGGCCTGAATTATTTTTCGGGAAAGCGATAAAATCACGAATGGTTTCCTGTCCTCCTAAAATAGCAACCAATCGATCCAAACCAAAAGCTAAGCCTCCGTGAGGTGGAGCGCCAAATAGGAAGGCATCCATAAGGAAACCGAATTGGTTACGGGCTTCTTCTTCAGTAAAACCAAGATATTTGAACATCAATTGTTGCGTGTTTTTATCGTGAATACGAATAGACCCACCGCCGATTTCATTGCCGTTCAACACCATGTCATAAGCGTTGGCGCGTACTTTTTCGGGGTTAGTTGCCAATAACTCCATATCTTCCGGTTTTGGAGAGGTAAACGGATGGTGCATAGCGTGCCATCTTCCGCTTTCTTCATCCAATTCCAGTAATGGGAAATCCACCACCCATAACGGAGCAAATTCGTCCGGATTACGCAATCCTAGTCTGGTGGCTAATTCCATTCGAAGGGCGGATAGCTGCGTTCTGGTCTTGTCTGCAGGACCCGAAAGCACAAAAATCATATCGCCGGCTTTAGCCCCGGTAACTTTGGCCCAATTGGCTAAATCTTCCTGATCATAAAATTTATCTACGGATGACTTGTAAGTGCCGTCTTCTTCACATTTTACATAAACCATCCCTGACGCACCTATTTGAGGACGTTTTACCCAATCAATTAAAGCATCAATTTCCTTACGGGTATAAGAAGCACATCCCGGAGCAGCTATGGCTACAACCAATTCAGCGGAATTAAAAACACCGAAATCTTTGTGCTGTGCTACAGTATTTAATTCGCCGAATTCCATTCCGAAACGGATGTCCGGTTTGTCATTTCCATACGTTTTCATGGCGTAGTCGTAGGTTATTCTCGGGAATTTATCAACCTCAATGCCTTTGATTTCTTTTAAAAGATGACGGGTCAATCCTTCAAAAACATTTAAAATATCTTCCTGTTCCACAAATGCCATTTCACAATCAATCTGGGTGAATTCCGGTTGTCTGTCGGCACGTAAATCTTCGTCTCGGAAACATTTTACAATTTGAAAATATTTGTCCATGCCGCCCACCATTAACAACTGTTTGAAGGTCTGTGGCGATTGTGGCAATGCATAAAACTGTCCTTCGTTCATGCGGCTCGGCACCACAAAATCACGGGCTCCTTCCGGAGTAGATTTAATCAAATAAGGGGTTTCTACTTCGCAAAAATCCAAATCGGATAAATACTTACGTACTTCCATAGCCACTTTATGACGGAATAGCAACGAGTTTTTCACCGGATTTCTGCGTATGTCTAAATAACGGTATTTCATACGGATGTCTTCACCACCATCAGTTTCATCTTCAATGGTGAAAGGTGGGGTAATAGCCGCATTTAATATATTTAATTCTGAAACTAAAATTTCAATTTCGCCTGTTGGGATGTTTTTGTTTTTAGCTTCACGTTCAATAACTGTTCCTTTAACCTGAATAACAAACTCTCGGCCAAGGGTTTTAGCCAACTCAAAGACAGCTTTATCCGTACGGCTTTCGTCAAAAATTAATTGGGTAATTCCGTAACGGTCACGTAAATCCACCCAATTCATAAACCCTTTATCTCTTGATTTTTGAACCCAACCGGCTAACGTAACTTCTTTATCGATGTGTGAAGCGTTTAACTCTCCACAATTATGACTTCTGTACATTCTTGTCTAAATTTTAGGGTGCAAAAATACTATTTTGTTTCAAGTTATTCTAAGAGAATAGCTTGTATTTTGATTTAAATTTTAGACTGTAAATCATGTTTCAATGTTAAGTTTTTAGTCAATGTTATGAAATTGTTAAGTTAAAGTTTTTTTAATGTAAAACAATGTGTATATTTGTTATGATAATGTAAATGATAAAAACCTACTACCATGAAAAAGATATTGATTTTAGGAGCATTTTTAATCTCGGGATTTACTTTTGCTCAAACTGCTAAACCTGTTTTAGAACGAGAAGGAGAATTGGTGAAGGCGACGTATTACTATGATAATGGTCAGATTCAGCAACAGGGCTATTTTAAAGACGGTAAACTCACCGGACAGTGGGTGGCTTTTGATCAAAATGGAAATAAAAAATCTATCGGAGAATATAAAAACGGCGAAAAAACCGGAAAATGGTTTTTTTGGGATAACAAATCACTGAGTGAAGTAGATTACGCAGACAGTAGAGTGGATGCTGTAAAAACATGGAAAGAAGACGCTTTGGTGAACAGAAATTAAAAGTAGAAAGTTAATTATAGTTAAAAGAAAAAAAGGAACTCAATTTGAGTTCCTTTTTTGTTTTTGATTCGTTGTGATAATTAACAAAATTCAGCGTAAGCATCTTTTAAATTTTCAGCAATCATTTCAGCCGGACGACCTTCAATGTGGTGGCGTTCTAACATGTGAACCAATTCGCCGTTTTTGAACAAGGCCATGCTTGGAGATGAAGGAGGGAAAGGAAACATGTGCTGACGGGTAGCATCAACAGCCTCTTTATCAACTCCGGCAAAAACCGTTACCAAATGGTCCGGTTTCTTAGCTCCGTCTAAACTCATTCTCGCGCCCGGGCGTGCATTGCGTGCGGCACAACCACAAACCGAATTAATCACGACTAAAGTGGTTCCTTCTGATTTGAGTGCATTTTCAACCTCGGCGGCAGTATATAATTCCTGAAAACCAACTTCGGCCAATTCGGCGCGCATTGGTAATACCATTTCTTCTGGATACATAATTTTGACTATTAGATTTTAGATATACGATATTAGATTTTAAAAATCTGTTGCAAAGATAATGAGAATTCTAAAGTGATGTTTTAAAGAAATCATAAAGATTTTCGATGACTTTATTTTAAAATCTGAAGCGAAGCATTCTTTGCAGAAAAGCTTTTATAAAAAGTCCTTTTGGGCATCTCCAAATTACGTGTAAATCTTCCCAAAAAGAAGTTTCTTCGTCCAAAAACTTGAAAATAACTGTTGGATTCCCTTTTTGAAAAATGGCAGAAAAAATACTGGAACCTAATGCATTTTTTTTATCGAGAATATCCAACAACAGCAAATCGTAAAACCAAAATTTAGTGGTTTTGTGAAACTTCCTGAAGTCGGTTTCTGTGGTTAGAAATTGTACCAAAGCCTTTGATTTTTTAACAGTATTCGCAAATGTGTAACCCGTACTGGCTTTTGTCCAACCGCCGGCCGAACCAATATTGAGGATATTTTTTGTGTTTTGGTTCCAAAAAGGATAACAACTCATCGGGATACTGCCTTGTTCTTTTTCCAGTAATTCATAATTAGTAGCTCCCAGTTTTTGAAGGTAGTTTTTAATTTCGATTTCATATTCCTCTTTGGGCAGCAGTTCTTTTGAGAACAGAGTATATTCCAATAAAGCTTCTGTTGCTGAAGTGGGCAGTACATACATGAACCGGGTATTGCCCTTTTGAGCAACAGAAAAATCCATGAAAGTAGCACGTTCCGAATTGAAAACGGCTTCTTTGCTTTTGATGAACCAACCTACAAAATGCTGTTGTAAAAGCGGATATTTACTTTGATTATTGACTTTTTGCGGATTAAAAACAGAATTGAAAATTTGATTGCAACTGTAACTCTCGGTTTCGGTTTTTACGACACAATGGTCTCCCAATTCTTGAAAATCAACCACTTTTTGTTGGATGAATCGGATGTTTTTTTGTTTAGCAATTAAATCAAAAATCAAGCGGTAAAAGTCCAACCCTTTGACCATTTTATATTGGTAAGGTTTTAAAATCAATGTTCTTTCAAAGTCCTCGTTTTTGAAATAAGCAGTGTCCCATGTTTTAGAAACGATGGTGTCAAATGTCTTGTTTTCATCCCAAAAACACCAGGTACGATCGTTGGTTTGTTTTGGATTTTCATCTAATAACAGAATATTTTTATCTTCAAATTTTCCGGAACGTATCATTTCATATAGTGTCATCAAGGCCGCTAAGCCTGTACCTGTAAAAATGTAATGATAGTGTTTCATGTTTAGTATCTGAATGAGAATCCGAGTGCAACGTAATATTCAGGGGCGATATCAGTAAGACCCACACCCGAAGACAAATCTACCATAAAATTATCGGTAATCAAATAGGTGACACCTCCGTCAAGATTATGATTTACACTCTCTGTTTGCGATGCAAATCCAAATACTTCGGCATAAGTACCCAGTTTATTCGTGATTGCCAACCCTGTTGTGAGGGTATATATATAGGTGGGTACCGGCGTGATGCCATCCCATTCACAACCCAAATTGTAGCCCAATGTCAACTTGTCGGAAAGAGTGTGCTGCATGGTGAATCGTAACTCCGGAGCGGAAAAATCCGTCTTGTAATTTGTTGAAGCTACTTTGGGTAAAGAGATGTGTCCTATAAAAGATGTCTTGGGAATAAGACCGTTTTCTTCACAAAGTTTTACTTTAAACCCAATCATAATTGGAGTGAAACCAATTGTTTTAATGCTGCTGTTTTCAGAAATCAATTCAGTAATCAGTCGCAATTCCATATTTTCATTAATCCCATATTTCCACAGTGCGGATGGTAGTTCAAGTGATTCGCTATTTCGATTTTCCTTTTGACAGCTGAAACCGGCTTCCAATTGAAACATGCCTTTAGGAACGATGGCTGGTGTTTCGGTTTGATCCGGGCGATCGGCCTGGATGGGTTCTGATTTTTGTGAAAAACAGGTCGTTGAAAAACAGAATAGCGTCAGTAATATTTTTGTTTTCATAAATTAATTTTTAGACAAAACTAAAAATATATTTTTATTACCAAAACAATTACTATTTTTGTCACATCAAAAACAAGTGTATGACTTATTCAGAAGAAAATTATTTGAAGATAATTTACCATTTGTCTGTAGTTTCCAAAGCGGATATTTCTACTAACGCTATTGCACACGAGATGCAGACCAAAGCTTCTTCGGTGACCGATATGCTGAAAAAGTTGGCCGAAAAAGAATTGGTTAGTTACCAGAAGTATCAGGGAGTTACATTGACGCAAAAAGGTTTTTTTGCTGCCAAAATGATTGTGAGAAAGCACCGTTTGTGGGAAGTGTTTTTGGTAGATAAACTGAACTTTACCTGGGACGAGGTTCATGAAATTGCGGAAGAATTAGAACATATTCAGTCGGATAAACTGATAAATAAACTGGATGAGTTTTTGGATTTTCCTTCCAAAGATCCACACGGAGATCCGATACCCGATAAAAACGGTAACATTCCCAAAGTGGAAAAGCAGTTACTCTCGGAATTAGCCATCAATAAAACCGGGATATGTGTGGGTGTGAAAGATTCATCGACCGGTTTTTTACAATATTTGGACAAACAGAAAATAGCATTAGGTACTCAAATAAAAGTCATCGAAAAAGAAAGTTTCGACAATTCGTTGACCATAGAAATTAACGGGAACAAACTTTTGATCACCAATAAAATAGCCGGTAATCTTTTTGTTAAAACGATTTAAAGTATGAGCAAATCTAAGTCACTTGAAGAAGTAAATGAGTCGGTTGTCACACAAGGGGATGCCAGAGGGTTTAGAAAAATTTTAGCATTCCTCGGGCCAGCCTATTTAATCAGTGTCGGTTATATGGACCCCGGAAACTGGGCCACAGATATTGCCGGCGGAAGCCAGTTTGGTTATGCACTGATTTGGGTGTTGTTGATGAGTAATGTGATGGCATTGCTACTGCAAAGTTTAAGTGCACGATTGGGAATCGTAACCCAGCATGATTTGGCTCAGGCATCACGTGAAACCTATTCTAAGTTTGTCAACTATGTGCTTTACATTTTGGCTGAAATAGCCATTGCCGCCTGTGATTTGGCTGAAGTACTCGGAATGGCCATCGGGATTAATTTATTATTTGGGATTCCGTTGATTGAAGGCG
Organism: Flavobacterium sp. XGLA_31; assembly: GCF_051547105.1. Taxonomy (NCBI): domain Bacteria; kingdom Pseudomonadati; phylum Bacteroidota; class Flavobacteriia; order Flavobacteriales; family Flavobacteriaceae; genus Flavobacterium; species Flavobacterium sp. XGLA_31. The sequence continues at coordinate 371,393 of NZ_JBPTTM010000001.1, read as the reverse complement.
TTTTAATTACAGTGTTGGACACTTTTTTATTACTTTTTTTAATCAATAAAGGCATTCGGAAAATGGAAGCGTTTATCATCGCTTTGGTCATGATTATTGGTTTTTCATTCGTATTTGAAATGATTTTTGCAGAGCCTGAAATGGGTAAAATTTTCGGTGGCTTGGTGCCGAGTTTACCCAACTCAAATGCACTATACATTGCTATCGGAATTATTGGGGCCACTGTGATGCCCCACAATTTGTATCTGCATTCCTCCTTGGTACAAACCCGAAAGTTTGACCGTAGCGAAAAAGGAATAAAACAAGCTCTGAAATTCAACTTTATTGACAGTACTATAGCACTCAATCTGGCTTTTTTCGTCAATGCGGCCATTTTGATTTTGGCGGCGGCCACCTTTTATAAGAACGGCATGTTTGAAGTGGCGGAAATTCAGGATGCACACCAGTTGTTGGCTCCGCTTTTGGGGACACAATGGGCTCCCATTTTATTTGCTGTCGCTTTGATTGCTGCGGGACAAAGCTCAACCATCACGGGAACTTTAGCCGGGCAAATCATCATGGAAGGTTATCTGAATCTCAGAATTCAACCTTGGATTCGAAGAATCCTTACCCGATTAATAGCTATAGTTCCAGCTGTGGTTGCCATCGTCTATTTTGGCGAAAGCGTAACCGGAAAACTGTTGATTATGAGTCAGGTGATATTGAGTTTGCAATTGGGATTTGCCATTATACCATTGATTCACTTTGTGAGTGATAAGTCGAAAATGAAAGGCTTTCACATCAATAAAACTACTCAAGTTGCTTCATGGTTAATCGCTTCCATCATTGTTTCCTTAAACGCCAAATTGGTTTTTGACGAAATTAAAGGCTGGCTGGAAACATCAGAAAATCCAATACTCCTCTGGTGTACAGTAGTTCCGTTGGCCTTCGGTTTCTTAATGCTGTTGTTGTATATTGTTTTTGAACCCTTTGTATCGAAAGTCAAAATGGAAATTGACAACCATTCACCTCATACTTTGGAACTTAAAATTGATGGGTACCGAAACTATAAAAAGAAAAATATTGCCGTTGCTGTCGATTTTTCTTCGGCAGATGAAAAGGCTATTTTACATGCGCTGGATTTAGGCGGAAGAGAGGCAAACTATACTTTGATTCACATAGTGGAAACGGTTGGAGCTATGGTTTATGGCAACAAAATCAGTGATCACGAAACCGGTTTGGACGAAAAACTTTTGTTCGATTATTACAAAATGATGGAAGAAAAAGGATTCCGGGTGGAAACCAAATTAGGTTTCGGAAAGCCGGGTAAAGTCATTCCTAAAATAATTAACGAAGGTCACTTTGACTTGTTGATTATGGGAACACACGGGCATACCGGCTTTAAAGATTTAGTTTTCGGAACCACAGTCAATAATGTCCGACATCGTATCGGTATACCGTTGCTCCTGGTGAAAAATTAATGACAACCGCAGTCGTCTTTGCCACAGCCTTTTTTCGACTTTTTTTTGCCGATAAATTTCTGAGCTAAAAAACCAATGGCAATACCAAGGGCTACATAAACTAATATTTCCTGTATATTCATAATCTCTTTTGAAAGGATTCTTATAGTGCGCAAAAACCAGACCAAATCATTTTAAAACTTGATACGCAATTAATGCCGTGATATAGGCAAATCCGCTCATGAAAACCAATTGAACTAATGGCCATTTCCAGGAATTGGTTTCTTTTTTTACAATAGCCAGGGTACTGATGCATTGCATGGCAAAAGCGTAAAACAGCAGTAAAGAAACTCCTGTAGCGAAGTTGAATACTTTTTTGCCGGTGTCTTCATAAACTTCCTCTTCCATTCTTGTTTTAATGGTGGTCTCTTCGTTGTTATGACTGCCTACACTGTAAATAGTGGCCAGAGTCCCTACAAAAACTTCACGAGCAGCAAACGAACTCACTACAGCAATCCCAATTTTCCAGTCGTACCCTAATGGTTTAATAACCGGCTCTATGGATTTACCAATGAGACCAATATAAGAGTGTTCCAATTTGTAAGAACTGATTTCATCTTCAATATAATCCTTGTCATGATGACGATGCTCTGTTTTTACTTTGACCATAACTACGGCTTCAGCTTTGTCAAAATCGGCTTTGGGTCCATGAGAACCTAAAAACCACAACACAATGGATAATGCTAAAATAATTTTTCCGGCACCGGTTACAAAGGATTTAGTTTTCTCAAGCACATTAATTCCGACATTTTTGAATAGCGGTAATTTGTAATTAGGCATTTCTACCACAAAATAAGATTTGGTTTTCAACCTCAAAACCTTATTCAAAATGTAAGCCGAAACTATTGCCATTCCAAAACCTAAAAGATACAATACCATTAGTGTCGCACCTTGTAAACTGAAAATGCCTAAAACTCTTTTTTCAGGAATAATTAACGAAATTAAAATGGCGTAAACCGGTAAGCGTGCAGAACACGTAATAAAAGGAGTGACCAACATCGTAATCAAACGCTCTTTCCAGTTTTCAATATTTCGCGCACTCATAATGGCCGGAATAGCACAAGCTGTTCCAGAGATTAAGGGCACTACGCTTTTCCCGGAAAGCCCGTAACGACGCATGATTTTATCCATCAAAAACACTACCCGGCTCATATAACCGCTTTCTTCCAATACGGAAATAAAAAGAAATAAGAACGCAATCTGTGGAATGAAAATCACAATACCTCCAATTCCGGGGATAATCCCTTCACTGATTAAATTGGTAAATTCGCCTGGCGGGAAAGTCGTTTTGGCGTAATTGGCCATGTTGGCAAAAGTCTTGTCAATGAACTCCATCGGCACGCTCGACCAATCAAAAATGGATTGGAAAATGAGCAAGAGAATGCCAAAGAAAATAACATAACCAAATATTTTATGGGTCAATACTTTATCCAATTTCGAACGCAAATCGGAAGCATTGGCCGTATCTATTTTTTGCCCAATTTTCAAGGTATCATTGATGAATTGGTAACGCTTGATAGTCTCTTTTTGTTGCAAACGCTTTAAATCCGAATGTGATTTGGTAAACGAACTGTTGATTTCGTTGCGCTCCAAATTCATGAAGTTGACATCTTGGGTAATGACCAACCAAAGTTTGTACAACAATTGGTTCGGGAAGGCTGCCCGAAGTTTATCAAAGTACTCCTGGTCTATTACCGAAGCATTCAGACATGGCTCTGTAGAAAGTGATTTGTATTCTACGATTTGTTTTTTGAGCTCCTCAATCCCAATTCCTTTTCGGGTGCTGACCAAAACTATTTTGGTTTTCAGTTGTTCTTCTAAAAATGGGATATTAAGAGAAATTCCCTTGGCTTTCATTCGGTCGGTCATATTGATAACCAAAATAGTCGGGATTTCTAAGTCTTTGATTTGGGTAAAAAGAAGCAAATTTCGTTTCAAATTCTCCACATCAGTCACTACTACAGCTACATCGGGATAGAGTTTGTCGTTCTTATTCAGCAGTAACTCAATCACCACATTTTCATCAATGGAACTGGCATTCAAACTGTAGGTTCCCGGCAAGTCAAGAATGTTTGCTTTGATGTTGTAGGGCAGTTTACAAAACCCCAGTTTTTTTTCAACGGTAATCCCGGGATAATTTCCCACCTGTTGCTTCAATCCGGTCAATTGATTGAATACCGAAGTTTTTCCGGTATTGGGATTTCCAATTAAAGCAACAGTGATGTTTTGTAGGCCCATGTTTGATTATTTCTCGTGTACTTCAACTTCAATCTCACGAGCGGTTTCTATGCGAATGGCCAAATGAGAACCGTTGTTGACATTCAGATAAATCGGATCGCCCAAAGGAGCGATTTGGATAATCTCCAAATCGTTATCAGGCAGACATCCCATTTCCAGAAGTTTCAATGGAATTTTATCCAAATCAACATACGTGATGGTAGCCTTGTCTCCAATTTGTAATAAATCAACGGTGGTTTTCAATGCTTATTTAGATTGAATTAAGATTGCAAAAGTAAGCATAAATTGAGAATATAGAATGATAAATATCAGTTTAACTACTTTTTATCGTTTTCACAAAGCCAGTTGATATCGTCAATCAGGCGTTTGATTTCTTCTTTTTTGGTTCCGTCATAAAATCCGCGTACCCGTTTTTCAGCATCGACTAAAACAAAATTTTCAGTGTGAACCATGTCATAGAGTTCATCAGGTTTTCCCAATTTCACTGCTAAATACGATTTTCTGGCCATGCTGTAAATTTGCTTTTTGTCCCCCGTAACCAGATTCCATTTTGAATCTACGACTCCCATTTTTAACGCATATTGTTTCAAAACCGGAACGCTGTCTGTTTCAGGAGTCACCGTGTGTGACAGGATCATCACTTTCGGATTGTGTAAAAAAGCTTTTTGAATATCAACCATATTAGTGGTCATAATAGGACAAATGGATTGGCAGGTAGTAAAGAAAAAATCGGCCACATAAATTTTGCCTTCGTAATCTTTTTGTGTTATGGTTTTCCCGTTTTGATTAACAAAAGAGAAATCGGCTATTTTATGCTCTCGGGCTATATACTGAACAGTGCTGTCAACCAACTCCGGATTAACATCCGCCGGATTGTAGATGGGTAAATTCTTTCCGGGTTTCAATACGTTGTAAAAAAGAGAAATAGTGACAATAGAGAAAACGAAAAAGGTTCCGATGAAAATTCTATATTTTTTGATAAAAGGCAGCATGCTTTTTTTGAGCAAAAATACGAAAGCAAGACCGTATTTGTAACATAAAGAATTCATTATAGACTTATATTTTTGTTAAAAAATGATTTCTACTTGTAGAATCAATAAATTTGCATCCACTAACAAAAAACTAAACGATTTATGAAAATGAACACCATTTCAAAAACGTTGTTGGCAGCAGTAGTATTGGCGGGAATTGCCCCAATGAATGCCCAGCAAAAGAATCCGGGAATTAATACTTCCCTGATGGACAAATCGGTAAGTCCGAAAGATGATTTTTTCCGATTTGTTAATGGAACCTGGTTGAAAAACACGGAAATTCCTGCAGATAAAACCCGTTGGGGAAGTTTTGATGAATTGCGTCAAAATACCGACAAAGATGCATTGGCCATTCTAAAGGATGCCGCTAAAAATCCAAAGTACTTGTCAAATACAGACCAAGGGAAAGCCATCAATATGTACAAAGTGGCGATGGATACCGTGGCCAGAAATAAACAAGGAATTGCGCCTTTGAAACCGTATTTAGCTAGAATCAATGCCGTAAAAAACATCAAAGATTTGCAAAAATTAATGATGGAAGAAGAAGCTGTTGGCGGAGGCGTTGGTTTCTTTGGAGTTGGAATTGGTGCCGATGAAAAAAACAGTAACAGAAATGTAGTAAGCTTGGGACCTGGCGGATTAGGTTTGCCGGACAGAGATTACTATGTGTCTGATGATAAAGATTCAAAAGAGAAACGTGAAAAATACGTATTACACGTTGCTAAAATGCTACAGTTTCTCGGTGAAAAACCAGAACAGGCTAAAGCCGATGCCGATAAAATTTTGGCGTTAGAAATCCAAATGTCGCAACCTCGATTGGATAGAGTAGAACGCAGAGATGCCCGCAAACAATACAATCCAACCGCTATTGGTGATTTACAAAAAATGCTCCCAATTATCGATTGGACGACCTACATGAAAGGAGTTGGCTTTACCAAGTTAGACACCATTATCGTATCGCAACCAAGATACATGAAAGCACTGCAAACCATTTTCACCGAAAACAAAGTGGAAGACTGGAAAGCCTACATGAGATGGATGTTGTTGAGAGGTTCGGCATCACAATTGTCAACCGATATCGAAACGGCTAATTGGGAGTTTTATGGTAAAACATTAACCGGAGCACTGAAACAAAGACCACGTCATGAAAAAGCGCTACAAGTAGTAAATGGTACTGTTGGTGAAGCTTTAGGGAAATTGTATGTAGAGAAAATGTTCCCGGCGGAGGCTAAAGAAAAAGCATCAAAAATGATTCAAAACATCATTCGTGCTTACAAAAAACGAATTAACAATTTAACGTGGATGTCGGCCGAAACCAAAACGAAAGCTATTGAAAAGTTGGATAAATTGACCATCAAAATTGGTTATCCGGACAAATGGGAGGATTATTCAGCCTTGACCATCAAAAGCCCGGGAGAAGGCGGAACATATTTTGACAATGTGAAAAGTGTTTCTCAATGGAACTGGAAAAAAGACTTGGCCAAGTTAGACAAACCGGTTGACAAAACAGAGTGGGGCATGTCGCCACAAACCGTGAATGCCTATTACAATCCGTCCTATAATGAAATTGTTTTCCCTGCAGCTATTTTGCAACCGCCTTTCTACGATTACAGAGCGGATGAAGCAATTAACTATGGTGGAATCGGAGCAGTTATCGGTCACGAAATTTCACACGGCTTTGACGATGAGGGTTCACGTTACAATGCAGAAGGAAACTTAGTAGACTGGTGGACCGAAAGTGATTTGACCCAATTTACTGCTTTGGGAACGGCTTTGGCAGATCAGTATTCTGCCTTAGAGCCACTACCGGGAACTCATGTTGACGGTAAATTTACTTTGGGAGAAAACATTGGAGATTTAGGCGGAATTAATGCTGCTTATGACGGTTTACAGTTGTATTTAAAAGAAAACGGCAACCCGGGATTAATTGACGGATATACGCCTGAACAACGTTTGTTCATTTCTTGGGCTACCATCTGGAGAGGTAAAATTAGGGATGAAGCATTGAAAAATCAAGTGAAAACCGATCCGCACTCACCGGCACAATACCGCGCTTATGTACCTTTGTTAAACTTGGAAACATTCCAACAAGCGTTTAGCATCAAACCGGGAGACGGCATGTATTTGGCTCCGGATAAGCAAGTGAAAATCTGGTAAGAATCCGATAGAAATAAAAAAAACCTCAAGTTATGCTTGAGGTTTTTTTATGGATTTTAATAAAGCAACAATACTAATCAGTGCCCAGGTTCCTTCAAGCACTACGAACGGCCAGAAGCGTATCAGGTAAGAAGAAAAACAGGCGATAGCACCACCCAAAATATTGAGTACATAAAACAGCAGGCCGTCTTTTTTTATCAGTGAAAAAATGTTCATGAAATAGGCAATCAGGATGAGGCTGACACCAAGGGTACCGATAAGGTCAGTGGTATTCATAAATTTGGTTTTTTAAATGTGTAGTGCAAAATCGTCACTGTTTTATCGCTCAAAATGGTTTTGCCGATGCTGGCTTTTTCGGTTTGAAATTCGGGCAAAGGCAATTCTAATTCTATTGCCTTTTGGGTGTAATATTCTTTTCTCGTCGGATGAAAAGGAGTCACAGCATTAAAGGTTTCACCAAAAAAATCGGTTTCAATAATTTGTTCCAAAATCCCTATGCAATCTGTTTGATGAATCAGGTTGATGCGAGCTTCGGGATTTTCTAAGTTGTGACGACCGGCTAAAAATTTGATAGGATGGCGATCTTCACCTATCAAACCGCCAAAACGAACCACTGTAGTTTTGAAATTGGGATTGTTTTGTAAAAGCATTTCTGCATCTAATAATTGTTTTCCGCTTTCTGTTTCGGGTTGAGGATTGGTCTCTTCCGTAATGACAGAATTATCATCTTGATAAACCGCTGTTGAACTCACAAAAAGCACTTTTCTTACGGCAGATTTTTCTATAAAAGCACTCAGCGTTTGAATTTTAACCACAAAGCTTTCAGAAGTATTGTGGCGCAGTTTAGGCGGAATATCAATAATCAATAGTTCGGAGTCTTGCAGAAATAAATCAATCTTGCCTTTGACTTCCTGTTCCGTTAATTCAAGTAGGAAAGGCTGAATTCCATGGTTTTCTAATACGGATAACTTTGCTTCAGATGTTGTTGACCCTTTGATGGAAAAGCCTTTTTCAATCAATGATTGAGCCAAGGGCAAACCCAGCCAACCGCATCCTAAAATAGAGATTTGTGTCATTTTTTTAAGGAGTCAACAGCAGTGGATGTACTATCTTTTTTTGTCCAATTTGTACTGAAAACAGGCTTTACGGTTGCTGTTTTTGCAGATGGTTTTATCTTTTGTTTGATAATCACTGCGTCGTTTAAAACAAATGGAGTTGGAATCATTCCGGCTTTTCTTGGAGCCATTTTAAACAAAGGATTTGACAACAAATCAAACGAACTTTCCAACAATTCCAAATCTAATTTGTCTGTACTGTTGATGGAAAATTCAAGGTCCAAAGGAGCATTGTCCACCACGTAATAACTCAACAGTTTGCCCGAAGTTTTGGCAGCAATATTACTTTTATAGGCAATCGCTTTTACGCCGTTAGCTCTTAAATTATGAATGCTTGTATTGCTGTTGACAAAAATATCATAGCGATTTACGGGTCGGTTTGGCGTTATTTTGATGTGGTACAAATGCTGATTGCCTTTGAGAGTGTCCCGCAAAAATTCAACAGTTGGTTTGGTAATTGCTTTTAGCGGAGCACTTGCCATAAATCTAAATTCTGAACCGTATTTGCTGTATAATTTAGTAGAATTTAATGTTGAGGCTTCTTTTGGATTGTTGCCCAGATAGTGTTTCGTCCAGGCATCAGGATTTGCATCATAGGTTGCCCAATTAGTTTTTCCGGTATCAGCGTTTAAAAGATAAACCAAGCTGTTGGGTTTTGCTTTTGCATTAGAATAATTTGAGGCTAAATGTGCTTTCACGAAAAATCCGATTGACACTAAAAGACAAACTCCCGCCCAGACAATTTTATTGGAAAAGGAACCAAAAATGGGTAATAATAAAGCAAAGGACAACACTGTCAGCAGCGCACTTCCGGTCAAAATTTTCAAGCCCAGTCCGATGGGAAACATTTGGATAAACGGCACCAAAATAATCAAAGTTGGAATTGCCAAAATCAAATTCAGTACTGTATTCGATTTCTGTGTCAACACAAAATAACCCAGCATTAATGAACTCGAGATTACCGGTATAATTAAGAATCCGGCGCCTTGCAGTTTGAATGCGATACCTGAGTTGATAAGCAACCAAATAAATAAAGGGGCTGCTAACTGATTCATTTCAGGATTGCGTTTGCCGTTGTTTTGATAAAATAAAAAGCAAATCGCCAAAGTCAGACTCACAAAAGCATAAATGTAATCGTGACCATTATAGGTAAAACCCTGAAGAATGTCTTTGTATTGCGGATAAAAATTCAGTAACAACTTCCAGCCCACGAAAGTCAGGAAACCAGCTGTAATCAATGAGCCAAACAGCGGTACAAATCCTTTGAAAACTTCATCAATGCGCATCGCTCTTTTGCCCAATCCGACAAAAACAAAAAGTAGGAACAAACCCAATGCGATGAGTAACATCGGGAATATCCAGGTAAACGGATAACTCACAAAGCCAAATGGGATGTTGAAATATACATTGTCATCGGTGGAATTGAGGTCTGTCAAATCCGCATTGGCAAAATAATTCAACAGCGGAAACAAATAACTGCCTTGATGGGCTAAGGTTTCGGGAGCTAAATTGTCAAATTTGTCCTGAGCAGTATGATAATTAAAATGGCTGTCAATAAAGGCAAAGTTAAACCCCTGTATTTTTCCCGCTTCTCTGAAAACGGTCAAGTCGGTGTCATTTGGTAACATTTTGTAAATGCTGTACATCAGTGAATTGGAAACAGGATAACCGGCTTTACCATTGGCAAAAGCAGCTACCATTTTGGCATTGCCGTTATTTGTTTCCATAAGCATATAACTCGGTCCCGAAGTTCCGCGGGCTTCAAAATTTAATGCCAAACCAATCTCTTTCGCCCACTGATGTTGTGTCACAAAAAGGGCAGCACCGTTCAATCCCAATTCTTCAGCATCGGTAAATAAAATAATGATGTCGTTTTTGTGGGCTGTTTTATTGTGCAAAAAAGCGCGAACACTTTCTAAAATAGTGGCCACCCCACTGGCGTCATCACTGGCGCCTCGGGACACTGAATGTGGTGCGCTGTCATAATGTGACAATAATAGCAATGCCTTAGTAGAGGCAGAACCTTTGATTCGAGCCAGTATGTTTTTGGATTTGACCAAAGTCCCTTTTTCAGTCATCGTAAAACCTTCCTGAAGAGAAGGTTCCAAACCTAAATTTTGCAACTCCTTCTGAAGATATTGTGCTACCTCTTCATGATTTTCAGAACCCACATAATGGGCTTTGGCCGACATTGCTTTGACAGTGGATAAAGCTCTTTGAGTAGAAAATTCCGAAAGGGGGGCTTCCGTTTCATCATAATTTTGAGGCATCATGAAGAAAAAAATCCCGGCAATTATCCCAGCCAAAATCAATATTGAATAAAAAGAAGTATAGTTTTTTCTCATCAGAATAAAGTTAATGTTCTTTTTTGACCAGCATATAAAAATCGTTGTCTAAATAACGATAGCCTTGATCATACACAAAATGATAAGTGTTTCCGGTATTGGTATTTAAAATACTCGTAAAAAAATCAAAGTCAAACCCCTTACTCAATAGCCTGGTTTTTGTTGTTTTTGATTTGCCTTCTACATTCAGCTCTGACAAAATTCGGTAATTTTTGCGCAACTTATTATTAATATTTCGCATATAATTAGTACTGTCTTTATTGATTTTGTTGTTGTAGGCATTGCGGCAACCGTCACTGCAAAACTTTTTATCCTCGCGACCTACAATTTTTTCACCACATTCCAAACAGGGTTTGTCCATAATTTTTAGTTTTAATATTCAAGATCGAATGGCTCGGGCATTTTGGGTTTCCGTGTTCCTGCTTTCCACTATTGCACGGCAATCGCTGCAATCAGGGCTAGTCAGGATTTGTCTTTTGTATTCCAAAACATTTAGGGCTAATCAAATATAAGAAAATATTTCCGTTTACAAATGGGTACAAATAGTTACAACCGAAAGTAAATGCATAACAACCGAATAATTTTGGCCAACTGCCACAACTTTGTCTCGTTGATTTGAAACAATGGTCAATAACAGTTTTAATAATAATAACTTTTAAATATAAACACCATGAGAAACAAAGTACAGTTAATAGGACACGTAGGCCAAGAGCCGGAAATCAAAAACCTGGAAGGAGGTAAAAAAGTAGCCAACTTAACACTCGCTACCAACGAGTATTACAAAAATGACAAAGGAGAAAAAGTAGAACAAACCGAATGGCACCGCATCACCGCCTGGGGCAAAGTGGCCGATATCATCGAAAAATACGTAGAGAAAGGAAAAGAAATTGCCATTGAGGGCAAATTGTCACACAGAAGTTATGAAGACAAAGATGGCAACAAACGGTATGTAACAGAGGTCGTTGCTAACGACATTCTGTTGCTGAGCAAATAACGGTTTCAAAAAGTGAAAGCATGAATATCAAAGTTTTTAATATTCGTCTGAGCAAAGAGCACTGTCAGTCTGACCAAGAGCGAATGAACAATTTTTTAGATTTGGTAGAAGTAAAGCTCACATCAACCAACTTTGTCACCACCGGTTCTACTGATTTTTGGTCGGCTGCAGTGTTCTTTGAACCCAAATCGGTTAAAAAAGAAAAAGCTAAGTTTTTACATGATGAGCTATCTCCAAAAGAGCGTGAAATTTTCAACGCCTTGAGAACATGGAGAAATACTTTGGCCGAAAAAAAGAATTGGTCCTATTTTCAAATTTGTCATAATGCACATTTGGCCTCCATTGCAAAAATTAATCCGCAAACAATAGAAAATTTAGCTAATGATACCAGCTTCGGGTTAAAAAGAACAGAGAAGTATGGAGAGGAGGTTTTAGCAGTTTTGAATGCTCTGTAAAGCATCGTTTGCTTTAGAATAAAGCGACAAAGTGAAAATTTTGTCGCTTTTTATTTGTGTTTTTTATAAAAATTTAACGTAAAAAGATATAAGTTGTCAACACGAAAACGTTTTCGGAGACTGTTTTATGACTTTAAAGGAGTTAATATTCAATTATTTAGTTACATTTAAATTGTCATAAAAGTCAAAACAAAACGAAAAACCATGAAAAAATTAAAATTCTTGTTGATTTTAATTACGGTATGCTGTGCCGCAGTTTCCGGTTTTTCACAGGTTGGTATTAATACCATTACTCCGCTAAGTACCTTGGATGTCAATGGAAATATTTCTGTAAAAGTCATCACTTTAAACGGAAGCGGAGCTGCAACATTGATTAGTGACGGTGTTTATATCTCAATAAATCCTCAGGCAACTGACCAAGAGTTTCAACTGCCCAGTGCAGTTACCTATCCGGGAAGAATGTATTTTATAAGAAACATCAACAACACCTATACCGCAAAACTTACTTCGGCAGGAGGAATGATATTTCCTAAAGGTTCAACTACCGGAAGTGCTCAAATTTATATGTGGGAGGGAAATCGCAGAAGTGTTATCGTAGTTAGTGACGGTTCCAACTGGACTTACTTTGATTAAGCATCCATCAGTTTCTGCAAATAATTCATAAATTCGCCTACATGGTAACCGTCAGCCAAACCATGATGTACATGAACGGACATGTTCATAAAATTTTTACCATTTTCTTCGGTCATTTTACCAAAAGAAATCTTGGGGCAGCTGTCAGGCCAAGTAAAACTTCTCGCATGGGAGTAAGAAGTAAAGTCAATCCAGGGTAAGACCGAAAAGTGAATCAAATTAATTTCAAAATCCCGGGTAATCAATCCGGTGGTGTTTTGTATTCTTTCAATTTCTTTTCGGGTAATTTCAGCAAAATGGCTTAAGTCTTCGTCATATTCCATCAGTGAAAAACCAAAAGTTTTATCCTCGCGCAAAATTGTAGCCGACACATCGATACGATCAAAAACATAGACTTCGTCATCAATAATCCGGTAACGGAAATTCTCAATTGAATTTACAGCAGTCAAGGTTTTGTGCAGATAGTACGTGAAAAAGGTCACACCCAAATCTTTAGCTTTTTGATACGCTTTGGTGCAGTCAATTCGGGTGACGATTCCGAAAAAAGGTTCTTCCATTTGCTTGAAAAACAGAAAATGCTCTTTGCGGTTCCAGGTTTCCAAGTTTAGTTTTTGTTTCACTTTAAGACAATAAAAGAGGTAAAACGTCAGTTATCTTTTCCAAAGCTTTGAAGTTAGGATGTTCTACTTTATGACTTATTTTTTCATGTTCCCAGGTAGTGTGAAATGGTATATGAACAGCATGGCCTCCAATATTCAGTACAGGCAAGACATCCGATTTCAAAGAATTTCCAATCATAAAAAACTCTTCAGCTTTGATTTCCAAACGCTTCAGCAGGTCTTCATAATCTTTTTCCTTTTTGTCCGACATCACTTCAATATGGTGAAAATAATGTCCCAAACCGGAGTTGTGTAACTTCCTTCTTTGGTCCAATAAATCACCTTTGGTAGCTACCACCAGTTTGTAATTACCGTTTAAGGCAGCTAAAGTTTCTTCCACACCATCCAACAATTCAATGGGTTTTTGAAGCAACTCTTTACCATATTCCGTAATTTTTTCGATGATTTCTATGGAAATGGTTTTGTTTGAAATCTTCATAGCAGCCTCAATCATCGATAGAATGTAACCTTTGATGCCATACCCGTACAACTCCAGATTGGCAATTTCAGTTTTGAACAATTCTTGTGACAAAGAATGTTGTGAAAGGTAAGCCGACATCAGGTTGCAGAATTTCTCTTCTGTCTCCTGAAAATACGGCTCGTTGACAAACAAGGTGTCATCCGCGTCAAAAGCAATTACTTTCAATTTCATATGCTATGTAGTATTAGCTAATCAATGCTCCATTATCAACGCCATCCGCATCCGGATTGACAAAAACTAATTGACCGGCAGCATTGTTGGTCATCAAAATCATTCCCTCGCTTTCTACCCCGCGCAAGGCTCTTGGAGCCAAATTAATTAAAACCGTTACGCGTTTGCCTATCACTTCTTCCGGTGAAAAATGTTCCGCAATGCCCGAAACAATGGTACGTACATCCAAACCGGTATCTACCTTCAAGACCAAAAGTTTATTGGCTTTCGGCATTTTTTCAGCTGCTACTATAGTGCCTACGCGCAAGTCAAGTTTGGCAAAATCGTCAAAAGTGGCTGTGGCTTTTTGTGGTTCGGTAGTTTTGTCTTCCATGGCGTTAGCAGTTTTACTGGCTTCGAGTTTGTCTATCTGTTTTTGAATTTCGGCATCTTCAATTTGCGCAAATAAAATTTCCGCTTGGCCAATTTGATGACCGGCCGGAAGCAAATCGGGGGTTTCGGAAACCGAATTCCAAGTAAGGTTTTTACTGTTTAAAATGGTTTTCAATTTACCCGAGGTAAACGGTAAAAAGGGCTCGCACAAAACTTGCAACGCCGCTGCAATCTGAAGGGCTACATACATCTGCGTTTGCACGCGTTCCGGGTTGGTTTTGACCATTTTCCACGGTTCTTCATCAGCCAAATATTTATTTCCCAAACGAGCTACATTCATCAACTCGCCTTGGGCTTCTCGGAATCGGTACCGTTCTACAGAAGAGGAAATCACCGCCGGATAGGCTTTTAATTCAGCTAAGGTTTGTTCGTCAATTTCAGTTAGTTCATGGGGTTGTGGAACTATTCCGTTGTAATATTTGTTGGTTAACACCACCACACGGTTGATGAAATTGCCAAAAACAGCCGCTAACTCATTGTTATTTCTGGCCTGAAAATCTTTCCAGGTAAAATCGTTGTCTTTGGTTTCCGGAGCATTCGCCGTCAAAGCATAACGCAACACATCTTGTTTTTCCGGAAAATCCAACAAATATTCATGCAACCAAACCGCCCAATTCTTGGAAGTAGAAAGTTTATTCCCTTCTAAGTTCAAAAATTCGTTGGCCGGGACATTATCCGGTAAAATATAACTTCCCTCCGCTTTTAACATGGCAGGGAAAATAATACAGTGGAATACAATGTTGTCTTTACCAATGAAGTGGACTAACTTGGTATCGTCTTTTTTCCAATAGTCTTCCCAATTTTTTCCTTCACGGGCAGCCCATTCTTTGGTAGCGGAAATATAACCGATAGGGGCATCAAACCACACATAGAGTTTTTTCCCTTCTGCACCTTCAACCGGTACATCAATTCCCCAATCCAAATCCCGGGTTACAGCACGCGGTTTTAAACCGTCGTCCAACCAGGATTTTACCTGACCGAGTACATTGGTTTTCCAATCGTTTTTGTGCTCTTCCAAAATCCATTGGGTTAAAAAATCCTGATAACGGTCTAAGGGTAAAAACCAGTGTTTTGTTGATTTTAATATTGGAGTTTCTCCCGTGATGGTTGACTTTGGATTGATTAAATCAGTGGCGTTAAGGGTAGAACCACATCTTTCGCATTGGTCGCCATAAGCTTCCGGATTATCGCATTTAGGGCAGGTTCCGGTAACGAAACGATCCGCCAAAAACTGATTGGCTTTGGCATCGTATAATTGTTCGGTGACTTCTTCAATAAAATCGCCTTTGTCATATAATTTTCTGAAAAACTCCGAAGCCGTATCGTGATGAATTTTGGAGGAGGTGCGCGAATAATTATCAAACGAAATTCCGAAATCTAAAAAAGACTGACGAATGATACCATCATATTTATCAATGACCTGTTGTGGCGTAATACCTTCTTTTTTGGCTTTCATCGAGATGGCCACACCGTGTTCATCACTTCCGCAAATAAAGGCCACATCTTTTCCTTGTAATCTCAAATAACGGGCATAAATATCTGACGGCACATAAACTCCGGCCAGGTGACCGATATGAATAGGACCATTAGTATAGGGCAATGCCGCCGTAATGGTATATCTTTTTGGGTTTTCTAACATAATCTTTGAAATAGACAGCAAAAATAAGTTTTTTAGCTGCGAAATCCCGAATTAATTTTGGGATTTGTTTACTTTTGAAACTACAATTCACTAATCTTTATGGATTAATGCGAAAATTAGTTGCACTGCTTTTTCTGATTACAATTTCCTCTTATTCACAAAAAAAGATGATTACACCTCCTTATCTCCAAAAAGGCGACACGGTTGCCATCGTTTCTACAGCACGAAAAAACATAGAAGACAATCTGAAACCTACTATCGATTTACTGGAAGGCTGGGGTTTAAAAGTCAAATTAGGAAAAACCATCGGGTTGGATTATTACCAATTAGCCGGTACCGATGAGCAAAGAGCAGCTGACTTTCAGGAACAAATGGATAATCCGAATGTTAAAATGATTTGGTGTGTGCGAGGCGGATACGGTACGGTAAAAATTATAGATAAATTGGATTTTACCAAATTCAAGCAAAATCCCAAATGGATTGTCGGTTTCAGCGATGTGACAGTTTTGCACAGTCATTTGAACCGCATGGGCATTGAATCCATACACGGAACCATGCCGGTGGTTATCCCTCGTGCTACAGATGATGCGAAGAATTCTTTATGTGCGGCTTTGTTTGGTGATAAATTGGAATATACTTTAGATTGTGACGCGCTCAATCATTTGGGCAAGGCCAAAGGCGAGTTGGTAGGCGGAAATTTATCCATTCTTTACAGTTTGTTGGGTTCGGAATCGGCGATTGATTGTACGGATAAAATTCTTTTTCTCGAAGATTTGGATGAATATCTGTATCATGTTGATCGGATGATGGTCAACCTTAAACGCAATGGCTGTTTGTCAAGTTTAAAAGGAATTATTGTGGGCGGCATGACAGAGATGAAGGATAATGAAATCCCTTGGGGCAGAAATGCATTGGAAATAATTGAAGATACCGTAAAGGGCCTGAACATCCCTATTATTTATAACTTCCCGGCCGGACATATCCGAGACAATCGGGCATTGATTTTTGGCAGACAGGTTTCTGTGGAAGTGACGGCAGAAAGAAGCAAAGTAACTTTTCAATAAATGGCAGAACACAACGAACTTGGAAAGTTAGGAGAAGAATTGGCAGTTGAATTTCTGCAACAAAACGGCTATG
This sequence comes from Flavobacterium sp. XGLA_31, assembly GCF_051547105.1. Taxonomy (NCBI): domain Bacteria; kingdom Pseudomonadati; phylum Bacteroidota; class Flavobacteriia; order Flavobacteriales; family Flavobacteriaceae; genus Flavobacterium; species Flavobacterium sp. XGLA_31. Next base: position 354,407 of record NZ_JBPTTM010000001.1, on the reverse strand, counting down.
CCATTTTAGAAACCAATTGGACCTTTCAAAAAGCCGAGATTGATATTATTGCCCAAACAGAAAACACTCTTGTCATTGTTGAAGTCAAAACCCGTTCTAGCATTGCCTATGGGTTGCCGCAGGATTTTGTAAAACCTCAAAAGATTCAGCTGTTGGTCAAAGCTGTCAATGAATATGTCCTCGCCAATGATTTAGATGTTCAAATTCGTTTTGATATTATTGCCATCGCCAAAGAAGAAAATGACTATAAAATAGAACATTTACAAGATGCTTTCTACCATTTCTGATAAACAAATCTTAATTAAGACACTAAAAATTTGTTTTATTCTGAATTTCAATAACTTTACGGAAAAAATATAAAAAAACTATGAGAAAATCATTACTATTGGTTATGTTGCTGAGTTGTGTTAGCCTTTGGGCACAAAATAAAGTGGCACAAAGAGTAAAAGAGTTGCAGGAAATTGGCGCCACATTTAAACCCATTACGGTACTTACGGCAACGCCAAACACAATTGATGCTAATGTGAATAAAACAGTGGAGGGAGCCACTTTAGCCACGTTGAATACCGAAAAAATCAGCGAAATTGTAACCAACTCATACGATGCTATCGAATTGGAAATTCCCTATCAAAACCAAAACATTGCCTTGCTTTTATACAAGGTAAATCCGTTTGCCGAAGGTTTTCATTTGGATACCGACAAAGCTAAAAATATTGCTTACCAAAAAGGAGTGTATTATCGAGGTATTGTGAAAGGAGAAAACAGTTCAGTGTCTTCATTCAATTTTTTCAATGGAGAATTTAACGGGATTTTTTCAAGCCCGACATTGGGTAATGTAGTCGTTGGAAAATTGGATAAGATCAATAACCAAATGGATTATGTAATATATGCCGACAATAAAATGAAAGTGTTGAGCCAATTGGATTGTCATGTGAAAGAAACCGGTTTTACACCAAAAGGACAGGTTTCTGAAAATAAGAGCACTTTGAGCGACCGTTGTGTTACCATTTATTTTGAAATAGACAACAATTTGTATGTTGAAAACGACAGTAATACCACCACCACCACCAATTGGATGACGTCAGTATTCAACAATGTACAAACACTTTACAGTAATGACGGTATATCGGTAGCCTTAAAATCAATTTTTATTTGGACCGATTTGGATCCGTATGAAGGAATTGGAGATACGTCCTATGATTATTTGATGGCCTTTAATGCCAATACCCCTGTTTTTGATGGAGATTTAGGACAATTGGTCGGAATAGATCCCGGTGGATTGGGTGGAGTTGCTGTTACTATAGATGGCTTGTGCTCCCAAAACAACTTCAGTTATTCCGATGTTAATTCCATCAGTTATGCCACGGTACCAACATTCTCATGGGCTGTACAGGTAATCACTCACGAACTGGGTCATTTAGCCGGATCTCCTCATACCCATGGTTGTTATTGGAATGGGAACAATACGGTTATCGATGGATGTGGTCAGCAGGCTGGTTACCAAGAAGGTAATTGTGCTGATGGACCAATACCAACAGGTGTTGGTGGAACTATTATGAGTTATTGCCATTTGGTTTCGGGCGTGGGAATTAATTTCAGTAACGGTTTTGGGCCGCAGCCCTCGGCTTTAGTGTTGAGTACCGTTAATAACTCGGAATGTTTAAGTTTGGATTGTGTTAACACTTGTATTAATATGGTAGTTGATATAACGGTAACCAATATCAGTTCCGGTTCAGCTCAGATTTCCTGGAGTGATTTAGGTTCGGCCACCTCATGGCAGGTAGCCGTAACCCCATTTGCCTCTTCAGCTATTGTATGGAATACTGTTACCAGCGCCAGTTATAGCGTTTCAGGATTAAATCCGAATACTTACTACATGGTACGTGTCCGTCCGGTATGTAGTGAAGGGGTTGTAGCTGCCAATAAAGAAAAAATATTTGCTACAGCCAACACTAATTTGTGTAGTTATGTGTTCACCGATACAGGAGGCACATCAAATAACTATACGGATATGGAAAACTGGACTAGAACAATGATGCCAACAGGACCGGGCTTGAAAATTAAAGCGACTTTTACAAGTTTCAATTTGGAAACCGATTGGGATTACTTATACATCTATAATGGTCCGGATGAATCCTATACTGATATGACAAGTGGTGGGCTAACGGGAACAACACCTCCGGGCTCATTTACATCAACAGCTTCAAGCGGTGCCCTAACCTTTAAATTCGTTTCAGATCAGGCTGAAAACCGATCAGGCTGGGTGGCTAATATCACTTGTACAGGAACCTTAGGCGTCGAAAACAATGATTTTCTAGACTACAGTTATTACCCGAATCCAACCAATGGGAAAGTGAACATCACTTCTAAAGATGCAATTTCAGAAGTGACTGTATACAATGTGCAAGGACAATTGTTGTACAGTCAAAAAATGAATGCACTAAATACCACAGTCGATATCGCCTCGTTTGCCCAAGGCACGTATTTCTTCAAACTGAAAATCAATAATCAGGAAGCCAATTTCAAAGTGCTGAAGATGAATTAATTTTAACCGAATCACAACCACCTGTAATGGGTGGTTTTTTATTATATGGAAAAAGTAGTATTACTCCATGGAGCGTTAGGGAGTGCCGAAAATTTTACAATATTGGCTCAGCTTTTGCAACCCAATTTTGAAGTTTTTACTCTCAACTTTGAAGGTCATGGTCAAAATCATTCGCCGCAAAACATCTTAACAATTGAAGGCTTTGCTCAGCAGGTGTTGGCGTTTTTAGATGAAAACAACATTGAGACAATCAATGTTTTTGGTTATAGCATGGGCGGATATGTAGGGTTGTATCTGGCTAAAAACCATCCGGAGCGAATAACAAAATTGTTTACGTTAGCCACTAAACTCCAATGGACACCTGAAGGTTCTCAAAAAGAAGCAGCCTTGTTGAACCCAGAAACAATCAAAGAAAAAGTGCCCAAATTTGCCTCAGCACTCAAAATACGACACGGGGAAAATTGGGAAACGCTATTGCGACAAACTGCGGCAATGATGCTCGGATTAGGGCAATCACCGGTGTTGAAAAATGCTGATTTTGCCCAAATTTCGCTTCCGGTACTAATGGCAGTAGGGGATAAAGATGCCATGGTAAGCTTCGAAGAAACCATTGCGGTTTACCGCCAACTAGAACAGGGACAATTTCTTGTTATCCCCAATACCCAACATCCTATTGAAAAGGTAAATCCAGAAGAATTGGCCCATCAAATCCGGAGGTATTTCAACGCTTAGTTGATCATCATCTCCATTAACTCCAGCGCTTTATTTATCGATTTGACATTTTCAAAAGTGATGAGTAAACGCAGCCCGTTTTTGGTTTCCTTCTCTTTCATCTTGCAGATATTACCATGCTGTTGTACAAACTGTAGCATACGGCGGAATTGCTTCGAATTGTAATACTCCGATTGCTGGTCAGACACGAAATAACCGATTAATTTGCCTTGCTTCATTACGATTTTCTCAATCCCTATTTGGGTAGCAATCCATTTGATACGGATGCTGTTCAGGAGCGCTTTGGCTTCTTTGGGCAACGGCCCGAAGCGGTCCGTCAACTTATTTTCATAAGTCAGTAAATCGGCTTCCTCTTTGAGATTCCCCAGCTCGTTATACAAATTCAAACGCTCCGATATGTTGTTGATATACTCATCCGGGAACAATAATTCAAAGTCGGTATCAATCTGTAAATCTTTTACATACTCTTTGGTATCGGCATCCTGTTCAGATTCGTACAGTTCCTTGAATTCATTTTCTTTCAGTTCCTCAATGGCTTCATTCATGATTTTTTGGTAGGTTTCAAAACCAATTTCGTTGATGAAACCACTTTGTTCTCCACCCAATAAATCTCCGGCACCGCGAATTTCCAAATCTTTCATCGCAATGTTAAAACCGCTGCCCAGTTCACTAAATTGTTCCAACGCCTGTATACGCTTGCGCGCATCTTCGGTCATGGCCGAGTACGGCGGACAAATAAAATAACAGAAGGCCTTTTTATTACTTCGTCCTACGCGACCACGCATTTGATGCAAGTCGGACAGCCCGAAATTATTGGCATTATTAATAAAAATCGTGTTGGCATTCGGCACGTCCAAACCACTCTCGATTATCGTTGTGGCGACCAACACATCAAAGTCCCCATTCATAAAACCCAACATCAATTCTTCCAGTTTGGCTCCTTCCATTTGGCCGTGACCAATACCCACTCGGGCATCAGGAACCAAGCGCTGAATCATACCCGCAATTTCCTTGATGTTTTCAATGCGGTTGTTGATAAAGAATACCTGTCCGTTGCGCTGAATTTCATATGAAATGGCATCACGAATCAATTCCTCATTAAAGCCAACCACTTGAGATTCGATGGGATAACGATTGGGCGGTGGTGTGGTAATCACCGATAAATCCCGGGCGGCCATCAATGAAAACTGCAGCGTTCTCGGGATAGGGGTGGCAGTCAGTGTGAGTGTATCCACATTGGCGGCTATCGTTTTGAGTTTGTCTTTGACATTGACACCAAATTTTTGTTCTTCGTCTACAATCAGCAATCCCAAATCTTTGAACTGTACATTTTTGTTAACCAATTGGTGCGTGCCTATGATAATATCCAATTTTCCCGAAGCCAATTCTTCTAACGTTTGGGCTTTTTGCTTGGCCGTACGGAAGCGGTTGAGGTAGCCTACTTTCACGGGCATTTCTTTTAATCGCTCACTAAAAGTGCGGTAATGTTGATACGCCAAAATGGTGGTGGGTACCAAAACCGCTACCTGTTTGCTGTTGTCTACTGCTTTAAATGCGGCGCGAATCGCCACTTCTGTTTTCCCAAACCCTACGTCTCCACACACTAAGCGATCCATCGGACGGTCTTTTTCCATGTCGGCTTTGACGTCTTGGGTAGCAGTAATTTGATCAGGAGTATCTTCGTAAATAAAGGAGCTTTCCAGCTCTTTTTGCAAATAACTGTCGGGCGCAAATTGGAATCCTTTTTCCAAGCGGCGTTTGGCATACAACTGAATTAAGTTGAACGCAATATGTTTAACACGTGCTTTGGTTTTTTGTTTTAAAACTTTCCAGGCATTCGAGCCTAGTTTGTATATCTTAGGTGGCGTGCCGTCTTTACCGTTGTATTTCGAAATTTTATGCAGCGAATGAATGCTCACATACACGATGTCGTTATCGGCATACACCAGTTTAATAGCTTCCTGCGTTTTGCCTTCAACCTGAATTTTCTGCAAGCCGCCAAACTTCCCGATACCGTGGTCAATATGCGTTACATAATCGCCAACAGACAGGGAGTTGAGTTCCTTCAGCGTAATGGTTTGCTTTTTGGAATACCCATTTTTGATGCTGAATTTGTGATAGCGTTCAAAAATCTGGTGGTCAGTATAACAGGCAATTTGGTTCTCCTCGTCTATGAACCCTTGGTACAAAGAGGATACAATGGTGTGATATTGCTTACGGACATTCTCATGATTTTCTTCATCTATCGATTCGAAGATATCATGAAAACGATTGGCCTGTGCCTCATTGGAACAGTACAAATAATTGGTGTAGCCGTTAAAATGATTGTCGCTCAAATTGTTCAGCAACAAATCAAATTGTTTGTTGAACGAAGGTTGCGGCTGTATATGAAATTCGAATGTCTTAGTGGTTTTGAAAAGCGGTTTAGAAGATAATTCTATGATGGAAAAATCGAGGGCTTTGCGCAAAAAACCTTCTTGGTTTAAGAACAAATGTTCAGGCGAAGCATGCTTAATATCTTTCGACAGTTTGTCGAAGGTTTCTGTGGCTTTGCCAAAAAGTTTGTCCAGTTGAGCCGTCAGAAACTCCGTGTTTTCAATACACAATATGGTTTTATCGCTGATGTAATCGAGAAAACTTTCACGATTTTCTTTGATGAATTTATTTTCCAGATTGGGAATAATCGTAATCTTGTTTTGTTTTTCTACCGAAAGCTGGCTTTCCACATCAAAGGTTCGAATGCTGTCCACTTCATTGCCGAAAAACTCAATACGATACGGATTGTCGTTGGAAAATGAAAATACGTCCAAAATCCCGCCACGAACTGAAAATTCACCGGGCTCAGTGATAAAATCCACGCGTTTGAACTCGTATTCAAATAACACCTCGTTGATAAAATCGATGGAAACGGTATCGCCCACGGCAATTTTCAGGGTGTTTTTGTCGAGTTCTTTTCGGGTAACTACTTTTTCAAAAAGCGCTTCGGGATAAGTCACAATCACCGCCGGTTTTTTGCGCGAATTGATACGGTTCAGTACTTCGGAACGCAACAACACATTAGCATTGTCAGTCTCTTCAATTTGGTACGGACGACGGTACGAACTCGGATAAAACAGTACATCATTGGCCCCAATCAGTTGTTCTAAATCGTTGAGGTAGTAGGCCGCTTCTTCTTTTTCGTTTAAAATCAACAAAAACGGTTTGTCACTTTGTTTAAAAACCGCTTTGAATACAAACGACAACGAAGAACCCAAAAGCCCTTTTAAATGTAATTTGACCAAAGGGGTTTCAAGGGCTTCCGCAATTTGTCTGACTTTCGTCGAATGCTGATAACTGTGGTATAACGAGTCTTGGCTCAAAGCTATTTGATGATATTTACATTAGGTCCCGGATGGGTTGGAATGGCTCTGGTGGTATCTAACATCCGCAGCATATCACTTTCACCTTCTTCTGTTTTGATTTGTTTTTTGATGACTACTTCATCCAGTTTTTGTTGGAAGGAAGCCAGCTCTATATTGATTTCTTTGACCAACTGAATAATTTTCTTGTCGGGAATCTGATTCAGGTGGATGTATAAGTTAATCGAATTGATTTTAGTAGATATAGCTTCCACCCGGCTTTTAATTTCGGGTAAATCGTAAGTTGGCGGAATATTGTTGTTCAAATCGGCAACTCTTTTGGTCAGTGCTTTCGCTTTCTGCTGAAAAGCACCGATAGTGCTTTTGGGCTTTTGTCCCAATTCGTTTAAAAACATCCGCCATTCGTTCCATTCATTGGTCAGTCCGCGTGATGTAGCATTAATGGGTTGAGCATTGAAATTCCAATCTTTGTTGATACTGTTGAAAATGACTTCTCTTTTTTGCGCGTCTCTTTCCTGTTCCAAAGCACGTTGTTTCGGATCTTCCTGGCAGGAAGTCAAACACAAGGTCAATAAAAATAATGTAGAAAAGATAATTTTCATCTCAAAAAATTTAGTCACAAAGGTACAAAGGTAAACTGAAACTGCTGTATGCTTGCGTTAAACAGATGATAAATTTGTTAAAAAAGAAGCGGTTATTTAACAAGGGAAGCGTGATTGAAAATCCTATCTTTGCCGAACACTGCAGCTACAAGCAAACCACAGCCCACAGTGTCACAAACAAACTAACTACTCAATGAACACAAAAATCTTAATTATCGGAGCCTGCGGACAAATAGGTACCGAACTCACTCAGAAACTCAGAAGCATTTACGGGAACGATAATGTTATTGCTTCCGACATCCGAAAACTAAACAATGACATTGTAAACAACGGTATTTTTGAAGTGGTCAATGCTTTAGATTACAATCAGATCGAACATTTAATCGAGCAATATCAAATCACCGATGTCTATCTGATGGCAGCTTTATTGTCGGCCACAGCTGAAAAAAATCCCGCTTTTGCCTGGGATTTGAATATGAATTCGCTTTTCCACGTGTTGAATTTGGCGAAAGCCGGAAAAATCAAAAAAATATTCTGGCCGTCCAGTATCGCGGTTTTCGGACCTACAACCCCAAGAAACAATACGCCGCAATACACCATCATGGAGCCCACAACGGTCTATGGAATCAGCAAGCAAACCGGTGAAAGATGGTGTGAATACTACCATAACATTTATGGCGTAGACGTCAGAAGCATTCGTTACCCGGGCCTTATCAGTTGGTCAACTGAACCCGGCGGAGGGACCACAGATTATGCCGTAGACATCTACCACAAAGCGTTAAAAGAAGGAACCTATGAGTGTTTCCTCTCAGAAGAAACAGCCTTGCCGATGATGTATATGGACGATGCCATCCGCGCAACGGTAGAAATCATGCAGGCACCAAGTGAAGCCATCAAAATACGCTCTTCCTATAACTTATCGGGCGTAAGTTTCACCCCAAAAGAAATCGCAGCCGAAATTAAAAAGCATATCCCTGATTTTACCATTACCTATAAACCCGATTTCCGCCAAAAAATTGCCGACAGTTGGCCGGCCTCTATTGACGACAGCCGCGCCCGCGAAGATTGGAATTGGAAACATGAGTTTGACATGGCTTCCATGACGGTAGAAATGCTCGAACATTTAAAATAAATGAAAAACAGAAGACGCCGCCCTGATGACAGTGGCGGCGCCTTCATTTTAAACAAAACAAACCTTTATTGTTGTACAATCGGACTTCTTAACGATTCCAGTACAGCTACCAAATCAGTGTACAGTTGGGTATTGGCTGCCACACCGTTGGCTTGTGCTGCTGCACCAACATATCCTTCAAACTTGGTGTAATCTGCATTGGTGGCTTTAACCCCCATACGTGAATTCACAGCAGGATTGTGCGCATCAGCCATCGACAAACCGGTATACATATTCACAGCATTCGTTCCTCCGGTATTGTAAGAGAAGAAATCCGTCAGATTGTCTACCAATTCAGCCAGATTAGTAGTATTTCCAGCTCCCACTTCGCCCAATAGAGGAGCAAAATGTGCCCCTAAATTCCCCGAGGCATTGCTTTGAATGTCAGCTACTATCAGGCCAATGGTTGAGTTGACCACTTTGCGGTAACTCAAACGCCCTTGTTCAATCATCTGTCCCGGATTATCAGGGTCAGACACCATGGTAGTGCCGCCTAATCTTTCGTAGATACTTGGTGTTGCAGGAGTGCTGTTATCGCTACTGCTGCAGGAGGAGAAACTTAGCGCTCCCAGTACTAAGGCACTCAGTGCCAATCTTGAAAACTTTGTCATAATGTTATATTTAGTGGATTAATTAAAAACATCTTTAACGAACTTGCTGAATTTATAGGTGAAGCCGTCTTTTTTCATCACCGGACAAACCGGTTGGTTCGCCAAATCAGCTGGAATCACAAACCGCTCTGCTTTGTAATTCCCCTTAGCCATCAGTGCATCATACACTTTTTTCGAGTCGGCTATACGGTTGTCATGAAAATACACCACCACATTTCGTTTTACAATAACTTCGCTTTTCACTCCCTTAATAGAGTGCAGCTTGTTTGTAATGTCAACAGTGCTCAGCGAGTCAAATGGCCGGTCAAAGTCAATGCGGCTCACTTGTATGGTAGCATTTTCGGGTGGTTTGGCTGTGGCAATATGATACACGAGTATCATAAACAGCAGTAAGAATACACCCAGTATTCCCAGCAGTACTTTCTTAATGGTTTTGTAATTCTTCATAATGTTTTGTTTTATGAAGGGATGTACGAGATAAAATAAATTGTGGTTTTACGAAAGCGGTTTTTTCTTTTTTGGGAATAAGGATTAAAATCAAAAAGCACTGTCGAAACCAAACGACAGTGCTTTTCTTCTAAACAAAACTAACCAAACATCAAGTAGTAGGGTGGCAGGTGATTACTTGGCTTTAAAGACGACATCGATTTACTGTCCTAGTAGGAAAACACTAGGTAAAAGACCAAAAAAACCAGCGAAACCATGGCCACAATAACGATGGTTTCAAATAAGACAGTAATCTTTTTGTTAACGTTCATAAGCTTTAGAATTTGGGGTTCTAAAGCCATTTACGAAAAAGAAAAACGAATGGTTTTCAGTGAATTAATTATTTTTTTTAAGTGTAGTGATCAAAGCTTCCTCAATGGGCGCTTTGATTTTGATGACCACATCCGTGTTGTCATTCGGGACAGTCATAGACAGCACATAGTGTTTGATTTTCCATTGCCCGTTAACCAATACCAATACGCCCGAACCCCGGCAAATTTTCATTTGCGTATTCAACAATTCGTCAAACCAAGCGGTTTTTCTATCGTTGCTAAAGTAAATATGGCGTTCCAAAGCAGTAAAACTCCACGCTTTCCCTTTGTCAAAATACGGTTTGGCAAACACTTCAAAGGCTTTTTTATCCCAATGCTCTGTGGCATCGGTACCAATAAAAACCGCATCATCAGTCAGGGCGTCAAAGTAGTTTTTAAAATTTGCCTCAGCAGCAGCTTGGTGCCAGGCATCCAGCGTAGTGTTGATTTGTGCTTTAGCCTGGTCTTGTGACCAAAGGACCATAGGCCCCCAAAGAAGCAATAAAAGAACCACTTTTTTCATAGCCGTATTTTTTAAGTAAGGCTAAGATACACATTTCTCACTTTCCTACACCCGGCCTGGGCTACAAATCCTGTCATGTTCCCCTTGTTAAAAATTTAACAAGACATTCACAAAAATTTAACAAAAATCGTACAAATGCGGCACGGTATGTGGTTAAACCTACTCATTAGTAACCAATTAAAACGATTTACCATGAAAACGAAAAAATCAACATCAGAAGTAGGACATGCCAAAAATGTAACCAACTTCAAAGCCCTCATCCAACTGCTTCAGGAAATGGGCCCCTTGTACCAACCGTACAATACCCAAATCAAAATTGCCGACCTCCTCACACTAAGCTCCCAACTCGATGTGAGCATTCAAAACCTGGCCGATAAAACGGCTCCCTTCAAAACCGCAGTAGCCAACCGCGAAAATGGATTCCTCCCACTTCGCAAACTATCCACCCGCATCAAAAACAGCTTCAATTCCCTCGGACTTTCCAAAGCCGAAAACGATAATGTGATGGCACTGGTTAAAAAAATAAGAGGAGACCAGGCCAAAGCCACAAACCCCAATCCCGAGAACCAAGACACCCAAACCATTTCCAATGCCCAGATGAGCTACACCAACCGGGCGACTAATCTCCAAACACTCATCAGCTTACTCACGTCGTACCCCAATTACACGCCCAATGAGGACGACCTCAAAATCACCGGCCTCAACAACCTCTACACCCAGCTCAAAGACCTCAATACCATCGCCACCGAAAAAACCTATGAGCTCATTACCGCCCGCAAACAACGCAACGATTTGTTGTACAACAATCCGGTCAACCTCCTCGATTTGGTCGGACCTATCAAAGACTATCTGAAATCAATTGAAGGCGCAGCCGACTACTACAGAGCCGCCGTTAATCTCAAATTCAGAAGAATGTCTTGATAACTAAAATGCCACACAACCCGTAATCCCCTGATGACAAGACCAAGTCATCAGGGGATTTTTATTAAATAAAGTAGGCTTTTCTGAAACGATAGAGGCAATGCTTGTAATAACATGGGCACACTCTGAAATCAAATGGGCAACGTCTGAAATCTCATGGGTACGCTCTGAAATGGTATGGGTAGTGTCTGAAATCTCATGGGTACGCTCTGAAACAGTATGGGTATCGTCTGAAATCACACGGGTACACTCTGAAACAGTATGGGTAACGTCTGAAATCTCATGGGTATGCTCTGAAACAGTATGGGCAACGCCTGAAATCGTATAGTCACGCGCTGAAACGGCATGGGTAATGTCTGAAAGAACATAAATAACATCAAATAGTGCCCAAACAACATACAAAGTCAAAAAAACTAAATCTTGTATGATAGGATTAACCGCAAAAAAACTCCCGATATTCACAAAATTCCCCTGACTCAAAAACGTTCGTCGAAACTTTAATTCTGTGAAATAGCCTAAAAAATAGGAGTTTATAACCAATAAGTGCATTTCATGGAGTGTTTTTACAGCTTAACCACACAATTATTAACAATGGGCTCAAAAAACACTTTTTTTAGCGCTTTTTGTCGAAAAAATAGGTTTATAAACGACAAAAATACCATTCACCATAGTATAAATACCATTCGTCTACACTTTGAACCCGTCTGTCTTTTTTGTTGAAACGGGATTGACTTCTTATGGATATTTGTTGTAAGATTTACACCTTGTGTCAAATAAAAGCCCCTTAAAATGAAAACAAAATTACAAACCCCGAAAATGTATACAGCCCTGATTATTGGGTTGTTATTCTTCTGTACCGGCAAAACTTTTGCCGCTCTAAAAGTAACAGGAATTAGTGTTAGTTCCCAATCAACAACGGTAACGTATGGTACCGCATCCAGTACTACCTATACACTGACGCTCACCGAATCAGGAAACGGTAATGGGTCCAGCGTGCTTTCCATCAATTGGACACCCCCCGCCGGAGTAACAGTAACCGGACTGGGAACCACAGCCCTCACCGGAAACGGACAAACGGTAACGATAACAATTACTACTGATGGAACCACTTCTGCAGGAACTACACCTTTCACCATTTCAAGTACCGTGAATGTAGTTACTTCAGCTAGTGCGGATTATGTAGTGAGTAAAAGAGCACTCACCATCACGGCAAACAATGCGTCCAAAACGTATGGAACAACGCAGTCAACCCCCGTAACAGGAGCAACTGCTTTTACTGCCAATGGACTGGTAAACGGAGATACTATCGGCAGTGTAACCCTTACCTATGGTTCAGGTGCCTTGCTGGCTACTTCCAACGCAGGGACTACTTCAGTAATTACGCCCAGTGCAGCGACCGGAGGAACCTTTTCAACTTCAGATTATAATATTTCGTATGTAAATGGCACACTGACTGTTGTCGCAGCCACGCCAACGGTAACCGTAACCGTAGGTACTTACACATATACAGGCAGTGCTCAAGGGCCAAACACCGCGACCAATACGGGAACGGGTACTTCTTATACTTTCAGCTATTCAGGAACCGGAAGTACCACCTATGGGCCCAGTGCGACGCGCCCAACGAATGCCGGGACCTATACTGTTACGGCTACTGTAGCCGCTAACGGGAACTACACGTCTGCCAGTTCCTCTGCCACAGCGTTTACCATAGGAGTAGCCACCCCAACGGTAACCGTAACCGTGGGCACTTATACGTATAGCGGAAGTGCTCAGGGTCCAAACACCGCTACCAACACAGGTACAGGAACCACATATACATACAGCTATTCAGGAACGGGAAGCACCACTTACGGACCTAGTGCCACAAGACCAACCAATGTCGGAACCTATACAGCTACCGCTACTGTAGCGGCCAACGGAAACTATGGGTCCGCAAGTTCTTCCGCCACCGCTTTTTCAATAACTGGAATTGCTCCTGTAGTAACGGTAACCGTAGGTACCTACACCTATACCGGAAGTGCTCAGGGACCAAATACCGCTACCAACACCGGTACCGGTACATCATATACCTACAGCTATTCAGGAACCGGAGGAACAGTATACGGACCTAGCGCCACGCGACCAACCAATGCGGGAAGTTATGTGGTCATGGCTACCGTGGCTGCTAATGGAAATTATGCTCAGGCCAATGGAAATAGCGCCTTCAGTATACAAAAAGCACCCTTAACTATAACAGCTTCTAATGCAACCAAAGATTACGGCACAACCTATACCTTAGGCACTACTGCCTTCACCACCTCAGGATTACTGGGCGGTCAAACCATAGGAGGGGTAACCTTAACCAGTGCCGGCGCTACAGCCGCTGCTGCCGTCGGAACGTATCCAATAGTGCCGTCAGCGGCTACAGGAGGTACTTTTAATGCCAACAATTATACAATAACCTATACCAACGGAACCTTAACCGTAAACGGAGTTTCGATAGGAGGAACCGTAACGGGTGATAACACAGTATGTCCCGGTACAGGAGCTACATTGTCGCTGTCCGGTCAGTCAGGTTCAGTAGTACGATGGGAGTATGCGGTAAGTCCTTTTACCTCATGGACAACGATTGCCAACACGGCCACTACTTATACTTCTTCAGCATTAACCCAAACCACCCGATTCAGAGCAGTGGTACAATACGGAAGCAGTCCGGTAGCGAACTCAACAGCAGCCGAAGTGACCGTAGGAGCAACAACTATCTGGAACGGAACAGCCTGGAGCAACGGAACTCCCGATGCACTCAAAGCCGCTGTCATGACCGGTAATTATACCTCAAACGGAACCAACATCACCGCATGCTCCCTGACCGTAAATAACAATGCCACAGTACTCTTCTCTACCGGAGATACAGTAGATTTAAAAGGAGCATTGACAGTAGCCACCGGAAGTTCAGTAACTTTTGACTCCAATGCCAACTTAATCCAGCACGGGACTGCGAATACCAATTCAGGTAACGTTACCATCAAAAGAGAAAGTGCCTTGTTGCAGAGATTGGATTACACCTTGTGGAGTTCACCAGTTGCCAATCAACAACTGCAGGCATTTTCACCACAAACATTAAGCAATCGCTTTTATACCTACAATACGGCAACCAACTTATACGATGTAATTGCGGCTCCGTCAACTACAACTTTTGATACTGCCAAAGCGTATTTAATCCGTGTAGGCAACAATCATCCAACGACTCCGCAAACATGGGTCGGAAGTTTTGTAGGGGTACCGAACAACGGAAATTATACCTATACACTGCAAAACTCAGGAGCTGGAAATCGCTTCAATCTGATAGGAAATCCATATCCTTCTCCGCTGGATATTGATGCATTCATCAACAATACCAATAACGCGGCCAGCATCACAGGAACCTTGTATTTCTGGAGAAAAACCAATGGATCTAACATGGCCAGCTATTGTACGATGACTCCTCTGGGAGGTTTTGTAAGCAACGGAAACGCTTCAGCCAATGCCTTTGCACAAAACCCAATAGCAGTCATTCAGGCAGGTCAGGGATTTTTTGTAGAGGCCACCGGAACAGGATCCGGGACGGTTCAGTTTGACAACACCATGCGTTCGGACAGCCATCTCAACCATTTCTTAAAAACAAATGACGCCACAAGCGCTGTAGAAAAAAACCGTATTTGGCTTAACGCGACTAACGCAGCCGGAGATTTTTCTCAAACCATGGTGGGGTACATCACCAATGCGACTCAGGAAGTAGATGCCTACATTGACGGGAAATACATTAATGACGGTGATATAGCATTGGCTTCGCTAATCGGAACCACACCTTATGCCATTCAGGGAAGAGCCTTGCCTTTTGATGCCGCCGATGTGGTGCCGTTGAGCTTCAAAGCTACCACCGCTGGCGATTATACCATTGCAATCGATCATGCAGACGGATTGTTTGCCGATGGAAATCAGGCCGTTTTACTTCGTGATAATCTGTCAGGAACAGTCCATGATTTACATACCGGCGGATACACTTTTGCTTCGGATGCCGGTACATTTACCACCCGATTTGAATTGGTGTACCAACAACAATTGGGTGTTTCCAATCCAACTTTAAATGCTTCACAAGTGGTCATTTATCGTGACGCCACTAATAATTTAGTAATCAATTCAGGCAATCAAATCATGAGCAAAGTGAAGGTGTTTGATATCACCGGGAAATTGTTGCTGGAGAAAAATAATATCAATGCCAAAGAAACAGCTTTGAATATCAGCTTAGCCAACGAAGTGGTTTTGGTACAAATCACAACAGATAGCGGTGTGGTAGTAACCAAAAAACACCTGTTACAGCGTATGACACTTAAAAAAGACAAAAACGTAATAGTCAATTCACAAATTGCCAATGACGAATAAAATTAGTTGGGTTTGATTTTTATCAGAAGAAAGGTCTTCGTTCTTAACCGTTGGAACGAAGGCTTTTTTTCTTAAGAAAAGCTTATTTTTTTTGTTTTTGTAAAAGAAAGGTAAACAGATGTTATTTTTACAGGCTGCTTTGAATTAGGGTTTTGAACGGCAAAGCGGTTATTTAAGGATTTCTTTTTTTAAAAACATGAAAATAAAAAATACATTGCTCTTAGGATTGTTACTAAGTTTTGGTGCGAACGCCCAAGTAAAAATTTTGTTTGACGCTACCAAAGCAGAAATGGCAGGAAATGCCGATTGGGTTATAGATGCTGATGCACACAATATTTACTTCAACAGTACCACGCATTTGCCCTATGCAAGTTCCGGTACAACGGGAGGCTCTAATCCACAACGTTATCCTACCCCGGCGCAATCCGGAATTACAGCTTCTACTACGGAAGAGTATTGGCAAGGAGCCCTGTCTTATTGGGCGGTCGATTGCGTTAAACAAGGATATACTGTAGAGAGTTTGCCGTTTAATGTGGCCATTACCTACGGTTCAACAACCAATCCCCAGGATTTAAGCAATTATGACGTGTTCGTTGTCGATGAACCTAATATGTTGTTTTCAGCAACCGAAAGAGATGCAATAATGCACTTTGTGCAAAACGGCGGGGGCTTAATGATGATAGCGGATCATACTGTTTCCGACCGAAACAATGATGGTTATGATTCTCCCGTAATATGGAATGATTTAATGCTCAACAATTCGGTGCAGACGGATCCTTTCGGAATTCAATTTGATTTAGCCGATTTCAATCAGACAACTACCAATGTTGCCAATTTGCCGACGAATCCAATTCTGCACGGAGTCAAAGGAAATGTAACCAAAGCTCAATGGTCCGGCGGAACAACCATGACTTTAAATACAGGTTCCAACAGTAGCGTGAGGGGATTGATTTATAAAACCGGAGCCAATAATGCCGGCACAACTAATGTAATGGTGGCACAGGCAACCTATCAGTCCGGAAAAGTGGTAGCTATTGGAGATAGTTCTATTCCCGATGACGGGACAGGTGATACCGGAGATGTACTCTACGACGGTTATATAGCAGATGCCAACGGGAATCATCAAATCCTGTTAATGAATGCCATCATATGGTTGACCACGCCGAATTTAGGAACGGGAACGTTTGAGCAACCATCATACAATATAATAGTAGCTCCCAATCCGATTCGCGATAAACAATTAAAATTGTATTGCAATGCTGTTCTTTCGGATGCGACAGTCTTTACGATTTACGATGTTCAAGGCCGAATGGTGCAACAAGCCAATGTCAATGAAGCCATTCAAACAATTGACTGTAATTCGCTTTCCGCAGGAATATATTTTGGTAAAGTAACCGCTTCAGGAGTCACAAAAACGGTTAAATTCACGATAGAATAACGAGTTACGACTTGCAAAACAGCGATAGCCCCGTCTCATAAAGACGGGGCTATTACATTGATATCCTTTTATTTTAAAAGTTTTTAAATTCCTATTGTTGAAAATGCTTATTAATTTCAGTTAAAATTGCCAAAATGATAATAATTCATTACTGAAATTTGTTTTTTGCGAAATTGTTATTACATTTATTAAAATATTTGTAAAATAATAATAATTTCAATGAAATATTCCGCAATTCAGAATTACATCAACGGGCACTTCGTCCCGGCAACAACAACACAAACTTTAAATGTTATCTCTCCCTTAGACGGGAGTTTTTTATCTACAGTCCCTTTATCAAGCGCACAAGATTTAGACCGGGCAGTCAAAGCTGCACAAGCCGCATTCCCCGCGTGGAGCAAAACGCCCATAAAGGAAAGAGTGCAGGTTTTTTTCAGGTACAAAACTTTGTTGGAAAAACACCTGAAAGAATTAGCCGAATTGTGTAGTGAAGAAAACGGAAAAACCTACGGGGAATCCGTAGCCGAAATAGAAAAATGCATCGAGTTAACCGAATTCGCCACATCCTTACCCCAATTGATTACAGGCGAATTACTCGAAGTCAGTAAAGGAGTGGAATGCCGAACGGAGCATGTACCATTAGGGGTAGTGGCATCAATTGTTCCGTTTAACTTCCCTTCGATGGTGCCCAATTGGACCATTCCCAATGCGATTGCGTTAGGCAATTGTATGATTATTAAACCTTCCGAAAAAGTGCCGTTGAGCTGTGGTAGAATAGCCGAATTGTTAAAAGAAGCCGGACTACCGGATGGCGTTTTTAACGTAGTTCATGGCGATGTAGAAATTGTTAATGCCATTTGCGATCACCCTAATATAGAAGCGGTTTCCTTCGTAGGCTCTACCAAAGTAGCCAAGATTGTCTACCAACGCGCCACCAATAATCTGAAAAGATGTTTAGCTTTAGGAGGTGCCAAAAACCACTTGATGGTGTTACCCGATGCCATTCCGGATATGACAGCACAAAACGTCGCGGCTTCCATGTCAGGATGTGCCGGTCAACGTTGTATGGCTGCTTCTGCTATGGTTGGCGTTGGTGCTATTGACCATATCGTAGCCAAAATTTGTGACGAAGCCCGAAAAATAGTACCAGGACAAAATCTGGGCGCGGTAATCAATAAAGAGTCTCAAGACAGAATAGAAAGTTATATTACTCAAGCCGAAAAAGACGGAGCCAAAATATTAGTAGACGGACGACATACCAAAGTACCCGGAAAAGAAAACGGAACGTATGTCGGACCAACAGTCATCGATTTTGTAACGCCTGAAATGAGTGTGGCGCGCGAAGAAATCTTTGGGCCGGTCATTTCTATCATCCGAACCAATACGGTTGACGAAGCGTTAGCCATCGAAAACAAAAATCCATACGGAAACGCCGCCAGTGTGTTTACTCAAAACGGAGGGATGGCGCGTTACATTATTGACAAAGCCAGTGCCGGAATGATAGGTGTAAACGTGGGCGTACCTGTTCCGCGTGAACCATTCAGCTTTGGCGGTTGGAATGAAAGTAAATTCGGTGTAGGGGATATCACGGGGAAAAGCTCCATAGAGTTTTGGACCAAATTGAAGAAAAGCACTGTAAAATGGAATGCCGAAGCAGGAGTGAACTGGATGAGTTAATAAAATACAATTGAAATGATTACAAAAGAACAAACCCTGACCAAAGAACAAATTATAAACGACAGCAAAGAATTCAGTTTATTCTCGTGGTCAGCCCAAGCAAGCGTAAATCCTATCGCGATAGAAAGAGCCGAAGGCGTGTATTTATACGATTACGACGGCAACCGAATTATTGATTTTTCTTCCGGATTAATGTCTGTGAATATTGGTCATGGAGACCAAAGAGTCACCGATGCCGTAGTAGAACAAATGCAAAAAGTAAGTTTTGTAACCCCGAGTTGCACCACGGAAATCAGAGCTAAGTTGTCGCGTAAATTGGCAGAAATCTGTCCGGGTGATTTGAACAAAGCGTTCTATACCTTGTGTGGCACATCGTCTATTGACAATGCGATAAAATTGGCCAGATTATATACAGGCAGACACAAAATCATTGGAAGATATCGCGCGTTTCACGGGGGTTCCATTGGTGGCATGTCGGTAGGTGGCGACCCGAGAAAGTTGGCCAATGATTCTCAACAAATGCCGAATGCGATTCACATAGATGATCCGTATTATTTCTTCGGCATGAAAAACTTGGACGAAGCAACGAAGCTGAGCCTGAGTCTGGAGTATGTGGAAAGAGTCATTCATTTAGAAGGCAAAACCAACATCGCCGCTTTTATCTTTGAAGGCGAAAGCGGTTCTTCAGGCTGTTTGCATTATCCGAAAGGATATTTAAAAGGTGTGAAAGCACTTTGTGAAAAATACGGCATCCTATTCGTAGCCGATGAGGTCATGAGCGGATTTGGGCGTACCGGAAAGTGGTTCGGTTTTGAAAACCACGACATCATTCCCGATATGGTTTGCATGGCCAAAGGATTAACCGCTTCGTATCTGCCGCTAGGCTGTTTGATGGTTTCTGATAAGATTGCTGAAAAATTCGAAAACACCCCGATGATGATTGGTTTGACGTATAACGGTCATCCGGTAGCTTTGGCAGCAGCTTTGGCAGTTATCAATATTTACGAAAGTGACAGACTGATTGAAAACACCCGTAAAATGGGAGCCTATTTGGAATCTCGTATCGAAGCAATGAGAAGTCAACACCCAAGTATGGGAACTTTCAGAAACACCGGATTGCTGGGCTGTTTAGATGTTTTAAAAAATAAAGCAACAGGTGAATTGATATCACCTTATAATGGTGCCGGTGATGATTTGAAAGTAACCAACCAAATTGCGGCTAAAATCCGTGAATTGGGCATGTACACTTTTGTACGTTGGGGGTATATTTTCATTGCACCACCTTTATGCGTCACGGAAGCACAAATCGATGAAGGATTAGCGATTATTAGCGAAGCCTTGAAAATTTCAGATGCTGCTTTAGTTTAAAAATCAAACCCATGTCCGAAAACCTAAATCATACAAACTCATCTTTGTATAGTGAAGACTTGGCTCCGGTATCCAACAAAAAACGGACCTGGACCACTTGGAATTATGCGGCCCTTTGGATTAGCATGAGTCTTTGTATTCCAACCTATATGCTGTCGAGTTCGTTGATTGAAGGCGGGATGAATTGGTGGCAGGCGATATTGACTATTTTTTTGGGTAACACAATCGTTTTAATTCCGATGATTCTCAACGGTCATGCGGGAGCCAAATATGGTATTCCGTTTCCGGTATTTGCTCGAGCCAGTTTCGGAACGAAGGGAGCAAATATCCCTGCAATCTTGCGGGCCATAGTAGCTTGTGGTTGGTTTGGCATCCAAACCTGGATTGGTGGATTTGCCATTTATCAAATGCTTAGACTTTGGATTCCGGCATTGGAGACTCTTCCGCAAATCTTTCCCGATTCATTTGGTTTACAAACCGGTCCTGCTCTCTGCTTTTTCCTGTTTTGGTTGTTGAATATGTATGTAGTGTATTTGGGTGTCGACAGCATCCGAAAACTATTGGTATTTAAAGCGTTCTTTTTACCATTAGCCGCGTTGGCACTATTGTTTTGGGCATTGAATGCGGCGAACGGTTTGGGCCCGATTTTGGAAACACCATCTAAGTTTGCCAACACCGGAGACTTCTTCAAATTCTTCTTTCCGGCACTAACCGGGATGGTAGGGTTTTGGGCAACCTTGTCTTTAAATATTCCTGATTTTACCCGTTATGCCACTTCACAAAAGGCTCAAATTAAAGGACAGATTTACGGTTTGCCAACCTCGATGACACTATTCGCCTTCGTTGGCGTAGTAGTGACTTCGGCTACAACCATTGTTTTCGGAACAACGATATGGGATCCGGTGATTTTGGCCGGAAAATTTGATAGTAAATTATTGGTAAGCATTGCCATGATTGCCGTGGCTATTTCCACTTTGGCAACCAACATCGCTGCAAATATCGTAAGCCCGGCCAATGATTTTGCTAATTTATCCCCTTCTAAAATTGATTTTAGAAAAGGCGGTTACATAACAGGAATTATTGGGATTATGATTTTTCCATGGAAATTAATTGCTGACCCTACAGGGTATATTTTTACGTGGTTGGTAGGCTATTCCAGTTTACTCGGACCCGTAGGCGGCATTATGATAGTCGATTATTATTTCATCCGCAAACAAACACTGATTGTTGATGATTTGTATGACAATAAAGGGAGATACAGTTTTTTGGGTGGATTTAATACTAAAGCCATCTGGGCACTGTTACTAGGAATTATTCCTAATGTTCCGGGCTTTTTACTAACCATTAAATTAGTTGACACTACCGTTTTTCCGGAGTGGATTTCGGGGTTGTATCACTATGCTTGGTTCGTAGGATTTGGGATAAGCGGAATAGTGTATTGGATTTTAATGAAGAATAAAGAATAAAAATATGAGTATCTTAATTAAAAACGGAAGAATTATAACTGCTACCGATGATTATGTAGCGGATATTTATATAGAAGGCGAAACGATTTCAGCTATCGGTAAAAACTTGAATGTGCAAGCCGATGAAGTCATTGATGCTTCGGGCAAATTAGTCATGCCGGGCGGAATTGATCCGCACGTACATCTCGATATGCCTTTTATGGGAACCTACAGTAGCGACAATTACGAAACCGGAACCCGTGCCGCGCTTTTTGGCGGAACGACGACGGTAATTGATTTCATTCTGCAAACCCAAGGCAAGAGCCTACAATCGGCTTTACAGGAATGGAAAGGCCGCAGTGATAACAATGCGGTAGGCGATTACAGTTTCCACATGGCGGTAACCGATTTTAATGAGGAAACCAAAAAAGAAATTCAGCATTTTATAGAAGTCGAAGGCATTACCTCGTTCAAAACGTTCATGGCCTACAAAGGCGCTTTGATGATAGACGACCGCCAAATGGTCGGTTTGATGCAGGAAGTTAAAAAACACGGCGGATTAATTAATGTGCACGCCACCAATGGTGACATGATTGATTTCTTAATCGCCAAACACAAATCGGAAGGGAAAACCGCGCCGTTGTACCATTATTTATCCCAACCGGAAGTCACCGAAGCTGAGGCCAGTAGTCGTTTTGCCGATATGGCGGACTATACCGGTTGTCCGGGCTATATAGTGCACCTGACTTGTGAAGGTGCTCTGAACGCAGTTCGTTTTGCTACTCGTAGAAACCAACATGTATTTGTAGAAACTTGTATACAGTATTTGGTTTTGGATGCCAGTTTGTATGAACAAAACTTTGAAGGAGCCAAATGGGTGATGAGTCCACCCTTACGTGAAAAGAAAGATCAGGAAACACTTTGGGCCGGATTGAATCAGGGATTGGTTAATGTGGTCGCTACCGATCACTGCCCATTTATGTGGGAACAAAAACTCATGGGGAAAGACGATTTTTCTAAAATACCAAATGGTCACCCGGCGATAGAAAACCGCATGGAATTATTATTCAGCGAAGGGGTTAACAAAGGCCGAATCACGTTGAATAAATACGTAGAAGTAGTGTCTACCAATGCTGCCAAAATCTTTGGAATGTTCCCGAAAAAAGGAACGATCGCTATCGGTAGTGATGCTGATATTGTATTATTTGATGCCAATGAAAAACACACGCTGTCTGCTAAAACTCATCACATGAATGTAGATTATAGCGGCTATGAAGGTTGGGAACTTACAGGGAAAGTAAAAACGGTTTTACTGAGAGGTAAAGTGGTTATTGACAATAACGAATGTAAAGTACAAAAAGGGTACGGCCAATTTGTAAAACGAAATAAAGTAGACGGAAAAATATAAGCTATGGCAAGAGTTGTAAAATCAGGATTAATCCAATTGAGTTTGGCCAAAACGGAAGGCGAAGGCACCATACCGGAAATCATGGAAGCCATGCTGCAAAAGCACATTCCGTATATTGAAGAAGCGGGCCGTCAAGGGGTTCAGATTTTGTGTTTTCAGGAGATTTTCAACACTCCGTATTTCTGTCCGGGACAGGATTCCAAATGGTATGCTTCCGCAGAAAGCGTTCCGGGACCAACGACCGAACGAATGGCAGCTTATGCCAAAAAATACGATATGGTCATCATTGTTCCGGTCTATGAAAAAGACCAAGCGGGGGTGTTGTACAACACCGCTGCCGTGATTGATGCCGATGGAACTTATCTGGGCAAATACCGTAAAAACCACATTCCGCAAACGGGTGGCTTTTGGGAAAAGTATTTCTTCAAACCGGGAAATTTAGGCTATCCGGTGTTTCAAACCAAGTACGCCAAAGTGGGCGTGTACATCTGTTACGACCGCCACTTCCCCGACGGCGCGCGCTGCTTAGGATTGAATGGTGCTGAAATCGTGTACAATCCGTCTGCCACAACTGTTGGGCAATCCCAATATTTATGGAAACTCGAACAACCGGCGCATGCTGTAGCTAATGGCTATTTCATGGGCTGCATCAACCGCGTGGGGGAAGAAAAACCTTGGAACCTCGGACGCTTTTACGGAACCTCGTATTTCGTGAATCCGCTGGGTGAAATTTTTGCCTGCGCTTCCGAAGATAAAGATGAATTATTGGTCGCCGAATTTGACTTGGATCTCATTGAACAAGTCCGAAGCAAATGGCAATTTTATCGCGATCGTAGACCAGAGACTTATGGGGAAATTACAGCTCCTTAAATCAATTAATGATATTAAACCAACCAAAATATGAGCATAAAAAATAACCGATTAACCGCGGCCGAATACCAGGAAAACTTTGCCGACATTCATCCGCCTTTTGAAACACGCGATGCAGCGTTAACCGAAGCCAACCGTTGTCTGTTTTGCTACGACCCACCGTGTATGAAGTCGTGCCCAACCTCTGTTAACGTACCGAAATTCATCAAACAAATAGCCACCGATAACCTCAAAGGTTCGGCCCATACCATTTTGGCCTCCAACATCATGGGAGCCGGATGCAGTAAAGTATGTCCGGTAGAAAAACTGTGTGAAGGTGCCTGTGTGTACAATATGATGCACGAAGAACCGATTAATATTGCCCGTTTGCAGCGTTATTCTACCGAAAAAGCAATGGAAAACAAGTGGCAATTATTCGATAGAAAATCATCCAAAGGGAAGAAGGTAGCTGTCGTTGGAGCCGGTCCGGCCGGGTTGAGTTGCGCGCATACACTAAGCCGCGAAGGCATCGATGTGACGATTTATGAAAAAGAAGCCAAAGGCGGTGGATTGATGACTTATGGTATCGCAGCCTATAAAGTAACGCCGCAGTTTTGTGAAGATGAGGTAAATTATATTACTTCGATTGGCGGCATCGAAATCAAATACAACCATGCATTTGGTAAAGAGGTGACGTTAGCGTATTTGCAACAAAACTACGATGCGATTTATATGGCATTTGGTGTCGGTATGGCTCGTCAGTTGGATATACCGGGAGAGCATTTGGAAGGCGTAGAAGACGCCATCAAGTTTATTTATGAATTACGAAATAATGACTATTCTAAGATTGCCGTAGGCGATAAAGTAGCTGTCATCGGGATGGGAATGACCGCGATTGATGCGGCCACCCAAGCCAAAAGATTGGGGGCTTCTGACGTAACGTTAGTTTACAGAAGAACGCAGGCTGAAATGCCTTGTACCCAAAAAGAATTGGACATTGCCAAATTGGACGGTTGTAAAATCGAATGGTTGGCCGCACCCAAAGAAATCAAAGGTGACAATGGCAAAGTAACCCAATTGGTTTGTGATGTGATGAAACTCGGTGATCCTGATGCCAGCGGCAGAAGAAGTCCGATAGCTTCCGGAGAAACTTTTACACTCGATGTAGATATGGTGATCAAAGCAGCTGGACAAATGCCATTCGCTGATTTGGTTAACACTAATAACATCGAAAACAATAACGGAAAGATTGTAGTAAGCGGGAAATCCACTACGAAAGTGCCCAAAGTTTTTGCCGGAGGCGATTGTGTCAACGGCGGCCGCGAAGTCGTCGATGCGGTACAGGCCGGAAAAGACGGTGCCGCTGCGATTTTGAAACACATCATTTCCCCAGATTACCTCATCGAATCCGAATTAAAACCAACCTTCAACAATTAAGATTATGGCAGATATATCCACCGATTTTTTAGGTATCAAATCACCCAACCCATTCTGGCTGGCCAGTGCGCCACCCACCGATAAAAAAATAAACGTAGTCCGTGCTTTCGAAGCCGGCTGGGGCGGTGTCGTTTGGAAGACTCTAGGTTCACAAGTAAAAAATGTATCCTCTCGTTATTCTTCGGTGAACTACGGAGGCAAGCGTATGATGGGGTTCAACAATATTGAGTTGATCAGCGACCGACCGCTGGAAATCAACTTACGCGAAATCACCGAAGTCGTTAAAATGTTCCCCGATCGTGCGATGATCGTTTCGCTGATGGCGGACAACGACCGCAAGTCGTGGCATGAACTCATCAAAAAAGCCGAAGACGCCGGAGCTATGGGCTTTGAACTCAACTTTGGTTGCCCGCACGGAATGACCGAAAGAGGTATGGGCGCAGCGGTAGGCCAAGACCCTGAAATTGCCAAAATGGTGGTAGAATGGGTGATGGAAAAAGCGACAATTCCCGTAATTACCAAACTGACTCCGAATGTACATTCCGTTGTGCCAACGGCCAGAGCGGCTGTTGAAGGCGGTACGAATGCGTTGAGTTTAATCAATACGATTCAAAGTGTGACGGGTGTCGATTTGGATACTTTGGTTCCGAATCCGTATGTGGCCGGACAAAGTGTTTTTGGAGGCTATTGCGGTCCGGCCGTGAAGCCTATCGCGCTCAAAATGTTGACTACCGTAGCCCAAGACCCGTTAACCTCCAGAGTTCCGATTTCAGGAATCGGCGGGGTGAGTACTTGGAAAGATGCAGTCGAATTTATGTTGTTGGGTGCAACCTCAGTACAGGTTTGTACTGCGGCTATGAACCACGGATTCCGCATCGTGGAAGACATGTGTGAAGGGTTGAGCAACTGGATGGACGAGAAAGGGTATCAAAAAACCACCGACTTCATCGGAAAATCAGTAGAGAAAATCACCCATTGGGAAGATTTGGACATCAACTACCATCACATCGCCAACATCGATCAGGACAAATGCATCCATTGTGGTTTGTGTTTCATCGCCTGCGAAGACACCTCGCACCAATCCATCAACATCGAAAGAGGAAACCCGTACAACAACTACACCGTAAACGAAAAAGAATGTGTTGGCTGTAATTTGTGTAAGTTGGTGTGCCCGGTCGACGGTTGCATCACCATGGAAGAACACCGTGTCGCTCCTGAGTACGTGAACTGGAAAGACTGGCAACGCGAAGGACGTCCGTTGAATGACCATTAAAATTATTGGGGCGTTTCCCTTCGGGTCGGGCTTTACGCAGTATCTTTTTATTTTATAAAAAGGATACTTGCTGCAATCCCTAACGCTTTTAAAAAAATAGAAACTATACATGAAAATAAATTCCGCAAGGCTTCAATCGTATTTTGAAGCGATGAGTGAAATCGGCAAAATCGGCGAAACCGGAACCTGCCGCCCGGCACACACTGCTCTGGAAAAACAAGGTTTCGAAATCGCAGGCTCCTGGATGAAAGAAGCCGGCATGTCTGTGCGTATTGATAACTTCGGAAACTTGATTGGTCGACTGGAAGGGAAAAATCCCAACCTACCCGTTTTGATGATGGGGTCACATCTCGATTCCCAACCTTACGGTGGCCGCTTTGACGGTGTAGCCGGGGTGTTGTGTGCTATCGAAGTGGTACGCACGTTGCACGACAACGGCATCGTACCTGAAAGATCTATCGAAGTGATTTCGTTTGCCGATGAAGAAGGCTGGCGATTCAACAAAGGGCTGTTCGGTTCCCGGGGGATCTTAGGAAAACTCGAAGAAGGTGAACTGCAACGCAAAGACCAAGACGGAATCACGCGCGAACAAGCGTTAAAAGATTTTGGTTGCGACATTACCAAATTCAACGAATCCGAATACCAACCGGAAAGCATCTTCTGTTTCTTGGAATTGCACATTGAACAAGGCCCAATCTTAGATTACGGCAACAAACCTATTGGCGTGGTTTCCGGAATTTCGGGACCATTGTGGTGGACGGTCAAATTGAAAGGGATGGCCGGTCATGCCGGTTCTGTGCCCATGCCGATGCGCCGCGATGCCATGATGGGTGCCGCAGAAATTACCATCGCTTTGAACGAAATCGCCACGCAGGTTCCCGGAAATCCAACGGTAGGAACGGTGGGGACATTGAAAGTATTTCCGGCGTCAAGAAATATCATAGCCGAAGAAGTCGAAATGACGGTGGATTTACGTGACATTGATTTGGACAGAAGAAACCGCTATGAACAACAACTCCGCGACCGTATAGCAGCCATTTGTGCCAAACATAAATTGGAGTATTCCATCTCTGAAGATACCAACAGCGAACCGCGTTATTGTGCCGATTGGATTAAAAAAATCATCCACGAAGAATGTAAAAAACTGCAGTTGGATGCGCCTGAACTGATGAGTGGTCCGTTCCATGATGCCTTAGCGTTGTCATATGCCTGTGATTACGGGATGATATTCGTCCGCTGCAAAGACGGCATCAGTCACAATCCGTTAGAATATTCCTCTTACGAAGATTTGGCTACTGGGGCCAATGTCATGTTGGGTACCGTAGTACAGATTTTGGAAAAATAAGTAAAACTTTAGTTAAGTTGAGTGAGAGTCGGCACGAGCAATCGGTCGGCTTTTTTTATTTTGTCCAATAATAGTACCTTTACCCTTTCAACATCTTTACCATGTCCATACAAGACACCAAAATTCTCCATATCGACAGCAATCATCCTTTGCTGTGGGACCAATTGGAACAAGCCGGGTTTCAAAACGAAGCCGATTTTACTTCTTCTAAAGCCGAAATTGAAGCCAAAATCCAAAACTATCACGGGGTGGTCATTCGAAGTCGTTTTAAAATCGACAAAGATTTTATGGACAAAGCCGTTAATTTAAAATTTATAGCGCGTGTTGGTGCCGGTTTGGAAAGTATCGATTGTGAATATGCCGAATCTAAAGGAATCCATCTCATTGCGGCACCCGAAGGCAATCGCAATGCCGTGGGCGAACATGCCTTGGGTATGCTGTTGTCGTTGATGAATAAACTGAACCGCGCGGACAGACTCGTCAGACAGGGGCAATGGGTGCGCGAAGGCAACCGAGGCTATGAGTTGGAGGGGAAAACGGTGGGGATTATAGGGTATGGTAATATGGGTAAAGCTTTTGCCAAAAAACTGCGCGGATTTGACGTGGACG
Organism: Flavobacterium sp. XGLA_31; assembly: GCF_051547105.1. Lineage (NCBI taxonomy): Bacteria > Pseudomonadati > Bacteroidota > Flavobacteriia > Flavobacteriales > Flavobacteriaceae > Flavobacterium > Flavobacterium sp. XGLA_31. The sequence goes on along the minus strand of NZ_JBPTTM010000001.1, from coordinate 325,896 downwards.
TTTTGTGTTGCGATTTACTCCCGAATGTGGGGGATGACCAAGCGAAGCAAGTCTCGCTTTCTGAATTGCAAGCCAAGGCTGATGTCTTGAGTCTGCATATTCCCTGGACGCCCGAAACGGACAAAATGGTCAACACTAATTTTATCAATGCTTTTGCAAAACCCTTTTGGTTCATCAACACGTCACGTGGGAAAAATGTAGTGACAGACGATTTGGTCGCCGCCTTGGAATCGGGTAAAATTCTTGGCGCCGGATTGGATGTGCTGGAATACGAAAAACTATCTTTTGAAAACTTATTCATCGATACCGAAAAACCCAAAGCCTTTGAGTATTTGCTGCAAGCAGAGAATGTGTTACTAACACCGCACATAGCCGGCTGGACTTTTGAGAGCCACGAAAAACTGGCACAGACCATTGTGGACAAAATTTTACAACTTAAATTTTAGTATCCATTTTTGCTTGTAAAACCAAGTTTGCCGGTTCCAATGTAGATTTTAACAAGCTGACTGGTTGCGCAAACCGATAATCGACAAACATACGCTTGGTCTATAGTATAAGTCACTTAAACCATAAATGATGGCGCTTGGTCTAACGTAAGGATAAGGAGTGTAATTTCTTTCGGATATTTGAGCTTCATTATAATCCCCAATACTACCTCATTTATTCTTTATACCTAATCCTTAATACCTGCGTTATGGACAAAAAATTACTTTCGCATTATATTCTCATTTTAGTATTCCTGCTAAGCAGTACTGTTGGGAAAGCACAAAACAAAACGTCACAGAAATCAGTCAATACTACTTTACTGGTTACCACTACCTGGAGTAATGGTGCTTGGAGTAATGGCACTCCTAATTTTACTATGGATGCAGTAATATCGGATACTTTTGTTTCAGGAGGGAACAATATCGATGCGAATTCGTTAACAGTAAATAACAATGCCAGTGTAGTCATTTCATCAGGAGATCAGGTGAGTTTGACGGAAGCCCTGACTGTGGAATCCGGAAGTTCGATGGTGTTTAATAACAACGCGTATCTGATTCAGGATGGAACCACCAACACCAACACCGGATATGTAGTTGTAAAACGCAACAGTTCGTTGTTGAAAAGACTGGATTATACGCTGTGGTCTTCTCCGGTTTCCGGAGCACAGACGCTATTTGACTTTTCTCCGCTAACATCAAATAGTGCCCCGAGCAATATCCGTTTTTATACGTACAATACCAATACCAACTTTTATGAGGTAACCACTCCGGAGACCACTACTTTTGCCACTGCTGCCGGGTACTTGATACGGATACGCAATAATCATCCGGCTACTACACCTACCATTTGGACAGGGCTGTTTACAGGGGTACCTAACAATGGAGATTACACGTATACCATGGCGGATAACGGTGCCGGAAAAAGATTTAACTTAGTAGGGAATCCGTATCCTTCTCCCATAGACGCTACAGCCTTTGTGACTGCCAATAGTGATAACATCACGGGAACACTATATTTTTGGAGAAAGACTAATGGTACAGCCAATGCCGCTTACTGCACTTGGTCAACACTCGGATTTGTGACTAATGAAGATTCTCAGGCGGTAGATCCGAATGGAGTGATTCAAGCCGGGCAAGGTTTTTTCGTGGAAGCTACCGGGAACGGTACCGCTTTGAATTTTGACAATACGATGCGGGTCTTCAATCACGACAATCAGTTTTTTAAGGCACAGAATACTGTTGCAGAGAAAAGCAGAATTTGGTTGAATGCTACAAATGCTAATGGTGCTTTTTCACAAACACTAATCGGGTACATGGCCAATGCAACTGAAGGTTTTGATCCTTCTATTGATGGAAAATCGTTGAATGACGGAACCGTCTCTTTAACTTCTTTAATTGGGACAACCCCTTATACCATTCAGGGAAGAGCTTTGCCGTTTCAGACGAATGACGTGGTTCCTTTGCAGTTTAAGGCAACTGTTCCGGGACAATATACAATTACCATGGACCATGTCGACGGATTGTTCACAGAAAATCAACCGGTTTATATAAACGATAGCACGACCGGAATCACTCATGATTTGCACAATGGAGGGTATACTTTTACCTCAGAGGCCGGTACTTTTGACTCCCGATTTAAAGTAGTTTATCAATCCCAATTGAACACAGTTAGCCCAACGTTTAACGCAAATCAAGTGGTGATTTATAAAAACACCGCAAGCGAATGGGTTATTGACGCCGGGAATGTAAAGTTGTCTTCACTGAAAGTGTTGGATGTTCAAGGACGTGTATTGTTGGAGAAAAACGCTATCGATGCCACACATACCACCGTGGCTGTTGGGGCAACCAATCAATTACTTTTGGTACAACTCACCTCGGAAGAGGGTGTCACCGTTACCAAAAAAGTAATCCGATAATTATCGCAACCATATATTCCCCTAGTCAGCCGTTATCGAGCACATCCAAAAAGGAGCAATTAACGGAGCGGCAATCAGGGAAATGCAAAAGCTAACTACAGTATGTTGGGTTGGATATTAGATCTCGAAGGAAATAAAATAGAACTTTGGGAACCATGTTAGTACTTTCTTATAAATTTTGTTATTTTAGCGTTACTATAACCAATTAAAAAATACAAAATGGAAGTAATCAACAACCCCCCTAACGAAAGTTGGAACCGACCGCATAATATTCCGGAATTCAGAGTCGATCCGGTTATGGTGCTCATCTTCAGTTTTTTGACCTGTGGTCTTTATCTAATTTATTGGAATGTTAAAATTGCCGAAGTACTGAATGCCGTGTCCGAAAGAGAAATCATTTCCACGCCGTTGGCGGTATTTTCCGGGTGTTGTTTGCCGGTACATGTGTATTTTTACTATATCATAGGTAAAGACGGATTGCCGAAAGTGTACAAACTTACCGGAGAATTGCAAAAAGACCAATCCACCCTGCTGATTGTGTTAGGACTTCTTTTCCCTATGGCTGCCGCTATGATTGTGCAAGGGGATATCAACAGACTTTACAGATAGAAAAAAGAGTAAAATATAAAATTTACGGTATTATTGGTGCTTTCCTGACACTGATAATACCGTATTTTTTAATGCTCAGCAACAATGACAATCACCTAGCAAAAGACCAGTCATTTTGCCCCATTAAAGCCGTAACTGGATTTCCTTGTCCGTCCTGCGGCATCACCAAATCCATAGTATGCTTCTATCAGGGAGACCTCGAGAGGAGTTTAGAATATCATATCTTAGGGCCTGCCGTGGTTTTCTTCGGACTCTTTACCATCGTATTGCTTTTAGTGGAGCTAAAAACCGGTAAGGAATACTTCAACCAATACCTGTATCATAAAAAAGCAGCTTACGCTTTGGCCGTCTTTCTGGCGGTGTACCACATCATCCGCCTGGTTTATTTTGTTCACGACCATACATGGACAGAAATCCTACGGGAATCTATTTGGAAATAGCCGTCCAATTTTTTTACCGAAATCGGTTTTATTACTATTTTTCTTTATATTTGAGTGAACTAACCCGCTGAATCTGATGAAACAAAAACCAGGTTTCCATCAGTGAGGCATTAAAACTTTTATATTATGATTGAGTGGTACAAAAAAGTAGTATTTGAAAATTATGCCAATTTTAAAGGTCGTGCCCGACGTTCAGAGTATTGGTATTTTACGCTGGCTAATATTATCATAGCCATCCTTACCATGATAATTGATGAGGTGCTGCACCTTAAAATCGGGTCGTCCAACTCCGGAGTGCTCAATTCGCTTTACAGCCTTTTGGTATTCATTCCCGGTTTGGCGGTAGCGGTAAGAAGGCTGCACGATATCGGCAAAAGCGGTTGGTTGATCCTACTGGCATATGTTGTCATGATTGGAGCTGCGGGCTTCATGATAGCCACCACATTTTCCGGACTGATGGGCGGAGGCGCAGCGGTATTCGGGATGGGGATGATTGTTTCGGTAGTAGTTATTTTGGCGGTAGCCATCTGGATGTTGGTATTGTTTTGTACTGAAGGTACTGCAGGACCTAATCAATATGGAGCGGATCCTAAAGGAGTAGGTGAGGAAATCAATGAAATAGGAGTGGAATAAATGCCGCTTTCAGGAATAAAAAAAGCCGAGGGTCATCCTCGGCTTTTTTGTTATTTATAATTTTTCTCTTTGCGTTCCAGTTCGGCCTGAAATTCCTCCATGACCGGTTTTACCGTGCTCTCCGGCAGGTCTGCAATGCGGATATACATTAAACCATCTACGGCATTGTTAAACAAAGGGTCCACATTAAAGGCTACGACGCGCGCATTTTGTTTGATGTATTTCTTAATCAGTACCGGAAGACGCAGCGTGCCCGGCTCTACTTCATCAATAATCTTATCAAATTTGTTCAAATCGGCTTCTGTTTCATTGAATACAAAATCCTTATCGGCGTCTTTCAGTTTGACTTTGTATTCTTTTTTCGGATGAATGTATTGGGCCACATACGGGTCGTAATAGTGTGACTTCATAAACTCAATCATCAGCGACTTGGAAAACTCGGTAAACTGGTTGCTGATGCTCACCCCGCCAATGAGGTATTTGTGCTCCGGATAACGCAAGGTGGTGTGTACGATACCTTTCCACAACAGGAACAACGGCATCGGTTTTTGTTGGTATTCGTTCACGATAAAAGCACGCCCCATCTCAATGGATTTCGACATCATATCGTACAACTCCGGCTCAAAGCGGAACAGGTCCTGCAGGTAAAACCCTTCGATACCGTATTTCGGAAAAATCTCCGAACCCAATCCCATGCGGTAGGCTCCGGCAATTTGCTGGGTTTCGTCATCCCACAAAAACATGTGATGGTAATAACTGTCGCAACGGTCCAGGTCAATCGATTCGTTGGTGCCTTCACCAACCGCCCTGAAGGTAATCTCGCGTAAACGGCCAATTTCATGCAGTATGTTCGGAATCTTATCGGCCGATACCAGGAACACCTGATAGTTTTTGCTTTGCAACAAGCGGTAATCGCTGTCTTTTAAGCTGTCAATTTCTTCTAAAATCTTATCGTGGTTGGCCGGTTTGACAATCTGTTTCGGACTTTTAGGCGTTTTAAGATCGAGATTTAAGTTTCTCGGGTCAAAAATATTGCTCTCCTGATTGAACGAATTGGCCAACATATAGGTTTTCTTTCTCAGGAATTCTGAATATTCCTCCAGACTTTTATGTTCGTTTTGTTCGGCTACCGAAATCGGCTTTCCGATACGAACTTTGATGACACGGTCTTTTTGGGTTAACAACTCCGAAGGCAGCTTGGCCGTACGCAGCGTCGGGTTTATTTTGGATAACAAATAAAAGAAGCGGCTGTTCTTGGCATGAAAATAAATAGGAACCACCGGAACCTGAGCTTTTCGGATGACTTTGATAGCGCCTTCTTCCCAGTCTTTGTCTACCACCAACTGCCCGTCTTTATAGGTCGAAACCTCACCGGCCGGGAACATCCCCAGCGGTTTGCCGTCACTCAAATGACGCAGTGTTTCTTTAATTCCGATGACACTCGACTTGGCATCCTTATGGTTTTCAAACGGGTTTACCGGCATGATGTACGGTTTCATCGGTTCGATGCGGTGAAGCAAAAAGTTGGCGATAATCTTGAAATTCGGTTCTCTTTCAAGCATTAATTTCAGCAATAAAATGCCGTCAATACCACCCAGCGGATGGTTGGATATGGTGATGTAAGCCCCGTCTTTGGGCAAACGTTTAAAATCTTCTTCCGGAATCTCAAATTTGATTTGGAATTCATCCAAAATGGCATTGAGGAATTCCACTTCGCTCAGATGCTTGTTGCGGTCGTATATCTTGTTTAAGGTAGAAATCTGTAAAGCCTTCATCAGCAACCAGCCGCAAAAGGTTCCGAAAACCCCGTATTTATCCGCTTTGATTGCTTTGGCAACTTCTTTGGCAGTGACTAAACCCATGAATGCTTTTGATTATTTGACTAAAAAACAAAGATAACAATTCTCTTCAAATAGCCGAGCCAAATTGGAGAAATCACGGGCAACTTTTATAAATTTTATTCTTGATTTTGGGTTTCAAATGTTTAGGTTTTTCTCTATTTTTGGCAAAACGCTTAATCCCTCTTCATGAGAATTATCTCTTATAATGTAAACGGTATTCGCGCCGCCATCTCGAAAGGTTTTTTGGAGTGGCTGCAACAGGCCAACCCCGATGTCATCTGCCTGCAGGAAATTAAAGCCACCCCCGAACAGATTCCGCTTATTGATGTTGAAATTTCCGGATACCCATACCATTACTGGTTTCCGGCACAAAAAAAAGGGTACAGCGGCGTGGCCATCCTGTCAAAAGTAAAACCCAACAATGTGGTTTTCGGCACCGGAATCGACCACATGGATTTTGAGGGACGCAACCTACGGGTGGATTTTGACGACTTCTCGGTGATGAGTCTCTACCTGCCTTCGGGAACCAATATCGATCGTCTGGACCATAAGTTTAAATACATGGACGATTTTCAGCACTACATCAACCAACTCAAAAAAGAAATCCCTAATTTGGTCATCTGCGGGGATTACAATATTTGTCACGAAGCCATTGACATTCACGACCCGGTGCGCAACAAAACCGTTTCGGGTTTCCTACCCGAAGAACGGGCCTGGCTGGATGCCTTTATGAAAAGCGGCTTTATTGACACCTTCCGTTTCTTTAACAAGGAACCTAATCAGTACAGTTGGTGGAGCTACCGGGCCAATGCCCGTGCCAACAATAAGGGCTGGCGGATTGACTACTGCCTGGCGAGCGAACCCCTGAAGGACCGTCTCAAAAGAGCCGTGATACTCCCCGAAGCCAAACATTCTGACCATTGTCCGGTAGTGGTCGAATTGGAATAACACAAAAACCGGACGCAAGAAATTAAACGATAATTAGTAAACAAGAACAAATGATAAAAAGAACCGCCATCGCCCTATTGGTTTTAGGAACTATGTCTTCGTGTGTTTCCAAAAAAATCTACAACGATTTGGAAAACAAATACACCGATTTGAAAAAAGAAAACCGTTCGCTAGCCGACGAAAATGAAGATTTGCACAAGGCCAATGCCGAATTCAATGAGGAAAACAAAGCCCTCAAAGACCAACTGGAAAAGCTGAAAGCCGATAAGGACAAACTCACTGCCGATTGCACCGCCACGGCCAACAACCTCAAAACCCTGCAGGAATCCTATGCCGCTTTGGAGAAAAACAGCAACGATGCCCTACAGACTAACATGACCAAAAACCGCGAATTGCTGGCGCAGTTAGAAGCCAAAGAAAAAGCCATGGCTGCTGAGCAGGATCGTTTGAACAAAATGAGAGACGAACTGGCTTCGAGCTCCAAACGCCTGAGCGAGTTAGAAAACATGATAGCCGCCAAAGACGCCAGCATGAAAAAGCTGAAAGAAACCCTATCAAAAGCCTTAAATGCTTTTGAGGGCAAGGGACTTACAGTAGAACAAAAAAACGGTAAAGTATACGTTTCTATGGAGAACAAATTGTTGTTCCAAACCGGAAGCTGGGCCGTAGGTACCGAAGGCCGAAAAGCCGTAGTGGAAGTGGGCAAAGTATTGGCCAACAACCCCGACATTACCGTGCTGATAGAAGGCCATACCGATAACGATAAAATTTTCGGAGCCATTGGCGGCGGTATCGAGAACAACTGGGATTTATCAACCAAAAGAGCCACAGCCATTGTGAATATATTGAGTGAAAATGCCGGTATCCAAAAGAAAAATTTAACCGCAGCCGGCCGTGGGGAATTTGCACCTATCATGAGCAACGACACCCCTGAGGGCAAAGCCAAAAACCGTCGCATCGAGATTATTCTAACCCCTAAGTTAGACGAGATTTCCAAAATGTTGAACGACTTTTAAGCAACAGACTGCAGACAAAAGCATAAGGCTCCGGGTGTATCCGGAGCCTTTTTTTGTTTTCAATATTGGTGGACAAAATAGCGACCAATATTGGTGGAGAAAATGATTTTCAATATTGGTGGAGAGAAAAAAGATGCACGATGATTTTTTTGTTGAACAATACTGGTGGAGAAGAAAATAATGCAGCATGTTGTTCTTGATTATCGTGCATCTTTAAAACAATCATGCATTATGATTATTTTGTCCACCGTATTGGAAGTATTTTTGCAACGGTACAAACACAACTTAACCTTACCACCAACACCTTGCTTCGTTCTCCGCAAAGGCGAACGTTTCCAAAAAATGTGTTAATCGGGTGGCATTTACCCGGGCAATCTGTTACTTTTGCGGGGCAAAGAAAAAGTAGCTTTCCATGAACTATACTACACTCCCCAATACCAATATTAAAATCAGTAAAGTGTGCCTCGGCACCATGACTTTTGGCGAACAAAATACCGAAAGCGATGCACACGCCCAGTTGGATTACGCCATTGCCAACGGAATCAATTTTATAGATACGGCCGAAATGTATCCCATAGCTGCCCGCCAGGCGACTCTGGGACTGACCGAAAAGTATATCGGATCCTGGTTAAAGCAATCCGGCAAGCGGGAGGAGTTGGTCATTGCCACTAAAATTGCAGGTCCGAACCGTGGGATGGAATACATCCGCAAGCCCTTGGATTTTTCCAAAAAAAGCATTCATGAGGCGGTCAACAACAGTTTGAAAAACCTGCAAACCGATTATATTGATTTGTACCAAATGCACTGGCCGGAACGCGTGATGAACATGTTCGGGCAACGCGGAATTTCCAAAATAGACGAACAGTGGCAGGACAATTTCTTCGAAGTATTGACCGTGTATGACGGGCTGATTAAGGAAGGTAAAATAAAACACATTGGCGTTTCCAACGAAAATGCGTATGGTGTGATGAAGTTCCTCAGTGAAAGTGAAAAACACCAACTGCCTCGAATTGTAACCATTCAGAATCCGTATTCCTTATTGAATCGCTTGTATGAAGTGGGCTTGTCAGAAATAGGCCTGCGTGAGAATGTGGGGTTGTTGGCCTATTCGCCTTTGGCCTTCAGTTTTCTGACCGGCAAACATTTGAACGGAATCCAGCCTACTTCCCGTTTGGGACTGTTTCCGCAGTTTACCCGCTATTCGAGTGCTAATTGCCACAAGGCAACTACTTTATATCAGGAATTGGCACAGGCACACGGTCTGACGCTGACGCAAATGGCATTGGCTTTTGTACACCAACAATCATTTGTAACGGCCACCATCATTGGCGCGACCACTATGGCGCAGCTCCGGGAAAACATCGCGGCATTTGACGTAGTATTGTCACCTGAACTGATGGCTGAAATCAACAAGATTCAGGCGCTTTATCCCGACCCGGCTCCTTAATTACTCTACAATGAGCTTGGATTGGTATTGATTGCCGGTAGTGTCTTCTACCGAAAGCAAATACAATCCTTTTGTTACGTCGGCTATAGGTATGGAATGCGTTGGGTTGTTTTCCAATGATTTTGTCAAAACTAATTTTCCGGTTAAGTCAAAAATTTTGGCTGTGCTTAGGGAAACGTCACTGTTGTTTTGTATGAAAATTTCGGTCCGTGCCGGATTCGGATAGCAACTCAGGCCGGCTTTGTTGAAGTCGTGTATTCCCAAAGAAGTGTCAATGATTTTGTAGAGGACATTCCCATTGGCCACGTACAGTTCCCCGTCTTTGTCTTCGCCAAAAGTGGTAATGGTACCGCCGGCATCATAGTTCCAGGTGATGGCTCCGGTAGTGTCAATCCAACCGATTTCGGCTGTACAATAATCGGCAAAGAAGTATTTGTTCTGAAAATTGGGATAGTTAGTTCCGGTATACACATAGCCTCCGGTTACCGAGCATCTTCCCAGAGTATGGGAATACTGATTGATGGGTGCAACGGTAGCAGCATAGGTGGGGCAGGTGCCGGAGGAGGTATCATAAACGGTATTGCCCTCGTAGCAACGCCAGCCAAAATTCAAAGTATTGGGAAGCGGACTGGTTACTTTATCCAACTCTTCTATAGAGCCCTGACCCACATCGGCAATCCACAAATCGCCATTCAATCGGTTAAACGAAAATTTCCATGGGTTGCGCATCCCGATAGCCCAGATTTCGTCATTACCGGCAATGCCCACATAAGGATTGGTAGGAGGAATGTCGTAAGGCGAACCCGAGTTCACATCCAAGCGGAGCATTTTCCCCAGATTTTCATTGATGTTCTGGGCACGGTCACCGGGGTCACCTCCGCTGCCTCCGTCCCCCATTCCGATATACAAATAGCCATCGGGACCAAATTTCACACTCCCGCCGTTGTGATTGGCAAAGGGTTGCGCAATGGTGAGTAAAACCATACCACTCGAAGCATCTGCCACATTGGGATCGGCAGAAACTGTATACCGTGCAATTACCGTTGCACCGTCTCCGGCCCGGGTATAATTCACATAAAAATAACCGTTGGTGGCATAATCGGGATGAAATGCCAACCCCAGCAGTCCTCTTTCTCCCCCTGATAGAATGGTGGCTGAGGTTAGGCTTAGAAAAGGAGTGGCGTTTACGGTACCGTTGGCATTCACCACTTTAATAGCACCGCCCTGCTGCACCACAAAAAGACGGGCATCGTTTGTGGGATGGGCAATTTCGACCGGAGAGGTAAAGCCGGTGGCAAAACTTTGTAAACCTATGATTTGCGCTGTAGTTACCACAGAAATAAGGCTGAAAGCAGCAAGTAAAATCTTTCTCATAACGGATTGGTTTTTCGTAAAGTTAGGAATAAAAAGTTTAGGTTCAAATCATTATGAAAAAATGCAACCGGGAAGGGTTGCGTTTGGAGTGTTTACAAATTCTCGATGATTTTATCCTTTGGGGATTTGACTTTGTAACTGATTCGGATTTTTTTGGTTTCATTCGGAGCCAGTTTCAGATTCCAGGAGAGTATACCGGTTTCTTGGTCTATTTTGGCTCCGTTGCTTTCCAACAATTCGATTTCCACTTCTTTATCCGTACTTAGCGGGTATTGGTCTTTCAGTAACAAAGTGGCGGCCTCTTTTTTATTGTTTCTGACGGTGAGGTCATAAGTAAAGGTTTGCTCTTTCTTGGAAGACAAAAAGCGGGTACCTGATTTGTCGACTACTTTATCGCGTTTGATGGCAATTTTTTTGTCTCTTCCCATGCTCAGGTTCAGGGTATCTGAAGTCTGATTCGGATTGATGTGGGTTTTGCCTACGTACAGTCCTTCAAAAATAATATTGGCATCACCCGGCAGCAGATTGTATTTGGAATAATCTTCAATTTGGGCCATCAAGAAGGCTTCTTTTTCGATTCTCGGAGCTGCATAATATTGGTAAGTAGCCGGCAATTTGATTTCTTTCAGCGCTACACTGTGTGGCTTGCTGTTGGATAAAATATCATAAGGCAGGTCAATGTCAAAAGATACGTTGAGTTGGTTTTCTACAATAGCAGCTTCGACGGTTTTGTAGACAGAAGAAGCGTTCTTTTTCTCTTTACGGGCGTATCCTGTAACCACCACTTCCTGCAGGGCTACTCCGGCCACTTCAGACTGGTCACGATAGGCAAGAGGATAGGAATATCGCAAAAACCACGGATTCAAAAGCGGTGCCTGATTGTTCTGATTTGGATTGCCCGATGACAGGGTAAGTTTGACTTTTTTCCAGTCGATTCCGGTGTACTGTGATACTTGGGCTTTGTACATCATATTGATGGGAGAAGTAATGTTCTCGGCACGCAAGTCATAAAAAGGTGACCAGGAGGCTGCATTACTGATGTAATTGATGTCTAAGTTGACCGCTCCCGCAATTTCGTTCATCACCTGAATTATCAGCTTGCCCTTAGAACTTTTCTCCTCTTTTTGGGTGTTGATTTCCAATTTTGATTTCAGGATGTTGAGCTTGGCGGTGAGTTTGGTCTCTTTTTCTTTTAAAGTTACGATGGCATTGTCCAGTTCGGTTCGTTTGGCTTTGTAATAGTCCACTAATTTAATGAGCTCAGCCACGTTTAAGCCTGAGTTAGTTCCGGCTACAGTTTGGTTGGCATCCAGTAAAGCAATCGTTTGTTGGTGTGAATAACTGTCGATTTGTACTTTTTTGATTTCTTTTTCGGTCCAACTGATGCTGTCGCGGACTTTTTTAATCAACGGATTAGTTTCGTCAATTTCGAATTCGGAAAGGTAGTTTTGCGTATACTGTACTGACAGTACGGTTAGGGTTGCCGGTGCTCCGATTTGTACGGTGTTTTCGTTGAGGTAATCGGCCACGTTTTTGATGACGATTTCACTGGTACCGGCCGGAAGTGTAACAACAGCCGTTTGGGATAATTCAGCCGCATTAAAATAAACGGTAGCGGCTTTGACTTTGGCAGTGGTGAAAATGGGTTTTTGTGCTTGACAAACAGCAGTCACAAAGCAGAGTAATACAAAGAGTTTTTTCATAATTCAAAAATTAAGTATACTCTATAGAGTGTCCAAACGGTAAAAAGGTTGGAAGAGCAGGAGGAATTTTTGAAAAATAGTTTTAAAATTCAAACTCGTCTGTGGCGCTACTGTCGGTTTCGACGGCAGCTGTTTTTTGTTTGAGGAACGATTTGGCGGGCCCCGAAATGGAGAGCGGAAAGTTTCCGATGGTATCGTTAGCGGTTAATACATTGCGTCGCAGCATCAGTTTGGTTAGGAATGTTTCCTGCTGTTTCGCAAAGGATTTGAGTTCATGTTCCGCATCAAAGCGGTACATAAATCCTTTGGGTTTCGGGATGATGGTAGCCAGAAAAAGACATTCGTTCAAATTCAAATCGCCGGGTCTTTTTTGGAAATAAAACTGTGAAGCTTCACCTATGCCATAAATATTAGGTCCCCATTCGATAATATTGAAATACACCTCGAGCATGCGTTCTTTGGTGCTGATGTGGTTGTTTTCTAAGAGGTAAACCAACAGGATTTCTTCCAGTTTGCGCGACAGGGTTTTCTCTCTTGTCAGAAATACATTTTTAATCAACTGCATACTGATGGTACTGGCGCCGCGAGAGAATTTCCTGGTTCGGATGTTTTTGGCAATCGATTGTTTGAAGGCTTCGGTGATAAACCCGCGGTGGTTAAAAAAAGAAGGGTCTTCGCTGGTGAGTACACATTTTTGCAGGTAAGGGGATATGGAACTGAGCGGAGTAAAATTGGCATTGGAATTCCCCACCACAATCGGGCGTTGCGGAATACCGTTGTCAATGGCCCGGTAAACAAACTCCCCGTTAATTTTATTCAGGTCGGCTTCCCCGTATTTGGTGATTTTTAAACCATCGGGTTGTAGCTTGCTTTCAAAAATGATGTTGTTAGGCTGGTGATTGTTGTACTCAAAATGCAATGCATAACTAAAATTGCCCTCAGCTTCCATACCTTCAAAATGGCGAAACAAACCGGTGGGCAGGGACACAATAAAGTCTTGGGCCTTCATCTTCTGAATCTTTAGCTTGAGTGCATACACTTTATCGGTTTCGTTGGTATACGAAATATACGGCTGGCATTTAATCTGGTTCAGTTGCAGCGTAGAGGTACTGTCCAGAACCATACTTCGGGAACCAACAATCCAGTGGTAATCAAAGCGGGCATTCTGTACCACGACATCTTTGCCGGCAATTTTAGGATGATTGACAACCAAATCCTGTAGCGAAGCATAGCCGTCAATATGCAATTCACCACTGTCCATGGCCAGATTTTCCAGATTGAAGTGAATGGCTTTAAAGCCGGTTTTCAGATTCCATTTTTTATCCAGGTATGGTATTTTGAGCGTGTCGTTGGCCGCATTATAGAATTGTAAATCGGCTTTTCGGTCGCGGGGATCCGCAAAACCATTGATGCTCCATTGCTGTGAGAAATGATCAGAAGTAACCTGAATCAGCGTGTTGAGTTTTTTATTAGCCAAAGCCAATTGGTTAAAATCAAAAACTACTTTATTGCCGTTGTCATCTATTTTAAAAGCGAAGCCTTTTACACTCATATCGGTAGGAACCAAGTCCAACAGTTTGGAAGAAACCCGGTTCAGTAGTTTGGCATAATTCACTTCGGAGCTGTCGTCTTTTTCTTTTTTGGAATGAAGAAAGGCGTCAAAATTGCTGCCGTTTTTGGTTTTCACCAGTTGAACATAGCCTTTGTTGATTTCCAGTTTTCCCAATTGGACATCACCGATAAGCAGTTTCCAAAAGTTGACACTTGTTTTTAATTCGTCTATGCGGACCAAAGTGTCAGCTTGTTTGGGCACTAAACAAATTTGTTGAAATTCCAAATTGGTTAATCCATGGAATTCGGCTTTTTCAACGGTAAAACGACATTGGTATTCACGGTCAAGTTTACTGTCGATACGGTGAATGACTTTATTTAAAAGCGTATTCCGAAACACAAAAAGCATCACAATCCCCAGCAGTAGAAGAATACCGCTGATTTTTAGGAAGAGAAATACTTTTTGTTTTTTGGTTTTCATTGCTATTGTACGCTGTCCACATTCAATCCAATCCCAATCACATTAGGGAGAAAAGGAGCTCCTTTGAAACGATGGGAAACAGTGATTTTATAAATTCCTTTGGTAAGTTTTGTTTTTTTCTTGATGGGATAAACCAAATCACAAACATCACCCGAACAATCGGCCAGTTGCTTTCCGGAGGCATCCTTGATTTTTAAATCGACAGGGAGAGTTTCTTTTTGACCGTTGGGGGATTCTATAACAAAAGTCAGCGGTACACTGGCAAACTGGTAATCGTAAACGTGACTGAATTTAAACGTGATGTCATACGGCTTGCTTTCGTCTGTGATTTCGAAATCAAAGGTTTTGGTGTCGGTTTGATTCCAACGGTTGTCTTCTCCAAAAGTGTCAAAAACGCTGTAATGACCCTGCTGGGAACAGGATAGGAACAGAGAGAAAAAGAACAACAAGACAAGTAGTTTCGATTTCATAAAACAAATTTTAGCTAAACGGATAACGACTTTTTGGTGTTTTTAGTATATCAAACGCTGTAATTTACCCAAACAATTGTTCCACGACTTCTTCAATTTTGGAAACCAAAACGATTTTAATCAGTGGATTTTTGATGGCAATTTTGTTGTACTTAGATACAAAAATAGTAGCAAAGCCTAGCTTTTCCGCTTCCTGTATGCGCTGTTCTACACGGTTCACCGGACGGATTTCTCCTGATAAACCGACTTCTCCGGCAAAGCACACGTCTTTGCCTACCGCGATATCTTCATTGGAAGAAAGAATCGCAGCTACGACAGCCAAATCGATGGCCGGGTCGTCTACTGAAATCCCTCCCGTTACGTTCAGGAAAACGTCTTTGGTTCCCAAGCGGAAACCGGCGCGTTTTTCCAAAACAGCCAAAATCATATTCAGTCTTTTGGCATTGTATCCGGTGGTAGAGCGTTGCGGTGTGCCATATACGGCAGTAGAAACCAGGGCCTGAATTTCAATCATCAGCGGACGCATGCCTTCGAGTGTGGAAGCAATGGCAGTTCCCGAAAGTTCTTCCTCGCGGTGCGAAATCAGGATTTCGGAAGGATTGGATACTTCGCGTAAACCCGAACCCTGCATTTCGTAAATGCCTAATTCGGCAGTAGAACCGAAACGGTTTTTGAGTGAGCGCAGGATACGGTACACGTGATTTCGGTCGCCTTCAAACTGCAATACGGTATCGACCATGTGTTCCAATATCTTAGGACCGGCAATATTGCCGTCTTTGGTAATGTGGCCAATCAGGATGACCGGAATGTTGGTTTCCTTGGCGAACTTAATCAGCTCAGCAGTAGTCTCTCTTATTTGAGAGATGCTCCCGGCGGTGGATTCAATAAAATCGGTATGCAGGGTTTGAATCGAATCGATAATGACAATATCGGGTTCCACCTCTACAATGTGGCGGAAGATGTTTTGGGTTTTGGTTTCGGTCAGAATCAAACAATTCTCACTGTTGGGGTTAATGCGTTCTGCCCGCATTTTAATTTGCTTCTGACTTTCCTCTCCCGAAACGTATAAGGTTTTATAAGGCAATTTTAAAGAAATCTGCAACAACAGGGTGCTCTTTCCGATACCCGGTTCACCTCCCAAAAGTATCAAGGAACCCGGTACGATACCTCCGCCCAATACCCGGTTCAGTTCGCCGTCAGTAGTATCCATTCGCACTTCCTGCGTCGAGTCAATTTCTTTTATTTTCAGTGGCTTTGAAACTCTTTTAGCTTCAGTAGCGGAAGGTTTCCAACTGGTTTTTTCTTCTTTTTGAATAATTTCTTCCGCAATGGTATTCCATTCTTTGCACGAGTTGCATTGCCCCTGCCATCGGGCGTATTGGGCTCCGCAATTCTGACAAAAAAAAGTAGTTTTAAGTTTGGACATTCTTATGGTTTTTTCTCTTCTGTCGGTGTTTCAGCCGGAGGAGTATCTGTTGTTGGGGTTTCTGTCGGAGCAGCATCAGCAGGCGGAGTTTCTTCCACTACCGGTTCTTCCTTACCTTTTTTGCCTTTTTTAGGTAGATTTTTTTTCAATTCATCCGCTCTTTCCAGCATCATGTCTTTCGTCAAATCGCCTATTTCCAGTTGTTGAAAAGCGTTTTGATAGGATTTTACGGCTTTGGCAACATCGCCTGTTTTTTCATACATCTGGCCTAATTCGTAATTGGCCAACATGGTTTTTGGGTAGTTTTTATTGGCCAATTGGGCCAATTGGTCAAATTCGGCATAGGCTTTATTTTTCAAAATAGCTGCTTCTATAGCTTTGAAATCGTTCAGACGAATTTGAACTTTGAGACCCAGTGCTTTTTCCAGTATGTCATATTTTTTTACCAAGTAGTCTACATAACCCGATGGCAGAGGAGCAATTTTTTCCTGAAATTCTGTGGTGGAAATGGGTTGGTAAACCGAAAATATTTGATACAAAGCACTTGGAATAGAGTGTAGCACCAAGGAATAATGGGAAGCCCCTTTGAAGTCATCGTAAAGATAATTCAGTGTCGGAACTTTGATTTTTTTGATGGCTTCATCCATAGCCTGAATACGGGTGCGCATTTTTTTAACATCGCCGTCGCTCGAGGACTGGTAATAGAAAATATGCTTTTGAATAGCAGCCAGTCTTTCCGGAATTTGTTCTTCCATTCCGGCGGGCAGCTCAGGACTCATTGAAATGTAAGCGTTGAATATCGGGTCGTCTTTGTAGAGATAACAATTCATAAATCCGGCAGTGGTATCTAAACCGGCAATCATTCTGAACGGAGCACAGCGGAAATTTTTCTGAACATAAGGTAGTAGCTCCATTCCGATAAACTCAAAGAATTTTTCTCCTTTTTCATCCGGCAAACCGGTAGTCGGTTCCGTCGCACAGTCGGCCTCACGTTCGTTGTTTTTGTTTTGGCTGATGGCCACGATAATAACTTCAGGCAAATCATCCCAATAATAGCCGTAGCTCAGCGCGCCCTGAAACGGATCAAAAAGAAAATCACCATCCAATAAAACCAATACCGGATAACTCTGTTTGAGGTTTTTTTGATAGGACGGCGGCAACCCTATTTTTATTTCACGGTCTTCGTTGAGTTTTTGGGAAGATATGGTGTCTAATATGGTCTTTTGAGAAAAACCGGTATGACAGCAAAGTGCTATAAAGAATAAAAACAGCTTTTTCATGGATAGGGTTTAAGGTTAAACAGCCTTTTGTTAAATCGACAAGCAAGATAACAAAATTATTTATTTCTGTTCAGAATCGGCAGGAATAAAAAGGACAGTAACCCCAGGATTAAGACCAAAAGCATTTGCGAAGTCCATATAATCCAGCCAAAGGCATTTCCGGCCGTTTCGGCAATGGTATAAAATAACAGTACTTTTGAGGTGAGAAACGGATAAGAGCCAAAGCCGCTGTTGGTGAATGCAATGGCAATACTTCCCACTACAAAAGAAGTGATGATAGCGCCCACACCTAAAACCGAAGTTTCCGGAATTACTTTGGTTGCAAAGTAATAAGTAACTAGGTAAGAAATCCAAATTAAAACGGTTTGGAAAAGGTAGGTCCATTTTTCTTCCATGTGAAAAATACTCATAACCCCTTCTTTCAAGCCGGTAATTTTTTCTTTGAAGGCAAGAACCATTTTAAGTTTGGAACGCTTGTAAATCGCTATCATGACAACCAGACAAACTATGCCGGTAACCGTGGTTAAAAGCAACAGTTTGAATGGGATTTTGTCCAGTATAAATGCTTTGACAATGTTAAACTGCAATACCACAGCCAAACACATGAAAAATAACAGAAAAAACAAGTCTATGATTCTTTCGGCTACGATAGTGCCAAACCCCTTATCGAAGGGAATACCGTTGTATTTTTTGACAATTACCGCTCTGGATATTTCACCTGATTTGGGTACGGACAGATTCAGCAGATACCCAATGTTTACTGCCATAAAATTGTTCTGAAAAGTAGAATGGTAGCCCAAGTGATCGAGCATGTATTTCCAGCGGTAGGCTCTTAAGGCATTGCCAATGAAACCAACTCCAACAGCTAAAAAAACATAGTAATAATTGGCGTTTTTGAATTTGCTTTTGATGATTTCAATTTCTTCAGCCGAAAATTTATTATAGGTATAAACAGTCAAAAAAACGCCCAATAAAATCGGGAGCACTATAGAGAGCCATTTGCCTAATTGGATTTTCAAGATTATTGAAGTGAATTGTTAGTCTCGTTGGGAAAAACAAGCCAAGGTTTGAAGGTTTTGGCTTCTTCAAAATCCATCAAAGCATACGACATGATAATGATGATGTCTCCTTTATGCACTTTTCGGGCGGCCGGTCCGTTGAGGGTGATTTCACCGGAATTTTTCGGACCTTTGATGGCATAGGTGTCAAAGCGCTCCCCGTTATTGATGTTCACAATAGATACTTTTTCGCCTTCGATAATATTGGAGGCTTCCATCAGTGTTTCATCAATGGTAATGCTGCCGATATAATTCAAATCGGCACCGGTAACTTTTACACGGTGAATTTTGGATTTTACTACTTCAATTTGCATGGGGCAAAGGTAAATTAATTTAGTGAAATGGTGTCTATCAATCGAATATTGTTGACAAAAACAGCAATAAAGGCACGGTATTTTTTGGCTTTATTTTTTCGGATACAAGGTTGTAAAGTAGTTTCGTCAGCAATCTGAAAATATTCGAGTTCAAATTCTTTTTGATCGGCAAAAGTGCGGGTCACAAATTCGGCAACCTCCTGAGCCGATTTTGTTGCGAAAAGGTGTTTGGCTTCTTTTAAGGTTTTGTAAATAATGGCGGCTTCATTTCTTTCTTTTTCGCTCAGTCTTTCGTTGCGGGAACTCATAGCCAGACCATTAGCTTCTCTGAAAATCGGGCAGCCGATTACGTTGACAGGAATCTTGTTTTTGGCGACCATTTTTTTGACAATGAGCAGCTGTTGAAAATCTTTTTCTCCAAAATAGGCATGAGTCGGTTTTACAATTTCAAACAGACGCTTTACAATAGTACCCACCCCGTCAAAGTGGCCGGGACGAAAACGGCCCTCCATCTGATTTTCGAGTCCGTCAAAATCGAAGTGCTGTGAAACCGTTTTGCCTTTGTAAATGTCTTCTACGCTGGGCGCATATACAATAATTGAATCGGAAACGGTTTTGATTTTGGCAATGTCCTTTTCCAAAGTTCTGGGATATTTGGCCAAATCTTCCGCATTGTTAAATTGGGTAGGATTGACAAAAATACTGACCACAACCAATTCGTTCTGAAGCAGAGCTTCCTGTATCAGGGAAAGATGTCCGTCGTGTAGCGCACCCATGGTAGGCACAAAACCAATAGCCGTAGTTGCGTTCGAAACAGAAGTCAGATGTGAAACTAATTCATTTTGAGTGTTAAAAATGCGCATTGGCTTTCGGTAAATGAGTTGCAAACTTACTATTTTCATAAATAACTGCATAAATTTTTGTACTTTTGCCTGTTTTTTATTGCCAATAAATAAAGTAAAATAAGTTATGGAAGATAAGAGGATATTGTATGTATCATCTGAGGTTGTGCCTTATCTGGCTGAAAATGAGGTTTCTTTAATGTCGTATGATGTGCCAAAAATGATTAATGATCAGGGAGGACAAATAAGAATATTTATGCCGCGATATGGGAATATCAACGAAAGAAGACATCAATTGCACGAAGTGATCCGATTGTCGGGAATGAATTTAGTAGTAAATGATTTAGACATGCCCCTGATTATCAAAGTGGCATCCATTCCAAAAGAAAGAATACAAGTTTACTTTATTGACAACGATGAATATTTTAAACGCAAGGCCACGTTCAGTGATGAAGATGGTGTTTTGTATCCTGATAATGACGAGCGTGCTATTTTCTTTGCGAAAGGGGTTGTGGAAACCGTTAAGAAACTAAATTGGGTTCCTGATATCATACACGTACACGGCTGGATGGCCGGTTTGTTGCCGATTTATATGAAACATTACTACAAAGACGAAGCGTTGTTTTCGGAAACAAAAATCGTTTCTTCCATTTATAGTCAATCGTTTGAGGGGAATTTAGACATGGAAATGATTAACAAAATAAAATTTGACAGCATCCCTCATGAAGCGGTCAAAGAACTGGAGGTGCCTAATTACGAGAACCTCATTGCAGCTTCAGTAAAACATTCTGACGGGGTAATCATCGCTTCGGAAAACCTGTCTCCAAGTTTAACAAAAATTATAGAATCTTCAGGAAAACCTTTTTTACCTTTCGCCTCGAAAGATAAATTTGCCGAAGCTTACACCGGTTTTTACAAAAGTATGCTTGCTTAATACCATTAAATTTTATGTACAAAAAAACCATTTTACGCCCAGTTTTAGTAATTGGAATACTTTCCTCTCTTTTTGTTGCCTGTGATAAGGATTTTGATGAGTTGGGAACAAACATTGTGGGGGATGATCACTATGGATTTTCGGAATACTCAGATGCCAAACTGTCTGCCTACAATCAGGATTTAGGAAACACATCGTCTAATAATTTACCGATAAATGCCTTGGGTTTCTATAATGATGGGGCTTTTGGAAATACACATGCTAATTTTGTGACGCAGGTAGCTATCGCAGATGCGAATTTGACGACTACATTCAACAATACCGACCCTACGAATTATCAGGTATTACCGTCTGTTGATAGCGTAATTGTGGAAATTCCTTATTTTAAACATGTTCCGGAAGGAGCTACAATAACAGATGGTGTAACACCTTATGTATTAGATTCCATTTACGGAGAAAAGGTAAATACCCAAACCGTTCCTAATCCGGCGGCTAAGTTCAAATTAAGTGTGTATCGTTCAGGCTACTATTTGAGAGATTATGATCCCGATCAGTCGTTTGGTGTACAACAATTATTTTATACCAGTCAGGATGGCTTAATTGATGCAAACAAAATTGGGATAGCGTTGAATGACCTGCCGACAACCAATCCGTTAAACGCAGATGGTCATGAAAATGAAAATTTTTATTTTGATGAAAGAGAACACAAAACCAGTGTGCTCGATGATGATGGTGTAACACCGGTGTATACACGCTCAGTTCCTTCTTTGCGTTTGCATTTGAATAAAGCGGTTTTCAATGATTTAATTCTGAATGCTCCCAGCGGAAAATTAACCAGTAATGAAGTATTCAAAGACTACTTTAGAGGATTGTATTTCAAAACTGAAAACGGAAACCCCGGAAATATGGCCATGATTAATTTTGCCGCCGGAAAAGTGACCATGTATTATTCGGAAGATAAAAAAACATTGGTAGCAGGTTCTAGTCCGGCGACTTATACTTATCCAAGAGTAAACAAAACCTTTGTTTTGAATTTAACAGGGAATTCAGTAAGTCTGTTGAATACGGTAAGAAATGCGGATTATAATGCCGCCATGAGCAATACCGGAGCACAAGCCTCAAGACTCTATGTTAAAGGAGGAGTTGGTTCTATGGCTGTTATAAAACTTTTTGATTCGGAAGATAATTACAAATACGTCATCGCTACAGATGGTGTAGGAAATCAGATAAAAGACAGCTTTGGAAACCTGATGTATATAAAAGTAAATACGACTAATGGCGTTTCTGATGAATTGGATGATTTGCGATATCCTTTGGTTCAGGGACTGCCGGCTGGTTCACCGGAATACCACTCTACCAAAAACCGATGGCTAATCAACGAAGCCAATCTTACCTTCTTTGTAGATCAATCCAAAATGCTGAATTCCAAAGATGCCAACCGCGTCTATTTGTATGATATAAAAAATAAAAAGGTTTTGGCGGATTACACGTTGGATTTCACCACAAACGGTTTCTATCCAAAATACAATAAATACGTCTTTGGTGGGATTTATATGAATCAGGACGGAACAGTGGTGAATGGTGGCGATAATAGTATAGAACGGGCATACAAATACCGAATCAGATTGACCAGTCATATCAGAAATTTAATTGTATACGATTCTACTAACGTGAACCTTGGGTTGATTGTGACTGAAAATATCGCTAACGTGACCTCTTTTTCCAAAAGACAAAATCCGGGCTCCGATGCGGTAATCAGCGCGCCGTATTCATCGGTCATGAATCCGTTGGGAACCATTTTATACGGGGCTAATATTCCGTTTGGGGATCCGGATTACGAAAAGCGATTAAAACTTCAAATTTATTATACAAAACCGGAATCTAATTAATATACAGAATTATGTGTGGAATTGTTGGATACATTGGATACAGAGAAGCTTATCCGATTATAATAAAGGGATTAAAAAGATTAGAATATAGAGGATATGACAGTGCCGGAATCATGTTGTATGACAGCAATGATAAAACGCTTAAAATAGCTAAGACTAAAGGTAAGGTTTCTGATCTTGAAGCAAAATCAAAAGAAATTGTTGCTTCAAATGCAACTATAGGAATGGGGCATACTCGCTGGGCTACGCATGGAGTGCCTAACGATATTAATTCGCATCCCCACCTTTCCAATTCCGGGAATCTGGTAATCATTCACAACGGAATCATAGAAAATTATGAACCGTTGAAAAAAGAGTTACTCAACAGAGGCTATACTTTTGCTTCGGATACCGATACAGAAGTATTGGTCAATTTGATTGAAGAAGTTAAAAAGAAAGAAAATTTAAAGCTGGGTAAAGCGGTTCAGGTAGCCTTAAATCAGGTGGTTGGAGCTTACGCCATTTGTGTTTTTGACAAAGAAAATCCTGATGAAATTGTGGTGGCCCGTTTGGGAAGCCCCTTGGCGATTGGAGTTGGACAAGATGAGTATTTTGTTGCTTCTGATGCTTCCCCGTTTATTGAATACACTTCCAATGCGATTTATTTGGAAGATGAAGAAATGGCCATTATACGTTTGCACAAGCCATTGAAAATCAGAAAAATCAAAGACGACACGTTGGTAGATCCTTACATTCAGGAGCTTCAGATGAATTTGGAGCAAATTGAAAAAGGTGGCTACGATCATTTCATGCTCAAAGAAATCTACGAGCAACCGAACGTGATTAAAGATACGTACCGCGGAAGATTGCTGGCCAATCAGGGAATTATTCAGATGGCCGGGGTAGAAGACAATTTGGAAAAATTCCTCCATGCCCAACGCATTTTGATAGTGGCTTGCGGAACCTCATGGCATGCCGGTTTGGTGGCCGAATACATAATCGAAGAATTTACCCGTATTCCGGTTGAAGTAGAATATGCTTCTGAATTCCGTTATAGAAATCCGATTATCAATAAAGATGACGTAGTCATTGCCATCTCACAATCTGGTGAAACTGCCGATACTTTGGCGGCCATTAAACTGGCTAAAGAAAAAGGTGCTTTTGTATTCGGAGTTTGTAATGTGGTAGGTTCTTCCATCTCCAGAGAAACACATGCCGGAGCATATACTCATGCCGGTCCTGAAATTGGGGTGGCTTCGACCAAAGCATTCACTACACAAATTACGGTGTTGACCATGATTGCCTTGCGTTTGGCTAAAGCGAAAGGAACCCTTTCCAATTCCGACTTCCACAGATACCTACAGGAGTTGGAAGTAATTCCGGAAAAGGTACGCGAAGCATTAGAGTCCAATGAGAAGGCCAAAGAAATAGCAGCCAAGTTCAAAGACGCATCCAATTGTCTTTATCTGGGAAGAGGTTATAATTTCCCGGTAGCCTTAGAAGGAGCTTTGAAACTAAAAGAAATATCATATATCCATGCCGAGGGTTATCCGGCAGCTGAAATGAAACATGGCCCGATAGCCTTGATTGATGAGCAAATGCCGGTGGTGGTCATCGCGCCTAAGCAAGGGCACTATGATAAAGTGGTTAGCAATATTCAGGAAATTAAATCCAGAAGCGGGAAAATTATCGCTGTTGTAACTAAGGGGGATATTCAGGTAAAAGAATTGGCGGATCACGTGATTGAAATCCCTGAAACCTCCGATGCCTTATCACCGTTAATCACGACTATTCCACTGCAATTGCTGTCTTATCACATCGCGGTTATGCGGGAGTGTAATGTGGATCAGCCTAGAAATTTAGCCAAATCAGTAACTGTAGAATAAAGGTTATATACAATAAGCAAAGCGGAATTTTATTCCGCTTTTTTTATGCTGTAACTTTTGTGATTAATGCAATAGAATTCAATTTTTATATGTATGCATAGTATTTTTTTTAGCGATAGTATCGAATTGTTAATAATAACTTAAAGAAAGAGTATTGAAGCATTAGCAAGAAAAAACGTTTTGGTTGTATTATTGTTAAAAATATGACTGTTTTTTTGATAATCTAAAGGAAATATTTGTACATTGGTTCCATAAACCAACAAAATTTAAAACCAAATGAAAATTTATTTATTTATCCTTTCATTGTTTTTTTGCAGCATAAGTTTTGCGCAAACTTCAATCTCAGGTTCGGTAAAAGACAGCAAAAATCAGCCGGTTTCCGGAGCTAATGTCAAAATAGTAGGGCAGGGTGCCGGAACGGTTACGGATAGCGACGGAAATTTCAGTTTGTCTACTACAGCTAAACCTCCTTTTGAAATCGAAGTTTCAAGCGTGGGTTATGCCGCTCAAAAAGTAAACATTACAACTCCCAATCAAAAGGTGACTGTAGTGTTGGGGGAAGAAGAAACCAAATTAGAAGAGATTGTGGTTTCGGCTTCCAGAACGCCTGAGCGCATTAAAGAATCGCCGGTTACTATTGAAAGATTTGGTGTGAAAGAGCTGAAAAGAACTGCTTCGCCAACGTTTTATGACGGATTGGAAAATTTGAAAGAGGTGCAGATGAATACCAGCAGTATGTCATTCAAATCCATCAATACCAGAGGATTTGCTACCGTAGCAAATACACGTTTTATGCAATTGGTGGATGGGATGGACAACTCCTCTCCTTTGTTAAATTTTGTGTTGGGGAATCTTATAGGTGTTTCCGAATTGGATTTGGCCAATGTCGAATTGCTTCCGGGAGCATCATCAGCTTTGTACGGAGCCAATGCTTTCAATGGAATTTTATTTATGAACAGTAAGAATCCATTCAATAGCGAAGGAATTTCGGCTTATGTGAAATATGGACAGACCAGTCAAAAAGCGGCAGGGGTTCACGATTACGTTGATTATGGGGTGAGAGTATCGCATAAATTTGACGACCATTTTGCAGCCAAAGCCAACTTTACTTTTATGAAAGGAACCGATTGGTATGCTACTGATTATCGTGATAAAGACCTGACCAATAATGTGGGATTAGACAGAAGTTATTACAACTATAATGGTATAAATGTTTATGGAGATGAGGTGTCGACAAACCTGAAAGGGGTTGGTCAATCCTTAGCGGCTTTAGGATTGATTCCGGCTTCGGCGGTGAATTTACTTCCGAGCACTAATGTGAGCAGAACCGGTTATAATGAAGTGGACTTAACAGACAATCGGGTAAAAAATGCTAAAATTGATTTTTCCCTGCACATAAGACCTTTTGCTAATGAAAATCTGGAAATTATCTGGCAATCCAAATTCGGTTTCGGAAATACCGTGTATCAGGGAGCAAACAGATACTATTTGAACGGATTTTTTATGCAGCAGCATAAAATTGAATTCAAAGGCAAAAATTTCTTCCTTAGAGGGTATACCACCAATGAAGATGGTGGAAGATCCTATGATATGTTATTCACCGGAATCAATATCAACAGAGCTTGGAAAGATGACAAAACCTGGTTTGGTCAGTATGCAGGAGCTTTTATTCAGTCAACCTTGGGAGGAGCTACCCCTGAGCAGGCACACAATATAGCCAGAGCTACAGCGGATACCGGAAGATTAATACCGGGGACAGATGCTTTCAAATCGGCATTTAACACCGTTATTGCTGATCCGGATGTGTTAACCGGCTCTAAGTTGGTGGACAACTCCAAAATTTACCATTCAGATGTGAATTACAACTTCAAAGATGTAATTAAGATAGCCGAAATTCAGGTTGGAGGTTCTTACAGAGAGTACCAATTGAACTCACACGGTAGAATTTACACCGATGGTGGAAGTACAATTAAATACGATGAGTACGGAATGTATACGCAACTTCAAAAGAAGTTAATGGAAGACCGATTGAAGTTGACAGGATCCATCCGTTATGATAAATCACAAAATTTTGACGGTAGTTATTCTCCTCGAATCTCAGCAGTGTATTCAGCCGGAGAACAAAAAAATCATACCTTCAGAGGTTCATTCCAAACCGGTTTTAGAAACCCAACGACACAGGATCAATACATTGGGTTTAATGTTGGAAACGCCGTGTTAATCGGTTCGGCTCCTGATAACTTGACCCGTTATACAGAAACATTGCCTGTAAGTAATGATGCGGCGAACCACGGGCAGGATTATGCGAATGGCGCTACGGCAATCATGACGGGAGTCAATGCCTATAACAATTCTTATACAGCAGAATCAGTTCAGGCGTTTGCAGCCTTAGCTGCTTCAGATCCTTTTACAGCTGCCGGATTGTTGAAAAAGACAAATGCTAACTACGTTAAACCTGAAACGGTTAAAGCATTTGATTTAGGATACCGCGGTCAATTCAAAGGATTCTCTTTTGATATTAATGCGTACTACAATATCTATAATAACTTCTTAGGAAACTTAACAGTGGTAGCGCCTTATTATGGAACAGCAACCGATTCACCTGCCTTTATGCCGGAACCGGGAATGTCTGACTTGGCTTCACAATCCGTACACGCTATCCTTAACGGGAACACCAGAAATTACCAATTGTATACTAATACAGATATTGAAATCCATTCCTTAGGTTTCGGGGTGGGCGTAGTTAAAAAATTGCCTAAAAACTTTGAAGTAACCGCCAATTATAATTATGCGCAGTTTGATTTTGACCAAGCGAAAGATCCAAGTTTTGAAGCCGGGTTCAATACTCCGAAACACCGCGTAAAACTATCCGTAGGAAATGACAACCTGTTCAAAAACTTTGGATTCAATGTAAGCGGAAGATGGAACAGTGAATACTTGTGGCAATCTACTTTTGTTGATGGGATGATTGATGCCGCTACGGTTATTGATGCCCAAATCAATTATGGTATTCCGAAATTGAAATCTGTTCTTAAAATAGGAGCGGCCAATATCGGCGGAAAAGAGTACCAACAAGTGCTTGGAGCCGGATTAATCGGTCAGCAGTATTTTGCTTCATTAACCATTAACCCGTAAAACGATAACAATACAATATGAAAGTTATGATAAAAAATTTCAAATGGCTATTATTGGTTTCGTTAACCTTTGTAGCATGTAACAGTAGCGATGATGCGGTGGCCGATCCGAATTCAAATGACGGGTCGCCGCTAACAGCAGGTACGGCCGATTTCTCTAAATATGTGGCGTTGGGAGATTCTTTCGCGGCAGGGTATAGTGACGGAGCCTTATTCAAAGCGGGGCAGCAAAATGCCTATCCGAATATCATGGCAACTCAGTTTGCATTAGTGGGAGGCGGTGACTTTACCACACCTTGGATGTCGGACGACAACATAGGAGGGTTTTCGATGGGGGGAGTTCAGGTTCCCGGATTCGGTACCCGATTGTATTTTAACGCAGCAAACAGTACACCGGTTCCTGTTACAGGGATATCCGGTACGGATATCACGGCACATCTGACCGGACCGTTTAATAATATGGGAATTCCGGGAGCCAAAGCTATTCATTTGGGCTATTCAGGATATGCTGCGGCCAATCCGTACTTCGGAAGGTTTGCCTCTTCCGCTACAGCTACCGTTTTGGAAGATGCTTTAGCGCAGGACCCAACATTCTTTTCTTTGTGGATAGGTGGAAATGATGTTTTAGGATATGCTACTTCAGGAGGAGACGGAACCAATCCGATTACACCACCTGCAACCTTTCAGGCAGTGTACAGTGACATGGCAGCACAACTTTCCGCCGGAGGCAGAAAAGGGGTAGTGGCCAACTTACCTTACGTAAGTACCTTACCTTATTTTACTACAGTACCTTACAACCCGGTTCCGCTTGATGCCGCTACGATAAGTCTTTTGATGAACACAACCAATGGATATGGATTGTACAACGGAGCCCTTCAGTTAGCCTTATCCAATGGATTCATTTCAGCTGATGAAGCAGCTAGAAGAACAATTGCCTTTCATCCCGGAGCGGATAATGCAGTTGTAATAGTTGATAGTTATTTGACAGATCTAACCCCTTATGGAATACCGTCTTACCGTCAGGCTACGGCTGAGGATTTAGTGGTATTGCCGGCGAGAGCTTTTATAGGGACTTTAGTAGGAGGCAATCCGTATCAGGTCAATGGGGTTTCGGTGCCTTTAGCGGATAAATGGGTACTGTCAAAAGAAGAAATCACCGAAGTTCGCGATGCTACCGATGCGTACAATGCTGCCATTTTTGAAGCATCTGAAACGAATGATTTGGCTTTTGTGGATGCCAAAGCAGTGATGGACCAACTTAAAAATGGAGGAATTGTAGGTAATGGCTACACCATGACCGCTACCTATGTTACCGGAAATACGTTCTCGCTTGACGGGATACACCCAAGCCCGAAAGGCTATGCCTTAATTGCCAACAAGTTTTTGGAAGCCATCAACGAAAAATACGGCTCTAATTTTAAAGGAGTAAATCTGGGGAAATACAGAATCTTATATCCGCAGGATCCGAATAATTTCTAATCCGAAAAATAGATTATATGCAAAACCGCCGGTCAAAACCGGCGGTTTTTTTGTTTTACAACAGGATTAAATTCATTTCGGTTGCCAATCATGCAAAAAAATAAACAAAAAAACTTAGTTTAAGTATTGATTTTTAAAATAGAAAATTTACCTTTGCGCTCTGAAAAAAGAGGTGTTTTTTTCAAACCTAAACAGCTATTTAATAAATACATAAACCATGTCAAAAGCAATAGGAAAAGTTTCCCAAATCATCGGTCCGGTAGTAGACGTAGTATTTGATACTAAAGATGTTGAGTTACCTAAAATTTATGACTCATTAGAAATCATTAATAAAAATGGTTCAAAGTTAGTACTTGAAGTTCAATCTCACATTGGAGAAAACACAGTACGTACTATCTCCATGGACTCAACCGACGGTTTGAGCAGAGGAACTGATGTACACGCTACAGGAGCTCCAATCCAAATGCCAATCGGGGCAGATGTTTACGGACGTTTGTTCAATGTGGTAGGAGACGCTATCGACGGTTTAGGAGATTTACCAAAAGAAGGAGCTAACGGGATGCCAATCCACAAACAAGCGCCAAAATTCGAAGATTTATCAACTTCAACAGAAGTTTTATTTACCGGAATTAAAGTAATCGACTTGATTGAGCCTTACGCAAAAGGAGGTAAAATTGGATTGTTCGGTGGTGCCGGAGTAGGTAAAACGGTATTGATTCAGGAGTTGATTAACAATATCGCCAAAGGGCACGGAGGTCTATCTGTATTCGCAGGAGTAGGAGAAAGAACCCGTGAAGGAAATGACTTGCTTCGTGAGATGTTAGAGTCAGGCATTATCAAATACGGAGAAGAATTCATGCACTCTATGGAAAATGGAGGATGGGACTTGTCTAAAGTTGACAAACCGGGTATGAGAGAATCAAAAGCGACTTTCGTATTCGGACAAATGAATGAGCCACCCGGAGCTCGTGCTCGTGTAGCCCTTTCAGGATTATCTATCGCAGAGTACTTCCGTGACGGAGCTGGTTCTGACCAAGGAAAAGACGTTCTTTTCTTCGTGGATAACATCTTCCGTTTTACACAAGCAGGTTCTGAGGTATCGGCGTTATTAGGACGTATGCCATCAGCGGTAGGATACCAACCAACATTAGCTACCGAGATGGGGGCGATGCAGGAGCGTATTACTTCTACTAAAAAAGGATCTATTACTTCAGTACAAGCGGTATACGTACCTGCGGATGACTTAACGGATCCGGCACCGGCAACTACTTTTGCCCACTTGGATGCTACTACCGTATTGTCTCGTAAAATTGCTGAGTTAGGTATCTATCCTGCGGTAGATCCATTGGATTCTACTTCTCGTATCCTTACTCCGTTGATCTTAGGAAACGAGCACTATGATTGTGCACAAAGAGTAAAAGAGATTCTTCAAAAATACAAACAATTACAAGATATCATCGCCATCCTAGGTATGGAGGAGTTGTCTGAAGAAGATAAATTAGCGGTATCACGTGCACGTCGTGTACAACGTTTCTTGTCTCAACCATTCCACGTAGCGGAGCAGTTTACCGGTATCCCTGGAGTATTGGTTGATATCAAAGATACCATCAAAGGATTCAACATGATTATTGACGGGGAATTAGACCACCTTCCGGAAGCGGCTTTCAACTTGAAAGGAACTATCGAAGATGTAATCGAAGCCGGTCAAAAAATGTTAGCGGAAGCATAAAAAATAGTCATCAGTTATCAGTGTTCAGTATTCAGTCTGGGCACTGAGCACTGAGCACTGAACACTAAATAATTATGATTTTAGAAATAGTATCACCGGAAGCTACCTTATTCAAAGGCGAAGTAACTTCGGTTTCCTTGCCGGGTGTTAATGGTTCGTTCCAAATCTTGAACAACCACGCGCCTATAGTTTCTATCTTAAAACATGGCGTTGTCAAAATTGAAGCCGCCGGTTTTAAGTTTGATAAAGAGGTTGCTGGTAAATTTACCAAAGTAAATGACCAAAACTACCTTTTGGAAATCAATTCTGGAACTATCGAAATGAAGGACAACAAAGTAATCGTGTTGGCTGACTAACCCGATTTGCAATAAATGAAAAAAGCCCAATCTCGTTCTAAAATGAGATTGGGCTTTTTAGTTGACTTCATAGCGAACCCGACGAAGCCCTCTTTTGTTTTGTCCTTCGACAAGCTCAGGGATGTCCCTCCCAGCTAGGCTCAAAAATCATTCTGCTTTTCTTATATTTGTACTGATGAAATTCCCAAAATCCCTTCAGGCCAAACTGGACCAACGCCAAGCTGAGAACGCCTTGCGCCAATTGCCTGTGGGAAAGCTGTTGGTGGATTTTACCTCCAACGATTACCTCGGCTTTGCCCGTAACGAGCGCCTTTTCAAAGCCGCGCACCACTACCTGACGGATTACAACCTCCTGAGCAACGGCGCTACCGGCTCGCGCTTGATTTCAGGGAATCACCCGTTGTATGCCACAGCGGAAAGGGATATAGCCCAGTTTCACCAAGCCGAAGCCGCACTCATTTTCAATTCCGGGTACGATGCCAATGTCGGCTTTTTCAGTGCGGTGCCCCAACGGAGCGATGTGATTCTGTATGACGAACTCTGTCATGCCTCCATCCGTGACGGCATCCGGATGAGCCAAGCCAAAGCCTATAAGTTTGAACATAACGATACGGTTGATTTGGAACGTTTGTTGCAACGCTACCGGTCTGAATCCGCTGAAGTCTATGTGGTCACAGAGAGTGTTTTCTCCATGGACGGCGATTGCCCTAACTTAGGAGAATTGGTTCCACTGACAGAAAAGTACAACGCCTACCTGGTTCTTGACGAAGCCCATGCTTTGGGAGTCTTTGGCGAACAAGGCGAAGGACTGGCACAAAGCTTAGGGTTGCACCAGCAGGTTTTTGCCCGCATCATGACCTTTGGCAAAGGGCTGGGTTGCCACGGAGCAGCCGTTTTGGGGAGCGACAGTCTCAAAAGCTATCTGGTGAATTTCGCCCGCAGTTTTATTTATACCACCGGTTTATCGCCGCACAGCGTAGCGACTATTGTAGTGGCTTACCAATATTTGGAACAGGAACAGGCAGCCCGACAGCAGCTCAAGAGCAACATCGCTTTTTTCAATCAGGAAAAGCAGCGACTCGGACTCAAACCGATGTTTGTTTACAGCAAATCAGCCATTCAGGGCGCTATTATACCGGGGAATGAAACCGTAAAAAGTATCGCCGCCCAATTGCAGCAAAGCAGATTCGATGTCAAACCCATACTGTCCCCTACGGTACCCAAAGGGCAGGAACGCCTGCGTTTTTGCCTGCACAGCTACAATTCCGAAACCGAAATCACGCAAGTTTTGGAATTGTTGAGTACTTTTGTATTCAAATAAAAATCCATGAAACTATTCATTACCGGAATCGGCACCGACGTAGGTAAAACCGTGGCTGCTGCCATTGTAACCGAAGCCCTGGAAGCCGATTATTGGAAGCCGATACAGGCAGGTGATTTAGACCACTCCGACAGCCATAAGGTCAAAAAACAAATTAGCAACAGTAAGACCGTTTTCCATCCGAATGCCTATGCTTTGCATACTCCTGCCAGTCCGCATTGGGCAGCGGCCATAGACGGAATCACTATCGATGTACAAGCCATCCAAGAGCCCGTGACCCAAAATCATCTCGTGATTGAAGGAGCCGGAGGGGTTTTGGTGCCACTCAACGATACCGATTGTGTCATCGATTTGATTCGTCCTGACTACAAAGTCATCGTGGTGTCCCGGCATTATTTGGGCAGCATCAATCATACGTTGCTAACGATGGAAGCGTTGAAAAGCAGAAACATACCCGTCGCCGGAATCCTCTTTTCAGGGGATGAGAACAAGGCCACCGAAGCCATTATCCTGAGCAAAACGGGAGCAAAATGCATCGGCAGAATAGATAACGAACCCTATTTTGATGCCACGGTAACCCGTTATTATGCCGATAAATTCAGAGACAACCTGTTAAATCTGTAAAGATGAGAGATAAAAGACGAAGAGACAACAGACCGGTGTTTTATGACTCATCTAGTATCTATTCGTCTATCATCTATCCGTCTATCATCTATCCGTCTATTCTCTAAAAACATGACACTATCCGAAAAAGACCAACTGTACAACTGGCATCCCTATACCCAGCACAAAACCATCGGGTTATTGCCGGCCATTGTCAAAGGCGAAGGCGCCCTGCTTTGGGATGAGCACGACAAGATCTATATCGATGCCATCGCTTCGTGGTGGGTCAATCCGTTTGGCCATGCCAACAAAGTGATTGCCGACGCGATTTACCAACAGCTGACCACCTTAGAGCATGTGCTCTTTGGCGGCTTTACGCATGACAAAGCGGTAGCGCTATCCGAAAAACTCATCAGCATACTGCCTTCCAATCAGCACAAAATCTTTTATTCCGATAACGGCTCTACTGCGGTGGAAGTGGCTTTAAAAGGAGCCTTGCAATACTATTACAACAAAGGTGAAAAGCGAACCAAAGTCATTGCCTTTGAAGACGCCTTTCACGGCGATACCTTTGGCGCTATGGCGGCCAGCGGCATTACCTTTTATACCGAAGCGTTTCGCGGTTCCCTGCTCGAAGTGGTTCGGGTTCCTGTGCCGACGGCCGGTAACGAAGCCCGGGCGTTAGACGCCTTACAGCGTTTGGTTACCACGGGCGAATACGCCGCGTTTATTTTTGAACCGCTGGTGTTGGGAGCGGCCGGCATGGTCATGTACCAGCCCGAAGTCCTGGACCAAATGATAGCCCTGTGCCAACAGCACCAAGTGTTTACCATCGCCGATGAAGTAATGACCGGATTCGGTAAAACCGGCAAAACCTTTGCCACCGATTATTTGGTCAACAAACCCGACATGATGTGCCTGTCTAAAGCGCTGACCGGAGGCACCATCCCGATGGCCATCACCACGTTTACACAGGAAGTGTTTGACGGATTCTACAGCGATGATACCAACAAGGCCTTGTTTCATGGCCATACTTTTACGGCCAATCCTACGGGTTGTGCCGCAGCTTTGGCCAGCATCCGTTTGTTTGAAACGCCCGAAATGCAAGACAACATAGCCCGTGTCAATGCCCAGCATTTGGCTTTTCAAAACCGCATCAGCCAACATCCCAAAGTCAAAACCACCCGGGTACTCGGTGTCATCTTTGCCTTGGAAATCAAAACCGAGGGCGAAGAAAGCTATTACGGAACCATGCGCAACAAACTCTATAATTTCTTTATTGAAAACGGGGTCATCCTGCGGCCGGTGGGGAATATTGTCTACATCCTGCCGCCTTATGTGATTACCGACGAACAGTTGGAAAAGGTATACCGCATCGTAGAGCAGGCCGTTGACATGATTTAGCCAAAAAGACCCCAAAGAAGCACCAACTAACCAAGAGTTTTACGACCTTTGTGTCCTCATAAAACACCACAGTGAAATCCAAAATTGCCATTACTTCACTAGCGTCATTGTCTCCGTTAGGAAATACGCCCCAAGAGATTTGGGCGCGCTATCAGTCGCCTGAAACCCGGATTACCACCAAAACATTTCAAGGCAAAAACCAATGGGTCGCCTGCATTCCGGCGGTCCTCAGAAGGGAGTTGGAAGCCTTGCGCCGCGAAGACATCAAGTACAAGTCCCTGGATGAAACGGTTTTAATGGCCATCCTCACCTCGCGCCAAGCCATCCAAAAGGCCGGCTGGCAGGCAGGCGATGACTTTGGGGTCAATATCGGTTCCTCACGCGGAGCCACGCAGTTGTTTGAAAAGCACCATCAGGAATTTCTGGAAACCGGAAAGACCGCCACATTGACCTCACCCACCACGACGCTGGGCAACATCTCGTCTTGGGTGGCGCACGACTTGAAGAGTCAGGGCCCCGAAATATCGCACTCCATCACCTGTTCTACCGCTTTGCATGCCGTTTTGAATGCGGCGGCCTGGCTGCAATCAGGAATGGCGACCAAGTTTTTGGTGGGCGGGAGCGAAGCCCCGTTGACCCCTTTTACCTTAGCCCAAATGCAGGCTTTGAAAATCTATGCTACCCCTCAGGATCCTCAGTCGGAATCGAACCCATATCCTTGCCGGGCATTTGATTTGACCAAAACCAAAAATGCCATGGTCTTAGGTGAAGGCGCCGCTATGGCCTGTTTGGAACTGGGCGAAAAGGAGCACGCGCTCGGCTACATCACCGGAATTGGTTTTGCTACCGACGATTTGGAGCACAACATTTCCATATCGGAAGAGGCAAAGTGTTTCCAAAAATCGATGCAAATGGCCCTGAACGATACCCCGCCGGAAACGGTAGATGCCATCGTGATGCACGCACCGGGCACGCTCAAAGGCGATACCTCGGAATACAAAGCCATTCAGAAAGTCTTTGGCCATACCCTGCCGATGCTTACCACCAACAAATGGAAGATAGGCCACACCTTTGGGGCGTCGGGTATGTTGAATATGGAATTGGCGCTGCTCATGATGGAGCACAACACCTTTATCGGGGTGCCCTTTGCCGAAAGTCAACCCGTTCGCCAAACCAT
The DNA here is from genome assembly GCF_051547105.1 of Flavobacterium sp. XGLA_31. Classification (NCBI taxonomy): domain Bacteria; kingdom Pseudomonadati; phylum Bacteroidota; class Flavobacteriia; order Flavobacteriales; family Flavobacteriaceae; genus Flavobacterium; species Flavobacterium sp. XGLA_31. The sequence continues at coordinate 290,171 of NZ_JBPTTM010000001.1, read as the reverse complement.
CAACAGGGTACTGATTAATGCCGTAGGGTTTGGCGGCAACGCCGTGAGCATCTTGCTTAGCCGCAACTAACCGTCTCGATTTTCCTTTGTTCTAATGCCGCAGACCGTCTCCTGAGCGATTACCCTGCCCGGGGTGCTGTCTATTGAGGATTACCGTTCAGAAGATTTTTGGGTTTTCTTTGGTTGTTTTTTCCGAGCCGTCCCGAGCATTTGTTGCACTCGTCCTGATGCGGTTTTCATTTTACCGCGGTCAATCAATAAAGTTACCGCGGTAAAATGAGTAAGTGACCGCGGTCAATTGGGAAACTTGTCTTGAAGAGTTTTATTGTTGTTCCTGAAAAGTCAGGCGCCGGATAAGGCTTTGGCTTTGGCATACACCCGGTCACTTTCCCAGCCCTTGCGCAGCAGGTAGTCGCAAAACTTTTGGCGTTTCTTCAGCGGGTGCTTTTCCAGCAGGCTGTCCCAATGCCGTTGTGCCAGTTGTTGAAAGGTCTCCTCATATTCCGCTTCAGAAACCTCGCTCAGCGCGCACTTGATGTTGGGCGCCGAAATCTGACGGGCTTTGAGTTCGTTCACAATACGGAGTTGACCCCAACCCTTGATGCGGTGTTTGCCCCGGGCAAAACTGCGGGCAAAACGCTCTTCGTTCAGGTAATTGTTTTCAATAAGGGAAACAATGATGGTGTCGCGGTCGGGTTTTGTGACGCCTAACTGTTGTAGTTTTACAGTCACCTCCTGATGGCAGCGTTCCTGGTAGGCGCAATAGCGCTCCAGCTTTTTGAGCGCGTCGTTCAGGCTGAGTTTTTCGGGCATAGGAGACAGGGTTTTTTCGGGGTTTTGGACAAAGATACACAAATTACTATCGACTGTTCCGTGAAAAAAATAAGAATTAACCCTATGAAAATAAGCCGTATAGCATCCGAAAAACAGGAAAAACGGTAGTAATATACCGATTTTTTAGGGTGTTGGTCGTAAATGTTAATAAACAAGCTGATTTATTCATAATTTGTTAATATAAACGACTTGTCATTTAGTAATTTAGATGTAGTTTTGTTGTCCCTTTTTCTACTACTCGAAACTTGACTCCTTTTGGTGCGCCAAAACAGGACGTATTGCTATGCCAATAAACGAGTTATCATCGATAGATATGAGATATAGATTTTTACTTTTAGTATTAGGGATTTTGTTTTTCCAGTCCACGGCTTCTTATGGACAAGTAAGTATTAATGCGGTAGCTACTGCTTACACTCAAAATTTCGATGCATTAGCAACTACTGGGACAGCAAATACTTGGACAGATAATACTACTATTTTAGGGTGGTATGCTAATAGAACAACCTATAGAGCTGACGCAGGAACATCTACTACAGGGGCTTTATACAGTTATGGAACAGGAACAAACTCTGATCGTGCTTTAGGAATGTTGACTTCTGGAACCGCACCTACAACAACATACATGGGAGGTCGTTATCTTAATAATACAGGAGTCAGCGTATCTTCTTTTGATATTACCTACAGAGGAGAACAATGGAGACAAAATACTACAACTCAATCTTTGGTTTTTGAATATCAAGTAGGAGCTACAGCCTTAACGGGAGGTACTTGGACAGCTGTAAGCGCTTTGGATTTTGCAGCTATAAACATAGGTACTGCTGGTGCTTTAGATGGTAATGCCGTTGGCAATTATGCGGTTAAAACAGCCACCATCACCGTTACGGTGGCTAATGGACAAGAAATTTGGTTCAGATGGACTAAAACAGGAACCACTAGTCATGGTTTGGCTATTGATGATGTTTCAGTAACAGCGAATTCTCCTTGTGCTGCTTCGGTTGCCGGAGCCATCTCTTTGTTTTCCTCTACTTGCGGCTCATCGGTTTTGACTTACGGAGGAGCGGATGCCGCTAACTGCTATTGGCAAACTACATCGGGCGGTACCTCAATGGCCAATGTGGCCACTACCAATTATACCATTTCAACTTCAGGCACCTACTACATAAGAAATTACAACGGTACCTGTTGGTCACCGGGTTTTGCTTCAGCTACCGTAACGGTAAACAATAACCCTGCCGTTACCTCCAGTCCCACCAACGTTACAGTAATCGAAGGCAATACCGCCTCCTTTACAGTAGGCGCTACAAATGCTGGTTCGTACCAATGGCAGGTGGACACCGGCAGTGGTTCGTTTGTCAACATAAGCGGAGCCACTTCAGCTACCTTAACCCTTACCGGTGTTACTTTGAGCATGAGCGGGTACAAATACTTGTGTATTGTAAATCCGTCCTTTCCTTGCACCTTACCGGCCGTTTCGGCTTCGGCTACGTTAACGGTAAACCCTTTTTTGAATTCCCTTTCTGATATAGTAGCTGTTTCTTTGTCTGAGGCGGCTACGATACCAACTACGGTGAATAACGTGACCATCAGTACGTCTACCGACGGCGTACAGGTATGGCAATTTACCGTACGAGACGGAGGTGCCGCCAGTCCTGATACAGATTTGTATCCTACTATACTGACCGCTTTCAATATCGCACAGGTGGGGAATACGGTTTCTACTTGGTCGGACGCTATTTACTCTATAGGATTGTTTGACGGAACGACTTTTATTGCCAACGGAACCGTAACCGGAACCCAAATTCAGTTCAGCGGCTTGAATGTAGTGGTAGCAGACGATAACACCAAAACTTTAACCTTGCGCTTGTCGCTCAAATGTTCTTTGGGAGCGGGCGCTTTAGACAACGACCACTTTGGGTTTTCTATCAGCAACGCCAATACCACTTTTTCCGCTTCGGGTTCGGGTAAATCGGGTTTTACAGCAGCGGCCTCCAACAATACTAAGAACGTGATTGCCGTAGATGCAACTAAACTTACTTTTACTACACAACCCGTTAACACCGGACAAAACAACACCATGGCTTCGGTTGTAGTCAAAGCTACGGATGCCTGTGGGAATGTGGATTTGGGCTTTACCGGCACCGTATCGTTAACCAGTACGGGTACGATGAACGCCGTGACGCCTATCGCCATGACCGCGGGAGTAGCGACTTTTACCACCATTGTACATACGGTGGTGGGAACCGGCTACACCTTGACGGCTTCGGCTGCCGGTGTAAGCATTGCGACGAGTACCACTTTTAACATTACGGCTGTAACCATCTTCAGCGAAGGAGACTTTGCGGTAGTGGGAGTGAACTCCAATATTACGTGTTGGACCGGTTCGTATGTATATAAAATAGGGGACGACGAAATCAGCTTCATTACCTTTAAAGACATTCAAAACGGCGATGTGTTTTACATTACCGATAACGGTTACGAAAGAACCACTGCCGGATTGTGGGGCGATACCGAAGGCGTGTATCAATTTACCCGAAACGGTTCTACCATACCGGCCGGTACCATCATAACCTTTAGATTCTTGCAGAATAATTCCGGGGTAACAGGAGGAGCACCAACGGATACGATGGAGTTTATGTCACCGGATGCCTCATGGACTTTTGTTAAAGCGACCGGATTTACCGGAACGTTGAATACCAATTCCGGAGGGGATCAAATCTTCTTTATGCAGGGCGGCACCTGGACCAACCCGGCGGGAACCCATGATGCTACCTACAGTGGCGGCACATTGTTGTACGCTTTCAATACCGGAACTGCATGGAATTCTTTTATGAACAACACCCAACAATCAGGCTTGCCGTTGGCCTTGCGTTGTTTCAACATGATGCCGGGCAGTGCGACCGATTACACCGAATATACCGGACCGACTACGGCCGCGTCTAAATACGACTGGATTGTACGATTGAACGACCCAACCAACTGGACCAACAGAGGCAGTTGTGCCGGTTACCTGCGTACTCACGTGGGCATGACCTATACCATCAATGCCGATACCTATGTAAACGGGGTATGGACGGGTTCAAAATCAACCGACTGGTTTGATTGTGCCAACTGGCAAACCCTGAAAGTGCCAACCGCCACAACCGATGTGAGCGTGAATGCCACGTATGCGACTAAAGATGCAGTGATTGATGTAGTAGCCAACGCGACCAATGCTGCTTTGTACAGCAATCAGGCCAAATGTAACAACATTGCCGTTTCGGCCCGCAAAGTACAATTGGAAGGCAACACGGCCAATACCTTAGATGTGAACGGGAATTTGACGATTTCCGGAGCGGGAGCCATTGATATGGATGACAGCAACTCGGGTACGGCCGACGGTCAGATTAACTTGTATGGCAACTGGACCAACAGTGTGGGCAACACGGCTTTCTCGGAAGGCAACGGAACGGTACAGTTTACCGGAACGGGAACCCAAGTGGTAAGCAACGTGACTCCGGAAGGCACCGAAACGTTCTACAATGTGATTTTGAACAACAACTTTGATACAACGGTTTCCAACGATTTAATCGCTTCGAACAACCTGACCATCAATGCCAACAAAACCTTGACGGTGGATTCGGCAGGTTATGTACGGGTGAACAACAAATTGTCGAACAACGGAAATGTATACATAGACAACAGCGGTCAATTGATTCAGGTGAACGATACCGATACCAATGACGGAACTTACACCGGAACCAAGTTCCAGGTGAAAAGAACCGCTATGGCCAAGAACACCGATTATATTTATTGGAGTTCTCCTTTGAACACCTTTGATGTTTCGGGCATCCCGAACGGCTACCGTTACCTTTGGAACACGACCTATGTGAACACCAACGGAACCCAAGGAAACTGGGTGCCGGCTTCAGGAAATATGAGTACCGGCAAAGGATACATTGCCCGCGCTTCTAACGGGGCGTCTGTGGCCACAGCCCTTCCGGTGACTTTCAGCGGCAGCAAACCGAATAACGGAGCGTCTACCTTTACGGTTTACAGAGGAAATTATACCGGCATCGACTATGATGCGGACTTGGCCAACGCCGACAATGTGTTGACGACCAAATACGATGACAACTGGAACCTGCTTGGAAATCCGTATCCGTCAGCTATAGACGCTGAGAACTTCTTAGTTTTGAATCAGGCGGTGATTGACGGTTCGGTTTGGATTTGGAAACACGGACTGTTGCCGAATTCGACGACCAATCCGTTCTATGCCAACTTCCAGTACAATTATTCTTCTTCCGATTATATAAAATACAACGGACTGGGTTCTACCGAACCGGATACCTTTGCCGGTAAGATTGCTTCCGGACAGGGATTCATGGTGAGTATGAAAGATGTGGGTACCTTTGTTTCGGCAGGGGCCAATACCAACTTGGATGTGTATTCGGGAACTATCGCGTTTAATAACAGTTTGCGTAGTGACTCTTCACTCAATCCGTACATGCCGCAAAACAATACCGATTTCTACAAATCGGCAATGCAGGCAGAGGTAGTGGGTAATCCGACTCCGGTAACCGAAGAGAAACACCGCATTTGGTTAGACATCACTAACAATACGACCCAGCAGTCAGACAATATGTTGGTGGGTTATTCTACCCATTCGACTATGGGAAGAGACAACTTGTACGATTGTTTCTTTGTGACGAGAGGAGAAGAGAGTTTGTATTCGTTGATTGACGACAAGTCCTTTATCATTCAGGGCCGTCCGTTGCCGTTTGACGAAAACGATCAGGTGCCGTTAGGCGTTAGCATCAATCAGGAAGGCAGCCATACCATAGGTATTAAAAAAGCCGACGGCTTGTTTATGGGAGATACCAACATTTATTTGGAAGACAAACAAATGCACATCATCCACGATTTGAAACAGGCGCCGTATGAGTTCACTTCCGCTAAAGGAACGTTTGACAACCGATTTGTGTTGCGCTACACCAACAGCGCATTGGCTACACCTGATTTCAACACCTTAGACAACAGCGTGGTGGTAGCGGCAAATCACGGAACCCTGACCATCAAATCCTATTTGGAGAACTTGCAGCAAGTGACGGTGTATGATGTGTTGGGCCGACAATTGCTGAGCGTTGCTAACCTGAGCAACACGGAATTCTCAGCGTCTGATATGGCGTCAGCCAATCAAACATTGATTGTAAAAATCAAACTTCAAAACGGAACAGTAGTAACCCGCAAAGTGGTGCTCTAACCGATAGATAACCTGGTAGAATACTAAAAAAGCGGCTGAGTTATCAGCCGCTTTTTTAGTTATACGATGGTGTTTTCAATTGCTTTTCGGTTCTTGTAGTCAATCCACTTTTGGCCTCTCCATTGGCGCATCAGGGAATCAAAATAGCGCATGATAAAGACATTGTAAGCCGCTTTGGACAGGTTGGTTATTTTGCGGGGAAATGCGCGAAGGCTCATGGAAAATCCCGGGGTGACATACTTCATGTAATGCCAATAGCCTTCCGGCATGTAGAGCATCTCACCGTGATTCAACTCGGTCACCAGCCCTTTGGCTTTTTTCAGGGCCGGCCATTTTTCAAAGTCGGGATTGTCAAAATCGATATCTTCTCTCGAGATTAAGGCATGCGGTACTTTATAGAGATACGGGGTTTGGTCGGGAGCAAACAACACGCACCTCTTTTTGCCGTGAAAATGAAAGTGCAGGATGTTGGAATAATCAATGTCATAGTGCATAAACACTTTTGAGTTTTCGCCGCCAAAGAAAAGCATCGGCAATTGTTTGACCAAGCGCAACCCGATATCAGGCCATTTAAAATCCTGTTTCAGCACCGGCACTTCCTTGATGAGATTGTACAGGAAAATGCGGTAATTGGTGGGTTTGGATTGGAGCAAATCAATATAATCGCCCATTTTCATCTGCGCATGCGCCTCGTTGAAACCGTCTTTGTGGGAAACCGGTCGGTCGTCATAAAGCGGTACCGTTTTATCGCCGGCTATGGTTTTGATGTAATTCAGATTCCACTTTTCATAAGCAGGCCAATCGGCAGTAAGCTGTTCGATAACGACCGGCTTTTGTTTTCTAACATAGTTGTTATAAAAATCTTCTTTGCTTATCGTTTTTACGCGTTCAATTTCTGACAATGCTAGCGCCATAGAAAGTGGTTAAAGGAAGTTACAAAAAATGCTCTGAGCTTGTGGCAAAGAGCAAATTTATGAAAGGTTTCCCGAAAAGAGAAAAACTTATGTTAAAATCTTATTTTCCTTTGGTTGAGGCTTCTAAGTTTCTTTCGATGGTATGACCCGGTCGGCTCCATTTTGGTTTTTCTCCTAAAGATTGGTATTGCGAATCTTCCGCTTCTACGGTTTTAGGCTGCATGATTTTGATAAATGGTTTTTGAGCTACTAAGCCAAGGGTTTCGAACATTTTCATGTCTTCATTCACATCCGGGTTAGGAGTGGTCAATAGTTTGTCTCCGGCAAAGATAGAGTTGGCTCCGGCAAAGAAACACATGGCCTGACCTTCGCGTGACATTTCGGTTCTTCCGGCTGAAAGACGCACCTGAGTTTCCGGCATCACGATACGGGTAGTGGCTACCATACGAATCATTTCCCAGATTTCTACCGGTTTTTCATTTTCCATCGGAGTACCTTCTACCGCCACTAAGGCGTTAATCGGCACCGATTCCGGCTGTGGGTTTAAGGTAGAAAGCGCTACCAACATACCGGCACGGTCTTCAATACTTTCACCCATTCCTATAATACCTCCGCTACATACGGTAACATTGGTTTTACGAACGTTCTCAATAGTATTCAAACGGTCTTCAAAACCGCGGGTGGAAATCACTTCCTTATAATAGTCTTCAGAGGTATCTAAGTTGTGGTTGTAGGCATACAAACCGGCTTCGGCCAAACGCTTCGCCTGATTTTCGGTCAACATCCCCAAGGTACAACATACTTCCATATCGAGTTTGTTGATGGTACGCACCATTTCCAATACTTGGTCAAATTCTTCTCCGTCTTTTACATTACGCCAGGCAGCTCCCATACAAACACGGGAGGAACCATTGGATTTGGCACGCAACGCCTGGGCTTTTACCTGACTTACGCTCATCAAATCGTTGCCTTCAATATTGGTGTGGTAACGGGCAGCCTGAGGGCAGTACCCGCAATCTTCCGGACAACCGCCGGTTTTGATAGATAATAAAGTGGAAACCTGAACCACATTAGGGTCGTGGTGTTGTCTGTGGATGGTGGCTGCTTCGTAAAGCAAATCCATTAAAGGTTTATTGTATATTGCGATGATTTCTTCTTTCGTCCAATTGTGTTTTGTGATACTCATAGGTGCCTGTTTTGATGCACCAAAAGTAGTTAAATTGTGATTAAGTTACAATTTTGTCACGCTTAAAAAGTGGCGGCTATGCGTTTTCGGTAGACGTTTTCTTTCTCCAGAACTGCATGGCTACAAAAACCACTATAACGGCAGAAGCAATCCCTTCAAAAAGTACTCCGATACAATATTCATTGGCAGTGGGATTACCGCCAAAAAGAAATTCACCCGAAAGGTTATCAATGTAGGTGTTTCCTCCTCTTAAATAAATGTAGGTCAACAGCCCAGCCACACTCAGCAATACTCCGACAATCGCCGTAATCCCGGCAGAGAGCAGGTTAAGGACATAACCGGTCTTGCCTTCCGCCATGTTCGATTGCAACGTACGGCTAACACCATAATACACAAAAGCCGCATTGAGTATGCGCAAATAAAGCAATTTGGACAGCCCGAAAAATTCCATGATCAAAAAGTAAAGGGCAATTCCGGTAAAGATTACGATTCCGTTGGTAAGTTCTTTTGGCAGTTTCATCTTGATGCGATTTTAAGTGAATAATCAAAAAGCAGTCAACCAAATTTAAGAAAATATCTTTGGAGTTGTGATTGTTTTAACAATTAATGTTAAAAATAGTTGCTGAAAACCAACAATTTACAACGTATTGATAAACTCTAAAGCCGTGGTTTTGTCCAGAGCTAATTGGCTTTTCAGAGCGTCAAGCGATTCGAATTTCTGTTCGTCCCGCATCCTTTTGAGGAAAGAAACGGTGAGGGTTTGGTTGTAGAGGTCTTCCTCAAAATCAAACAGGTTGATTTCGATGGTTTGGGAGGTTCCGTCAACGGTAGGTCTTGTTCCGATGTTCATCATCCCAAAAACAGTCGTACCGTGGAGTTGGGTTTTGGCGATGTAAACGCCGTTCAACGGAATGAGCTTGTAGTCTTCCGCAACTTGTATGTTGGCGGTAGGATAGCCAATGGTTCTGCCCAATTGTTTGCCTTTGGTCACCTTTCCGGTAAGAGCGTAATCGTAGCCGAGATAATCGTTGGCCAAAGTAATGTTGCCGGCCTCCAAAGCGGTTCTGATTTTGGTAGAGCTGATGGAAACTTCATTGATGGTTTCTGCAGAAATCTGTTCCACTTCAAAACCGAAGCTATTGCCGAAAACGATTAAATCGTCAATATTGGCGGTACGGTTGCGGCCAAAACGATGGTCGTGTCCGATGATGATTTTCTTGAGATTGAAGGTATCTTTCAAAACATCTTTGACAAACTCTTCTGCGGTTAGTCTCGAAAATTCTTTGTCAAACGGATGCACCACTAAATGATCAATACCCAAATGTTCCAACAAGGCAATTTTTTCGTCGAGCGTGTTGAGTTGTTTCATTTCTGTTCCTTCCTGAAGAACGGCTCTGGGATGAGGAAAAAAAGTAAGAACCAGGCTCTCACAATCCATCGCTTTGGCATTGGCGATAAGTTGATTCAGAATCTTTCGGTGTCCCAAATGCACGCCGTCAAAGGTACCGATAGTGACTACCGTTGGTTTGGTACTGTGAAAGGATTGTATGGAATTGAAAATTTTCAAAACGGATGCAGGTATAAAGCGCAAAAATAGATTTTTGAAATGAAAAAACGGCTTTGTTTGCCATTTTTTATGATTTGGAGATGAGGAAAAGGAACAGGGTTTTATGTGGATAAAAATAAATGAGAAGGAGAGTAGGGTAAAATCAAATATATTGGTTATAGGTGGTTGTAGGAGTCATACAATGACTGTTATTTATAATCTAAAACATACAACAAATTAGCTTCTAATTTACGGAAATACAACATAATGTTAATTTTTGTTGAAAAAGATTTAAAAAAAGTAGAGCCAATTTGTAAAGTATTGAAAGATAATTATCTTTGTTTCCTTTATTTAACCAAAAAACACCATGAAAAAAATTTTACTATTGACTTTTGTTTTATCCATTAGTCAAATTTTTGCTCAAAAGAACAATGCTTGGTCTTTTATAGACAATGAAAGAAGCATTACTTCGGAAAGAGTAAAAGAAATGCCTTATTCTGAAAACCAAAAACTGGTTGCCTTTAATTTTGATGTATTCAAACAGCAGTTGGTGAATGTAGCTCAAAAAGCTTCAGGACAGGCAGGGGTTGAGATTGTTTTACCCAATGTTGACGGAGGATTTGAAAAATTCTTAATTTGGGAATCTTCTAACTTTGAACCTGAATTACAGGCAAAATTCCCTAACATCAAGGCGTATGCAGGGATAGGGGTTACAGACCCTACAGCAAAATTATACTTCAGTTTTGCTCCGATCGGAATCCAAACTATGGTTATGAGAGCAGATAATGGTTCTGAATTCATAGAAGCTTTTACCAAAGACAAATCAGCCTATGTTGTTTTTGATTCTAAAACCAGAATCAAAGGAAATTTACCTTTTAACTGTACCACTAAAGATGTGGAGGTGGTAAGCCAATTAAAAAATAACCTTACCGTATTATCAAGCGCCCAAATATATAAAACCATGAGGTTGGCGTTGTCATGTACTGGTGAATACGGGGCTTATTTCGGAGGAACAACAGCGGGTGCTTTAGCAGGAATGAATGCAACTATGACCCGTTGTAATGGTATTTATGAAAATGATTTGGCCGTAAAACTTTTGATGATTGATAACACAGCCGTTATTTATACAGATGCGGCTTCAGATCCTTATTCAGATGCAAGCGGTATGGATAACTGGAATGCAGAGTTACAAACGACACTGACAGATATCATTGGTGAAGCCAATTATGATATTGGGCACTTGTTCGGAGCCTCAGGAGGAGGAGGAAATGCCGGTTGTATCGGATGTGTTTGTGTGAACGGATCCAAAGGAAGCGGAATTACCTCACCTGGTACAGGGGGACCGGTAGGGGATAACTTTGATATTGATTATGTAGCCCACGAAATGGGGCACCAAATGGGGGCTAACCATACCTTTACTCATACTACCGAAAACAATGCGGTTAATGTGGAGCCCGGAAGTGGTTCGACCATTATGGGATATGCCGGAATTACTGGGTCTACTGATGTGCAGGCCCATTCAGATCCTTATTATGCCTTCAAAAGCATCTCACAAATTCAAACGAACTTAGGAACCAAATCATGTCCTATATCTTACAATGCCTCATCTACACCGGCGTATACAAATCTTAAACCTACAGTAAGTGCAGGAGCGGATTATACTATTCCGATTGGAACAGCATTTAAACTGACTGGAACGGCAACCGGACAAACGGGAGAGGCGCTGACGTATTGTTGGGAAGAAAATGATGACGCTACTACTTCCTTAGGTCCTACGTTATGTTTTCCTTCACCGACGAAGACCAATGGTCCTAATTTCAGATCAAGACCACCAAGCACCTCAAATGTTAGATATTTACCACCATTGGCAAGCGTTTTGGCAGGAAATTTAACCACTACTTGGGAAACGGTTTCGACGGTTGGAAGAACATTAAATTTTGCCTTGACTGTAAGAGATAATGTACTTAACGGAGGACAAACCAATACGGATGCCATGATTGTAACGGTTTTAGCCACGGCAGGGCCTTTCACAGTAACATCTCAAAACACAAACAGTATCAACTGGATTCAGGGTTCCCAAGAGACCATCACTTGGAATGTGGCAAATACTACTGCTTTAGCAGGTTCAGCTAATGTGAATATTAAATTATCCACAGACGGAGGATTAAACTTTGATACCGTTTTGGCTTCTAACACACCAAATGACGGTTCTGAAATAATCACTGTACCTGCAGTACAAGCCCTTAATTGTAGAATCATGGTGGAAGCAGCAGGAAATATTTATTATGCTGTGAATTCAAAAGCATTTACCATTGGTGCCAACTGTCGTGTATATACGGCTACTCCTAATGCGGCCATTGCCGACGGTTCAGGAACAAATACCGCGGGAGCAACAACGACATCGGTGCTTAATGTACCGGATGCTTTTACCATCAGCGGATTGAAAGTGAATCTTAAAATAGATCATACAAGAATTGGAGACTTAGTAGTCAAAATTACACACCCTGACGGGACGTTAAGAACCCTTTGGAACAGAACATGTAACAGTGCGGTCTATTCAGGTATCGATATGACATTTGCCGATGGTACCGGAACAATCACTTCAGCATGTGCCAGTCCTACAGTGGGAACCCATCAGGCATCTCAGGCATCAACAGCTTTAGCAGGATACAACAACAAGACTTCAGCCGGAAACTGGACGTTAACGGTAACAGATAATTCGGCTACCAATACAGGAACTTTGGTTTCTTGGGGACTTGATTTCGGTTGTACATTAGCCAACAGTGAGTTCGAAATTTCTAATGTATCGGTTTATCCGAACCCTAACAGAGGAAATTTCAATATTCAGTTTGACAATCCGGCCGCTTCAGAAATCAAGGTGGTGGTTTACGATATGAGAGGAAGAAAAATATTTGAAAACAATTATGCTAATCAAGCTACTTTCAACGAAAACATTCAATTAGAGAATGCCCAAGCCGGTGTTTACTTAGTTAATGTTATTGACGGAAGCAAAAAGGTTACGAAGAAAATAGTTGTAGAATAAATTTCATTCTATTAAATAAAAAAAGGGGGCTTTCAAAAGCCCCCTTTTTTATGGGTCATCCATAAAAGGTTATGAAAACAACAGGCAAAGGACAACTCCGATTTTCTGTTACATTCAACAGGGAAAAGAAAAGTACTTGTAAAGATGAAGAATCCTTGAGTGGAAGAGACGATAAGATTTGCTAAAGTACTTGATACAAAAAGAGCCCGCTTATTGCGGGCTCTTTGTTTTTGTTATGGATTTTGATTTAAACGGCTTCGGCGTTTTTCATTCTTCGGTCTCGCAACCAATACTTAGTTCGTTTGACCAAGTAGAACATGACCGGAACCATTACTAAAGTCAATACGGTAGCATACGTCAATCCGAAGATAATCGTCCAGGCCAACGGCGACCAGAAAATAACGTTGTCTCCACCCATATACAAGTGTGGATTCAAATCAGTAATCAGTCCGAAGAAGTCAAAGTTCAATCCGATAGCTAACGGAATCAATCCCAATACAGCCGTCAAAGCAGTTAACAATACCGGACGCAGACGCGATTTTCCACTTTCAATAATAACCTCTTTTATTTCTGCTAAACTCAAATCATCATGACTTTCTACCCCTTTTTCAGCTACTTTTTTGTCAAGCAACAATACAAAGAAGTCCATCAATACAATGCCGTTCTTTACCACAATCCCGGCCAGTGATATAATACCCATCATGGTCATCAGTACAACGAAATCCATCCCGGCAATGACATAACCATAGAAAACACCACTGAAACTCAAGAGTACCGTGAATAAAATCACTATCGTTTTAGATACTGAGTTAAATTGTAATACAATGATAATCGTAATTCCCGCCATAGCTAAAAACAACGCATACATAAGGAAGCTTTGGTTTTTACCTTGTTCTTCCTGAACTCCTGAAAACGAATACGTAATTCCTTTGGGTAATTGGTATCCTTTTAATTCAGTAGCAATTTGTTTGGTGATTTCATCACCGTTATAACCGGTCAAAACGTTCGAATAAACAGTCATGATGCGTTTGTAATCTTTTCGCTTGATTTGATTGTAAGTATCCTTTTTTTCGGTATGGGATACTGCTGAAATAGGAACTTGCATAATCTGACCGTTTGCCTGATTTCTGAAGGTCAATGCCTGATTGAACAGTACATTTTCGTTTTTGCGTTGGTCTTCCTGCATACGAACCACAATATTGTAGTCGTCATCACCTTCTTTAAACGTGGAAATCTCCTGACCATAAACCGAACGACGTAAATTAAATCCTAATTGTCCTGTTGAAACCCCTAAGCTTCCGGCATTCACACGGTCTACTTTTACTTCCAACTCCGGACTTTCTTTATTCACATCCACATTCAATCGCTCAATTCCGGGAATTTTTTTCGAATCAATAAAAGCAATCATTTTGTCAGCTTCTTTCAGCATCACATCATAATCGGCACCCGCAGCACCGGTTAACTGCACGCTGATAGGATAACCGGCAGGGGGACCGTTGGCATCTTTTTCGACAGTAACCTTAGCTCCGGCAATTCCTTTTACACGTCCTCGAATCTCTTCCAATACGTCTGACGTGTTAACGCCTCTTCTGAATTTGAATTCGGTGAAGTTTACCGTAACTTTTCCTTTGAAAGGCGTTTCATTAGCAGATCCGGCATCCACATTTGGGTTTCCGGCGCCAACGCCCACCTGAGAAACAATACTTTCGGCCAAATAATTCTCGCCGGTCTTCGGATCGATATATTTTTTCATGATATCGATAATCTGTTTTTCAACAAAAAGTGTTGCCTTGTTGGTTTTATCAATATCGGTTCCTTGCGGATACTCTATGTAAGTGATGACCTGTCTTGGGGTGTTATCCGGGAAGAATAATACTTTTCTTGGAAACACGCCCAAAAGGATGATGGAAAGGAACAACATTCCGATAATCCCCACCAGCGCATACCAGGCTCTCTTACCGGTTAAAATTTTAGCCAAAAAGGTCTTGTATTTTTCTTCCAATCTCGGGAAGAAGCTGTGTTGGAAATCTTGTGTCCATTGATACAATTTGATTTTATACAACCACATTAATCCCAGAGAAATAATAGATAAGTGTCCTATAGCTCGGGCTAATTTGGAATCGTAAATGTTTCCGAGTAAGACAAAAATTACTCCGGTAGTCACAAAAATAATCGAATAGAACTTGGCTGTTTTTTTGCTTACATTTTTATCTTCAATATCCATTGAACCTCCTGTCATGGCAGCATTGATAACCATGGCCACAAATAAGGAAGCAGTCAGGGTAACAGTCAGCGTTATCGGGAAGTAAATCATGAATTTACCCATAGTGCCCGGCCAAAGAGCAAACGGTAAGAACGCCATCAAGGTGGTTGCCGTTGAGGAGATTACCGGCCAGGCTATTTCACCGATACCAATTTTGGAGGCCTGCAGTCGCGACATGCCTTTTTTCATGTTGGCAAACACGTTGTCTACCACCACAATACCGTCATCTACCAATAATCCCAATCCCATTACCAATCCGAATAGTACCATGGTGTTCAGCGTTTTTCCGAAAGCAGCTAATAAGGTAAAGGCAATCATCATCGAGAGCGGAATGGCCGCCCCGACAAATAAGGAGTTACGCAATCCCATGGTAAACATCAGTACAATCATTACCAATACGATTCCGAAAATGATGTGGTTGGACAACTCATCAACCTGATGCTCTACACGCGAGGATTGGTCATTAGTCAATTCTACTTTTAAATCTTTCGGCAAATAGTTTTCATGCGCTTCTTTGATTTTTTCTTTCACTTGATCAATAGCCGAAATCATATTCTGACCCGAACGCTTTTTCACGTTAAGCATCACCACTTCTTTGCCTTTTTCACGGGCATAGGTGGTTTTTTCTTTTTCTTTAAACGAAACGGTAGCAATGTCTTTTAAGTACACTGTTCCGCCGGTGTGTTTTACGATAACGTTTTCCAACTCCATCGGGTCTTTGATTTCACCCACTACACGAATGTTATTTCGGGAACCTTGTGAGATTAGATTTCCTCCCGAAATGGTCATGTTTTCGTATTTCACAGCATTTTGAATGTCGTCAAAAGAAACCTGAGCGGCAGTCATTTTGAAAATGTCTACGGCAATTTCTACTTCTTTGTCATCCACTCCAAGGATATCCACTTTTTTGACTTCGGGAATTTCCTCTATGTCATCCTGCAACTTCTCCCCATAGTCTTTTAACTGTTGGGTCGTGTAATTTCCTTTCAGGTTAATGTTCAGAATTGGCACCTCTTCAGAGATGTTCAATTCAAAAACATTGGGCTCCACCTTACTGCCATTGTCCAGATTAGGCCAGTCGGTATCGGCTTTAACGATATCAACTTTGTCTTTGATTTTGGTTTTGGCTTCTTCAATGCCCACATTATCGGAGAATTCGGCAATAATCATCCCGTAATCCTGATAGGAGTTGGCGGTTACTTTATCTACACCACTGATGTTTTTGATTTCTTTTTCGAGTGGTTTGATAATTAGTTTTTCTACATCTTCAGCTGAATTTCCGGGAAAAACAGATGAAATGTATACTTTGTTTTCAATAATCTCCGGAAAATCCTCCCGGGGCATATTAATATAGGATAGCAATCCTGTAATGACGATAAGAAAGGTGAAGATGTACACCGTGACACGGTTATCTATAGCCCAACTTGATATGCTGAATTCTTTACTTTGGTGACTCATTTCTGTTTTGATTGAGAGGTTTGTTTAATTAGAAATTCAATTTCATGCCTTCTGAAATGCTGTTCACACCTTCGGTTACGATGATTTCATTAGCCGAAATTCCGCTTAGAATTTCAGTCACGTTATCGGATGATTTACCCGCTTTAACAATGGTTTTTTTGGCGGTTCCGGTTTTGCCGTTGCTGCCGTCTACCGTAAAAATGAATTTATTGCCTTCCCCGTCTTCTTGTACTACATTGGTAGGAACCACTATAGCATTTTTGTTGGTGTAATCAATGATTTTCAATTTGGCTACCTGATTCGGACGCAGCATGTTGTCCGGATTCGGTACCGCTACTTCAATACCGAAACTTCGGTTGTTCGGGTTGATAAAATTCCCCACCTGACGTACTTTTCCTTTATAGGTTTTTCCCAAAGAGGTTAAATACACATCTACAACCGTTCCTACTTTAAGCTTACCGATATAGGTTTCCGGGATAGTGGTGGAAACGTACATGTTGCCCAGATTTACAATTCGCATCAGACCTTGAGGACTGGGAGCAACTACCTGACCTTTTTCTACAAATACTTCATCAATAGTACCGGTAAAAGGAGCTTTGATAACCGTTTTAGCCAATTGGGCTTTGATTTGAGCTACACCCTTTTGAGCAGACACCATTTGTGTTTGGGCTTGCAGGTACTGAATTTCTGAACCGATTTTTTTATCCCAAAGATTTTTTTGTCTTTCAAAAGTAGTTTTCGCCAAGGCATATTGATTTTCGGCATTCGCCAATTGTTGGCTCATACCACCGTCATCAACACGACCTAAAACCTGTCCTTTAGCGACACGGTCTCCGGCTTTAACAGTTAAGGAAGTTAAGGTACCGCTGAATTCCGGCTGTACCAAAATATTTTCTTTGGTATCCACACTTCCTTGGATGTCTAAGTAATGATTAAAAACAGTGTCTTTAACTGTCATAATCGAAACCAAAGCTTCATCTTTTTTAACATCAAGAGTAGCAAGGGCTTCTTCTATTTTGGTGATGTCACTTTGTAAAGCGGTTTTCTTTTCCTGTAATGCCTTAACATTTTTGGCACTAATCAGGTCATCGATGTTGTCCTGTTTTTTGACATTGGAACACGACAGCAGAACCAGTGAGAATGCAGTGATATAGAGTATGTTTTTCATAAGTAATGGATTAGTTTTTATTTGTTAGTTTTTCTAAAGCGGCCTTTTTGTTGATGATGTTCACCATCGATTGCAAATAGTTTTGTTGCGCAGTGTACAATTGACGCTGTGCTTCACTGAAATCAAAACTGGAGGACAATCCTTCGGTAAATTTGATTTGCTGTTTTTTCTCAATGCGCTCAGCCAGGTTCAAATTGCTTTTTGAAGTGGCATATTCTTCTATGCTGAATTCGTATTCACTTTTGGCTTTTTCGTATTGCAACTTCAACTGTTGCTCGGTTTGCGTCAACTGGGTTTTGGCTTGTTCGTAAGCAATTTTAGCTTGCTGCGTTTTAGCACTTCTTCCGAAACTGCTGAAGATAGGGACATTCAAACTCACACCAAGATTGGAGTACTTATTCCATTTCTGCTTACTGTCGGCAAAAGAAAAATCATTAGCGAAAGAGTTGTATCCAAAGTTTACGGCAGCTCCGAGAGTAGGGAGCGCTTTGCTTCTTTGCAATTTTAATTCCAGTGATTTCTGCTCCTGAAAATTAGAAGCAATCTGATAATTAATGTTGTTGTTCACGTCAAATCCGTTTTGACTCAACGCCATGTCAAGATGGGAAAGCATCAGATTGTCCAGTTTGTCAGTGAGTGTCAAATCGGAATTCACGTCAATACCCAAGGTAAACTTGAGCATCTTGTTGGCCACATCCAAAAGTCTTCGGGTATTATTCAGATTACTTTCGATAGAAGCTAACGTGATTTGCAACTGCTCCACATTTTCCTCCTCTATCAAACCGTTTTTATAGGTTTCCTGAGTATCAGCCAATGTCTTGGATAAAGTCGCCTTGTTTTTTTCCAAAATAGCAATGCTCTCTTCAGCTAACAATACATTTCCGTAAGCGTTGATAACCGTTTCCTTGATGTCTGTATTGGTTTTTAACTTGGCATTTTCATAGTACTTCAGGTAGGTTTTTGAGGCCTGAAGAGCCACGATATAAGAACCGTCAAAAATCAATTGACTCAACGTCAAACTGGAATTCATAGACTGTTTGGTTCCGAAAGCAACCAGGCTGATGGTATTAGGATCAGCCGAAGGATTGAATGCATTGCCGGATATCCCCTGTAAAGTGAAATCGAAATTGTTCAGATAACTGGCACTACCACTGATTTGAGGCAAACCGGTAGCAGTGGTCTCCCATTTTTTCTGTTTGGCAGCGTCAATATCCCTATTGGCATTGATAATGGAATAATTGTGTTGCAGGGCATGGTCTATGGCCTGTTGCAAGCTTAACGAATAGCTTTGCGGTTTGTCCTGAGCCTGCAGTAGGCCGGCTATCAGGAGAAAGATTAATACAAATTTGTGTTTCATAGATTGATGATTATTGATTATTATTTTTAATTAACTGCTCTAAAATGGCAACACCTTTTGAAGTACATATACCGCGCAAATGGTATTCTAAATAGGCCTCTTGTACCTCTTTGGTACTGAATTGTATCGGGTTGAATAGCTCGGCATCTTTGATGCTGGTCATGCCGGCAAAATAAAAACGGGCTATTAATTCCACGTTGATGTCGTCTCTGAATAGATTTTGTTCCATACCTTTTTTTAAGTTAACTAACACGCAATCTCCCATTTTGTCAAACTGTCTTGACATTAACGTTTTATGGATTTGTGGGTAGTATTTTTGCAATTGATAAATTGGTGAAGTCGACTCGTTTTTTAAATTTTTCAAAACAAAATCTTTAATGACAAAAAGTTCTTCAATCGGGTTTTTCCCCATAGTTAAAATGGCATCGATGCCACACGATATGGTTTCAAACAAATTCATTGTCACAGCTTCCACTAAGCTGTTTTTGTTTTCAAAATGCTGGTAAATGGTTTTTTTGGAAATTCCCATTTCTGAAGCAATGTCATCCATCGTAACGCTTTTAAAGCCCAGCGTTAAATACATGTCAGTTGCTTTTTGTATAATCTTTGTATCCATTTCTATTCTAAATTGAGGTGCAAATGTAGAAAGGAAACTTTTAACACAAAAATAGTTTCCATGGTTTTTACAAAAATTTAACATTTCGTTAAGCAGGGTCGTTTGTTATCCAATGGGAATAGCCTAAATTAGCCGAAAAATATTTTCATGCAGGCTATTGCACAATATCAGGAAATGGTTTCCGCGCATTTCAACTCCTTGATTGCAAAAAGAGAACCTAATAATTTGTACGAACCCATACGTTACATATTGTCGTTGGGAGGCAAACGCTTACGTCCGGTGTTAACACTGATGGCAGCAGAAGTTTTTGATGTGGATTGCCAAAAGGCTTTAGCCGCTGCTACCGCCGTTGAAGTGTTTCACAACTTCTCACTCATCCACGACGACATTATGGATGATGCACCTTTGCGCAGGGGAAACGAAACGGTTCACGAAAAATGGAATATCAATACCGGAATCCTTTCCGGCGATGCCATGCTAATCTTAGCTTATCAGTATTTTGAAGGATACGAGCCTGTCATCTTTAGGGACCTGGCTAAACTATTCAGCAAAACAGCTTTGGAAGTTTGTGAAGGCCAACAATACGACGTCGATTTTGAAACTCGTGAGGATGTTACCATTCCGGAATATTTGAAAATGATTGAATTTAAAACGGCAGTATTGGTCGGAGCCGCGATGAAAATGGGAGCTATAGTAGCCGAAACCTCTCAGGAGAACGCAGACGCCATTTATGATTTCGGTTTGAATCTGGGCATCGCATTTCAGTTACAGGATGACTATTTAGACGCTTTTGGGGATCCGAAAACGTTTGGCAAACAAGTAGGCGGCGATATCATCGAAAACAAAAAAACCTACTTGTACCTCAAAGCAATGGAATTTGCCAAACCGGATGAAAAAGAACAGTTGCTGCACCTGTTTTCCATACAACCGGATGACAATACCGATAAAATCAATTCTGTAAAAGAAATGTTCCATCAAACCGGTGCCTCGGCGGCCACACAAACAGCCATTCAGCACTATACTTTTAAAGCTTTGGAAACGCTGGATAAAATGCACATCAGCGATGATAAAAAAAAGCTGTTGAAAGCTTTCGGGGAAAATTTAATGAACAGAAATGTCTAGTTATATCGCGCCAGTCAATACAGATAATTTACTTTCGGAAGCCGAAAGAGAAAACCTGTATGCCAAATTGATTGAACAAATCAATAAGGATTTCAACTTTGCCAACGAGCCGATTGACTTCCCGCAAAGTACTTCGCCTTACGAATTGAAAGTACAACTACACGAAAAAATTTACCGCTTAATTCAATACAAATACTCAGAACTACTCAACCTGCTTTACATTATTGATGTTCCGGAAGAAAACATCAAACAATTGGATGGAGGTGACACAGTAGCACTTTCCGAACAAATTGCCTTTCTGATTTTAAGACGCGAGTGGATGAAAGTGTGGTTTAGAAACCGTTTTTAGAACTGATCAGTAAGTTAATCAAACCGGTAGCCAGTGCACTTCCCACATCTGAGGCTCCGTAAGGGTTTAACGAATCTATTTTCATCCCGTCAAAACCGTAATTCGAAAACGATTTGAGATTACTCATATAGTAAGTGTCGTTCACTCTGACAAACTGATCATTCATTTGAGTGGTAGGATTGTAAATCTGTAAAACATAGCCCGAAACATAATTTTTCTGATTGGAAAAACCAATCGTGAAAGAGAGAGGACTAACGCTCAGAGTCGAAAAACGGGATTGAAACCTGCTGTTAGGGATGGGATTGTTCCCGAAAGAAATCGGATTTTGTGAAAACCCTGTAAAGGTCAGCAATAAAGCGAAATAACAAAAAATGGTTTTCATAGTGATACAGTTTAAAAATAGGCTCTGATAAAGGGCATAAAGGCACTGCCGTAAATATCTTTGTTCTTGTCATAAAGTACATTCACCCGGGCGCCGATGGTAATGTTATCCGCATGATATCCCGCACCAACATACAAGCCGGTGTTCCAAAAGCTCTTTTTCACATTGTTATACAAATCAGCGTAAGTGGAGTTGACATGAATTTCTTCAACTTCCAATGATAACTGAGCTTCTTCAATAGGATTAAATAAACCGATGATACTGCCTCCCACCACATTCGAGGTGTAATAGTTCTTTTGTTTTAAATGGCTGTATTGCAAACCGGTTCCCAAGGCAAAATAATCATTGAAATTATAAATAGCGCTCGGAGCAACAGTAATGTCCGTGAATTCATTGCCGGTAGAAAGACCAAAAACACCACCAAATTGCACATGTTCCCAAAATGCTCCGGTTTTGGCCTTGGGTAATGGTTTTTCTTGGGCAAAAATGACATTGGAAATGCCAAAAACCAGCATCAAAATCAATAAGTGGCAATTGAATTTTAAAGTATTCTTTTTCATGAAAAGAGCTATATTTATTTAGCGATATAAATGTACTAAAAACATTGAAAGATTATTACAAATGTCATACTTTTGCAGTTGATTTTCTAAACCACTGAATATTTAGTAAAAAGTTATGGATAGGTTTTCCTTTTTAAACGCAGCACACACCGAATTTTTTGCCGATTTATACGAACAATACCTTCACAATCCCGATAGCGTAGAACCAAGCTGGAGAGCCTTTTTTCAAGGGTTCGACTTTGGAATGACGACCTACAACGAAGAAAATGCAGGGGAGCAAATAGTGGCCACACTAAACAGCAACCAAGATTGTAGTATTGTTTCCGATAAATTACAAAAAGAATTTAATGTATTACGATTAATTGACGGCTACAGAACCCGCGGTCATTTATTCACTCAAACCAATCCGGTCCGCGACCGTAGAGTCTACGAGCCCAATTTGGATATCCAAAATTTCGGACTCACTTCAGCCGATTTGGATACTGTTTTTGATGCGGCTAAAATTTTAGGGAAGCAACCTTCCACCCTAAAGCAAATCTTGACACATCTCGAGAGTATTTACTGCCAGCATATCGGTATTGAGTACATGCACATGGAGAATCCTGTTTTCGTAAATTGGGTACAGGAGCGCATCAATGCCAATGACAACCAACCCAATTTCAACGCCGAACAAAAAAAACACATCCTCGGGAAACTCAACGAAGCAGTTTCTTTTGAGAACTTTTTACATACCAAATACGTAGGACAAAAACGCTTCTCTCTCGAAGGAGGAGAAAGTTTAATTCCGGCTTTGGACGCCGTAATCGAAGCAGCTGCCGAAAAAGGAGTGGAGCATTTCGTGATGGGAATGGCCCACCGTGGTCGTTTGAATACACTGGCCAACATTTTCGGAAAACCAACTCAAGACATTTTCTCCGAATTTGATGGAAAAGACTACGACAAAGAATATTTCGATGGAGACGTGAAGTACCACTTGGGTCTGACATCGGAACGCAAAACCAAAACGGGTAAAAAAATCAACATCAACCTGGCACCGAATCCATCGCATTTGGAAACGGTAGGAGCCGTGATTGAAGGAATTACCCGTGCCAAACAAGACAAATATTTCCCGGAGGATTTCTCTAAAGTATTGCCTATCGCCGTTCACGGGGATGCCGCAGTAGCCGGTCAGGGAATCGTATACGAAATTGTGCAAATGGCGCAATTAGACGGTTACAAAACCGGTGGAACCATTCACATCGTCATCAACAACCAGGTTGGGTTTACCACCAATTATTTGGATGCCCGTTCATCAACCTATTGTACCGATGTGGCCAAAGTTACCTTGTCGCCGATATTGCACGTCAATGCCGATGACACCGAAGCCGTGGTACACGCCATGTTGTTTGCCTTAGATTTCCGCATGCAGTTCGGCCGCGATGTATTCATCGATTTGTTAGGCTATAGAAAATACGGACACAACGAAGGGGATGAACCGCGATTCACCCAACCGGTATTGTACAAACTCATAGCCCGTCATAAAAACCCAAGAGAGATTTATGCCGAAAAACTGATTACCGCCGGAATTGTTGATGCCGCTTATTTGACCAAAATTGAAAACGAATACAAAGCGAAGTTGGATGAAAATCTGCAAGCTTCCCGTAAAAAAGATTTAACCATTATTAAACCTTTTTTACAAGATGCTTGGGAAGGTTTTGTACAGGTTTCAGATGACGAAATGCTGAAAAAAGTAGACACCACTTTCGACAAAAAGAAATTGGATGCTATTTTGGAAACCATCTCGACTTTACCATCCGATAAAAAATTCATTAGTAAGATTACCAAAATCGTAACTGATCGCAAAACCATGTACGATAACGATGCCATCGATTGGGGAACCGCTGAAACGTTGGCTTACGGTTCGTTACTAACCGAAGGCTACGATGTTCGTATCTCCGGACAAGACGTAGAAAGAGGAACTTTCTCGCACCGTCACGCCGTGGTAAAAGTGGAAGACAGCGAAGAAGAAGTAATCTTGTTGAATGCAGTAAAAGATAAAAAAGGGAAGTTCAACGTATTCAACTCCTTCCTTTCAGAATATGGCGTTTTAGGTTTTGACTATGGGTATGCCTTAGCCAACCCGAATGCCTTGACCATTTGGGAAGCCCAGTTCGGAGATTTCTCCAACGGGGCCCAAATCATGATTGACCAATACATTTCGTGTGGCGAAGACAAATGGAACAACCAAAACGGAATCGTTCTATTGTTACCACATGGTTACGAAGGACAAGGAGCAGAGCACTCTTCAGCACGTATGGAACGTTACTTGCAATTGTGTGCCAAACACAATATGTACGTAGCCGATTGTACCACGCCGGCCAACTTCTTCCACTTGTTGCGTCGTCAGATGAAAACCAAATTCCGCAAGCCGCTCGTGGTGTTCTCACCTAAGAGTTTGTTACGCCACCCATTGTGTGTTTCCACACGTGAGGAATTGTACAAAGGCAGTTTCCAGGAAGTAATTGATGATAAATCAGTAGATAAGAAAAAAGTAAAAACCGTGGTATTCTGTACCGGAAAATTCTATTATGATATTTTAGCCGAAAGAGAAAACCTTGGAAGAAATGACGTAGCTTTGGTTCGCATAGAGCAGTTGTTCCCGTTACCGACAGAACAATTGAAAGCCGTGATTGCCGCTTACCCGAATGCCGACGATTTCGTTTGGGCACAGGAAGAACCGAAAAACATGGGGGCTTACAGCTACATGTTGATGAATTTCGACTTGGTACCATGGCGTTTGGCTTCGTTAAAAGCCTACGCGGCACCGGCCGCCGGAAGTCACACCCGAGACAGAAGACGTCATGCGGATGCGATTCGAATGGTATTTGATAAGAATTTATTCCGTTCCTAATTTTTAGGAGCTGATACCTGCTCTCCGCTGTATCTTTTGTTTTGTCATCCTGAGCTTGTCGAAGGAAAAACAAAAGGATGCCGCTCCAATCAGGGCTAAAAATAAAGCAACACAAACAGAACCAGTAACATAAACTAAAATACAAAATCATGATTTTAGAAATGAAAGTCCCTTCACCGGGAGAATCGATTAAAGAAGTAGAAATCGCAACTTGGTTAGTACAAGACGGTGATTACGTAGAAAAAGACCAAGCCATCGCTGAGGTAGATTCAGACAAAGCCACTTTAGAGTTACCAGCAGAAGCCAGTGGTATCATCACCCTAAAAGCAGCTGAAGGTGATGCGGTAGCGGTTGGTGCGGTTGTGTGTTTAATCGATACCGGTGCCGCTAAACCAAGCGGAAGTGCTCCGGCAGCCGCGGAGGTGAAAGCGGAAGCTCCGAAAGTTGAAGAAAAGAAAGCAGAAGCACCTAAAGCAGCAGCTCCGGCTCCGGTGGCAGCGGCCTCCTATGCAGCGCAAACGCCTTCACCGGCCGCTAAGAAAATATTAGACGAAAAAGGGATTCAGCCTTCAGATGTAGTGGCTACAGGAAAAGGCGGAAGAATTACCAAAGAGGATGCCGTTAACGCTGTACCTTCTATGGGAACGCCAACCGGAGGAACCCGTGGTTCAGAAAGAACCAAATTGTCAATGTTGCGTCGTAAAGTGGCAGAGCGTTTGGTGGCAGCCAAAAACGAAACCGCCATGTTGACGACCTTCAACGAGGTAGACATGACCAACATCTACGCATTGCGTGACCAATATAAAGAAGAATTCAAAGCCAAACACGGGTTAGGATTGGGCTTTATGTCCTTCTTCACCAAAGCCGTAACTCGCGCTTTACAATTATACCCGGATGTAAATTCCATGATTGACGGTCAGGAGAAAATCTCCTATGATTTCTGTGATATTTCCGTAGCAGTATCAGGTCCTAAAGGATTGATGGTGCCGGTAATGCGCAATGCAGAGTTATTGTCATTCCGTGGCGTAGAAGCCGAAATCAAACGATTGGCCTTACGTGCCCGTGACGGACAAATCACGGTAGATGAAATGACAGGTGGAACCTTTACCATTTCTAATGGAGGTGTTTTCGGAAGCATGTTGAGCACACCTATCATCAACCCGCCACAATCGGGAATTCTTGGGATGCACAATGTAGTGGACAGAGCTATCGTAAGAAACGGCCAAATCGTAATCGCCCCGGTGATGTTCGTGGCCTTATCGTATGACCACCGAATCATCGACGGACGCGAGTCAGTTGGATTCTTGGTAGCGGTAAAAGAAGCTTTGGAAAATCCGGTGGAAATTTTGATGGACAACAACCCTAAGAAAGCGTTAGAGCTTTAGGGTTTCTACCTGCCTCGGACGAGGCGCCTATATATGTAAATCCCGCTTGGTCATCTGAGCGGGATTTTTTTTGAAGCAAAAGAGTCAATTTTAAAAAAAGAGAGCCTTCAGAATAAAAATGATTCTTCAGGAGAATTTATAAAAAGTTAAGGGTTATTATTTATTTTAGCAGACTAAATTTTTTTTGCCCCTTTTTTAGTTTTACTCATGTATAAAATTATTTGTTATTGCATACTATTATTGTCCTTCTCTTCGGCAGTTGCTCAGGAATTAACGGAGCTCGAAATTAAAAAAACCCGAAGCATACAAGAACAACTTATCGCCAATCCGGAGCAGGCGTATGCCGAAGCCTTGGAAATCAGTAATTCTGAAAACGAGTTGTTTCGTTTTTACGGCAACTACTATGTAGCCAATTATTTTTACAATAAATCCGAGTTGGCCCACTCCGGGCAACTGCTCTTAGCGCTTATAGCAAAAATTGAAAAGAGTGACTTGCCCAAATCAAGCAAAGTATACCAGGATTTGCTGGGCATGTGCGTCAACAAGCTGTTCTATATCCATAAAAATTTAGGCGACTATGACAGGGCCTTGTTTTATCTCGATAAATATAAAAAACAGTTACCGGACAATCGTTTTAACGAGCAATATGGCTTGATAAAAGTGGCCATGGGCGATTATGTCAATGGGATTAGACTCTTGAAGAAAGAGTTAATGACGTCACCACACCTGAAATTAGGCGTAGGGGAAAAAAAAGTAATGAATAAAAAGTTATTTGCGGATAAAAACAATTTCATAGGAGAAGCCTACCAACAGTATTATATCAAGTCTAAAAAAAGAGTGTATTTGGATTCTGCCAATTATTACTTTAACGCGGCAGCCACGATGCTGATACAAGACAATTTTTATCCGGAATATACCAAGGCATTGCTCTACATGCGTGAAGCTAAAAGCGCGGCTTTAGGAGGAGATTATTCCAAATCATTGTCTTTATACAGAAAAGGGAAGAAGTATCCGGTGGTTCAGGAGAACATCAGAACCGTACAGCTATTTGATTTAGGAATGGCCGATTGTTTTTACCATGTAAAGCAATTGGATTCCGCATTTTTCTACAGTGAAAAATACATCAGGAGTTACCCTGTAACCAAAGTGTCAAAAGAAAACCTCTTAATGGCCTATAACATTATGACACTGTGTTACAGTGAAAAAAAGGACCATAAGAATGCCTACCGCTACGCCCAAAAAAGCTTGGCCCTGATTCAATCCATAGAAGGCATAAAAAATAAATCGTTGAACTTCCTGCACAACTATGATTTGAATGTCATCAAAGAGGAATCCAATCAAATTATTACGGCCAAGAATTATTTTAAAATCTCTCTTTATGGTATTTTGATTATTCTGGCCATCGTGGTGTTCATTTTTTATTATTACTACAAAGATCAGAAAGAAAAGCATTACCGTTTTTTAAAAATCATTCAAAATCTGAAGGAGTCGAAAGCCTCAGATATTCATAAAGTACCTGTCAATACCACAGAAGCACAACCCAAACCACTCATGGATGAGGAGCTTGTCGAGAAATTGGCGTCAGGGTTAAAAAAGTTAGAGCAGAAAGAAGCTTATTTAGACCCGAATTTCAAGTTGGCGTTTGTAGCCAAAAAATTAAATACCAATACGGCGTATCTGTCACAATACTTCAATCAGGTCATGCAAAAAACTTTCTCAGAATATACCCAGGAATTGCGCATTCATTATGTGCTCCAAAAGCTGATTGAGGTACCGCATTTTCGTAAATATACCCTGCAGGCTATTGCGGAAGAAGTGGGGTATAAGGATGCCAATACCCTGGTTCGCGTTTTTAAAAAGCAAACGGGTCTTTCTCCGAATTATTATATCGAAAAATTAGAAAATTCAGATTAAGTATTTTAAAATCAATAAAATACATTTCATTTTAGCTACCGATTATTTATAAATAGTCCGATAAACAAATTGGTCTGACAGTTCTTATCGCATAGTTTTGGCGGGAATTCAATCAAAATTTAACCCCAACGAATTCCACCAAAACAGAATTATGAAAAGAACAATTACGCTCCTATTACTATTACTATCATTACAAACGTTTGCGCAATGCTGGCAAAGTATCAGCGCAGGGTACAATCATTCATTAGCGGTTAAAGAGGATGGAACACTCTGGGCATGGGGTTCTAATGGTACAGGGAAATTGGGTGACAATACTACTGTTGATAAAACCATACCGACTCAAATTGGGTCAGATACCAATTGGCTGAAAGTCTATGCCACTTTTAGTTCATCCTATGCCTTAAAAACAGATGGGACACTTTGGGCTTGGGGTTTTAACTTTAACGGGGAGTTAGGTTTGGGTACAACAGCGGTGTCTTCTCTTGTGCCCGTACAAGTAGCCCCGGGATCAACTTGGCAAAGTATCAGCTCGTCTGTTGACTTTTGTTTAGCCATAAAAACTGATGGTACCTTATGGTCATGGGGAAGAAACAATTACGGGCAGTTAGGAGATAATTCAACTACTAATAGAATTTCACCTACTCAAATAGGAACCGATACCAATTGGCAATTCGTTTCAGCAGGTCATAGTTACGGCTTGGCTATAAAGTCTGATGGCACGCTTTGGGGGTGGGGTCGTAATGCACTGGGTTGGCTGGGAGATGGAACAGATACAGATAAAACGGTTCCAACTCAAATAGGTACTGATACCAACTGGCAAAAAGTAGATGGCGGTTACTTTCACTCTATGGGTATAAAAACAGATGGGACACTGTGGGCATGGGGTGCTAACACCAGTGGAGAATACGGAATGGTAACCTCGCCTATGATATCCTATGTTCCGGTTCAAATAGGCACAGAAACCAATTGGCTGGATGTATCGGCAAGTAGAAGCTTTACGTATGCCATCAAAACCAATCATTCCCTTTGGAGTACCGGCAGAAACGACGTAGGACAGTTAGGTAACGGAGCAAGTACTACAGCTGATGTATTGGTATTCACTCAGGTTGGAACCGCTACAAATTCTTATGAAATTGCTACCGGATACTATCATGTTTTAGAAAGAAGCGGGGACGGTTTCATAAGAGTTACCGGAAAGAATGATAATGGACAACTGGGAGACGGAACCCTTATCAATAAAAATGCGCTAACGTACATTTCTTGTTATCCAACGGTGTTATCTAGAGAAAATTTTGCTACTAACGAATTAAAAATATATCCAAATCCGGTTAAAGACATTTTAAACTTTTCTTTTGATAAAGAAATTACAGCGGTTTCAATTTATAATTTGTTAGGTCAAGAAGTTTATACGAAATCTGTAAACAGCAACGAAACGTCAATTGATATTGCCGCGTTGTCTGCAGGCACGTATGTAATGAAAGTAACGGCTGGTAACGAAGTAAAAACAGTAAAAGTCGTAAAAGAATAATCTACAGTAGTAACTATTTTTTATAAACAATCAAAATATGAAGAAAATTATTTTGTTGGCGTGTATCGCTTTCACAGTGAATAGCCAAGCCCAATTATTAGGCAAATTAAAAAAAGCAAAAGATCAAGCCGAACAGGTATCGGATGCGGTTGACAAAGGAAAAGAAGTGGTCAACAAAGCCGACAAAAAGAAAAAAGGCGGTGGCGGCGGTTTCCCGACAGGTTTAAAATTGGATTGGACTACGTTCAAACAAACACCGGCGGTAACGTTCAACTCGCTTCTTTACGGAACAGGTTCCAATCCGGGATTAATTAATAGTTATACCGCTACTTTTATCCCGAATAAAACGGTTGACGGTAGAACCGTGAATGCCTTTGCGGATCAGTCAGAGTATTTACGTATCAAGGTGTTCAAAGACAACCAGTACATGAACTATTTTGAATATTCCGGTGACCAGGTTTTTGACGACGGGAAGAAAACAAAATTCAATGAGCCAAGTAGTCGTTACAAACGCGATGGCGAGTGGGTAGGACATTCAGAATCCTTTATTACAGACTGGGGTCCGGGGAATTACCGATTGGATTTTTATGCCGGAGACAAAATGTTTTATTCGTTCGATTTTGAATTGGTAAAACTAACCAATAATGATCCGTATGCGGCGATGAATGAAATGTATGTAGTTCGTGGTCCATGGAATAATTATGCCTACATGAATTATGCCGATACCGGAAACTTGTTGTTTGGTTATTACATCACACACGAGGAGTTTAAACCAAATCCGGCCAACAGCGCCAAGACCAACAAAAGTGTAAAATGGAGTGTGAAAATGTTCAAAGACAACAAACTGTTTGCGTTAAATTATGGCAACGGACCAACTACCGCACAGGTTGAACAAGGAAAATGGAACGAAGAGCAATGTGCGTTCAAAAGAGTGGACAAACCGGGTGAAATTAAATTTGCCGATTTAACCGATGGTGCCTACAAAGTGGAATTGACCGTTGAAGGAGAAGCCAAACCGAGAATTTACAAGTTCGATGTAAAAGACAAAAGAATCGTTCAAATCCCGGAACAAGACAGAGCTAAAAACACCGATCCAACTCGTCTAATCGAAGGATGGAACGACTTCTTCTGGATGAAATTAGAAAAGTAGTCAGCAGCAGTCAGAAACTATAGTGTTCTGAAGCGAATGATAATCAAGTACAAAACAAAATCAGAGTACTTGGAAAACAAATAATAATTGTGGCTTGAGACCCGACTGAAAAGTCGGGTTTCGCTTTTTATAACCTGAATCGGGCTGCCAAAACCACCGCCGGACAATAATCTACCGTTGCACCTTCAAGTGGCTTTTCGTGTCAAAAACAGTAGCACAATGATGGTTATGGCGTAGTTGTGGCGTAGTTGTAGCGTATCAAAGTGCCACAAGAGGTACACTATAGCCGAACCAAACACGCTTTATCAGGCGGTGTTCCACGGTACCCCTTCCGGTTGTATTCCCCACAAGTTGCAGTATTTTTACAGCCTCCTCTTTTTTACACCATGATGATATAATAGTTTTTTGTTTATTTGTGATTCACTTTAGGAACTATGAAAACGAACCCAAAACAGGCAGCTATCGGCTTTATTTTTATCACCATGCTCATCGATATTACGGGCTGGGGGATTATCATACCTGTAATTCCCAAACTAATCAGGGAATTGATAAATGGGGATATCAGTGAAGCAGCCAAATACGGTGGTTGGCTTACGTTTGCCTACGCCATAACACAGTTTGTTTGCGCACCGCTCATAGGAAATTTAAGTGACAAGTACGGCAGACGGCCTATTATCTTAATTTCACTTTTCGCCTTTGCGTTAGATTATTTGTTGCTGGCGTTTTCGCCCACCATTGTCTGGTTGTTTTTAGGGCGAATCATTGCCGGAATGACCGGAGCCAGTATTACCACGGCCTCGGCCTACATTGCCGACGTGAGCACACCCGAGAACCGCGCCAAGAATTTTGGAATGATTGGGGCTGCCTTTGGGTTAGGGTTCATCATCGGACCGGTAATCGGAGGTTTGCTGGGGCAGTTTGGATCCAGAGTGCCTTTTTATGCGGCCGCAATTTTATGTCTGTTGAACTTTCTGTACGGCTATTTTATTCTACCCGAATCGTTATCTCAGGAAAACCGTAGAGAGTTTGAGTGGAAACGCGCCAACCCCATAGGAGCCTTGCTCAACTTGAAAAAATACCCCTCCTTAATCGGGTTGATACTGGCGGTTTTTCTCTTGTACGTTGGTGGGCATGCCGTGCAGAGCAATTGGAGTTTCTTTACCATGTATCGCTTCCATTGGGATGAAAAAATGGTCGGCATCTCCTTGGGAGTAGTGGGGTTGTTAGTCGGTATCGTACAAGGCGGATTGATTCGTTGGACGAGTCCACGGCTCGGAAACGAAAAAAGTATCTATATCGGTTTGGCGCTGTATACCATTGGGATGTTGCTCTTTGCCTTTGCCACCGAAAGCTGGATGATGTTTGTCTTCCTCATTCCGTATTGTTTGGGAGGCATAGCCGGACCGGCACTCCAAAGTGTAATTTCAGGTAAAGTACCACCCAATGAGCAAGGGGAAATTCAAGGGACCCTAGCCAGTTTGATGAGTGCTTCCGCTATAGTCGGGCCGCCCATGATGACCAATACCTTTTACTTTTTTACGCATAAAGAAGCGCCGTTTCCATTGCCCGGGGCCCCTTTTCTGTTGGGAGGATTTTTAATGTTAATCAGTACCGTCTTGGCGTATGTGTCATTAAAAAAACACTTTACTTCAGATACAAACAATGATGGTAATAATCAATAATGGCCTTGCCTTCCAATAAAATATCCGCACCAATAATCCCATGAACCGGCTTGGCTTTGTGCTGCTGCAAGGCTTCATTGACATGTGACATATCAAAAATAACCAAATGAAAAGCATCAGTCTTCCAGCGCCCGATTTGCAGGCTGTTGTTTTTGGCCAATTGCGTAAACATGCCCGTGGCTCCCGCACCGGCCGCTTTGGTCTTTGATCTTCCGGCTTTCAGTTGGAAAAAATCAATGCTGTCAAATCCCACGCAACTGTTACTGGCTCCGGTGTCTAAAATAAAGCTTCCCGAAACACCGTTAATCTTAGCTTTAATGAGCAAATGCTGTGTTTTGGAAACGGTAAATCTGATTTTCTTGTATTTTTCTTTTTGGAGAACTTCGTGTAGGTTTTTCATAAAAAAAGAATGTTGTCAAATGTAATTCAAAAAACGATAGCAAACTTTGTAACTTTGCCGCTTTGAAATCTATTCTTTTCCAATGATACTCACGGATACACATACACACCTTTATTCCGAAGAATTTGACCAAGACCGAACCGAAATGATACAACGCGCCATTGCTGCCGGAGTTTCGCGTTTTTTTGTCCCTTCCATTGACTCGGAGTATACCCAAAAAATGTACGATTTAGAAGCTCAGTTCCCGGAGAATATTTTTCCGATGATGGGCTTACATCCCTGTTATGTAAAACCCGAAACATACAAACAGGAGTTGGCTCATGTTGAAGCCGAATTGGCTAAGAAAAAGTTCTATGCCATAGGAGAAATAGGCGTCGATATGTATTGGGACAAAACTACTTTGACTATCCAGCAGGAAGCGTTTCGGCATCAGATACAACTGGCCAAAAAATACAAGTTGGGAATCAACATCCATTGCCGTGACGCTTTTGATGAAGTTTTTGAAGTACTGGAGAGTGAAAAAGCAGCTGATTTATTTGGAATTTTTCATTGTTTCACCGGAGATTACAATCAGGCGCAAAGGGCTATCGGCTTAAATATGAAACTCGGAATCGGAGGTGTAGCTACTTTCAAAAACGGAAAAATTGACCAGTTTTTAAATGAAATCGATTTGCAACACATTGTGCTCGAAACAGATTCTCCTTATTTAGCTCCGGCTCCCTATCGCGGCAAACGAAACGAAAGTAGTTATCTCAGGCTCGTAGCCGAAAAACTGACACAGATTTACCAATTGCCTTTAGAGGAAATTGCCCGAATCACCACCGAAAACGCAAAAGCTGTTTTTGGGATTTAATACAGAAATCATCAAAAATTGAGTTTTTTTTTGTTCATTTGTTTTTCAAAAATGTAAGCCAAGATGCAGAAGTTTGATAAAATTCGTCCTTTCTATGACGCCGAAGTGAATGACGCCATTCAATCAGCTGTCAATCACCCCATGATGAAGGCATTAATGGATTTTACATTTCCTGATGTAGCGGATGAAGTATGGAAAAATCAACTCAAAATGACCCATTCCATCCGTGATTTTCAATGTAATTTCATTTACAAATCGGTACAAAGAGTCTTGGCCAAAAGCTCGGAAGGCTTAACAACTTCAGGTTTTGAAAAATTAGAACCCAACACGTCTTATCTTTTTATCTCTAATCACAGGGATATTATTCTTGATACTTCTTTGCTTAACGTAGCCTTGTTTGACCATGGCTTGGTGATGACCGCCTCAGCCATTGGAGATAATTTGGTTAAAAAATCATTTCTTAAAACCCTGTCTAAGCTCAACCGAAACTTTATCGTACAACGTGGTTTGCCACCCAGAGAATTGTTAGAAAGTTCCAAGTTGATGTCAGAATACATCGCTCAATTGTTGTTGCGGGAAAACCGCTCGGTTTGGATTGCGCAGCGCGAAGGCAGAACCAAAGACGGCAACGACGCCACCCATACCGGAGTATTGAAAATGTTGGCCATGGGTTCAGACGAAGAGTGTATGATGCAGTATTTCAAAAAAATCAAAATTGTACCCGTTTCCATTTCGTATGAATACGATCCTACGGATGCTTTGAAAATGCCACAATTGATGGCGGAAGCAAATGCCGAAAAATACATCAAGGAAAAAAACGAGGATTTTATCACGCTATTGAGCGGGATTATTGGTCAAAAGAAACGCATTCATATCCATATTGGAGATGTTTTAGACCATGAATTGGATAAAATCACCGAAGAATTTGACAACAACAACAAACGAATTCAGGCTTTGGCACAAGTTATTGACGACTCTATTTTGCAGAGTTATAAATTGTGGCCTACAAATTTTATAGCCTATGATTTACTCCATAAAACCAACATGTACAGTCATTTGTATACAGAGAGTGAAAAGTCTATTTTCGAACGCAGATTAGAGATGAGAATAGATGAAAATAATCCTCAAATGGTAGAAAGTTTTCTGGCGATGTATGCCAATCCGGTAGTCAATAAATCCAAATACGAGAATGCAATCTAAACCGAACATCCTTTTGATTTACACCGGTGGTACCATCGGAATGATGAAAGATTTTGAAACGGGAGCACTCAAAGCATTCAACTTTAAAAAGTTGCTGCAAAAAATTCCCGAACTCAAACAATTGGATTGTAATATTGAGACCGTCTCTTTTGAAAAACCTATTGATTCCTCCAACATGAATCCGGAGCAATGGGAAAATCTGGCTACAATTATTGAAGATAGTTATGATAATTTTGATGGTTTTGTAGTGCTTCACGGCTCTGATACCATGTCCTATTCTGCTTCGGCGTTGAGTTTTATGTTGGAGAATTTAAATAAACCGGTGGTGTTTACCGGCTCACAATTACCGATTGGGGACTTGCGTACGGATGCCAAAGAAAATCTGATTACGGCCATTCAAATTGCTACCCTGCATCACAAAGGACAGCCGGTTATTAACGAGGTTTGCTTGTATTTTGAATACAAACTATACCGCGGAAACCGTACCACTAAAATCAATGCGGAGCATTTTAATGCTTTTGCATCGCCCAACTATCCGCCTTTGGCAGAATCGGGAGTGCATTTGAACATTAATCCGAATGCCATTTTACAAAAGCAGATCAATAAAAAACTGGCAGTTCACAAAACACTGAATGACCATGTAATGATTGTTAAAATGTTTCCGGGTATCAGCGAATCCGTATTGTCATCTATAATGGCTATCCCTAATTTAAGAGGAATTGTTTTGGAAACGTATGGCTCCGGCAATGCACCTTCAGATGATACATTCATTCAAATCCTCAAGAAAGCGATTAAGAATGGTTTGCATGTTGTTAATGTGACACAATGCTCCGGAGGTAGCGTTAATATGGGGCAGTATGAAACCAGTACCCAACTCAAGAAAATCGGAGTGATTTCAGGAAAAGATATTACGACTGAAGCCGCCATTACCAAGCTGATGTACCTGTTAGGACAAAATGTGGCACCAGCAGTTTTCAAAACCATTTTTGAAACATCACTTCGAGGCGAAATGCAATAATAAATTGTAGTTCGGACTTTTTTTACTGAAAAAAAATGTTGTTCTTTGCAACACCAAAAAGAGAGGTGTCCGAGTGGTTGAAGGAGCAAGCCTGGAAAGTTTGTATGTGGGTAACTGCATCGTGGGTTCGAATCCCATCCTCTCTGCAAAAAAATAGTAGTATGCGAAACGGTTTGTCAATACTCGCTTTTTTCATAACGTTAACGCTTACGGCTCAAAACGTTGAAACCGATTTTGACGCACCGGATTCCTTATACCGCGAAGACCAATTCTATTTTTCAGTTTCTTATAATATCTTACAGCGTGGCCCCTCTGGGCTGAGACAAAATAAATTTTCTACGGGACTTACCACAGGTTTTTTGCGCGATATGCCGTTGAATAAAAAGAGAACTTTTTCTATTGCGGCCGGTTTGGGATATTCTTTATCAATTTACAATCAGAATATGGGGATAATTGATGTGAATGGTGAACCAACCTATCAAATCCTCAATTCAGAGAATATTACGTATTCTAAAAATAAATTATCGTTGCATTGTATCGATCTTCCTGTCGAATTCAGGTGGCGTAACTCCACACCGGAAAGCCATAAGTTTTGGCGCGTTTACACCGGCTTGAAGTTCAGTTATGTGGTTTACAATCAGTATAAGTTGGTTTCTTCAGAAGGAACACTAAAGCAAAGTAACCTCCGTGATTTAAATGATTTTCACTACGGGATTTATTTAGCAACCGGCTGGAATACTTGGAATATTTATGCGTATTACGGATTGAATCCGTTGTTCAAATCTTCGGCAAAAATTGATGGACAATCTATCGACATGAATACAGCCAATTTTGGACTGATGTTTTATATTTTATAGCCAAAGAGGCAGTAATATCAGTTGTGGTATCAATCCGCAGGCATAACCAATAAGAAGCTCTTTATGAGTATGTGCTTTCATTATTAATCTCGAGGAAGCCACTAAGCCGTTCATAATGATAAAAAAAGCCACAAGGTTTACCGTGTTAATTTGACTTTTCAAACTCAACCCAATAATAAAAGCAGTTAGTGCACTCATCCCTATCATATGAATGCTGGCTTTGATTTTGGCATACAACAAAAGAAATGCAAACAAGGCACTGAACAGCCCTCCGAGAAAAAAGAAATACAAAGCTGGAAACCGGTCTATAGTGATGCTTTTTTGAATCAAAACCGACAACAACATAATATGTAATAACAACGGGATTTTACGATGGGAAATATCCGAGAGCATCACATTGTCTATTTTGCCAAAGGTTCTTAAAAGATAGAAAAACGCTATCGGCAACAAAAAGGTAATAATGATAATTTGTAAAAACAATATCAAATACTGCTGTGGGGTAAAATAAGTGGCGTCCAGCAACACATAAAAAAGAGTGCCTAGTAACGGGATGAAAATAGGATGAAAAAGATAAGAAAAAAAAGGAAGGATTTTTTTCAAGGCGCTTAGTGTTTAGATCTTCTTTCTCATCCGGGCTACAGGAATGTCAAGCAGTTCACGGTATTTGGCAATGGTTCTTCGGGCAATGGGATATCCTTTTTCTTTTAAAATCTCAGCCAATTGATCGTCGGGAAGCGGTTTGGATTTATCTTCTTCCTCCACAACTGTTTTCAAGATTTTTTTGATTTCCAAAGTAGAAACATCCTCACCTTGATCGTTTTTCATTGCTTCAGAGAAGAATTCTTTAATCAGCTTTGTGCCATAAGGCGTTTCCACATATTTGCTGTTGGCCACACGGGAAACCGTTGAGATGTCGAGTCCTATCATATCGGCAATGTCTTTTAAAATCATCGGTTTCAACTTGGTTTCTTCTCCGTCAAGGAAGTATTCCTGTTGAAAATGCATGATAGCATTCATAGTTACAAACAAGGTTTCCTGACGCTGCCGAATGGCATCAATAAACCATTTGGCTGAATCCAGCTTTTGTTTGATAAACTGTACGGCATCTTTTTGTGAATGCGATTTATCGCGTGAGTCCTTATAGGTTTGTAACATTTCCTGATAATCTTTTGAAATATGCAGGGTAGGAGCATTCCTTCCGTTTAAAGTCAGCTCTAATTCACCTTCCACTATCCGAATGGTAAAGTCAGGAACAACTTGTTCTACCACACGGTTGCTACTGTCAAAAGTGCCACCCGGTTTCGGATTAAGCTTTTCGATTTCCTCGATGGCTTTTTTCAGTCGCTCTTGGGTTATTTCGTATCTCAGTAATAGCTTTTCGTAATGTTTTTTGGTGAAGGCCTCAAATTGATTTTCTATAATGTCAATCGCTAATTCGATATACTCCGTAGGCGTTTTGTGTTTTAATTGTAATAGCAAACACTCCTGTAAATCGCGGGCACCCACTCCTGAAGGTTCTAAATCGTGAATGACATGCAGAATTTTTTCTACAGTCTTTTCATCGGTATAGATGCCTTGGGTAAATGCCATGTCATCCACTATGTCAGGAATACTTCTTCGCAAATAGCCGTCATCATCAATGCTTCCTACCAAAAATTCAGCAATGTCCCTTTGTTCGTCAGACAGTATAAAGGTGTTCAATTGATTAACCAAATCCTGATGAAAACTTACCGGCTCAGCAAAAGGAGTCTCGCGGTCGTCGTCATCTTCGTTGTAATTGTTTGTCTGTAGTTTGTAATCGGGCGTTTCATCGTCACTCAGGTATTCATCAATGTTGATTTCCTCAGCTCCGATGCTCTCATTATCATCAAACTCGTTGTATTCATCATTATTGTCAAACTCGTCCTTTTGATACAACTCTTCCTCTTCTTTCCCGTTTTCCAAAGCAGGATTCTCTATCAACTCTTCTTTCAGACGTTGTTCAAATGCCTGTGTAGGTAACTGAATCAACTTCATCAGCTGAATTTGCTGAGGAGATAGCTTTTGAGATAATTTAAGATTGAGAAATTGCTTTAACATTATACGATTCTCTGGTTATTTATTTTCCCGATGAATTGAATGGACAAATTGACAAACCCACAAAAAAATGTTTAAAATTCTGCATTTTGCGGAGTTCTCGGGAATGGAATCACGTCGCGGATATTGGTCATACCCGTTACGAAAAGTACCAGTCTTTCAAATCCTAATCCGAAACCGGAATGAACTGCAGAACCAAAACGACGGGTGTCTAGGTACCACCATAATTCTTCTTCATCTATTCCCAGAACTTTCATTTTTTCAACCAAAACATCATAACGCTCTTCTCTTTGTGAACCTCCTACGATTTCACCAATGCCCGGGAACAAAATGTCCATGGCGC
This sequence comes from Flavobacterium sp. XGLA_31, assembly GCF_051547105.1. Classification (NCBI taxonomy): domain Bacteria; kingdom Pseudomonadati; phylum Bacteroidota; class Flavobacteriia; order Flavobacteriales; family Flavobacteriaceae; genus Flavobacterium; species Flavobacterium sp. XGLA_31. The sequence goes on along the minus strand of NZ_JBPTTM010000001.1, from coordinate 250,838 downwards.
GAACGGTTTTCCCGTCTTCATTCAAACGCATATAAAAAGCTTTGATGTTGGCCGGATAATCGAATAAAATAACAGGACATTTAAAGTGTTTTTCTACCAAATAACGTTCGTGCTCTGATTGCAAATCAGCACCCCATTCGTTGATAATGTATTGGAATTTTTTCTTTTTGTTTGGAGTTGAGTCTCTTAAAATATCGATGGCTTCAGTATAAGAAACGCGTTTAAAATTGTTTTCTAAAACGAAGTTCAATTTTTCCAATAATGACATTTCGCTGCGTTCCGCTTGTGGTTTTGATTTTTCTTCTTCCATCAGACGGCTTTCTAAAAACTTTAAGTCATCCTGACACTTATCCATAGTATATCGGATTACATATTGGATGAAATCCTCTGCCAAATCCATATTGTCATTCAGGTCATTGAAAGCCACTTCGGGTTCAATCATCCAAAATTCAGCCAAGTGGCGCGAAGTGTTTGAGTTTTCTGCGCGGAATGTTGGTCCGAAAGTATAAATTTGACCTAAAGCCATTGCAAAAGTTTCGCCTTCCAACTGTCCTGAAACAGTTAGATTGGTGTGTTTTCCGAAGAAATCTTTTTTGTAATCAATATTGCCCTCTTCTGTTCGGGGTAAATTGTCTAAAGGCAAAGATGTTACCTGAAACATTTCTCCGGCTCCTTCGGCATCGGCACCGGTAATGACCGGAGTATTTACATATACAAAACCTTTTTCCTGAAAATATTGATGTACTGCAAAAGCCAATACCGAACGCACACGCATAATAGCGCCAAATGCATTGGTACGTACACGTAAATGGGCATTTTCTCTAAGGAATTCCAAAGAATGCTTCTTAGGTTGCATTGGAAATTTTTCCGCATCACAATCACCTAAAATTTCAAATTGTGACACCTGAATTTCATATTTCTGTCCGGCGCCTTGGCTTTCAACTAATTTTCCTGTAAGCGAAAGAGCAGCTCCGGTTGTGATTCTTTTCAAAGTTTCCTCCGATGTGTTTTCAAAATCGACAACACACTGTAAGTTATTGATGGTTGAACCGTCGTTCAATGCGATGAATTGATTGTTTCTAAAAGTTCTTACCCAACCTTTTACGGTTACCTCATAATTCGTTTGATCACTGTTTAGTAAGTCTTTAACTTTTGAATGTTTCATTTTTAAATCGTTTTTCTGATGCAAATATAATTGAAAACGGACTATTTTTCTCCACCTTCATTTTCGTCCTCCTCGTTGTTATCTCTGTAAATATTGATGCTGGGTTCTTCGAGTTCCGACATTTCTTTTTTACCGCTCCATTTTTCGGTAGTCAAAACTAAGGCCGGGAGTACCACCAAGTTGGCAAACATGGCAAAAGTCAGTGTCACCGAAATCAATCCGCCAAGCGCTATTGTTCCGCCAAAGCTGGATAACGTAAATATCGCAAAACCAAAAATGAGTACTACGGAAGTATAAAAGGTGCTGACGCCGGTTTCATGAAGGGCGCTGATTACTGCTTTCTTGATTTTGCCGCCGTTTTGAATGAGGTCATGACGGTATTTGGCCATAAACTGAATGGCGTTATCTACCGAAATCCCAAATGCGATACTGAACACTAAAATAGTGGAAGGTTTCAACGGAATGCCAAAGTAGCCCATTAATCCTGAAGTAATGCAAAGCGGAAGAATGTTCGTTACCACTGATGCAAAAATCATTTTCCACGAGCGGAACATATAGGCCATTAATCCTGCGATAAGCAGTATGGCAAATATCAAAGATTCCACGAGATTACCCACTAAATAAGTAGTTCCTTTTTGAAACACTAAAGCTTTTCCGGTAAGGGTCACTTCATAACGGTCACTCGGGAAAATGGCAGCAATTCGGGTGTGTAGTTTTTGCTCTATTTTAGCCATTTCTTCGGTGCCAATGTCTTTCATAAAAGTCGTAATACGAGCATATTGTCCCGTTTTATCCACGTAGCTTTTCATCAAATTGTCCTTGGAACCTTTTGTCGCATTTTTGGCATACGACAGAATAAAAGCCTGTTCCTGAGAATTGGGTAAATCATAATATTCAGGGTTGCCGTTGTAGAACGCTTGCTTTGAATATTTGACCAAATTTACAATTGAAACTGGTTTGGAAAGCTCGGGGATGCTGTCAATGGTTTGTTGTAATTCATCCATTTTGCGCAAGGTAGAGGCTTTCATTACCCCTTTTTTGCGTTTGGTATTAATCATAATTTCCAACGGCATTACACCATTGAATTCTTTTTCAAAGAAAACAATGTCTTTAAAGAAGGAGGCGCTTTTCGGCATTTCGCCAATCAGACTACCCGAAACTTTCATTTGAGAAACTCCGATAATACTGAAAACCAATAGCAAACCGTAAATGGTGTAAATCAAATTACGCTTGTTTCGAACTAAATTTTCCACCGAGTTTAAAATGGCCGAAAGATAATTTTTGCTCAAGTGGTTCAGGTGCTTCTCTTTGGGCAGCGGCATAAAACTGTACACTATCGGGACGACCATCAAAGTCAAAAGGTACACAGTAATAACATTAATCGAAGTAACCAGTCCAAATTCATAGAGCAAGTCATTTCCGGTAATCATGAAAGTGGCAAAGCCTATGGCCGTGGTCAAATTGGTCATTAGGGTTGATACCCCGATTTTGGAAATCACGCGTTGTAAAGCCTTAGCCTGGTTGCGGTGAGTTTTGATTTCCTGTTGGTATTTGTTGATAAGGAAAATACAGTTTGTAATACCGATAACGATGATTAACGGAGGAATAATGGCGGTTAATATGGTAATTTTATAGTGAAACAGTCCCAAGGTTCCGAAGGACCACATTACGCCTACAATTAAAATACATATTGAGATGAAAGTAGCACGATGCGAGCGGAAAAAGAGGAAGAAAATTAATGAAGTGATAAACAAAGCCGCACCAATGAACAGCCCAATCTCGCCCTTCATGTTTTCGGTATTGATGGTACGAATGTAAGGCATGCCCGAAACTTTCAGGTCAATGTGAGTCTCTTTTTCAAATTTTTCTACGGCAGGAACAATCACATTCAGGATAAATTCTTTGCGTACCGGAGAATTTACGACTTTTTTATTGATGTATATGGCCGAACGGATACTTCCTGTTTTTTTGTTGAAAAGCAACCCCTCATAAAATGGCAGATCGTTAAAAAGCTGGCGCTTGATTTCGGTCAAGTAAGCTTGACTAACCGTTTTCTTTTGGTCCACCAAAGGGACTAATTCAAAACGCTCCAGCGAGTCGTTTTTCTGTAATTTTTTTAAATCATTAAGAGAAACAACCAACTCTACTTCTTTGTGTGACTTTAATGAGGACATCATCTCATTCCAAGCTTTATAGGCTTTTGGAGTGAAAAAAGTATTGTCTTTGATGCCGATGACAATCAGGTTTCCTTCCTCACCAAAGGTGTTTAAGAACTGGGTATAATCTTTGTTAGCTTTGTGGTTTTTGGGTAATAAGTTGGCTTCATTGTAAGTCATGCCGACGTTTTTCCATTGCAAGGCCAGAAATAGGGTTAATAAGACAATTCCAACGCTGATGGTTATTCTGTTTCTCAGAATAATTCCGGCGATAAATTCCCAAAATCCTGCTGTTAATTTCTTTTTCATTCTAAATTTAAAAACGGTTGCAAAGGTAATTAAAACCCACAGAAATGGACGTGAATTTGAGAAAGATTTACTTAATTTAACACGTCATTAAGACCTTAAATTAAATTATTGTTAACGGCCAAAAAAAATACAAAAAAATACGTTGCTTTTTAGCATCTTTGTAGGCAAACAGTACAATTGAATTCGGATGAGAAACTTAAAGAACACTCTATTTTATTTAGTCGTAACCGGTGGTTTTACAGCCTTAATGTACTGGATAGTAGAGCAGGGAAGATTGTTGGAAGTTGGTAGAAAAATCATTTCTCCATCCTCTAGTGATAGTCAATGGACCCAGTTTTTAGCTTCGATGTTCCATAATTTGCAACATCCGTTGGCTTTATTGCTTTTTCAAATTATCACTATTGTTTTAGTGGCCCGCATCTTTGGCTGGATTTTCAGAAAAATTGGCCAACCCACAGTTATCGGTGAAATTATTGCCGGGATTGTGTTAGGGCCATCTTTGTTCGGACTTTATTTTCCGGATTTAAAAGATGCTCTTTTTCCGGTTGATTCTTTGGGTAATTTGCAGCTGTTGAGTCAGGTAGGATTAATCCTTTTCATGTTTGTTATTGGAATGGAGCTCGACCTGAAAGTGCTTAAAAATAAAGCAAATGAAGCTGTAGTTATCAGTCATGCCAGTATAGTAATCCCGTTTGCTTTAGGAATTGGATTGTCTTATTTTATCTATCATCAGTTTGCGCCGGCAGGGGTGGAATTTTTGTCATTCAGCTTGTTCATGGGAATCGCGATGAGTATTACTGCTTTTCCTGTTTTGGCCCGAATTGTACAAGAACGCGGGATTCATAAAACCCGCTTAGGAACCATTGTTATAACTTGTGCTGCTGCAGATGATATTACGGCCTGGTGTATTTTGGCCGTGGTTATTGCCATAGTCAAAGCCGGTAGTTTTGTCAGTTCTTTGTATGTTATTGCGTTAGCAGTGGTGTATGTATTGACAATGCTCTTTGTGGTAAAGCCTTTTTTGAAGCGTGTGGGAGAGTTGTATGGAAAAAGAGATAACATCAAAAAATCAGTGGTTGCTATTTTTATACTGACCCTTATAGTTTCTTCTTACTTAACTGAGGTTATTGGAATTCACGCCCTTTTTGGCGCTTTTATGATGGGAGCCATCATGCCCGATATTTCTAAATTCAGAAATATTTTTATTGAAAAAGTAGAAGATGTTTCAGTGATTTTATTGCTTCCGCTGTTCTTTGTTTTCACCGGATTGCGAACCGAAATAGGGTTGATTAATGAGCCCTATTTGTGGAAGATAACCGGCTGCATCATTGCTGTTGCCGTAACCGGAAAATTCTTTGGAAGTGCTTTGGCGGCCAAATTTGTCGGACAAAATTGGCGTGAAAGTTTGACCATTGGTGCATTGATGAACACCCGCGGCTTGATGGAATTGGTAGTGTTGAATATCGGATATGAACTGGGAGTGCTTTCGCCAAAAGTCTTTACCATGATGGTGATTATGGCGTTGGTTACTACGTTCATGACCGGACCGGCTTTAGACATTATCAACTTTATTTTTAAAACCAAAGACATTATCATTCCATCGGAAGTGAAGAAGAATTCTGATTTTAAAATTTTGATTTCTTTTGGGAATAACGAAAAGGGAAAATCTTTATTGCGTTTGGCAAACAGTTTGGTAAAACGACAAACAGATACCGCCAATGTAACGGCTATGCACCTCTCAAACAGTGATGAAATGCACGCCTATAATTTGGAAGAATACGAAAAAGAAACTTTTGAACCCATTGTCAAAGAATCCAAAAAACTGAATCAGGAAATCACTACCATTTTCAAAGCGACAGGTGATATGGAAACAGACATAGCCGATATTGCTTTGGAAGGAAAGTACGATTTTGTATTGGTGGGGCTTGGTAAATCTATTTTTGAAGGAACAATTTTGGGCAAAGTGCTTGGTTTCACTTCAAGAATTATCAACCCGGACAGATTGTTGGACAAGTTCAAAGGCAAAGAAGGCTTGTTTGAAAACTCTCCTTTTGATGACAGAACCCGACTGATTATCTCTAAAACCAAAACACCACTGGGCATCTTGATTGACAAAGATTTACATCAAGTCAATAACGTTTGTGTCGGTCTTTACGCTATAGGAGATGTTTTTCTAATCGATTACGCACAAAAACTCATTTATAACAATGATGCGAAAGTAACGGTTTTGGAGAATAACGGGCAAACCAAAAATAATTTTATTGTTGAAAATGCCTTGTCAGCCTTGGAACAAAAGCACCCGGATAAAATAGAAGTTTTGAATCCGGAAAAGCTGAACAAGCCTCTTTTGGAAAAACAGGACTTGATGATTTTTAGTTTAGAAACCTGGAAAAAACTGGTGGATGATGAGGTGTCTTGGCTGACTGACATCCCTTCAGTATTGATTATTAAACCATAAGACTGTTTCTGAGGAAACAGGAAAGAGGATTAAAAACCAAAATCAAACACAAAGCTAAGTTTTATAGCCAAATTATCTTCAAATCTTGGTAATTGGTTCGGGCCATATCGGTAAAATCCTGTAAGTCCGAATCCTTTATAAATTTGATTCAGTTCGATGCCTGATTCAAAAAACCCCTGATTCAAGGTTTTGTAATCAACACCAATGTGTCTTTCCTGATTTTTAAGATTTCCCCAAACCATGCGGGTTACCAAAACAAGTGATGGTTTTACCTTGGGAAATAATTCCACGCGCCGCGAACCGTGTTTAAATTGTAACATGATGTATTCGCTTGAAAAAAACTCATTGAAATACATGGTTTCAAAACTGTTTTTGCCCGCTATCGTTATACGTTGCAGAATGTTATCTTTGGTCAGATTATTTGGAGAGGTGTTATACAAATGAGTGAGGGGCAAAGCACCAAAAACGTATCCGGCTTGTAATAAAACTTCTGATTTCTGTCCATTCAGGTATTTTTTTTCATATTCAACCCGAGCATCTAGCTTCCCGAAATCAAAATCATTATTCAAAAAATGAGGCAGTGATTTGGTGAATTGAAAACTGAATTTTGGAAATCTTTTTTCAAATTCAATCTTTCCGTTAGGAGTTTGCATAAAATCACTGAAGGGATTCCACTGTATCGAAAACATGGCTGTTGTTATCGAATAATCATGATATAACCTGCCGTTGTAATCAAAAGTATAATTAAACAACGGAAGGACTTCGCTATGCGTCAGCTGCCAAATGCTTTCGGTTTTCGGAATAATTTTGGTTTCAATGTAACCGCGCCAGGTTTTGTGATTGTAAAACGTACTGATGTTAATCGGTCTCGGGTCATAGAGTTTAAAAACGCGTTTGTCAGTGGCAAAATTAATACTTGCAATTTCACGAACATCATCGGTGTAAGAACCTCCAATCCAAGTGTTGGAAAAGTTTCCGATACGAAATGCCGCACCTCCATTATATTTTATGGTTTCGTCTTTTAATCCATAAGCGGTGTAACCTTCCAAACGAAATTTTCGGGAAAACTGTTCGTTCGTAATACTGCCTATTCCAAAACGAAATCCTTCAAAATTATTGTAACTCAGCAAATAGCGCAAGTCAAAATCAAACGGCCCGAAGGGCACATAACCATTGATAATTTTTCGACCAAATCTGATTTTCTTTTCAATTTTTTGTTTGGCTACCACACTATCCAAAACAAAATAGGTCCGCTGGCTTCTGATGTCGAGACTGTCGATACGATTTTGTTTCCAAAAAGCGTCGTCTTGGTCAATGGCACTTTCTTTAACGTCAATGGCTATCGATGACTTTTTGATTTTTAAATCCGGGTTGATTTCCAAATCAAAAACATGCATTTCTGAAGCCAAATAAGTGAAATCGGAAGCGTTTTTTTGAGAATTACTGTCGTCATCTTCAGCGGCAAATTCAATTCTGCCTCCCAAAATAGCGGTAGGTTCTTTGCTTTTTCCTTTCACGATTTTGAAGTTTTTCCGAATCGGAAACCATATGCTTTCTTTGGGTAAATAGCGGAATTCATGAATGCCGGTTATGTCTAAAACACCACGAATACGCATGATGGCTTTAGCCACTGCAAAGTTTTCCCGGTCAATATACAACAAGCCTTCCAGCCCTTTTGAACTGATTTTGTTTTTGAAATAAATGACAAAGACGTCCCGTTTGTCAATAGCTGTGGTGTCCAGAATTTTATAACGATATTCTTGGAGTGCTGCATTGGAAATGGGGCTTTTATACTTGGTTTCAAAAAGTTCATATTTGGGATCATATATCGAAAACGATTGCAGCCCAAAACCTAAAAGCTCATAAATAGGTTCTTTAAATCCCGCCATTTTAGTGCCGAGTATGGTTTCTTTCAGAATAGGTTTCTCGTATTGAAAACGGGAGACTTTTTCAGTTAAGAACAGATGTTGTTTGTCAATGATTTTCTTGAATTTGTAATCAGAGGAATCTATTTTGATAATTTTGTCTTTGGTAACAGCATCCACAAAAAGGGTATCAATTTTTCCTGCAATAGAATCAGGATTAGCAGAAACCAACAATTTGTTATAGGATTTGAACTGAAAACTTTTCAGTTGCTTTTGGGGATTGTTGGTGTTTTTTTTTCGGATTACTTCCTCAATAATAGCATTCGCCGGATTTTCACCTGAGACGATGACTTCCTGCAAAGCATTTGTTTTTGGAGACAAATAAATGGTAAAGAAGGATTTGTTTTCAAATAGTGAAATCGTTTGGGTTGCATAACCGACATAGGAAACAATCAAAGCTTCAGGTTCTGCAATTAAAGACAAACTGAATTTACCATCTACATCCGAAATGGTTGAAAATCCTTTTTCGGTTGTAATGGTTGCAAAGGAAAGGGGTTTTTGAGTTTCGGAATCTTTAACAACACCGTGAAGCTGAAATTGTGCCTGAAGCCACAGCGGAAAAAACAAAAACAATACAAATAGTTGCTTCATTAGAAAGAGTTTGGCACAAAAGCTACTGCAAAAGTAACAATAAAAAAATCCGCGAGAAGCGGATTTTAATATCGAATTAACAAAGTTACACTTTCATAATCTCGGCTTCTTTTATAGCCAAGTGCTCATCTATTTTTTTAATAAACGAGTCTGTTAGTTTTTGTACGTCATCTTCAGCAGATTTACAAATGTCTTCTGAAGTTCCGTCTTTTTCTAATTTCTTGATTTCTGTATTGGCATCTTTACGTGCATTGCGAATTCCAATTTTGGCATCTTCCGCTTCCGCTTTGGCTTGTTTTACCAAGTCACGACGTCTTTCTTCGGTTAGTACCGGAACATTGATGATAATGTTATCACCATTGTTCATTGGGTTAAAACCTAAGTTGGCAATCATAATGGCTTTTTCAATAGGGTGCAGCATGCTTTTTTCCCATGGCGTGATAGTAATGGTACGGGCATCCGGTACATTAATATTGGCTACTTGAGATAAAGGTGTTTGTGAGCCGTAATAGTCTACAAAAACGCCACCCAACATTTGGGGAGATGCTTTGCCGGCACGGATGTTTAAAAATTCTTTTTCTAAATGCGCAATAGAACCGGCCATCGATTCTTTTGTACTGTCTAAAATAAATTCAATTTCTTCCATTTTTTTACTGTTTCAGAATAGTAAACTATATTTTAACTACGGTTCCGATATTTTCGCCTTCACAAATTTTTATCAGATTCCCTTTTTTATTCATATCAAAAACCACAATCGGTAATTCATTTTCCTGACTTAAGGTGAAAGCGGTTGTATCCATTACATTCAACCCTCTTTTCAGAACGTCGTCAAAGGTAATAGAATCAAATTTAACGGCGTTGGCATTTTTCTCCGGGTCAGAATCATAAATACCATCAACACGGGTTCCTTTCAAAATCACATCAGCATTCACTTCTACACCTCGTAATACAGCAGCGGTATCAGTGGTGAAATAAGGATTACCGGTCCCTGCCCCAAAGATTACGATTCTTCCTTTTTCCAAATGACGTACCGCTCTTCTTTTAATATAAGGCTCGGCTATGGCTTCAATTTTTAAAGCAGTTTGCAAGCGAGTCAGCATGCCCTTGTCTTCTAAAGCACCCTGAAGTGCCATCCCGTTGATTACGGTGGCCAGCATTCCCATATAGTCTCCTTGTACGCGATCCATTCCGTTACTGGCTCCGGCTACTCCTCTGAAAATATTTCCTCCTCCGATAACAATGGCAATTTCAACGCCTTTGTCGTGAATTTGCTTGATTTCTTCGGCATATTCGGCTAAGATTTTCGGATCTATTCCGTATTGCCTTTCGCCCATCAGTGCTTCACCGCTCAGTTTCAGAAGGATTCTTTTGTATTTCATGTGTTGGTTTGTTTGGGTGCAAATATAAACATATTCTGTTTTTGTAACCTATTCGATAAAAAAGAATATTAGGTAACATTTGTCACTTTTCTTTACGATGTGGTTTTGTAGCTTTGCCTCATCAAAATTGAATTTATGCAGACCGTAATTGAAAAAAGTATAGCCAAAAGTCACTCTTATTCCGAATACAGAAACATTGTCAGTTCATTGTTGAAAGAAGGAAAGTCAAGCGGCAACGAGCAGTCAGAAGCCCTGACCCATTATTCCGAATTAAATGAAGTCCGAATGAACCGTTTGGATAAGACAATCAGAATTACTGAGGAAAACAGTCAAAAACTACTTCAGTTAAAAAGAGAATATATTTGGTTGGTCTTATCTGAAGGCTGGTGCGGTGATGCCGCTCAGTTGGTTCCTGTGATTCATAAAATGGCCGAAGTTTCTCCAAAAATTGATTTGAAAATTGTCTTCCGTGATGAGAATCCGGAGCTGATGAATCAGTTTTTGACCAATGGAACCCAATCTATTCCGAAGCTTATCGTTTTAGATAAAAACACTTTGGAGGTTTTGGGTGATTTTGGGCCTAGACCACAAGGAGCCAAGCAATTGATTTTGGATTATAAAGCAAAGCATGGCTTAGTTGACGAAACGGCCAAAACCGAGTTACAACTTTGGTATTTGCATGATAAAGGGGTATCGACCCAAAATGAAATTATGGAGGTAATGATGCGAATGGAATAAGTACTAAAGGGTAAAAGTAATACCAAGACTGAAACTGCCTATTTTTTCATCAAAGTTTTTGCTGAAACCATACTGACAAAGCTCCAGGTATAAGCCGAAATGGTCTTTACCATCTCCTATTCCGACACTTATTTTTTTGAAATAACCGGACAATTGGCCACTTCCTATAGCAAAAGCTCTTCCCAATCCGGGTTCAACAAAAACACGAAGGTCCTGATTGATTTTTGGACTGATTTTTACTGAACCGAAAACCGGTGTTACCACCAAACATTCGTTGCCTTTCCAATCCATACCTACGTTAGCCCCAATTCCCAACCAATCGTTCGGTTTAAAACCAAAACCAACGCGGCCACTCATACCGTCCGGTAAAAACCAAGGCTCTTTTTCACCGGAATAAGGGTCGATTTCGCCTGCGTATTGATTGGCCCGAATGGGTACGGAAAAATCAATCTTAACATAAGTGTATTTTGAGCTCTTTGTGTTGATGTCGTCTGAATTGTGAATCTCTTGGGAAAATCCTAAGTGATAAAGAAATAATGCTATAGCGACAAGTTTAGCTTTCATTTTGATTGAGGCTTTTTTCAAAAGCTTCCGGAGAAATGGCATCGGCTACCGAATAATCTCCAATTTTCGTTCTTCGTAAAACAGATAAGTAGGCGCCGGAGTGCAGTGCTTTTCCAAAATCAAAAGCTAACGAACGGATGTAAGTGCCTTTGCTGCAAACGACACGGAATTCGATTTCGGGCAACTCAAATTTAGTGATTTCAAATTCATGAATCGTCGTTTTTCGCGATTTAATTTCAATTTCGGCACCGGCACGGGCATGTTCATACAAACGGACCCCGTCTTTTTTGATGGCGGAAAACACCGGTGGTTTTTGGTCAATTTCTCCCAAAAAGTGTTTAACCGTTTCCTGAATTAACTCAGCAGTAATATGTTCGGTTGGAAAAGTAGCATCCACTTCCGTTTCCATATCATAGGATGGAGTAGTGGCTCCTACGGTAATGGTTCCGGTATATTCTTTGGCCTGTCCCTGAATCTCGTTAATTTTTTTGGTAAATTTTCCGGTACAAACAATCAGTAAGCCGGTTGCCAGCGGGTCTAAAGTACCGGCATGACCAATTTTAAATTTTTTGGGAAGGTCGTATTTTCGTTTTAAAACATACTTCAGCTTATTCACCGCCTGAAACGAAGACCAGGTCAGCGGTTTGTCAATCAAAAGGACTTGCCCTTCTAAAATCGCTTCGGCAGTCATTAGATTGTGGTTAAGGTCAGCACAAAGTAATGAATCAGCAATATCGCCAATCCGGCCACAATTCGGTAATACCCAAAGAGTTTAAATCCGTGTTTGGACAAGTAGCCAATAAACGATTTGATGGCCAACATGGCTACGATAAAAGCCACGACATTGCCCACAATCAAAAAGTTGATTTGGTCGTGCGACAATACAAAACCGTCTTTGTAGTAATCATAACATTTTTTAACCGTGGCACCTAACATGGTTGGCACAGCTAAGAAAAACGAAAACTCAGCAGCTGTAGTGCGGGATAGTTTTTGTGACATGCCGCCAATGATACTTGCGCCACTTCTGGAAACTCCGGGAATCATCGCTAAACATTGAAACAAACCTATTTTAAAAGCGGTTGGATAACTTATTTTTTCAGTTTCCTGTGTTTCTTCTTTATCGGTAAACCAATCATCTACTTTCAGTAAAATAATACCGCCCAACAATAAGGAAACGGCCACCGTTATCGGATTCTCTAACAAAGCATCAATCTTTTTGCTGAATAACAACCCAAAAACCACTGCCGGGATAAAAGCTACTAACAATTTAAAATAAAAATCCAGCGTCTGAAAAAAGCGTTTGAAGTATAAAACCACTACCGAAAGGATAGCGCCGAGCTGAATTACTACGGTAAACAGTTTGGTGAAATCATCATGAGCAATCCCGAAAAAGGAAGAGGCGATAATCATATGCCCCGTGGAAGAAATAGGCAAAAACTCGGTAATGCCTTCAATAATAGCCAATACTATGGCTTGAATATAATCCATTATTCTGATTTAGATTTTTTGAAAATAGAATAAATGGTAATCCCGAAACCAATCAACACAACCGTCGGAGCCAAGCGTATTCTGCGGAAGCTGAAAACATCTTCATTAAAAACCTTCGGATCATCACTGCCACCGCCACTCATTAAAATAAATCCCAAGGCAATTACGGCGATGCCGATAAACAGGAATTTATAATTTACCTTTTCAAAAAGAAAATCAGGTTTTTGCTCGTTATTTTTCATAGTATCTATTGTCTATTCGTCTATTGTCTATTCTCTCTCCTAATACAAATCATCGGTTCTCAAATTCAAAAAGCGTTGGGTAGCAAAGTAAGTGCTGATTAGGGTAATCACAATTCCCAATACCAAAACTCCTAAAAGTACGGCACCTATTGCCAATTGGTCTGCCATGATATTCAAATTCGGGAAATTAGTCTGCACATAAATCAGTACACCCATCAAGGCCAAAATGGCCAATACCGCACCCACAAAACCCAGTATTACATTCGTTTTGATAAACGGTTTTCTGATGAATGATTTGGTGGCACCCACCATTTGCATGGTTTTAATGATGAAACGGTTGGAGTAAATGGATAAGCGAAGCGAACTGTTGATCAGCAATACCGAAATAAAGGCAAACACACAACTCACAATCAAAATCCACATACTGATGTTTTTGATGTTGTCATTCACCAAAGTGACCAATTGCTTGTCGTATACGATGTCCGCAATCATCTCGTTTTTGCGCAGGCGGTTTTCAATTTTGGCAATCTCTGTATTATTTACATAATCCGCTTTCAGGTGGATGTCAAACGAGTTTTGCAGCGGATTCACGCCCAAAAACTGCATGAAATCCTCTCCAATCACTTTTTTGTGTTGCGCAGCCGCCTTTTCTTTGGAAACATATTCAAAAGATTTGGCAAATTTGGCTGTTTTCAACTCGCTGTTAAAGGCGGTCGTCACCGAATCTGTCGCTTCATTTTTAAAGAACACGGTCATCACAATCTCTTCTTTAAAATTGTCCGATAATCGTTTGGAATTGATGACAAAAAGCCCCAATATCCCCAATAAAAACAACACTAAAAAGATACTCAACACTACCGAAAAATAGGAGGTAATAACTCTGCGTTTCTGAAACTTTTCAAATGATGACGACATAAATCTGGTTTTGATGTGGTAAAAATAATAAAGAAAATTGTTTTTCTTCTTTATAACGTACAAACTTTTAACTTTATTATAATAAACGTAAATTTGCCGCTTAAATTTTATAAACACGAGCAACTTTGCTACCCGGCGACTTTGCCATTTTGTAACTGAATAATGAAGTATTTCCACGAACAAATCGAAGCCAAATGGCAACAGTATTGGGCAGAAAACCAAACCTTTGCCGCCAGCAATCATTCTGACAAACCCAAATATTATGTCCTCGACATGTTTCCTTACCCTTCGGGAGCGGGCTTGCACGTAGGGCATCCGCTGGGCTACATTGCTTCTGATATCGTGGCGCGTTTCAAACGTCACAAAGGATTTAACGTGTTGCATCCGCAAGGCTACGATTCGTTTGGCTTGCCTGCCGAGCAGTATGCTATCCAAACGGGGCAGCACCCCGAGAAAACCACCCGCGAAAACATTGCCCGTTACCGCGAACAGTTAGACAAGATTGGGTTCTCGTTTGATTGGAGTCGTGAAGTGCGTACCTCTAATCCTGATTATTACAAACACACCCAGTGGATTTTTATCCAACTGTTCAATTCCTGGTACAATCTGGCTACAGATAAAGCCGAAGATATTTCGGAACTCATCACCATTTTTGAAAAAGCCGGTAATGCCACCGTTCACGCAGTGTGCGATGAGAATACTGAAATCTTTTTCCCGTCCGATTGGAATTCGTATTCCGAAGAAAAGAAACAACAGGTATTGCTACAATACCGTTTAACCTATTTGGCCGAAACCGAAGTCAACTGGTGTCCGGCATTAGGAACCGTGTTGGCCAATGACGAAATCGTCAACGGTGTTTCTGAACGCGGCGGGCATCCGGTGATTCGCAAAAAAATGACCCAATGGTCCATGCGTATTTCCGCCTATGCTGAGCGTTTGTTGCAAGGCTTGGAAACCATCGACTGGAGCGAATCCATCAAAGAATCACAACGCAACTGGATTGGGAAATCAGTCGGCGCGTCAGTAGATTTTAATCTGAAGGATTCCGGCGATCGCATTTCGGTTTTTACCACCCGTCCTGATACCATATTCGGTGTTACGTTCATGACCTTAGCTCCGGAGCACGAACTGGTTTCGCAAATCACTACTCCCGAACAGAAAGCTGCCGTTGAAGCCTATGTGGAAGCTACGGCAAAACGTTCGGAAAGAGAACGTATGGCGGATGTCAAAACCATATCCGGAGTATTTACCGGAGCCTACGCTAAACATCCATTTACGCATGACCTTATTCCGGTTTGGATTGGCGATTACGTGTTAGCCGGTTACGGAACCGGAGCCGTGATGGCCGTACCGTGCGGTGACGAGCGTGATTATGCTTTTGCCAATCATTTCAAAGGACAAAACGGCATGCCTGAAATCAAAAACATTTTCAATCAGGATATTTCGAAGGAAGCTTTTGCCGCCAAAGACGGTTTTGAATTAGTGAATTCTGATTTCCTAAACGGATTGGGCTATAAAGAAGCAACTCAAAAAATCATAGAAGCATTAGAAAAGATTCATCACGGGAAAGGCAAAACCAATTACCGCCTGCGCGATGCCGTATTCTCCCGTCAACGCTATTGGGGGGAACCGTTCCCGGTATATTACGTCAACGGTTTGCCGCAGATGATTGCCGCAGAACATTTGCCTATTGTATTGCCGGAAGTAGAGAAATATTTACCGACCGAAGACGGGCAACCGCCATTGGGCAACGCCACTGAATGGGCTTGGGATACTCATGCTAATCAAGTAGTAAGCAATGATTTGATTGATCACGAAACGGTATTCCCGTTAGAGTTGAACACCATGCCGGGTTGGGCCGGAAGCTCTTGGTATTGGATGCGTTATATGGATGCACACAATGACGGCGAATTTGCCTCAGCCGATGCTTTGAAATACTGGGAAAACGTAGATTTATACATAGGCGGAAGCGAGCACGCGACCGGGCACTTGTTGTACTCGCGTTTTTGGAACAAATTCCTAAAAGATAGAGGCTATGCCCCAACCGAAGAGCCGTTCAAAAAACTGATTAACCAGGGAATGATTCTCGGGATGAGTGCGTTTGTGTATAGAGTTGAATGGAATTATGTATGGTCGGCTTGGGGTGATGCTCCTGAAGGAATGAAGAAAAAAGAATTGCCAACCTTAAGTGAATTCAAGAGAATATTTGTTCCAAAATCGTTTTTTGATAAATTAGGAACATATGTAGAAAAACATCAAGAATCTGATAATCCATACGTTAAAATTATTTCTGAAAAAATTTCAGAGCAGGAGGATTACATGGGTATTTTTAATAGAGATGGATTTGGTGATATATCAAGAGGGTTTGGTTTAGCGATTACTCCTTTACACGTTGATTTATCTGTAATCAACGACATCACTAACGAGTTGGATATCGAAGCGTTCAAAAACCATCCGTTGTATTCGGATTATAAGGATGCCGAATTCATTTTGGAAAACGGCAAATACATTGTAGGTCGCGAAGTTGAGAAAATGTCGAAATCGAAATACAACGTGGTGAACCCGGATGACATTTGTAACGATTACGGAGCGGATACGTTGCGTTTATACGAAATGTTCTTGGGGCCGTTAGAGCAGGCCAAACCATGGAATACCGCCGGAATTACCGGAGTGTCGGGCTTTTTGAAAAAGTTATGGCGACTGTATTTTGACGACAACGGGCTAATCGTGACCAATGACGAGCCTACGGCCGACATGTATAAAACGCTCCACAAAACCATCAAAAAAGTAACCGAGGATATCGAGAATTTCTCGTTCAATACGTCGGTGTCACAGTTTATGATTTGTGTGAACGAATTGGCTTCAATGAAATGCAGCCACCGAAAAATTTTGGAACCGTTAGCCGTAGTGATTTCGCCTTATGCTCCGCATATTGCCGAGGAACTTTGGGCACAATTGGGACACGAAGGGTCTATTGCAACCGTGGCTTTCCCTATCTGTGAAGAAAAATACTTAGTCGAATCGGAAAAAGAATATCCGGTTTCGTTTAACGGTAAAATGCGTTTCACCATCAAATTGCCTTTGGATTTAACCGTAGCCCAAATACAGGAAATTGTATTGGCCGACGAACGCACCATCAAGCAATTAGACGGTAGAACACCGAATAAAGTGATTATCGTACCGGGCAAAGTGATTAACCTGGTAGGATAAACAATTCAATAGGAATAACAACAATCCCAAACTTCAAAAGAGTTTGGGATTTTTTATTTTCTGCCCCTCCGCAACGCACCAAAATGGGTTTTCAAAGCCGTAATCGATTCAAGTGAATCGATTGACCATTTAGATGCGGCTTCCGTCAATGTCAATTAGGCTTCGGAGCGTGTAGTTTAATCTTCTGAGTCCTAAGAATGGTCTTCGTAATGCTTAATTCTATCTTCGTAATGCTATGTTTGAGCATAGTAATATCATTTTGAATCAACTGACGGTGCAGTTCAATCAACTACCGATTGATTTGGAACTTCGGGACTGAAAAACACCCTTTCTGAATGGTTTTGGGTGCCAAATGACAAGCTGTCATTCCTTTAGGTTTGGCGTACAATTTGATGCAACCTAAGAAACAAAAACAAAAAATCATGTTAGGATACTATTTACTCATCGGACTCATTGCTTTGGTAAGTTTTGCTGTGAGTTCCAAACTAAAGAGCAAATTTGAGGAGTACTCACACATTCACCTGCGCAACGGGATGAGTGGTGCCGAAATTGCCACACAAATGCTGCACGACAACGGCATTTATGATGTCAAAGTCATTTCGGTTGAAGGGCAGTTGACTGACCATTACAACCCGGTGAACAAAACGGTCAACCTGAGCGAAGCGGTATACAATCAACGAAACGCAGCCGCTGCCGCCGTAGCCGCCCACGAATGCGGTCATGCCGTGCAGCACGCTAAGGCCTACAATATGTTGCAATTGCGCTCACAGTTGGTGCCCATCGTGAACGTGTCGTCCACGCTTTCGCAATGGTTGATTTTCGGGGGCTTAATCTTAGGGGCCGCGGCTCATATCGGCTTTGGGTTTTACATTGCCGTGATTGGGTTGGTGTTGATGGCGGTAGCTACGGCCTTTAGTTTTATTACCTTACCGGTAGAGTATGATGCCAGCAATAGAGCGTTGGCTTGGCTGAAAAATAAAAACATGTTGAGCCAACAGGAATATGCCGGTGCCGAAGATGCTTTGAAATGGGCTGCCCGCACTTATGTGGTGGCCGCTATAGGAGCCTTGGCTTCACTCTTGTATTGGGCACTTCAGGTTTTTGGTGACAGAAGATAAAAACGAATCCGCTCTTGTAGCGGATTTTTTATGGTTTGAAAAGGATAAGGACTGCTTTAGTAAACCTTTTCGTGCGATATAGTGAATAAGACGTTAAAGCCCTCTTAAAATGGGGGTTTTAGCCTTTTTTTTTGTAGATTCGAACATCATAAATACCACAATAATGATACGATTTTATGCCAATGAAGTGTTTCGGGAAATCGAAACCGATGTTCCTATGAAATTCCGTTACGCCGTCTCCAACAGAGGAAGACTCATTCGCTTTACGAACGAGTTTCGCGATGGTGATGAATTGAAAGGGTCAATATCCGACGGATACAAAGCCTTTAGATACGGAAGAACTAATGAAAATGGGAAAAGAATTTACAAAACCTCTTTTGTGTACAAACTGGTAGCCGAGTTTTTTATTCCGAAAACCTCCGAAGACCAGCAGCACGTAATCCATTTGGATTTCTCCCGCGACAATGATACTGTAGAAAACCTCCGATGGGCTACCTATGACGAAATGATGGAGCACCGAAAAAAGAGTCCCTATGTCATTGAATCCAAGCGTAAGTTGATAGAACACAATTTAAAAGCGGACGGTCGAAAACTGACCACCACCAGTGTGATCCGTTTGAAGAAAATGCTGAACAACCCCGACAGAAAGACCCGCATTAAAATGATCGCCAAGCAATTTGGCATCAGCGAAATGCAGGTGCACCGTATCAAACGCGGTGAAAACTGGGGGCATATTAAGGTATAATTAAAGCTGGATTTGTCGCTCTAACTGTTGTTCGAGAGAAATAAAGGTTTCGGTTCGCGATACCCCTTCAATGGGTTGGATTTTCTTATTGAGCAACTGCATCAGGTGTTCGTTATCACGGCAAATGATTTTGATAAGGATGCTCCAGTTTCCGGTGGTGTAATGACATTCCAACACCTCAGGAATTTTCTTGAGCTCGCGCACGGCGTCTGAATTGCTGGAAGCTTTATCCAGATAAATACCGATAAAGGCCATGGTTTTGTAGCCCAATACTTTGTTGTCTATCACAAATTTAGAGCCGGCAATCACACCGGCTTCTTCCAGTTTGCGCAACCGTTGGTGGATGGCAGCACCCGAAATGCCGA
The DNA here is from genome assembly GCF_051547105.1 of Flavobacterium sp. XGLA_31. NCBI lineage: Bacteria > Pseudomonadati > Bacteroidota > Flavobacteriia > Flavobacteriales > Flavobacteriaceae > Flavobacterium > Flavobacterium sp. XGLA_31. Next base: position 231,470 of record NZ_JBPTTM010000001.1, on the reverse strand, counting down.
TTTTATTGGCAATCTGAAGGATAGGTTTGCGGGCATCTTCCATCAGGTCACGGAGGATTTCTTTGTCTATACCATCAATTTCTATTTGTAATTGGTTTATTTTCATGTAATTAGTTTTTTAAGAACAATAAAACAAGCTAAAGCTTGTATACCTCAAGCCCACCGGGCTTGCTCCTTTTAATTTCAAATCATCAATTTCTATTTGTAATTGGTTTATCTTCATATTTATTATCTTTAAAGTAAAAATAACAATTTACTTTTAACTTATAACAAAAAAACCGAAATCGGTTAAGATTTCGGTTTTCTTTTTTTGTTGCTTTTTAGGTTAATTCCCCATCAATTTATCGGGATTGTAACCTACATAAGGCATTTCGGTTTCTTTGAAAATCACCCCAAATTCTTCGAGTTCTTTCAGTATCGGTTCGTACACTTCTTTGCGAATCGGCAATTGTACGCCCGGTGTTTTGATGTTGCCGTTCAGGATTTGCAAAGTGGCCATGGCTACCGGTAAACCTACGGTTTTGGCCATAGCCGTATAGGTTTGGTCATCGCCTATGCACACCATTTTGGAATCAATTTGTTTTTTTTCACCGTTGATTTCATACCCAAATTTGTGGTACATGACAATCATGTCTTTGTCATCAGGTTGTAAGGTCCAGCTGTCATTTAAGATACGCTCCAGGATTTGAGCCGGTGTGGCATTTTTAAGGCCTACTTTTTTATTTGGGTTGAACAAGTCGAGTTCTAACAATTTGTCCCACATAATATCATCCTGTTCAATACCCAATTGCAAACGGGTTTTGATTTCTACCGAATCGGTTGGGGAATAAGGAAGAAACAGGTTGATAAAATCGCGGTAGCTCAGATTTTCGGAATCATCTAAAATATAAGTGTCATCGGTCATGCCCAGTTGCACAAACATGTTCCAAGCCTTGGAAAACCCAACACGACGAATGGTGCCGCGGTATACGGTCAACGCATCGTCTAAGCCGTAAACACTTCTGTATTTCAAAGAATCGCGATTGGCATATCCTTCAAATTTTCCGTAACCTTCAACGTATAAAAACTCTGTTCTGCGGAACAATTTGTGGTATGGGATGTACTTGTATTTCCCTTCCTGAATGAACTTGGCAGCTCCGCCTTGTCCGGCCAATACCACGTTGCGCGGTGCCCAGGTAAATTTGTAATTCCAAAGATTGTCATCGCTTTCCGGGGCTACCAGTCCGCCACAGAACGATTCAAATAAAATCATTTTACCGCCTTTGGCTTCAATTTCATGAATCACTTTCATGGCACTCATGTGGTCAATGCCCGGGTCGAGTCCGATTTCGTTCATAAAGATTAAGCCGTTGGCTTTTACATCGGCATCCAGACTTTGCATGGCATCAGAGACATAAGAAGCGGTGACCATGTTTTTTTTGAAAGTCACACAGTCTTTAGCGACTTCGATATGCATGTGAGCCGGCAACATAGAGATGACAATATCCGCTTTTTGAATTTCGCTTTGGCGTTGTGTCACATTGTTTATGTCTAAAGCGATAGCGGTAGCATTCGGATGATTGTTGGTTTTGCGTTGGGCCAATTCTAAAGACAAATCGCCTATGGTCAGATGTAAATTTTCCTGAGTGGATTTGTTTAACAGGTATTGTATCAGGGAAGATGCCGAACGTCCGGCTCCTATGATTAAAATATTTCTCATGCGTTTGTTTGTTGGTGGTAGCAAATGTATGAATTTGATTCAAACAAAAAGCCCATCGTTTCGGATGAGCTTTTGACTTATTCTAAGCCTTCGATTTCTTCAAGTTCTTTTTTGGCTTCTTTATTATTTTCTATTTTTTGTTCTTCAAATTGTTTGTCTTTGGCCACTTCATCTTTAATTAGTAGTGTTTTTCCAAGAACAAAGGCTGAGCAAAGAACGCCTGTGAACAGCAATATTTTTGGCAGTCTTTTTTGACGATCTTCTGATTTTGTGAGCAATAATAAGCTAAACAGTATTGCCAATCCGATAGGCAAAAAGGCCAAAGTATCCATAGGCAAGACGGAGAAAATCAAAGCCAAAACGGTAAAGACAATTGCTGCAATTAAAAACAGTTTTCTCATAATTTTTTCAGATTAAATTCCGCTGGCAGAGGTTAGTACCAATTGTCCTGTACCTACAGGAATACTGAATTTCAATAAAGCCGGAATTTTTTTGGCATCGGCCGTCAGCCAAATCAGGTTTTTATCTTTCCCGCGCAAAGCATCGGTTTTGGCGCCAATAGAAATTTTATAACATTCTTTTTTGCCCAAATTACCGGCACTTACGGTCTCTCTCCCCATGAATTTAATGGTCACCGGGATTTGTTTTTCGTCAAAAACAATCATTAATGTTTGGGTTTGACCTTCTTTGAATTTACTGAAATCCAAGGTTCTCACTTTGTAAAACATAGAGATGACATCCTGAGTGGAACCGCCAATTGTAAAGGTTTTTTGGGATTCGGGTCTCTTTCTTTTTTTAACGGTACTGTTTACCGTGTTGTTTTTGAAAATGTATTTTTCTTTTTTGGTCCATCCGCCTTCATCAATGCTTCTTTTGTACAAACTGGGTCTGAGACTCACAGGGTCTACATAGGTTTCATAAATATCTCTGATTTTGAAAAACGAATCCCATTTGCTGTAGGTTGATAATTCACAGCTCAAATGCAAATACGAATTTTTGGCAGTGGCCACTGTTTCTGTGGTCATGGTTACCTGAGCCAATTGGGTCATTAATCCGCTCATGTTATAGGAGCCGGCAAACACAAATTTTTCTCCTGATTTTATGGTTTGACTGTTTGCAGTAGTAAATAAACCGGAAATGAATATTGAACAAAGGATAAAGAGTATCTTTCTCATGATAGAATTATAAAGGTGCAAATATAAAATTTTTAAAACGGTTGAAATACCAAAAGAAACGTGAAATTTCTTTATTCGTAAACAGATAACGGATAAATTTGTGATTTTGTATACTAAACTTAAACCAATGGAAACAAAAATACTACGCACTGCGGCTTTATTCGGAATGACAGCGATAATTTTGGGAGCTTTCGGGGCTCATGCTTTAAAAAAAGTTTTAACAATCGAGGAACTTGCCACCTTTGAAACGGGCGTAAAATACCAGATGTATCATGCATTGTTTTTGTTGTTTTTGGGACTCAACTCGTTCCTTGATGAAAAAGCCAAAAAAATGATTTTTCGATTGGTTGTTTTTGGAGTATTTTTCTTCTCAGGGTCTATCTATTTGCTGGCTACTAAAACATTAACCGGCTTTGATTTTAAACCTTTCGGTATTGTAACTCCAATTGGAGGCGCCTTGCTGATAGCGGCTTGGGGCGTTTTCTTTTGGCAAATTGGCAAAAAGAGAGCATAATATTTTCAACAAAAAAAACGGTTTCTGCAATTTAATTTTTACCTTTGTAGCCTGATTTATAAAACAACACAAACTAATTTCTATGGAGAACTACGCTCAAATTACGAAATCGATTTCGTTGGACAAATACGGAATCAAAAACGTTAACGAAATTATCCACAATCCTTCTTTCGAAAAATTATACAACGACGAACTAGATCCCAATTTGGTAGGCTATGAAAAAGGCCAACTTTCTGAATTAGGAGCAGTGAATGTAATGACCGGTGTTTTTACCGGAAGATCACCAAAAGATAAATACATCGTTAAAGACAGCGTTACCGAGAACACTATTTGGTGGACTTCGGATAAGGCAGTAAATGACAACAAGCCTATTACCCAAAATACCTGGGAGGCTTTAAAAGAAACTACCGTTGAACAACTTTCCGGCAAAAAATTGTATGTGGTAGACGCTTTTTGTGGCGCCAATGAAAATACGCGATTGAAAGTGCGTTTTATTATGGAAGTGGCATGGCAGGCACATTTTGTGACTAATATGTTTATCCGTCCAACAGAAGCCGAGTTGGAAAATTTTGGAGAGCCTGATTTTATTGTAATGAACGGTTCTAAAACATCATTCAAAGACTATGCGTCTCATGGCTTAAATTCTGAAGTATACATTGCGTTTAATTTAACTGAAAAAATGCAGTTAATCGGAGGAACTTGGTACGGTGGAGAAATGAAGAAAGGAATGTTCTCCATGATGAACTATTATTTGCCATTACAAGGCATTGCTTCAATGCACTGTTCCGCCAATAAAGGAAAAGACGGCGACGTTGCTGTGTTCTTCGGCTTGTCCGGAACAGGAAAAACGACTTTGTCTACAGATCCGAAACGTGAATTAATCGGTGATGATGAGCACGGTTGGGATGACGAAGGAGTATTCAATTTTGAAGGCGGATGTTATGCCAAAACCATTGATTTGAGTAAAGAAAATGAACCGGATATTTACGGAGCCATCAAAAGAGATGCTTTGTTGGAAAACGTAACGCTTGATGCTAACGGGATTATTGATTTTACAGATGGTTCTGTTACGCAAAACACGAGGGTTTCCTATCCGATTTATCATATTCATAATATTGTAAAACCAATTTCCAAAGCAGGGCACGCGACCAAAGTGATTTTCTTAACTGCTGATGCTTTTGGTGTGATGCCGCCGGTTTCTAAATTAACTCCGGAACAAACCAAATACTATTTCCTTTCCGGATTCACGGCAAAATTAGCCGGAACAGAAAGAGGAGTTACTCAGCCGGAACCAACATTTTCCGCTTGTTTTGGGAAAGCATTTTTATCATTGCACCCAACCAAATACGGAGAAGAATTGGTAAAGAAAATGGAACAGCACAATGCAACAGCTTATATGGTTAATACGGGCTGGAACGGTACCGGAAAACGTATTTCGATTAAAGATACACGTGCGATTATTGATGCAATTTTAGACGGTTCGATTGAAAAAGCGGAAACCAAAACGGTTCCGGTGTTTAATTTGACTGTACCTACGGCATTACATGATGTGAATCCGTCTATTTTAGATCCGAGAGACACCTATGCTGATGCTTCTGAATGGAATGTTAAAGCTGAAGATTTAGCGTCACGTTTCATCAAAAACTTTGCGCAATATACCGATAATGAAGAAGGACAAAGCTTGGTAAAAGCAGGTCCTCAATTATAACAAACAAAACCCGACCAAAACGAAAAAGCCATTCAATTTGAATGGCTTTTTTTATGTTGTTATCTTATATTTTATTTTCCTTTATTGGCGTCTGCGATGTACTTTTCCAAAGCCATGGTCATGGATGGAGTTTCAGGTGTCGGGGCCAAAATGTCAATACGTAATCCGTGTTCCAATGCTTCTTTCTGCGTAGTACTGCCAAATACGGCAATACGCGTGTTATTTTGCTTGAAGTCGGGGAAGTTTTTGAACAATGATTTGATTCCTGTTGGGCTAAAGAAAGCTAAAACGTCATAATACACATCGGCTAAATCAGACAAGTCGCTCATTACGGTTTTATAAAAAGTCGCTTGTGTCCAGTCTACTTTTAAATTGTTCAGTGTTTGTGGGACGTCATAATTTAATTGGTCAGAAGCCGGTAAAAGGAATTTTTCTTCTTTGTATTTTTTGATGAGCGGAGACAAATCAACAAAGTCTTTTTGACCCACATATATTTTGCGTTTGCGGTAAACCACATACTTTTGTAAGTAAAAAGCAATGGCTTCAGATTGGCAAAAATATTTCAAATCTTCAGGTACTTTATAACGCATTTCTTCTGCTACTCTAAAGAAATGATCCACCGAATTTCGACTTGTTAGTATAATCGCTGTAAAGTTATTCAGGTCAATTTTTTGAGCCCTTACGTCTTTTGCACTTACACCTTCGACATGTATAAATGATCGGAAATCAATTTTTACCTTATGCTTTTGCTGTAATTCAAAGTAAGGTGAATTTTCCACCTTTGGTTCTGGTTGTGACACCAAAATTGTTTTCACTTTCAAATTTGACATTTTAATGTGCTAAATTTTTTGTAATCAAATAATATATAAAATAGTAGGGCGCTATTTCGAGTGCGCAAAGATACAAAATAAAATAAAACAACTTGCTCAATAGCAAATTTTGATAAATCTTCAGAGAAACCAAATAAGTATACATGTTAATTGCTAAAATCACAGCGATAATGCAAAAAATAAGAATATTTGATGAAGAATTGTTATAAAATAAATAGATGTTTACCGGAAGCAGCAGCAATGCGATAAAGGTTCGGTAACTTACTTTCTGTAAATTGAGTTGTTCGGTGAATTCTTCAATGTTGAAAGTAGTAGCTACAATTTTTTCGATTAAAAATTTTGAAAGCACAAATACACCAAAAAAAGTGAATATCCGGATAAAAAGAACCCAATCCGTTTTGGAAACATACCCAAAATGACTGAGTGCAATTTGAATAAAAAAGGAAAAAGAGATTACCTGAACAATAAATAAAAGAATGGTAAATCCGCTCATTAAGTGCGAGGTGTCTTTATAAACTTTGATGTATTTGTCTGAAACTAAAATGCGCAGAAAGTCATTGAAGCGGGTTTCAAAAGCAGTTCGGGTGACAGCGATTAAAATAAAAGCCAAAATAAATAAATAAGTAGCCCAGTCTTTGGGTTCCAAAACGCGCGGTTGTAAAACGGTTTCTATCATAATCCCGACAAAATTACTAATTTTTTATTTGTTAAATTATTATATAATTATTAAGATGAGGCTCTGATAAAAAGTTTATTTTTGCAATGAAGTTTGACTGTATTTTATGACCGACGGCATTGTAATTATTCCTACCTATAACGAAATTGAAAATATCGAAAGTATTATTCGAGCTGTTTTTTCTTTACCAAAATCTTTTCACGTTTTAATTGTTGACGATAATTCGCCTGATAAAACGGGAGACAAGGTGATGGAATTGCAGCGGGAATTCCCGGACCAACTGTTTTTGTCGGTCAGAAAGAAAAAGTCAGGACTAGGAACAGCTTATGTTCACGGTTTTAAATGGGCATTGAAGCAAAATTATGACTACATTTTCGAGATGGATGCTGATTTTTCGCACAATCCAAATGATTTGGAAAAGTTATATGACTGTTGTGTTAAGGATGGAGCAGATTTAGCTATAGGTTCTCGCTATGTCACGGGAGTAAATGTGGTCAATTGGCCGTTAAGCCGTGTGTTGCTTTCGTATTTTGCTTCGGTATATGTGCGAATGATTACCGGTATGAAAATCATGGACGCCACCGCCGGATTTATTTGTTACCATCGGGAGGTGCTCGAAAAAATAAGTTTAGACAAAATTAAATTTATTGGTTATGCTTTTCAAATAGAGATGAAATACAGAGCATTTTCCAAAAATTTTAAGATCAAAGAAGTGCCTGTGATTTTTACTGACCGAACCAAAGGACAATCTAAAATGAGCGGAGCCATTATCAAAGAAGCCATATTTGGGGTTATCGCTTTGCGATTCAGAAAATTTTTCAACCGATTATAATTTAGAAAATATGAACACCGTTTTAATTAAGAATGCCAAAATTGTAAATGAAGGAAAGATTGTTGAAGGCGATGTTTTGATTGAAAACGAATTTATAGTTGAAATTGCCGAAAGCATCAGTCCCAAATCAGTTGATTGCAAAATTATTGATGCGGAAGGGAACTATCTTATTCCCGGAGCCATTGACGATCAGGTGCATTTTCGAGAGCCTGGTTTAACGCACAAAGGCGATATCGCATCCGAAAGTCGTGCAGCTGTTGCCGGCGGAATTACGTCTTTTATAGAACAACCCAACACCGTCCCGAACGCAGTTACTCAGGAAATTTTAGAAGAGAAATATCAAATAGCCGCCCGAACTTCTTTTGCCAATTATTCATTCATGATGGGCGGCACCAATGATAATTTAGATGAAATTCTGAAAACCAATCCCAAGAATGTTGCCGGAATCAAATTGTTTTTAGGCTCTTCCACCGGAAATATGTTGGTGGATAACCAAGAAACGTTGGAAAAAATATTCTCCTCGACAAAAATGCTGATCGCTGTGCATTGTGAAGATGAAGCAACGATAAAAGCGAATTTGGAGCGATACAAATTGCAATTTGGAGAAGACATACCTGTAGAATTCCACCATTTGATACGCAGCGAAGAAGCTTGCTATTTGTCCTCTTCGAAAGCGATTGCCTTAGCCCGGAAGACAGGAGCCCGTTTGCATATTTTCCATCTTTCTACAGCCAAAGAAATGGAATTGTTTACCAACAAAATTCCGTTAGAAGAAAAACAAATTACGGCAGAAGTTTGTGTGCATCACTTATGGTTTTCGGATGAAGATTATAAAACAAAAGGCAATCTTATTAAATGGAATCCGGCGGTAAAAACAGCATCGGACCGCAGTGCTTTGTGGGAGGCATTATTGGATGATCGCATTGATGTTATTGCTACTGACCATGCGCCCCATACTTTGGAAGAAAAACAGCAATCCTATTTAAAAGCACCTTCAGGAGGACCTTTGGTACAACATGCTGTTGTGGCTATGTTTGAAGCCAATCACCAAGGAAAAATTTCTGTAGAGAAGATAGTGGAAAAAATGTGTCACAATCCGGCTAAGATTTTCAAAATTGAAAAGCGTGGTTTTATCAAAGAAGGATATTATGCTGATTTGGTAATTGTAAACCCGAGCATGCCTTGGAATGTTACTAAGGAAAATATACTGTATAAATGTGGTTGGTCACCGTTTGAAGGATATTCTTTTAAATCGAGAATCACACATACTTTTGTGAATGGAGAATTGGTTTATCAAAATTTTAAAGTAAAAGAAACTCCGGTTGGACAGCGCCTGCTTTTTGACAGATAAAATACTGCCAGATGAAAAAAATTATAACACTATTCGGATTGCTCTTCTTGATAATAAGCTGCAACTCTAAAGGAATTGAAAAACCAAAAAACCTGATAGATAAAGATAAGATGGTTAACATTTTGTATGACCTGTCCTTACTTCAGGCTATTAAATCTCAGAATGTTGGAGGCGGAATCGAAAATAAAGAAGCCAATGAATACCTCTTTAAAAAATATAATATTGACAGCATTCAGTTGGCCGAAAGCAATAAATATTATGCTTCTGATATGGAAGAATACAAAAAAATGTATGAAGAGGTTAAGTCGAGATTGGAAGAGGAAACTCAAAAATCCGGCGGGGCTACTACAACCCCGAGCGGAACTCCTGTTTTGTCTGATGCTCCGCAAGTACAGTAATTAATTGCTTTGTAGAGAAATAACTTCTTTAATAACCGAACGAATGCTTTGGAATTCAAAATTGAAAGTGGTTGCAATTTTTTGATTGGAAATAGTTTCGGATGAGGTTAGTGCATTGGCACTGTATTTTGATAATTTTCTTTTACGATTAAGAAAAGTGGCTAAGAACCAATCCAATCGCCAAGCCAAAGACAACATCCAGGGTTTTGCTTCGCGTTGTGGTTTTCTGACGTTCAAGTTTTCAGCGATCTCAAAAATAACTTCTTTAAAAGTGAGATTTTCAGCAACTAAAGTGTAGCGTTCCCCCACTTTGTTATTTTCCATTAATCGAATCATGATTCTTACGACATCTGTAATCCCCACAAATCCGGTAGTTCCATTGGTGTAAAACGGCAGTCTTTCTTTTACCGAAGTGAAAAAAGCTCCACTTCCTTGTTCCCAAAAACCAGGGCCAAAAATAATTCCAGGATTTACTACAATTACATTTAAACCTTCCTGTTGGCCCCGCCAAACTTCCATTTCGGCTCCGTATTTTGAGATGGCATAATCGCTGTGGTAGGCTTCCGGATTCCATTCGGTGGTTTCTGTTATTTCTTTTTCCTGTGGCGCCAAGTCGCCTAAAGCGGCTATGGAGCTGACATGACAAAGACGAGAAACAGATTTGGCCAAACAGAGATTCACAATATTTGCAGTGCCTTCAATATTAGTTTTTCGGAGTTTTTCTTCATCGGCCGGATCATAGGAAATTAATCCGGCACAGTGGTAGACAAACTGAATGCCTTCAAAGGCTTTTTCTAAAGCAGGAATGTCGTTGATATCAGCTTGAACCCACTCAATACAATCAAACTGATTGTGTTTTTGATACAAGATGAAGAGGTCTTTGGTTTTTTGAATGCTATTCGTTTGACGGTATGTTGCACGGATTTGCTGCTCATTTTCGGTTAAATGCAGCAATAAATGGGCGCCTACTAAACCTGTTCCACCTGTGACTAATATCATAGGTGCGAATTTACGAATTCCGAATTAGGATTAGCTATTTTTTGTTGGCTAACGAGTCAAAAGATTTGATAGTAAAAGGAGAGCTGCCATTGGCAGTCGGATTTTTAATTTGATTTAGCATAGAATAACCTGAACAATGGCCCCGATTAAAGCAAGCTACCTTGTAGCACGGAAAGCGGGGGCAAGTGCCCTAAAAAAAGAAATGTCACGCTCCTAAAATTCCCAATTCTGTTTATCTTTGCGCTCATTAGAATAATTACAAAATGAGGAATTTAGTAGCAGAATTGCAATGGCGTGGCTTGGTGCACGACATTATGCCCGGAACCGAAGAACAACTTTTAAAAGAAATGACTACGACCTACATTGGGTTTGACCCCACAAGTGATTCGTTGCATATTGGGAGCTTGGTGCCGATTATTTTGTTGGTGCATTTGGAGAAATTCGGTCATAAACCTATTGCTTTGGTAGGTGGTGCCACAGGTATGATTGGCGATCCGTCTGGAAAATCAGATGAGAGAAACCTTTTGGATGAAGCTACTTTGGAGCATAATGTGGCGGGTATCAAAGCAGTGTTGTCGCGTTTTTTGGATTTCAATTCTACGGCAGCCAATGCGCCGATTTTGGTCAACAATTACGATTGGATGAAAGATTTTTCGTTTATCAATTTTGCACGTGATGTGGGCAAACGAATCACGGTAAATTATATGATGGCTAAAGATTCGGTAAAGAAACGATTGAGCGGTGAAAGCGGAGAGGGAATGAGTTTTACCGAGTTTACATACCAATTGATTCAGGGGTATGATTTTCACCATTTATACAAAACACACCATTGCTTGTTGCAAATGGGAGGTTCTGATCAGTGGGGGAACATTACCACAGGAACGGAATTAGTACGCAGAATGAACGGCGACGGAGCTAAGGCTTATGCGATGACCTGTCCATTAATTACAAAGGCTGACGGTTCTAAATTCGGGAAGTCTGAAGGAGGAAATGTTTGGTTGACTGCGGATAAAACTTCGGTATACAAGTTTTACCAGTTTTGGTTGAATATTACCGATGTGGATGCCGAGAAATACATTAAGATTTTTACGTTTCTGGATAAAGAAACCATAGATGAATTAATTGCAGAGCATCATGAAGCTCCGCATTTGCGAGTGCTGCAAAAGCGCTTGGCTGCTGAAGTGACAACTTTTGTTCACGGAGCGGAAGAGTTAGAGAAAGCGATTTTTGCATCAGGTGCATTTTTTAGCCCAACGATGGATGACTTGAAGAAGCTGGATATCAAAACCTTTTTGGAAGTGTTCGAAGGTGTGCCTCAAGCTGAAGTTGCTAAGGGAGATGTTGAAGCGGGTATGGATATGATAGCGGCGCTTTCGGCTAAGACAGGATTCTTAGCCTCAAACAGCGATGCCCGTCGTGAGCTGCAACAGAATTCCATTTCGTTGAATAAAGAAAAAGTAGCGGCTGACTATAGCATCACTCCGAAAGACCTAATCAACAATCAGTTTTTGATGTTACAAAAAGGGAAAAAGAACTATTATTTGATAAGGGTTATATAACCATCAGGTTACAACCCCGAATGTCAGAGTTATCAAAGCGACCCAATATTTCGAAAGAGTTATTGGGTTGTTTTTTGCCCAAATCCTGCGTAGCAATAAAAGAACAGGAATTGATATTTGCCAAATCAATGATATTGACGCCGCCTGTTTTACCATAATCAACATAAGTCAAAGCATCTTCAGGGTCGCGAATGAGGATTTGCATCCAGGCCGGACATTCAAAAGTGCCGTTGCCCAAAGAATAAGCCTGTGAAAGAAGTTCCGTCATGCCATATTCAGAATGAATACTGCTTACTCCAAAACCTTTGCAGAGGATGTTGTGTAATTCTTCACGAATCATTTCTTTACGTTTGCCTTTCATACCACCGGTTTCCATGATGACGGTGTTTTTAAGTTGAAAGCTTTGTCGTTCTATCAAATCCAACAGCGCATAAGTCACACCAATCAGAATTACATTTTGTCCGGAGCTATCCAGTTCAATGAGTTTAGTGATTAATGCATCATAATCGTTCAAATAAAACCCACTGTGCTCATTGTTGGACAATTCGATTAGGTCCTTGACCATATAAATTAATGACGAGCCTTCTCTTTCCAAATAGGAAGGGAGCAAGGCTAAAACGGCATAGTCTTCAATATTTCCATAAAATTCTGAAAAGGCTAAGCGATAACTTTGTTCGTATAAAGAAACATCTGTTACTAAATGTTTGCTGGTAATCATTCCGGTTGTGCCACTACTGGTAAAGGTTTCCTGAATGGCATCAGAATTAGAAACAACATTGTGGCTTTTGAAAAACTGTATTGGGAGAAACGGAATTGCTTCCAATGATTTTATTTTCTGTTTATCCACATTCAGAAAGTCACAAAATTCTCGATAGACCTTATTGTTTTCGTGTTGGTGACGAAAAACTTTCAATGCGATTTTTTCAAACTGCTTTTGAGAAGAGATGGTAAATATGTCTTGAGAATTGATCAAGGAATTATTTTTTGGCAAAAGTAAGGAAAATAAAAAAAGCCCTGACTTTCATCAGAGCTTTTAAGTATGTTAAAGAAATGATTATTTAATAACCAATTTTCGGGTAGCAGTTTTACCTTCTTCAGTAATTTTTACTACATACACACCTGCATTTAATGAGCTAACATTAATAGCATTGTCAGCAGTAGTAGCGTTCAAGACTTGTTTTCCTAAAACATCATAAATGGTCACAACTTTAGTAGCGTTAGCAGTCGTTTCAATGAATAAAGTTCCGTGAGAAACTGGGTTAGGATATACTTTTAATCCAGTGATGTTGTTTTGAGCAACGGCTAACAATCCACCGATGGAGTCAGCAATTCTTAACTCATCAAATGTAATTGATGGAGTAGTTGTGTTTGAATCTTGTCTTAAAATAAACCCGCCTAAATCAGTTATTGCAGCTGTAGGAGTGCTTGTTAAAGTCGCTGGTGTTGATGCGTTTAAAGTTGATAAGTCTGGGTTAATCCATGCACTCAAAGTGTTTGCTGTAAAATCATATCCCACAACTACAAGAACTACATCGCCTGGATTTCTTAAGGTTGCATCGTAGTTTGTAGTTGTTGATGCAGCATCAAGACCTAATTGGTATTGACCTGAAGTAACTTTGGTAAAAATTCTGGCTTTGTATCCTTTAGCAGGATCGGTTAAACCTGCAAAATAAGTTTCAGGAACAGTAGCAGTAACGTTAGTTAAATCAGTAACATTAACTAAAAATGAAGCGTAAATGTTTCCTGAAGTAGTGCTGGTAAAAGGAGTGAAGCAATCAATTCCGGTTCCTGAGAAAGTAACTGAATTACCAGAAGAAGTAAGTCCAGTGTAGTTTAAACTTCCGGCTGCAGCTACGATGTCGTCTCCTGAGTTCACATTGGTCCATTTTTGTTGTGATCCTAATGTAGCACCAGTGCTGTATGGGAAGCTTTCGCTGTATGGTAAAGTATTGATTGGTTTACATTCCGGTGAGTTTGCGTTTGTGCTTAAATTGCATGTGCCTCCTGTTACTGTAGCGGAAAAGTTTGTTCCTTCTGCTACTCCAGAAATGGTGATGTTACCTGCGGCAACGGTAGAAGGGTTGTCTCCACCGATAGTTCCTGAAGAAGGTGTTATGGTATATGTTGCATTTCCACCTCCTGTGTAAGGAATGGTAACGGTATAAGTATCAATACCGGTAGTTGAAGCATCACACAAAGTTGTTGGCGTTCCTAAAGCAAGAGTACAAGAAGCAGATACATTGCTCAATTTAATGTCATCTAATCTGTTGTTTTTTGGAGTTGCCAAATTTTGGGTGAATCTCAAAGATAAAGTTGTTGTAGAAGGAATCGTATTTCCCGGGATAGTCACTAAACTCCATCCTGTTGCTCCCGGAGTATAAGTGATAGGTGTCCAGGTTGTACCCCCGTTTGAGCTGAATTCTAATGTTAATGTGTTAGCCACGTTTCCATCAGCATTATATCCAAAACTTAATTGTATGTCAGCCGTATTGTAAGCTGAAGTATTTATGCCGTCAATTTGAAAATACTCGGCTGCGGTATTTACTAATACGTTTCCGCTTCCGGAAGCTCCTGTGTAACCTGATGATACAGAAGTGCTTCTGACATCAGCTGTTCCTGAGTATACAATAGGAGAAGTGTTTTGCCAACCGGTATATGCTGTCACTAATGTGGTAGCAGCCGGTGTTCCCATGTTTTCAGAATAAAACGTCTGTGCAAATGACACAGAAGTCATTACTAAAAGTAATAAAGAGTAAATTTTTTTCATTTTTTTAAATTTAATTAGCCTACAAATATAATCACAAATTTTCTTTGCAGAAAAAAAGAATGTAAAAAAATGATTAAATAAAGATTAAAAAACTAAAAGTTCAACTATCTGACAATTAGTTTTCTAGTGGCGGTTGAGTCGCCTTCGGTAATTTTGATGATATAAACTCCCGGAGGTATGGAAGCAATACTCAATTCGCGTGAAGAAATGGTAGTTTGCAACACTTTTTTTCCTAAAACATCAAAAATCAAAATCTCTTTGTCTAAGCTGGTTTTTGAGGTAATGTAAATCTTTCCGTTGTTCACAGGATTTGGATAAAAACCTAAGGCATCATTCCCTTGTTGTTTTCCATCCTGCGCCAAAGCGGAGAAAGAAAACAATAATATAAGGAGTGTGATATTAAAGTAGTTTTTAGCCATGAGATTTATTTGGTTGTAACAAAGATATAAAATTTATTTCAAATACTATACCAAAAAATATCCCTCAAATTACAATTGAGGGATATTTTAACATATTCTAACTTAATTGTTTATTGGATAAGGTTTACACTTCCCACGGTAGCCCAAGCTCCGGTAGTCAGTAAAGCGCCTGTTGCAGTGGTACCGGTAGTGTATTGTCCGGCCGGAAAACTGATAGAAAAACTGGCGTTCAGAGGAGCTCCGATTTCGTTGTCTGTATTGGTAAACGTAATGTTAGTCAGTTTAATTTTTGAACCGTTCACCTGATTGGTGTTAGTGGTGGCATCTTGAATTTTAACTATATTAGCCGGATATAATATAGATCCTTCAGTATAGTTTTTGTATCCATCAATGATGATATTACTGAAATCACCATTGCCTTCTCTTTTAAACTGAAAAGCATCAACTTGTACATCTCCAACTGCTTCTGGAGTACACCCAGGAGCTCTTTTCAGAGTGATATTTGTAATTACCGGCCAATAATCGTTATTTTGAGCCGAAGCCTCGATTTCCATTCCGTAGTTTCCTTTGGTTACCTGATAGGCATACCAGTTGGAATTGTTTTGCCCCTGCCATCCGTCTTGCCAGTCAAAAGCATCATCATAATTTCCGTAAGAAATAGCATTAGTCATGCTCACGGTTCCACCAAAGAACTCGAACCCGTCATCTGCTCCTTTGTAGGATACCAAGTGATCCAAAATGGTTCCTGAACCACAAGAATAAAAAGTAAATCCATTGTTTTCTTTAGTTCCGTCAGCCAGTTTTGACCCGGCATATTCTACACGAACATATTTTAAAGAGCCTCCATTGTGCAATGGATTGTTTCCGCCATATTGTTGTACGTTTCCGTCTTCAGACATTAAACTGGTCAATCCTCCGGCACCGTGGATAGGAGCATCACCATACATAATAATTCCACCCCAAGATCCCGGAATTCCGGAAGCTTCTGTAAAAATAACCGGTTGGGATGAAGTTCCGTTCACGATTAATTTTCCGCCGTTTAACACCACCAAAGCATTATCTCCGGTAGCTTTGTTACAGGTAATGGTTGAACCAGCCTCAAAAGTCAACGTCGCTCCGGGTGCTACTTTTACAATTCCTTTCAAAGTATAATTCCCGAATTCAAAAGTTTTGTCAGTAGTATAGGTTCCTGAGATTTCGCCCGAAGCGGGTTGCGTTACTGTGATAGTATCGTTGTCACTAATAGTGCAACTGGTAAAAACAGTGCTTAAAAGGATTAAGCTCAATACAATTTTTTTCATTTTCATTTATTTTAATTAATGTGTTGTTTTTTGTTTTATTAAAAGGTGTAAGAAAAACTCAAAGAGAAACCAACGCCTTTTTTATAGGCTTCATAGGTGCGTGAATTTGCAACGAAATTGATCAGGCTGGTATCGTTGTTTTTTCCTAATTCATATTTTCTTGTTGGGTTTAGGATATTGTTTACGCCAAATTTCAAGGCATATTTTTCAGATATTTTACTGTTCCAAACAAAGTCTAATTGTTGGAAAGGCAATTCATAAATATGGTCGTAGCCCAATGATCCCACACTGTAAATTCGTTTTCCAAAAACACCATACACCAAAGAAACTGTGTTGCTCCATTTTTCGCTGAATTCAAATTGGTATTTTAAATCGGAATTGATTAACCATTTAGAAGCACCCTGCAATTCTCTGTTTTTATGCGTTTCTGCATCCGAACTCGCGGTTACTTTTGAATTCATTAAGGTCGCATTTAAACCTAAGGAGAAATTAGACAAGCTTTTATTTAATCGGGCTAAATCCAAAATACCTTCCATTTCAATTCCGTATAAATCGGCTTTGTCTGAATTTAAGAACGTGGTGATAAACCCACCGGCTTCTCCTCTGAAAGTTCTTTCAATAGGATTATCCAAATGTTTGGCAAAAGCACCAATGACAAAAAGTTCCTTGTTTGTCGGGAAAAATTCATATTTCAAATCGGTATTGATGTTGTCACTGTTTATCAAATCAGGGTTTCCTTGAACAATGGTGCCGTCTCCGTTGATATAGGATATTGGGATAATCTCCATAATTACCGGTTTGGTGAAATTTTTAGAGGCGGCAAATCGAATGTTGGCTCTTTCTGTTGCGGCATATTTCACATTTATCGAAGGGAGTACGTAGTCTTTGTCGGTTTTCAATTTATCGTAAGGCGCTGAGAAATTTCCCAATGGGCGGTATCGGATATCACGGTTGAATTTTTCAAAACGAAGTCCGCCGTTTATCTCCCATTTATCTCCGAATTTTAACAGCAAATTCGCGTAGGCTGAGTTGCTGTTTTCTACCATTTTTGTTTTGTAGTTGGAGGTAGAACTTTCTAAATAAGAATAAACACCATTTTCAAGGTCAATATTCATCTGATCGTCAAGACTATTCAAAGGTTGATTAATGATACCTGCCCCATCCGTTTTAATAAAGCGATAAGTGGTTTTGGTATACCCTCCGTTTCCGTTGTATCCCAAAGCAAGATTGTTTTGTTTTTTCCCGAATTTCAAATTGTATTCTAAAAATCCGGAAGCAAAGACATCACCCGAAACATCTAAGTACTGGCGTAAAAAGTTGTTAGCACCATAACTAATGGCAACATTCTCGCCCTGAATACCTCCTTTGAAAATTTTTCTATCGGGTTGTTTGTAGCTGGTTTTTGCCATCGAAATTCCTCCTTTCAAGGATTGAGACTTATCTTCTTTAAGGTGCAACTCGCCTAATAATTGAGAGTTCAGGTAGTCGGATTGTTCAAACTGGTTGGTTCTCACAATTACATTGTGATTGTCCAAATTGTTATCGAAAGCACCTACCTGGTCTTGGATTAAATTGTCTGTCGAACGCAGGTAAAAAGTATTTGAGGTAAGATTGAATCGGCTGGCTTTGTAATTTAAGCTCAACAAGGAGGCTACCGATGTTTTATAGTGGCTTTCCGTTTTGATGGCATTATTATTAAAATCACCATTAATGTTAAAAGTGTTGTCAGGCCCTTTGGTTTGCGTATAGCTGTTATCCGCATTGATTGACAACAAATACGAGAAAGACTGGTCGTTTTTGAATTTGAACTTTTCTGAATGTAATAGTCCAATACTAGTGTTTAACGGACTTTTGGTCTCATCAACATTCCAGCCCGATTTGAAACCTTCTTGAGCCTGGGCTACAGTTAGTTGTTGACCCGTTGGAACACTGGTAATAACACTTGGCAAACTTCTGTCGCGACCGGTTAACCCGAGAAAACCTTTAGTTGAATTCGCATCTTTGGAAAGTGAAAAAGAATGCAGGTTGTTGTCAGTTGTATATCCCAAACCAATACTTAATTTGGTTTGACTGCTTACGTTTTTAGTAGTCGCTACGTTAAAAGTCGCTCCGGCAAAATCACCCGAAATACTCGGGTTAAAGGTTTTGTATACATCAATTACCCCAACAATATCAGTAGAAAACATGTCCAATGGGATGATTTTTCGGTATGGGTTATTCGAAGGCACGGCCAAATCATTCACCAATAAGTTGTTGTACCGGTCTTCTAATCCGCGAACAAAAATCCCGCGGGAGCCTACTTTGCTGATTCCGGTGATTTTGGTCAATCCCTGTTCTACATTGCTAACGCCTTTTCTGGACATTTCCTGCGCTCCGATACTTTGTTTGATTTCGGTAGCTTTTTTCTGTTCCAGTAACAAAGCGGTTTCCTTTTCCCGGTTTGAAGTATTTTGGACCACTACATCTTTTAGCTGGTAGTTTCCTGAGCCTAATGCTTTATTCAGTACTATGGTTTCACCGGCTTTTACTTCCACTTTTTCCTCTATGGTTTCATAACCCAAAAAGCTGAATTGAATGGTATAACTACCGGCAGCTAAGCTCAGCGTATATTTTCCGGTTGCGTCAGTAGTGACTCCGATAGTAGTGCCTTTAATTACTACATTAGCAAAAGGCAAGGTTTCATTATTCAAATCTTTGTCTGTTATCGTTCCGGTAATGGTTCCTTTGTTTTGAGCAAAAGCAAAAACGGTCAGCAATAAGAATGTAATAACTAATTTAAATTTCATTTTTTGTTGTGTTTAATTTTGGGGCAAAGTAACTACCGTTGTGTAAAGGTCACGTTACTCCATTATTACCATTTTGTTCGATTAGTATTACCAAATTGTTAACATATTAAATTACCGTTAACTCGAATTTTACACAGTGTAATCATTTTGTATTATCTTTACCTTTACATCCACAAAACAATTGTGTCCCTGCATATGAAAAAAAAAGACATCAAGATTTTATTGGTAGATGATGAGCAAGATATTCTAGAAATCGTGGGCTATAATCTCTCTCAGGAAGGGTACCAGATAGTCACGGCTTCCAACGGAAAAGAAGCGATTACAAAAGCAAAAAAGGAATTGCCTCAACTCATCATTATGGATGTAATGATGCCCGAAATGGACGGTATGGAAGCCTGTGAGAACATCCGAAAAATTCCGGAATTGGGTAACGTAATCATTACCTTTCTTACGGCCCGTAGCGAAGATTATTCTCAGGTTGCCGGATTTGATGCCGGAGCCGATGACTACATCACTAAACCCATCAAACCAAAACTGTTGGTGAGTAAGGTAAAAGCGTTGCTGCGACGCTTAAAAAGTGACGATCATGCTTCTGAAACACTGAATGTAGGTGGGATTGAAGTCAATAGAGAGGAATACAAAATCATCAAAGACGGCGTTGAAATTGTTTTACCCCGTAAAGAATTTGAGCTTTTTTATCTCTTGGCTTCCAAACCCGGAAAAGTATTCAAACGCGAAGAAATTTTGGATAAAGTTTGGGGTAATGAAGTTATCGTTGGCGGAAGAACCATCGATGTTCACATAAGAAAACTGCGCGAAAAAATCGGGGAAGATTTATTCAAAACAATCAAAGGCGTAGGCTATAAACTGGAAGTGTAAATGAAAATAAATTTCAAGAAAACCTATCGTTTTGCCGTAATTTCCTCAACCTATATTACGCTCTTTGCTACCGGTTCTCTTGGTTTGTTATTGTGGTTTTTCCATGAGTTTTCCTGGCAAATATGTTTGGTCTTTGCCGTTTGCATGTTTACCTTTTCTTTTTTTGTTATTCAATATCGCGTAGAACATTTTATCTATCGCAGGGTAAAAAAAATCTACGATGATGTATCGCTTCTTGAATCTACTTCTTTCCGAAACCAACCGATTACTACTGATATGGCCACGCTGACCCGGCAGGTAAAACAATTTGCTACCGATAAAAAGATGGAAATTGAAACACTGAAAGTACGCGAGGAGTACCGTCGGGAGTTTTTAGGGAATGTGTCTCATGAACTCAAAACCCCTTTGTTTACCGTACAAGGCTATCTTTCCACTTTGTTAGACGGCGCTATGGATGATAAAAAAATCCGCAAAAAATATTTGGAACGGGCCGAGAAAGGGGTAGAACGCTTGGTATATATAGTTGAAGATTTAGACATGATTACCAAACTCGAAATGGGGGATGTGAATCTGGAAATGTCGAAGTTTAATATTGTGGATTTGGTGCAGAATGTCTTTGATTTGCTCGAAATCAGAGCGGATAAAAAAAATATTATTCTGATGTTTGACCGAAAGTATAACAAGCCGGTCAAGGTGTTTGCAGATCAGGAAAAAATTCAACAGGTGCTGACCAATTTAATTATGAACTCCATCAAATACGGCAAGGAAAACGGGACAACCGAAGTTTCCATAGAAGACTTAGTTGATGACAAAATCATTGTTCGTGTCCGCGATGACGGTGAAGGAATTGAAAAGCACAACATCCCGCGCTTGTTTGAACGTTTCTTCAGGGTAGATAAGAGTGGGGCCAGAAGCGAAGGAGGTTCGGGTCTTGGCCTTTCTATAGTGAAACACATCATAGAAGCACACGGCGAAAAAATTTATGTGGAAAGTGAATTCGGTAAGGGTTCTGAGTTCTCATTCACGCTCGAAAAGCATCAGTAGAGCGGCCCAGTCAACATCTTTGCGCAGTTGTGGCAAACCCTTATAAAGGCCGACTTCCAAAAGGTTTTCAATCACAAAATCATCTTGAGTGGCAAAAGGAACAAAACCGTCCCGTTTTAGTTTTTTAGCCAAATACTCTTGTTCAAATTGTCCGGGAGTAGGAATGAAAAAAGCCATCTTCTTCAGTTTGGCCAAATCCATAACCGTAGTATACCCGGAACGGCACAGCACCATTTTACTTTTATTGAACGTGCGCTCCAGCTCCTCCGAAGTCATGTAGTTATAGAAAAGCACATTGCGGCTTTTTTCCTTTTTTTGCTCGGGCTCGATAATCCCTTTGACAAAAACAATTTTGCCCTTAAAGCTGCGGATTTCTTTTTTTAATTTCTGCTCCAAAATGGTGCGTTGCGGCTCCGGCCCCGACAAAATAATCATCAGGTCATAAAGGGGTTTCAGCTCTTTTTTTTCCAGTCGACTGAGCGGACCGATATATTTTACACGCAGTTTTTTGTCTTTTAAATGGCCCAGTTTTCCCGTCAGATTTGGTTTTTCTTCGATGTCGGGAACCCAGCATTCCGTAAATTTTTTAATAAAATGCTGATGGAGTTTGCTCGAAATCCAGGTGGTGTCTCCTGACAACACATTGAGTTGGTGGGTAATGATCACACTGGGCACTTTCTTATTATGCACCCCCAAACGGTTATCGGATATAATGCCTTGGATGTTGAACTCGGTCAGCCACTTTTTGACTATCTTTTTTTCGGTAAAAATGGCGGCAATCATCTTCGGACTGTTCTTAATCAATGTCCATTTAAAGTCATCTTCATTCTGGGCATACTCAATATCATATGACGGTAATTCCAATGAAAGCAGCTGCGGAAATTCTTTTTGGAGCATGTGGAGTGCTGCCCCGTCTGAAGCGATAATAACGGTAAATCCATTTTTTTGCAGCTCACGAATAATCGGAATGCATCGGGTAGCGTGTCCCAATCCCCAATTTAGCGGAGCTACAAGTATGTTTTTGGTAGTTGTTTCCAAGTGCCTAAGTTACCAATTATGATTCTGCAAGATAAAAAAGATTTCCAATAGTTTATATTTCGCTAATTTTGCCAAAAATTAAATTTGTGGGAAGTAAGAATAAATTAAAACGGTTCAAGGAAAACGAGACATTTGAAAATGTTTTCCAGCCAACCCGTGAAGAAGTAGTCAGCGGTAATTTTCCGCTCAGAGGCAAATGGTCATCCGACTTTTTTAAAAATAACAATCCCATCATTATCGAGTTGGGGTGTGGCAAAGGCGAATACTCTGTCGGTCTGGCCGAGCGGTTCCCTGATAAAAATTTTATCGGAATTGATATCAAAGGGGCCCGTTTTTGGAGAGGAGCCAAGACAGCCGTTGAAAACGGCATGCACAATGTGGCTTTTGTTCGTACTCAAATTGAGCTCATCAATTTTATTTTTGCCGAAAACGAAGTAGACGAAATCTGGATTACTTTTCCCGATCCGCAAATCAAATACAAGCGCACCAAGCACAGAATGACCAACTCCGAATTCTTGCAGTTGTACAAAAAAATACTGAAGCCCGGTGGTGTGGTGAATCTCAAAACCGACAGCGAGTTTATGCACGGGTATACTTTGGGATTGTTGCACGGAGAAGGGCATGACGTACTGTACGCCAACCATAACGTATATAAAAATGAGGGCGCTCCGGCTGAAGTTATCGGCATTCAAACCTTTTACGAAAAACAATATTTGGAAATCAACAAAGCAATTACGTATATTCGTTTCAAAATCAAATAGATGACTTTTTTACTGCCGCTTGTTTTCGGTTTCTGCATTGCTTTTTTGGCGGTAATCCTCCCGGGTTTGCTCAACATGACAGCAGCCAAAATCAGTGTGCAGGAAGGACGAAGTGAGGCGCTCAGTTTTGTTTTTGGAGCTTCGGTGGTTGTTTTTTTTCAAACCCTTATTGCAGTCTTGTTTTCCCGTTTCATCAGCAACCATCAGGAAATTGTGACCACACTGCAGGAAATAGGAATCTTTGTGTTCTCCGGCTTAAGCATTTACTTTTTTTGGATTGCTAAAAAACCCAAAAAACTGAATCCTGAAATCAAAATCAAAGGCAAATCCAATCGGTTTTTCTTCGGAATGTTTTTGTCGATGCTTAACTTTTTACCCATTCCCTTCTATGTGTTTGCCAGTATGAGTTTGGCCAGTTCACGCTATTTTCGCTTTGAAAAAGTGCAAATTTATTCCTTTGTTTCCGGTGTGGTTTTGGGGTCGTTTTCGGTATTTTACTTATACATCGTATCGTTTAAAGCCATACAAAACAAAACCGATTTCCTGCTGCGCAACATCAATACCATCATTGGTTCTGTGACCACTTTTATGGCAGTGATTACCATCATCAAACTTTTTTGGGGCTAATGGAAGAGAATTTCTTTGAACGGGTCTATGCCATCGCACGTCAAATACCGGAAGGCAAAGTCACCTCCTATGGTGCCATTGCCAAAGCATTAGGTACTGCACGTTCTGCCCGAATGGTTGGCTGGGCCATGAATGCCTGCCATGGGAGAGAGGATGTGCCGGCTCACCGCGTGGTGAACCGAATCGGAGTGCTTTCGGGCAAACACCATTTTGAAGGAACCAACCTGATGCAGCAACTTTTGGAAAACGAAGGCATTGAAGTCGTCGATAATCAGATTGTGGATTTCGAGAAGCATTTTTGGCAGCCCGAAATGACTAAGCCATAAATACCTCGGGACTGTTTTTTCAAAACATCAAAGCCTTTTTTACTATTCCTCCTGAGGAGTTTTCCAAAAGATATATATCTTTTGGGTAAAACATATATATCTTTCTGATAAAACATATATATCTTTTTGGTAAAAGATGTACATCTTTTGCAAAAGACCTCCGTATGAATTTATTTTCTAATCAGCACGGTTGGATTTTATGATCAGGATGAGGTGTGTGCAGACGGCTGTGGGTGTTTTGAAAACAGGAATACTATTTTCATTTCTTTTCCGCTGTTTATTTAAAAAGGGTTTTGTTTTATAGCCGGCTGTAACGGTCCCTAACGAAGAAAGTGTTGTCTTTGATTCCCCGTATTGTCAAAAGATAAAGATACTTGATACCCGATGTCCTGATAATTTGAATATGAAATTCTCCTATAAACATTTTCAATTCTTTAAGGACACTTTCAATACATTTCCTATTATCTTTGCAATCTAAATTCAGTTTAAATAAACGCAACTGAAAAGCTTAATTACAATTCGAAATGAAACTAGATAGAAAAGAAATCTTAGCGGCATTGGAAACCATTACCATTGCCGGTGAAGGAAAGAATATGGTTGAAAGCGGAGCCGTGAAAAACGTGCTGACTTTCGGCAATGAAGTAGTAGTGGATTTGGTCATCGCAACACCGGCCATGCATATTAAAAAACGGGCGGAAGACGATATTAAAAAGTTAATCCACGAAAAATTTTCACCGGAGGCGGACGTAAAAGTCAACATCAAAGTTGAAACACCCGCACAAAACCCAAATGAGATTAAAGGCAAAGCCATTCCGGGCATCAGCAATATTATTGCCGTAGCTTCCGGAAAAGGAGGTGTAGGGAAATCAACGGTTACGGCAAACTTAGCAGTGACTTTAGCCAAAATGGGCTTCAAAGTCGGAGTATTGGATGCCGATATCTACGGGCCGTCCATGCCGATTATGTTTGACGTAGAAAACGAAAAACCCATCTCCATTGAAGTTGACGGAAAATCAAAAATGAAACCCATCGAAAGTTATGAAATCAAATTGCTGTCGATAGGGTTCTTTACGGCTCCGAGTCAAGCGGTTATTTGGCGCGGGCCCATGGCTGCCAAAGCGTTGAATCAAATGATCTTTGATGCCGCTTGGGGCGAATTAGATTTTATGTTGATTGATTTACCACCGGGAACCGGCGACATTCACTTGTCGATTATGCAATCGCTGCCTATTACAGGTGCAGTGGTGGTGAGTACTCCACAGGCCGTGGCTTTGGCTGATGCTAAAAAAGGGGTTTCAATGTTCTTGTCAGACAGCATCAATGTACCGGTATTGGGAATCATTGAAAACATGGCATATTTCACTCCAGAAGAATTGCCGAATAACAAATATTACATCTTTGGGAAAGAAGGCGCTAAAAATCTGGCAGCAGATTTAGAAGTACCGTTCCTGGGAGAAGTGCCATTGGTACAAAGCATCCGTGAAGCAGGCGATTATGGTCGTCCGGCAGCTTTGCAGACCGCTTCGGTCATCGAAAATGTTTTTGAAGAAATTACCAGGAATGTGGTCCAGGAAACGGTAAACCGCAATGAGAGTTTACCGCCAACTGAAGCCATCAAAATAACCACCATGGCCGGATGTTCGGCTGTGAAAAAATAAATTAATTTGAAGATTTGAAGATTTAAAGATGTCAAACCATTTTCAAATTTTCAAATTCTCTAATTTTCAAATTAAAAATCATGACAAACGAAGAATTGACTTTAAACATCGAAAAAGCACTTGATGAAATCAGACCGTTTCTGAATTCGGATGGTGGCGATATCAGTTTGGTTTCCATTGAAGATGCAAAACATGTCAAAGTACGCCTTCAGGGAGCCTGTACATCCTGTAGTTTGAGCATCAGCACCATGAAAGCAGGTGTAGAAACCACAATCAAAAAATATGCGCCACAAATAGAAACGGTAGAGAATATAGCGTAGGTTTAATGATAAAAATCATATTATTTGATTCGGGGTTTGCCAATCTTTGCGGCTTTAAACTTCGATAATTATGCCAAGAAAAAAAATGATTGAAACAGATATACTGATCATCGGTGCCGGACCAACGGGGCTTTTTGCCGTTTTCGAAGCCGGATTATTAAAACTACAATGCCACCTTATTGATGCGTTGCCGCAACCCGGAGGACAATTGGCAGAATTGTATCCCAAAAAGCCTATTTATGATATTCCCGGCTATCCTGAAGTGTTGGCCGGTGATTTGGTAAACAATCTGATGGAACAAATCAAACAGTTCCAACCGGGCTTTACCTTGGGGGAAACAGCCGAAACCATAGAGAAACTCGAAGACGGAACTTTCATCGTAACCACTAATGAAGGTACAAAACACCATGCCAAGGCGGTGGCTATCGCAGGAGGTTTAGGAACATTCGAACCCAGAAAACCAATTTTGAAAGATTTGGAGTTTTATGAAAAAGAAGACCGTGGTGTGGACTATTTTATCAAAGACCCTGAAAAGTACAGAGGTAAAAATGTAGTCATCTCGGGCGGAGGGGATTCTGCTCTGGATTGGAGTATTTTCCTTTCAGATGTCGCTTCATCCGTTACTTTGGTACACCGAAGAAATGAATTTCGCGGGGCTCTGGATTCCGTTGAAAAAGTGCAGGAGTTGAAATCAGCAGGAAAAATAAAATTGATTACACCAGCTGAAGTTATCGGTTTCAAAGGTTCAGAACGAATAGAATCCGTGGATATCGAAGTTAACGGAGCCCGTATGAATGTCATAACCGATTATTTTATTCCGCTTTTCGGCTTAACGCCAAAATTGGGGGCCATAGCCAACTGGGGATTGGAAATCGAAAAGAATGCCATCAAAGTAAACAATGCTTTGGATTACCAAACCAATATAGACGGGATATATGCCATTGGAGATGTCAACATTTATCCGGGCAAACTCAAATTGATTCTGTGCGGTTTCCATGAAGCGACACTGATGTGTCAAAGCGTTTACAACCGAATCAATCCGGGAAAAAAATACGTACTCAAATATACTACGGTTTCCGGTATTGACGGATTTGACGGTACCCGAAAAGAAGCTGAGAAAGCAGTAGTAAAATCGATAGACTAAGTATGGCACAAGATATAACTGTAACCATCACGGACCGAGAAGGTGCTACCCATGAAGTGCAGGCACCAACAGATATGAACATGAGCATTATGGAATTGGTTCGTGCTTATGAACTGGCTCCGGAAGGAACCATTGGTATTTGCGGGGGTATGGCCATGTGTGCTTCATGCCAGTGTTATGTGCTGAACGATGTGCCTTTACCCGAAAAAGGACCCGATGAAGAAGCCATGCTGTGGGAAGCTTTCAACGTGAAAGAAAACAGCAGGTTGGGATGTCAAATTCATATTACCGAGGCGATAGACGGATTGGCCATTGAATTGGCACCGGAAGCATAAAAATAAAAAGGCGGGAAGTATTACTTCCCGCCTTTTATATTATATCAATTCCATTTCTTTTTTAATGATTTTTTCTTCAATAGCATCCCAAAGACCAATTCTTTTTTCCAGGGCTTCGATAGAAGTTTCTTCAACCGCTGCCCACTTTTGTTCGTCTTCTTGACAAAGTTCGGTAATCATTTGCATTGCCATGGGTCCGTGCTCGTCAGCATCCAACTCGATATGTCTTTCGAAATAATAAATTAATTTGGACAAATCCGTTTCGGGGAAATTTTGTTGGAAATTTTTAAGAATTTCGGTAAACATAGCCGGAATCAAGTCTTCTCTTCCAAAGGTAAAAGCGGCCGCAATTTTATGGGCTTTTCCCTCTTCGATTACTCGGAAAGTAAAGTTCAGAAACTCTTTAATATTGGGATGCAAGTTGCTTTGCTTAATCGCGATGAACACGTTTTTAGTGTCGATTACGTTTTGTAAAAAAGCTTCTAGTTCAGTTGTTTGCGCACCGCAACTTTGCATGGCTTCCACATACATTTCAAAATGACTTAATCTTTTACCGTCTAACGTCAGGTCACTTTCTTCTGCCAAAACGATTTCATTAATTAAGTAACGGGTTTCCGGATTAGCGGAAGCAAACCATGGGGTAGTGGTACAAGTTAATTTTTGTTGTAAAGCTTTTAAAAGCGACATGAAATCCCAAACGGCATACACATGGCCTTCTAAGAACTGGTGCAAATCCTCTACTGTTTTTACTTTTTCGTAAAGCGGATGTTGCCAAAGTGTTTCTTTGTGTTTTTGAATTTTTTGGTTAATTGAAGCAATATTCATAGCGTGGTTTTTTTAGATATACGGATGATTAATCCATCAGGATTTTAATCACCTTGTACAAAAGTAAAAATGCTTCCCAGAAAAGAGAAGCATTTTATATCAATTTTATTTATTGTTTAATCTTATTTGAAAGCCGAAATTCCGGTGATGTCCATTCCGGTAATCAACAAGTGAATGTCGTGGGTTCCTTCATAAGTAATCACAGATTCTAAATTCATACTGTGACGCATGATAGAGTATTCTCCTGTGATTCCCATTCCGCCCAGGATTTGACGGGCTTCACGGGCAATGTTAATCGCCATATCCACATTGTTTCTTTTCGCCATTGAGATCTGTGCTGAAGTCGCTCTGCCTTCATTTCTCAACACACCTAATCTCCAAGTTAATAATTGAGCTTTAGTGATTTCGGTAATCATTTCGGCTAATTTCTTTTGTTGCAACTGAGTTCCGGCAATAGGTTTGTCAAACTGAATTCTTTCTTTGGCATAACGCAAAGCGGTGTCATAACAATCCATGGCAGCACCGATAGCACCCCAAGCAATTCCGTATCTTGCTGAATCTAAACAGCCCAGTGGCGCTCCAAGACCTGATTTATTAGGTAGTAAGTTCTCTTTAGGAACTTTTACATTGTCAAATATCAATTCGCCTGTTGCTGATGCACGAAGCGACCATTTATTGTGCGTCTCCGGAGTGGTGAAACCTTCCATGCCACGCTCTACGATCAAACCGTGAATTCTGCCTTCTTCATTTTTGGCCCAAACTACAGCAATGTCAGCAAAAGGTGCATTCGAAATCCACATTTTGGCACCATTCAACAAATAGTGGTCGCCCATGTCTTTGAAGTTGGTTGTCATTCCTCCGGGATTAGAGCCGTGGTCAGGTTCTGTCAAACCAAAACAACCCATCATTTCTCCGGTAGCCAATTTTGGCAAATATTTCATGCGTTGTTCTTCGTTTCCGTATTTCCAAATCGGATACATTACCAAAGAGGATTGTACTGAAGATGTTGAACGCACACCCGAATCACCTCTTTCAATTTCCTGCATGATTAAACCATACGAAATTTGGTCTAAACCGGCACCGCCGTATTCCACCGGAATATAAGGACCAAAACCACCAATTTCCCCCAAACCTTTGATGATTTGTTTTGGAAATTCAGCACGTTGTGCATAGTCTTCTATAATTGGAGAAACTTCTCGTTTTACCCACGCACGGGCTGAATCACGAACTAATTTGTGCTCTTCCGTTAGTAAATCGTCTAATAAGTAGTAATCAGGAGCTTGAAATAAATCTGGTTTCATAATGTAATAGTTTTTCGAAAACGTTTGCAAAGCTACTGAAATTGAATCGAAATTCCCATTCAACAAATGATAATTTTCAGGAGCCAATCCGGCTGTCCGCGCTACACGGTAGCTTGCTTCCATCCGGGCTGGTAACGATACTATTTTAGTTTGTCAAATTCATTTTTTTTGATAATCAGAAATTCCAAAATGGCTAATTCGTCGTTGCCTTGTGTAACTGTAGCCGATTTTGGGTCTGCCTCGCAGTACTCTAAAAAACGGGCAGTGTCACCGGGTTTGACCTTCAATGTTTCGGTAAAAAACTTAGGATTGAAATTGGCATTAGCATATTCTTTAAGAGGGATAGGTGTGGATTGCTCTGTTTTTGGTTTTTTGCTTTTAAATAATTTTCCAATCATTTTCCCAATTTGTACAAAGTCCGCAGCATATGGCATCTCGCCGGTATACACTTCTTTGTTTGTCAAACCGGATTGTTCTTTTTTGAGTTTTTCCATCTTGATATCGGCAAAAGAAACCTCGGCAGCCTTTATGGTTTTGACCTGTTGAATCTCTACTTCGTCAAGCGGAATTGGTTTTTCAGCTAACTTGATAAGGATACCGCTTTTTTCAAAGTCTTCTGGAGTTATTTTATATTTCTGATCGGCGAAGTTGTTTGACATGAAAATAAGCACATCATTCACTTTGGCCTCCAGACTAAATTCTCCGAGAGCATTTGTTTGTGTGAGTTTTCGTGTGGTGTAATTGATAACATCAATGTTTTTTTGATCAATGTCCTGGTACGAAACTTTGCCGTGGATCAATTTTGTTGTTTGTGAAAAAACGGCACACGAAAACAATAAAAATACGATGGAAACAATTTTTGGCATAAATAGTCTTATTGGTTAATACTTCAACCATTAAAGTTAGCCAAATCCCTGTAGTTTATTCTCAAGGCTTTGTTAAATTTTTATGCGAAACGTAAACTTACAGTTTTAGGTAGAAGTCCTTGGTCAGTTCAATGTATTCGGGAGTGTATTGGTGACGGCTGATTTCAATTACTAACTCGTCAGCCGTTAGTGTGCTCAATTCGTAGCGTTTGAAAGCCAATAAACTTCTGATGATTGGCGTGTCCGGAGTTCCTTTGACTCGGGTAACTTTTACCGGATATAAATCAAAATCGGCACAAAGAGTAATGAACTTTTCTTCTTCTTTATGCGGAATAATCACCGCAAAAATTCCGTTTTCTGACAGTAGTACTGAAGCTACCTCGATTAAATCATCAAACGGTAAGGCGTCTTGAAATCGGGCTAAGTCTCGGGACTGATTGTCAGTCTTGAAGTTTTCACTGTAAAAAGGCGGGTTGGAAACGATAATGTCGTATTCGTCTTCGGGTTCCTCCATAAATTCATCCAGCGAAGCATGAAAACAAAACAATCGGTCGTTCCAAGGGGAATTTTCAAAATTGTCCACGGCTTGTTCGTAAGCGTCATCGTCAATTTCGATAGCGTCAATTTGTTCGGCTTGAGAGCGCTGAGCCAACATTAAAGCAATTAATCCGGTGCCACTTCCGATGTCTAAAACAGAAAACGGTTTGTTGTCAATAGGACACCAGGCGCCAAGCAATACACCATCGGTGCCTACTTTCATAGCACAGCGGTCTTGGTTTACAGCGAATTTTTTGAATTGGAATTTAGACATTTGATACTAGGAGGGGGAGGACCAAAGGGTTTCAGATGTTGTAAATAGTATTTTTACTGAAGCGTAAAAATGGCTTCTATAAATACATCTCAATCAAGCCTTCCGGTAAATCCATCTTGACTTTTTTGTTTTTCCGGTCAATTTCTACCAGAAAGTGATCTATCATGGGGATAAGGATTTCCACTTCACCATTCAGTACTTCGAATAGAGGTTGAGCGGTTGTGTCATTTATTGATTGAATGATTCCGACTATCCCGAGGCGTTTGTCTTCGACTTCAAAACCAATCACTTCGTGAAAGTAAAATTTATTTCCTTCCAGTTTAGGCAACATCGATAATGGGAGGTAAATATCACAACCAATTAATTTGTCGGCTTCTTCTTCAGAGTCTACATCCTCAAAATGTACTCTGAGAAAATCATTTTTGTGAAGCGAACAATTTTCAATAAAAAATGGAATCAGATCCTTGTTGAATTCAACAAATACTGATTCCATGTTTTCATATAATTCGGGTTCATCGGTATCTAAATAGATGAGAAGATCCCCTTTGAAACTAAATTTTTTAGCAATTTTACCTAAGTAGAAGCAATCCTCTTTACGCATAATTGCCGAAAAAATATTAAGCTTCTGTTTCTTCGCTGGTTTCTTCAGCAGCCGGAGCTTCTTCAGCAGCAGTTTCTTCAACAGCTACTTCAGCTACAACTTCCTGAGTTTCTTCAGCTACAGTTTCTTCAACGGCAACTTCTTCAGCAACTTCTTCAGCTTTTGCAGCTTCTACAGCGGCAGCAGCACGTTTTTCGTTGGCAGCTTTTTCAGCTTTTAAAGCTTTTGCTTTTTCAGCTTCTTGTGCTTTTGATAAA
The DNA here is from genome assembly GCF_051547105.1 of Flavobacterium sp. XGLA_31. NCBI lineage: Bacteria > Pseudomonadati > Bacteroidota > Flavobacteriia > Flavobacteriales > Flavobacteriaceae > Flavobacterium > Flavobacterium sp. XGLA_31. Next base: position 199,663 of record NZ_JBPTTM010000001.1, on the reverse strand, counting down.
CCTTCTTTTTTAGCGGTTACTTTACCTGCTTTTTCTTCTAACCATTTTGCCAATTTAGCATCTGCTTGTTCTTGAGTTAAAGCTCCTTTACGAACACCTCCGTCTAAGTGGTGTTTCATTAAAGCACCTTTATACGAAAGAATAGCTCTCGCTGTATCGGTTGGTTGTGCTCCATTGTGTAACCATTGTACCGCTTGGTCAAGGTTTAAGTCAATAGTTGCAGGGTTAGTGTTTGGATTGTAAGTTCCTAATTTTTCTAAGAATCTACCATCTCTTTTTGAACGAGCATCTGCGGCTACGATCCAATAAAAAGGTTTCCCTTTTTTTCCGTGTCTTTGTAATCTAATTTTTACTGACATAATCTTTTTGATTAATTTGAGGTACTCGACCTCGGTTATTTAAGGGCGCAAAGATAGTTTTTTTTCATAAACAAACAACCACAAAAAGATTTTTTGTAAAAGAGAAGTTGTTGAAACTAAATCTTTAACATTATTTTTTTCTGAATATGTTAGCATTTTTCCATTAAAAAACTATTTTTGTGGAGTAATATTTAGAAAAATGAAAAAATTTTTGTCCCTATTTATACTGGCTTTAGCCTTTTCCTCTTGTCAGGAAGATTTGAAAACCAACAATCCCGGGTTTCAAGCGTTGAAAGACGATATGATGTGGAGAGGTACTGATGCAAGAGCTTATATTTCTACAACGGGAGAGTTGCGTATTGAGGCGCTTAATCAATATGATCAGGTTACACTTTCTACAGAAAGTGCTGATGAAGATGTTTATGTTTTAGGAACTACAGACAGTGCTAACTCAGCGTCTTATTTTTCGAGTTTTAACGATCTTGATTTAGAATATGGTACAATTCCGGTATCGGGTCCGGTTTACAGTGTTGTGTTAATAGGCGGTGGGACAGGATATACTCCTGATTGTGATATGCAGCCTAATGGACTTTACACTTGTGATTCCGCGCACAATACTACGGGTGGTTCCGGAACCGGTTTGACATTAGCCATTGGGACTAATGGTCTGGGTGGGGTTAATAAAATTGTTAAAGTGGTGTCAAGAGGAAACGGATATTTACCAGGAGATATTGTAACAGTGACTTCAGGTGATTTGAATTGTCAGGTGAAAGTAGTCAATGTGGAAACCAGTAACGGTGAAATAGAAATTACCGATTATGACCCGTTAAATATGACTGTTACAGGAACATTCAAGTTTAATGCGGTAAATGTGGATAATAACCCTTTTGGTTTGCCAGTCGTTAATTTCCAGTATGGAGAGTTTTACAAAATCCCGATTTATCCGGATTCAAAAAAATAAAAACAAATCGATAAGCCGTCCGAAAAGACGGCTTATTTTTTTAACACAATATAAATTCCAAATAGATAGTAGTTTACATATTATTTAAGCTACCTTTGTAATCGAATTTTAAATATACAATATGAACATTTTTGTTGGAAGTCTTCCGTTTAGTATAGACGAAGCAGATTTAAGAGATTCTTTCGAGGTCTATGGAACGGTTAACTCCGTAAAAGTTATTACTGATAAATTCACAGGAAGAAGCAAAGGTTTCGGTTTTGTGGAAATGGAAAATGATGCGGAAGCTGAAAAAGCTATCGAGGAGTTAAACGGTGCAACTGTGAGCGGACGTACTATCGTGGTAAATAAATCAGAGCCAAAACCGGAAGGTGAAAGAAGAAGTTTTAACAACAACCGTTCAGGTGGTGGTTACAACGGAGGAGGAAATAGAGGAAGATACTAATCTACAGTCTAAAATACCATAAAAAGCCATCTCAATTGAGATGGCTTTTTTGCTTTTGTTGATAACTAAAATTGATTTCCTAGCTCTTAAAATGTATTTTTGAAACATTACTTTTATAAAATTCCAACCTCAATATGTATTTAATTTTTGATACAGAAACTACCGGTTTGCCCAGAAATTGGGCAGCGCCGATTACCGATACCGACAATTGGCCGAGATGTATCCAAATTGCCTGGCAGTTGCACGATGCCATGGGGAATCTTATTGAGCATCAGGATTATTTAGTAAAACCGGAAGGGTTTAATATCCCTTATGATGCCGAAAGGATACATGGTATTTCGACCGAATTAGCTTTGGCACAAGGAGTTTCTTTGACTGAAGTTTTAGAAAAATTTAATCTCGCACTGTCCAAAGCCAAATTCATAGTAGGCCAAAACGTAGGCTTTGATGTCAACATCATGGGGTGTGAATTTTACCGCGTGGGCATAGCTTCAGACATGAGTACCATGCCGGTTCTGGATACTTGTACCGAAGTTACGGCAGAACTTTTGAAACTTCCCGGGGGTCGCGGAGGAAGGTATAAATTGCCTACACTTACTGAATTACACGGGTATCTGTTTGGTGTTCCGTTTGCTGAAGCGCACAATGCTACAGCTGACGTAGAGGCTACAACACGTTGTTTTTTAGAGTTAATCCGAAGAGAGATTTTTACCAAAGAAGAACTCGATGTGCCGGCTGATTACTTTAGAGAATTTGGTGAAAACAATCCCAAAGAAATCCAACTTATAGGGCTAAAGCACATCAACCTGAAGCAAGCTTCTGACGAGATCAGAAAGCAGTTTCAGTTAAAAGAAGAGGTTCCAAGTGATGAAAATCAACAAATACAACACGATTTAGCTGATGTTGATTTTGTGCATCTACACAATCATACCCAGTTTTCAGTGTTGCAATCCACCATCAGTGTTAAGGATTTAGTTGCAGCTGCCATAAAAAATAAGATGCCGGCGGTAGCCATGACAGATCATGCTAATTTGATGGGTGCTTTTCATTTTGTTCGCGATATTTTATACCACAATAAATCAGCACAAGCCAAAAACAAACAAGCCGAAGAAAATGGAGAAACGCCAACCGAAACAATTGTAAAACCCATTGTAGGATGTGAGTTTTATGTGTGTGACAATTTAAGTGACAAGTCCCGAAAAGACAATGGGTATCAAATTGTGTTTTTAGCCAAAACCAAAAAAGGCTATCACAATTTGGCGAAATTATCTTCTATTGCTTACACTGAAGGATTTTATTACGTCCCGAGAATTGATAGGAGAGTCATACAACAATACAAAGAAGATATTATCGTTTTATCCGGAAATCTTTATGGTGAAATACCCAGTAAGGTCCTGAATATTGGTGAAAATCAAGCTGAAGAAGCCTTGCTTTGGTGGAAACAAGAGTTTGGCGATGATTTCTACATTGAACTCATGCGGCACAATCAGGAAGATGAAAATCGTGTAAATACCTCGCTCATTGCTTTAGCTAAAAAGCATCAGGTGAAAATTGTGGCGACCAATAATGTATTTTATATCAATAAAGAAGATGCCAATGCGCATGACATTTTGTTGTGTGTGCGTGACGGTGAAAAACAATCCACGCCAATAGGAAGAGGCCGTGGTTATCGTTACGGATTTGACAATCAGGAATACTATTTCAAATCGGGTGATGAAATGAAAAAGTTATTTCACGATTTGCCCGAAGCTATTCTTACAACCGAGGAAATTGTAAATAAAATCGAAATTTTCGATTTGTCCCGTGAGGTATTGCTCCCTAAATTTGATATCCCTGAAGAGTTTTTAGTACCTGAAGATGAGACCGACGGAGGAAAGCGCGGAGAAAATAAATATTTGGCTCATCTTACTTTTGAAGGAGCAAAAAGACGATATGGTGACATTACGCCGGAAATTCAGGAGCGTCTGGATTTCGAATTAAAGACTATTGAAAATACAGGTTATCCGGGTTACTTTTTGATTGTACAGGATTTCATCGCTGCTGCCAGAAAAATGGATGTATCTGTAGGGCCCGGTCGTGGTTCTGCGGCAGGTTCTGTAGTGGCCTATTGCTTGGGAATTACTAATGTTGACCCATTGCTTTACGATTTGCTTTTTGAGCGTTTCCTCAATCCCGATCGTGTGTCGATGCCCGATATTGATATTGACTTCGATGATGAGGGACGTAGCCGTGTAATGGATTATGTAATCAACAAATACGGTTCCAAACAAGTAGCGCAAATTATAACCTACGGAACGATGGCGGCAAAATCTTCGGTTCGTGATACCGCACGTGTGTTAGATTTGCCTTTGTTTGAAGCCGATAAAATTGCCAAGTTAATTCCGACTACACTTAATTTGGCCAAGATTTTCACTCTTGATAATGACAAATTAAAAGCCGCCCTTCGGGCAGAAGAATACGATAAAGTAAAAGAACTGATTGAATTAGCCAATGCCAATGATCTAGGCGGAGAAACGATACAGCAGGCTAAAGTGTTAGAAGGAAATCTCAGAAACACAGGGATTCACGCTTGTGGAGTCATCATTACCCCGGATGATATTACCAATTTTGTTCCTGTGGCCACAGCTAAAGATTCCGATTTGTATGTGACACAATTTGACAACTCGGTCGTGGAAAGTGCCGGGTTGCTTAAGATGGACTTTTTGGGACTGAAGACCCTAACCTTGATAAAAGATACGGTTAAACTTGTCAAATACAGAACCGGAATTGAATTGGATCCCGATACGTTTCCGATTGATGATGTGAAAACCTATGAGCTGTTCCAAAGAGGTGAAACGGTTGGAATTTTCCAATACGAGTCGCCCGGAATGCAGAAGTATTTGAAGGACTTGAAACCTACTGTTTTTGGGGATTTGATTGCGATGAATGCGCTGTATCGCCCCGGACCGTTGGAGTATATTCCTTCTTTCGTCAGACGAAAAAACGGTGAGGAAGAAATCACCTATGACTTAGAAGCCAACGAAGAATACCTGAAAGAAACTTACGGGATTACAGTTTATCAGGAACAGGTAATGTTGCTGTCACAAAAGCTGGCTAATTTCTCTAAGGGTGACGCCGACGTATTGCGTAAAGCAATGGGGAAAAAGCAAAAAGATGTGTTGGATAAAATGAAATCCAAATTCATTGAACAAGCTGTGGCCAATGGTCATGCCGAAGATAAGTTGGAGAAAATTTGGAGAGACTGGGAAGCGTTTGCGCAATATGCGTTTAATAAATCACACTCTACCTGTTATGCTTGGATTGCCTATCAGACGGCTTATTTAAAAGCACATTATCCGGCTGAGTATATGGCAGCGGTACTGTCGAATAATATGAATGATATCAAACAAGTATCATTCTTTATGGAAGAATGTAAACGGATGGGCTTACAAGTTTTGGGGCCTGACGTCAATGAGAGTTACTATAAGTTTACGGTGAACGAAAACTATGCGGTTCGCTTCGGTATGGGAGCCATCAAAGGTGTAGGAATGGGGGCTGTTCAAACTATAGTTGAAAACAGAAAAGACGGAAAGTACAAATCTATATTTGATTTGGCCAAACGAATTGACTTAAGAGCGGCTAACAAAAAGGCATTTGAAAACTTAGCTTTAGCCGGCGGATTTGATTGTTTTGCAGATACGCACCGGGCACAATACTTTCATACCGATGGTGATAATATCACTTTTTATGAAAAAGCCATGCGGTATGGTGCCAAGTTTCAGGAAAATGAAAACTCTTCACAGGTAAGTTTGTTTGGCGATGCCAGTGATGTTCAAATTGCGGAGCCAACAGTGCCTCCGTGTGAAGAGTGGAGTACTATGGAAAAATTGGCTAAGGAAAAAGAAGTGGTTGGTATTTATATTTCGGGGCATCCTTTGGATGATTTTAAGTTTGAAATGAAATATTTCTGCAACAGCAAATTAGAGTATTTAAAAAATCTCGGAAGTTATGTTGGGAAAACACTAACCTTTGCCGGAATTGTAACCAATGTGCAATACAAAACGGCCAAAAACGGTAAAGATTGGGCTATGTTTACTTTGGAAGGCTATGATGAAAGTCATGAGTTCCGAATTTTTGACGAAGAATATTTAAAGTTCCGACATTTTTTAGTCAATAATCAGTTTGTGTATTTTAAAGTCACCGTAAAAGAAGGTTGGGTAAACAAAGAGACAGGAAAAAAATCGGACCCGAGATTGCAGTTTACCGATGTAAAACAATTGCAGGATGTGTTGCCTCAGTTTGCCAAAAAACTCAGTATTCAGATGGATATAAAAGATTTACATCAGAATGTTATCCAACTGTTGAATGGTATTTTTACTTCCAACAAAGGAGAAAATACAGTTACATTTGAAATTGTTGAGATTGAAAAAGTAAAAAAGTCAACGCCGCTGTTGCCGAAAGTTGTGTTAGATGAGGATATGGCTGCAGAAGAGGAAAACCCGGATGAAATGGAAATGGAGCTTCCGACAGTGGAAGAAGAGAATCAGATAGTTACACGGGTTTCCTTGCCAAGCCGAAAATTAAAAGTCAAAATTTCACATGAATTGCTGGTAGAGTTAGAAAAACTCAACGTTAAATTCAGCCTGAATTAGTTATCAGTTCTGACAATGATTTTATAGTCAAAACTGATTTTTTTGACGCGGAAAACTGAAATAAAATGCCTAATTTTGGCATCAAATAAATACACTAATTTTAAAAATATAAAATATGGCTTTAGCAATTACAGATGCTACTTTTGACGAAGTAGTATTAAAATCAGATAAACCGGTAGTGGTAGATTTTTGGGCTGCATGGTGTGGTCCGTGTCGAATGGTAGGTCCGGTTATTGATGAGATTTCTTCAGAGTATGAAGGGAAAGCAGTAGTAGGAAAAGTGGATGTAGATGCCAACCAAGAATTTGCTGCAAAATACGGAGTGCGTAACATTCCGACTGTTTTGGTTTTTCAAAACGGAGAAGTAGTAGGACGTCAGGTAGGCGTAGCTCCTAAAAAAACATATACAGATGCTATTGACGCATTACTGTAATTGAAAATAAACTTCAACGAAAAGGTTTGACGAAAGTCAAGCCTTTTTTTATACTTTTAAATTCAAATATTCACCCGAGGCGTAGCCGAATTGTATGAAATAAAATTATCTTTGAGACATGAAGATAGAAGAACAAAAAGAACTCGTTTCCGGTTTTAAACACTTGGAGCTACTGGCGAATCAGGTGGTAGAGGGTTTTATTTCGGGGATGCATAAGTCACCATTTCATGGGTTTTCAGCTGAATTTGCAGAACACAAAGTGTATAATTCAGGGGAAAGCACGAAGCATATTGACTGGAAATTATTTGCCAAAACAGATCGTTTGTATACCAAGCGATTTGAAGAAGAAACCAATCTTCGTTGTCATTTGATTATTGATAATTCGTCTTCCATGCATTATCCGAAATTGAAAAATGACGACTTGTTTTTTCATAATAAAATTGGTTTTTCTGTTCTGGCTTCTGCCGTGTTGATGAATTTATTGAAAAAGCAACGCGATGCTGTCGGGCTTAGTGTTTATTCCGATACTTACGAGTATTATGCTCCTGAGAAAGGCAGCGACCGTCACCACCGCATGATTTTAAACAAACTGGAGGATTTGTTGGAAAATCCAAAAGAGTCCAAGAGTACGGATACGGTCACTTTTTTGCATCAGATAGCTGAAAAGATTCATCGTCGGTCTATGATTATATTGTTTACCGATATGTTTCAAACCGGAAATCAGGAGGCTCTTTTCAATGCGTTACAGCATTTGAAACACAATAAACACAAGGTAGTGGTGTTTCATGTTATTGATAAAAAGACTGAAATTAACTTCCATTTTGACAATGCGCCGCGCAAATTCATCGATTTAGAGACCGGAGAGCAAATCAATATTTTTGCGGATTCGGTGAAAGAAGCTTATGCGGAAAAGGTAAATGCTTATTTTAAAACGTTAGCGATGACATGTGCGCAAAACAAAATTAAGTATGTTCCGGTGGCAGTGGAAGAAATTTTTGAAAAAATACTTACGACCTACCTGGTTGAGAAACAAATGTTTGGGTAGCGCAAAAAAATAGATTCGTTTTTTTATTAAAAAAAACTTGCAAAGTTCAAAAACGGTTGTATATTTGCAACCGCAATTAAGCGATGGTTTGGTAGTTCAGTTGGTTAGAATACATGCCTGTCACGCATGGGGTCGCGGGTTCGAGTCCCGTCCAGACCGCTAGAAATAGCGAATTTAGGAAAAGGTTTTCAGAGATGAAAACCTTTTTTGCCCTAAATCCTAAACGGTAGTTGTGTTGTTTACCCGAGTAAAATCGGGCGGTTTAGTAGTTAGACCAAATGAAAAGCTTTCCCTAATGGGATGGCTTTTTTGCTTTATAGAAGTTTCTATTTATTGATTTAGGCGAAATTCTTTTTACTTCTTTAGCTTTTATTTGCCCAATATCCATCCCCTAATCCGTTACCTCAAAACTATACATTTAATTAAGTTTTGTTTTGAACCTCAAAATTGAGTAAAAAAAACAAAGAAAATTAGTAAAAAAATCATAATATTGTAGGATTTGAGCAACCCTAAATATTTGTGGTTGTAAATATATATCAGAAAGCAATTAAAATGAATAAGTTTACTCAAAATATAGTTGATGAAATAATCGACCAGTACATGTTTGCTGATGATACAAAACGCCCATGGATTATTGGTTTTAGCGGAGGGAAAGATTCAACAGTAATGCTTCAATTAGTTTGGGAAGCATTAACACAAATAAAAGATTTTCATGGTGTTGTTGGAAGGGATATTTATGTAGTTTGTAATGATACTATGGTTGAAAATCCTGTGATAACCGAATATGTATATAGGGTTTTAGATAAAATTTCAGAAGCTGCTAGAGACCAAAATTTACCAATACAAGTTATAAAGACATTACCTAGATTAGAAGACTCTTTTTGGGTTAATTTAATAGGTAAGGGCTATCCTGCTCCAAATAATGCCTTTAGATGGTGTACTGAGAGATTAAAAATCAAACCAACTTCACGATTTATCCTTGAACAGTTAGACGAATTTGGAGAAGCCATAATACTAATTGGAACTCGTTCTAGCGAAAGTGCAAGTAGAGCTAAATCAATGAAAAAACATGCTATTAAAGGTAAGAGATTAACAAAACATCCTACCCAAGCAAATACTTATATGTATGCACCAATTAGACATTTAATGCTAGAGCAGGTTTGGTATATAATTAACACAATGCCCTCGCCTTGGGGTGCTAGTAATGAAGAATTATTTCAAATATATTCAGATGCAAGTGCAGATGATTATGAGTGTCCAACTGTTGTTACTGATAAAGAACACAAATCTTGCGGGCAAAGTAGATTCGGTTGTTGGGTTTGTACCGTAGTAAAACAAGATAAGTCGATGTCTGCCTTAATTGATAATGGATTGACTTGGCTAAAGCCGTTGCTAACTTTAAGAAATGAACTAGCAGAGGAGAGAAATATTATTGAAAACAGAATGCCACAAAGAAGAAATGGTACAGATGCCATTAATGGTATGGGACCATATTATCCTAAATATAGAGCATCAGTACTTGAAAGACTTCTGAAAACTCAAAGAGAAGTACAAAAAGAGAAACCTCATGTTGAATTAATTACCAATCAGGAGTTAATTGCTATTCAAACAATTTGGTATAGGGATTTTGTTTTCGGTCAGAAAGTTTCAGATATTTACAAGAACGCATATAAAACAGATTTGGATATGAATAACCAAAATGAAAAAAGAGAAAAAGAGTTAGAATTACTTAAAAAAACATGTGAAAATAGTCCACAAGATTTTGAGTTAATACAAGAACTTTTAACTCTACAAAAAAATAAGTCATTATTAAATAGAAAAAGAGGACTTAAAGACGATATTGAAACAAGAATTGAAGAATATCTAAAAAAAGAGCAATAGATATGTTCATTAAAGAAATTGAGTTAAATAATTTCAGGATATATAAAGGAAGTAATAAAATAAATCTTCTGCCTGAAAAGGATAAAAACATTATTGTTGTAAGTGGTAAAAATGGATTTGGAAAGACAACTTTTCTAATGTCATTGGTTTGGTGTTTATACGGCAAACAAATGGAAAAAGTAGATGAGTTGTATCAGAAAGAAATTGCCGATAAAGGAGGTTATGGAAAATACATAGGTAATAGTTTAAATCGTCTTGCAAAAGTTGAAGGAGAAACGAAATTTTCCGTTTCAGTAACTTTTAGAGATGTTAAAATTCCTGAAATTACTTGTAATGAAATTAAAATCACTAGAACTTATGATATTGTTACAAGTGCAAGTGATAAAGTCGAAGTCTTGATTGATGGTTTTCAGAATGAATTGATTCAAGATTTAACGACTGATGGTAAACAAGACGGCGAAGAGATATTTATTAGGGACTTTATTTTACCAATAGAAATTGCAAAATTTTTCTTTTTTGATGCTGAAAAGATAGTTTCACTCGCTGAAATCAATTCTCCCGAGCAAAGAAGATTATTGAGTAAAGCTTACACGGAAGTTTTAGGTATCAAAAAATATGAAGATTTAAAGGAGCAATTAGAAAATATTCAGGATGAATATAGAAAGAAGTTTGCTAAACCTCAAGAGAGAACAGAGTTCAATCAGATTATTGCTGACATCGATAATCGACAAATAAATATTGATGAAGTTGAATTACAGATTCAACAACTTAATCAAGAAAAAATTGAAAAGCAAAGCAATTCAAATGAAATTCAAATGAAGCTAATTCAAGAGGGTAATATGATGACTCTTGAACAACTAAACGAGCTTAAAGAATTTGAAAATACGTTAAATGGAAAAATTGGAGATTTACAAAATGATTTAAAAGAATTATTTGATTTAATACCATTTGGATTAGCAGGAGAAACACTTATGGATATATCTACTCAATTAGATGTTGAAAAAAGTTACAGAGAGAGTAAATATAAACAAGAAGATGTAGGAGATAAAACAAATAAAATTCTCAATGATATTGAAGCTCAAAAACGCAATTTTTCGGGTGTAATACCAACTGACATAAGAGATTTTTATGAAAACCAAATAAAATTTTTAGTAAAAAAATATTTTTATTCAGATTTACCTGAATTAGAAACAAACTTTAATGCTTTACATGATTTTTCTGATGTTGAAACTAATGAATTAAATTCATTAATCAATAATCTAAAACATACCTTTAAAGATGTATTTACAAAATTGAATGATGAATATACTCGTTCTAAAAGCGATTTAGATTCTATAAGAAGAAAAATTAGAGCAGCAGAAAAAGATGCTGAGGATGAATATATAGCAAATTTAAGGTCTGAAAAAGAAAGACTTGATAAAAGAATTTTTTCTATTGACAAAGATATTTACGATTTAGGGGAAAGAATAGGAGGTTTTAAAAATGAAATTAAAACTTTGAAACAAAGACAAGAAGAGTTGAGAAAAAAGATTGATGATTCAAGAAGATACTCTGAAAAAGATAAAAAAACCCAAGAATTAATTTCTAAACTCAAAGAATTCATTAAAGAGTTTAAAGTTACAACTAAAAAGAAGTTGGAAGAAAATATATTGAATGAATTAAATACATTAATGCACAAAAAGGGATTTATTAAAAATGTTGTTGTAGATATTAATCAAGCAGGAGATGATGTTGATATAAATTTATTTAATTCTAGGGGAGAAAAAATTGATAAAGGTTCTCTTTCAATGGGGGAAAGACAGATGTATGCTTCAGCTCTTTTAAAAGCTTTAGTTGATGAATCTGATATTGAATTCCCTGTATTTATAGATTCTCCAATGCAGAAATTCGATAAAGAACATGCTGAAAATGTAATCAAAGAGTTTTATCCAAATGTTTCCAAGCAAGTAGTTATTTTTCCACTTATTCATAAAGAATTGACAGAAAGTGAATTTGAATTATTAAAACCAAATATTAGTAAATCATATATTATACAAAATTTCAGTACAGACGCATCAAAATTTGTTGAGTCAACTCCTGAAAATTTAATTAAAACATACAACGATTTATATGCAAATTAATATAAGGACATCAGAAGCTAATCAAGAGATAGTTAGAAAAATAACATCCAAATTACCAGTTGGCACTAAAGAAAATGTTATTGCTAGAATAGCTCTAGGATATTCTCTTCAAAATGGTAAAAGATTTACAGTATCAGAATTTAATATTTACGATTCAAAAGGTAAGGAATATAAAGATCACATATTGTTTGATGCAAAATATAGAGATTTTTACATTGCTTTAATTTGTCAGTACTATGGGATTTATAAAACGCATGAGAATATTCCAAAGTATATAAAGCTTCATATCGACCATGGATTAGAATTAATGGATACTTTATTTGAGAATAATAACAATTACACTTTTTTAGATTTTTTAATTGAACATTTAGACAAAGGTATTTCAATGTTAGATACCGTAAAAGTAAGTCTTGATGCAGTTAAAAATAACAATCAAGGAATTGAGAAGAGTTATTTTTCTGAACCAATTAAGATTCTCATTGGGAATAAACTTGAAAATAAAAATGAAGAGATAGAATTAAATTTTAATAACACATCTCTTTACAACAACAATCATATAGCTGTTGCAGGTAGTTCAGGAACGGGTAAGACCCAATTTGCGCTACAATTATTAAAAGAAATTTCAGAAAAATCAAATCACCATGTAAACTTTATTTACCTAGATTTTAAAGGATTAAAAGATGATGATTTGATTGAAATGCAACCATTTTTTGATAAGACAAAAGCTAAGTTCATTGACGCTCCAAAAACTGCATTTCCAGTAAATCCACTATCTTTTATTGACAGTATAAACGAGGTCAATAAGCAAATGGGAATAGATAAATTTGTTGATATTATTTGTAAATATTCAAATATTGGAATTAAACAAAGAGGAAAATTAAGAGAAGCAACATATGAAGCATTTTTAACGAAGAAGCCAGGTGAATATCCAAACTTTTCCGAAATTAATGAGCAGTTATTAGAATTAGTAGGAGATAAACGTGATACTTTGACTGAGATTATTGATGAATTAAGTAGATACAACGTTTTTGAGGATAATAAGAAATTAGGTAATTTTTTAAATCAAAATATTTATTTATCATTATCAGGGGATTTATCTAATTCTGTAAGGTTCACTTCACTTTTTTTAATAATAAATTACATTTACAATGTATTTATGAACATGGAAAATACACCGAATGACAATGGTTATAGGTCTATGAGATATGTATTGTTGATTGATGAAGCTCATGTGATTTTCAAAGAAAAAAAGTATCAAGAAATTTTAGAAAAAATTTTAAGAGAGATTCGTTCAAAAGGTGTTTCAGTCGTGCTCTTGTCTCAAGGTATTGAGGAGTTTAATCAACCAACATTTGATTTTTCAAGCAATTGTGAAATCTCATTTTTATTAAATGTCAAAGATAAAAACAATGCAAAAGCTATAAATAAATTTTTAGGTTTTAGTGAAAAAGATGGAATTAAAGCATATAGAAGTTTAGAAAAGATACAAAAAGGTCAATCAATTTCTAATATAAAAGAATTTCCTAAAGGAGAATTATTTGAAATAAAACAATTTTACAATAGTTAGTTAACATGGAGAATGCCAAAGTACCTCATTTTTTTAAAGAAATTAAAGAAAGAATGAAATTACAATTTTATCCTTTCAATGATTTATATTTAACTTATCTTGTTTTTTTTGTATTACTCATAGGCGGTATTGGAATTTGGGTTTCAATTTTTCAAGAGTTTAATAAAGAAGTAGCAAATTATACAAATGTTGTTTTGAATATGGGTACTTATTATTTAGCATTAATAACAACTTCATATATTGATATTACTACAAATGATAAAATTGTAAACAAGAAAAGTTTACAGGTATATTCTTTTATCTTTTTATTTATTGTAGCTTCAATTTTTGTCTCTTCATTTTTTCTAATAGATAAATATTCGCTTTTATTATCATCAATAGGAATAATATTAGGATTATTTATTTGGCATCTTGCAAATTGTGAAAATGAAAAATTTAATGACGAAAGTTATAGTGCTAAAATTAGAGCTGGAGCAAAAAACACTCATGGTAAAGGATGGAAATAATGAATAATCTAATTAATAATAAAATTATAGGTTTCCCAATTTTTCAAAATCAACAAGATTTTATTGTGGGAAAATTTAGCATATCTCAAATTTTCAAATTCACTAGATATACTTCACGAATTTTAAATTCTTTTGATGAGGAGGGAAAACCATTATATAATAATGAAATTCAGAGAGAGATTGAAAATCCAAGAGCAAATAAGATAGCTGATTTTTTAATCGAAGACCCAGAAGCAACATTTCCAACAAATATAGTTTTGCACATTCCTAAAGAAGCAATCGAAGAGCAGAAAGAACATCAAAACTTTGTTGAAATTAAAATAAAGCAACAAGTTTTTGAAGAATTAAATAAAGCAAATGGAGATATTTACATTACAGTTATTGATGGACAACATAGAGTTAGAGGGATTGAGATTGCATTAAAAAGAATAAAAGATGAAATTAACAACTTAATAAGTGATATAAATAAATATCCCTCTAAAATCGATTTACAGGAGAAACTAGCATTTAAAAAGCAAAGATTATCCGATTTAGAAAAAATAGAGTTAGTTGTTTCTTTTTTTATAGATAAAACAATTGAGTATCAAGCAATGATTTTTTCAACTATAAATAGAACTCAAAAAAGAGTTTCTCAAAGTTTGGTATATGATTTGTTCGGTTTAGATTTAGACGACACTCCCCAAAAAACAGCAATTCAAGCTATTATTGCTTTGAATGGTCATAAGACCTCTCCATTTTACAATAGAATAAAATTTTATGGTGGGGATTATTCTAATGACTATAGTCCACCATTATCTCAAGCTACAATGGCAAAATCTATAGTAAATTTAATTTCAGAAAATCTCAGAGAATCAGAAAGGGATAGAAACAGAAAAAGGAATGAACTAAAAACCAGAACTCCTGGGTCAAATAAATTCTTGCCATTTAGAAAATACTATGCTAATAATCAAGATGAGTATATTTCTGATATTATGTTTTATTATTTCAATTGTGTAAAGTCAACCTTTAAAAATGAGCAAGGAACTTCATATTGGGATTTTAGGGATTCAACTCTAAAACCAACAAATATTTTACAAACAACAGTTGGTTATGAAGCATTATTAAATATTTTAGTTGATATACTTGAAAAGGAAAAGTTAACAGAATTCAATGTAAATGTATTTACTCCTTTCCTTGACAAATGTAAAAAAATAGATTTTGGAAACACTAACCTTTACACATTCAATAATAGAGGGAAAAAGATATTATATTTAAGTATGAGTTTAGCTATTTGGGAAACAAATAAATTAGATTCTCAAGACAATAGATATAAAGAATTAATGGAGTTAATTAAAGTTTAAATTAGTTATAAACGAAAGAGCCAAAATAGATGTTGGCTCTTTTTTTTTAGATAATATACAAGAGAGTTTATTTAAACCCATTCTAACCAATTATTATTTTTTAAAAATATAGAATTGGGTTTTTACTTTAATAAATCATAGAATCAAATAAAAAGACCAAAATCAACACAAATTAAAAACAAATCGGCAGTTAATTTATTATGTCCTTGTTATCTTATAATCGCTTTGGCTTATTTTTCAATTTCGTTTGGCTCTAAAAGGGTATTCTATTTATTATATACCTTGTTATATTTACATTAGGTATTTATATATCGAAAGTTACCCTTATTATATAACCTGTCTGTTTTCTTCCTTAATTCATATAAAATAATAGCCTTGTAATCCTTTTCGCTGATAATATGCGATTTGTATATATTCATTAAATCATTAAAAAATTTAGATTTATTGTTTGGCAAAACCATTTTATTAAAGTCTTTTATTGTGTTATGTATTCCATGACTTTTCATAAATGAATAGAACCCCCACTTTATAAAATCATTTTTGGAAATTTTCGTTTTATTATTTTCATTGATCACTTCATTTTTTGAAATAGTATCGACAAATTTAATTGCATTCAGATATTTATAAAGTTCTTTTGGTAATTCATTCCAATTAGATTTCAATGAACTTAATTTGTGATATTTCATTTTAAAAGTAGGAATACTAACTTTATTAATGTCTATTTCAAATCTTAGCATTAGATATTTACTGATAATTTTTTTATCCGTTTTGGTAAACTCTTTTTTGCCTAACATTTCAAGATATTTGTCATAAATTAACAAATCGTAATTAGTAAATCTAAAGTAGATACTGGTTACATTTTTATCATCTCTTTTAGCATTTCTATATTTTACAAAACAATCCAGTATGTCATTAGTAAATGATTTTAATAATAACGTAACTCCAATTTCCAATTGGGTAACTTTAAACATTCTCCAGATTTCACCTTTTTTTAAACCAAGTTTACAACCCAGTATTTCTATACAATCAATAAATTCATAATAGTTTAAGTCTTTTCGAGAATTTTTATCAAAATACCATTTTCTAACACTTCCGTTTATTGATAATGAATAAGTACCAGTTTTTAAATTTTCAGTCAATAGCATTCTTAAACTAAACATCCTTGATTTTTTAGTTATATTAGTCTGTAAATATCTATTTAATTCAAAATCAAGTTCTGTAAACTCTTCATCGTCAATTTCAATCTCTCTCCATTTAAAATTTTCCTTAATGAAGTCGGGATTAAAATTTTCAGCCATTAATTTAATTTTATCTATCATATCCATGTTTCCTTTAAGTGTTTTTCAAGTCTATTTAATTTTTCATAACTAAGATAATCCATACAAATACGGTATCTATACTCATCATTTTTATGATATAAAAGCATATGTTTTGATTTAAAAAGTCTTCTTTTTCTAGGAGTAAAAATCAAATCAAGTTCTGTATGTAATAATTTCAAGCACTCTTCATATTCTTCATCTGTTAATTCATTTTCTAAATATTCTTGATGGAACCAAAACTTTAATTTGCCCATAATTAATAAGACACAAGAATTATCAAGTTCATTGTATATAGTCCATAGTCTTAATGAATACTTTTTTCTCTTCTTAACACTATTGTACAAATCAGCTTTAAAAAATATTAAATTTTTATTATCAGATGAGTCATCTCTTATCCATTTTATTTTTTTAATTGGATAATAATTTTCACAACATAAGGCGGTATCATATATTATCATGTTTTCTATTTTTTAGTTAAAAATTTTTCAAGTTCACTTCTTCTGATTAGAATTTTTCCATTTCGGGTTTTCTGATTAGTGTTTAAACCTTTTCTTCTAAATCCATCAATGATTTTTCTACTCAATCCGAACTCTACTTCTACATCAGAAATAGACATCCATTCTTTGTTAAATTCGGGACGATTTGATAGTTCCGTTAATAGTTTTTTAGTTTGGATTACAGTTTTAACTAGGTTGCTGTAAACTCTTCTTTCAATTTCAATTTTTGTTTTCATATTTTAAAAAAATTTGCCGTTGTATAAATACATAATACTCGGAAATCAATTTTTTTGTTTTGAAAAATGAATAATTTAACATTTTTATTTTATTAAAAAACATAAATATCAGATAATCAGTATTTTGCATGAATAAAAAAACGACCTGATTTTTTCAGGTCGCTTTGATAAATTTTGATTTTTTTACAATTTTAATTCAATCGAAAGTTATATTCAATTTTTCCAATTTGTTTATCAGGAGCGTTATTATCGGGTTGCCATTTCGTCCCTAAAGCAGCAATTTTTGAAGCATTCAATAAACAAGCAGATTTATTTGTAGTTCCATTAACTCCAGCAATTGCGTTAATAACATTTCCATTTTTATCGACAGTAATTTCAACAACTACTTTACCTTGTTCATTACAATTATACTCTGGGGATGGTTTTTTAATAATTTTTCTTCCGTTCAATCCCGTACCGTTATTATTGTAATTTTCATAATTACTTTTACTATTAATAGTAGCTTTTAATGGAGTAATGGATAATTCAACCTTGTAATTTCCTTTTTTAGATGTTTTATTATCAAAGAATATTGTAATTATATCTTCATTATTTACATAAGTTGAATATTCTTTTGTCGTTTCCTCAAGCTTAAAATCGGTTTTATTCAAATCAATTATAATATTGTCCAATAGATTTTTATCTGAAAATTCAAAAGTAGTTATTCTGACATCTTTATTGATTCCATTATCCCAACCAACATAACTTTCTAAATATTGCTTTTCATTAACAAAAGAATACCATTCATTAAGCGGTTCTTCATTTTTTGGGTAATCAATATTTTTCCAATTAGAATTTAATTTTGAATAGATTTCGCTAGATGAAGTTTTTGAAATTAGAATCAATTCAGAAAGATTTTTGACAAGGTTAATTTTTTCTTTTACTGAATTACTCGAATTGGAAATGTTGTTAAGTGCGTTATTACTAGTCTTATTTTTAGTATTTTGGTTTTCTTTGTTCGATTTTATATACCCACCATTTATTATTTTATCTACAATTACGATTATAGAATAACAGCCATTAGGTAATTTATAATTATCATCAGATTCGGTTTGAATAGTTACAATTCTATTTCCATCTTCATACATTGAATTAGATTTCGATTTTACTTTTAATTCAAATCCTTGATAGACCAAGTTTTTTGTTATTCTATTCAATAATTCTTTATCATCAGAAATAAAATTAGTTAGCCACATTGTCTGACTAGATAGGAGATCCATTCTTCCACATTTTTTCAAGACTTGTTTTTTATTATCTTGATTGTATGAAAAAATATATCGTTCAGTAATAAATCCTTTCTCTGATGTGTCTTGTTCGGGATTGTTTAATTTCCATATTCCTTGTAATTCACTTACCACTTCTTCAACGTTTAGTTCAGAGATTTCAAGTAAATCTTTTAGATTATTAATTTGAGAATTACAATTTGTTATACCACAAATCAGAAACACTAGTGCAAATATTATTTTTTTCATTGTCTTAATTTTTCAGCTAAAATATAAAAATTGTCGCATTTATTAAGTTTTATTAATGTGGTAAATTTTAAGCGACAAATTTCCAAAATTCGCTGTATGGAAAAGTCAAAAGAAGAATTAGATAAAGAGATACTACTAGTTGCTGAAAAAATTAAAGCTTTAAGGTTAAAAGCTGGTTTTACAAGCTACGAAACTTTTGCTTTTACAAACGACATTAATAGAGTACAATATTATAGAATAGAAAAGGGTCAGAACATTACGCTCAAGACCCTTATCAAAGTGCTTAAAATTCACAACTTAACGTTACAAGAATTTTTTAAAGATTTGGAGTAAATTTACTTTTGTGTTTTTTACTTCTACTAGTCGGATTTAATAATACGGACAATCTAATTTCAGCATTTTTCATTTTCGCATTTATTAAGTCATTTCTTTCAACATCAAGTTGACCTAATAATAAATTTATACAATCTTTGTATTCTTCAACAGTTAGAGTTCTTCCTAGAATTTTTTGAGAATACCAATTGTTTAAATTACCTCTTACAAGCAAAGTAAATTTTTCCTTATGTTCATCTGCTAGCATGAATAAGGTTAAAAAATAGTTTTCCTTTTTTTTATTACTATTGTATAATAAAGCTACAAACAAGGTTTTCTTTTTATAGGTATCATCAACACTTACCCAATTTATTCTTTCTGTTGGGGAGTAATTATAGCAAGTCAATTCAAAATTATCTAACATATTACAGTCTATTAAGGTTATTATTCTCGTTTTTTGGCTGAAAGTTTACAGTACCCATTATGTCTTTCATTTTATTTACATTAATTCCAGTATAAGCATAAGTTTGGCTCAATTTTTTATGTCCCATCATTTTAGAAATATAAAATACATTAACATTATTATTTAATAAGGTAGTCCCAAAAGTATGACGTGCAACATGAAAATGAAGTGTCTTTTTTAATTCAGCTATCTCTCCAATTTTCTTTAAGTATCTATTTACTGTTTGGTTTTCTATTCGTGGAAAAATATTTTCATTCTCTTTCCTTTTAGACCAATATTTACAGATAATTTTTTTGGCTTCTAAATTCACAGGTACTTTTAAATCAACTCCAGTTTTAACTTGTTTTAGTGTAATTACTCCATTTTTGTAATTTTCCTTTTTTAAAGCTACTACATCACTATAACGCATTCCAGTATAACAACTGAATAGAAACATACATCGGGTTAGTTCTAAATGCTTTTTTGTAGATAAATCACAAATCTCAATTTGGTTTATTTCAGCAGGAGTTAAATATACCTCTCTAGCATTTGGACTTACATTTTTTAAACCTTTCCAAGATTCGTTTTTTAAAACACCTAGCTTTACAGCTTCTTTTAACACAGTTTTTAAAAATTTAATCATGTTGTATCTACCGCTTTTAGTTTCTACAAGATAATTATCAAACTCAACCATAAAAGAATAATCAATTTCTGAAACCATTAAGTTCGGTTTAAAGTCGTCTATTTTTTTTCCAAGTGTAGTGTAATGGATTTGAGTACTTTCTCTTATAGTTTGGAAATGGCGTTTACAAAAAGATTCATAAAATGTAGAAAACAAAATTTCATTATCGGTTTCAGTTTTTCCATTCCAAAAGTTTGAAATGTCAGTTTTAGATAATGGTCTGCCAATACTTTTAGATTCTCTGATAAAGTCTTCCAGATTTTGTTTTTTCTTTTTAATTACAGCATTTAGATTTCCAAAGCCTTTTCCGATACCTTGTTCTTTATCTTTATCCCAATACTTCTCTTCAATAAATTCAGATGTAGAAAATTTTTGAGTTACATTGTTGTATTGTAGTACAACGTAGATTGGACAAGTTCCATTTTTTCTAATTTTGTCCGTTCTTAAAACGGCTCTTACTGTGTAATAATTAATTGTCATTTTTAAAATATTTAATATTAATACTTACATTAACTCTAGTAAGCATTTTTTTCTCTTATTTTTTCAAGAGCTAAATTAGATACTTTTTTACAATTAAACTACTGATTATCAAATAATTATAAAAATTTAACTAAATTTGGTAACATTAAATTAACATAAATATAACATTAAAATAACATTAAGAGCCTATTTTTAAGGAAAAAAACTACAAAAAATGAATTTTAAATGACAGTTTATTTAAAAAAAGAGATTAGGGAGTGTTTTTTTTGAATAAAATGATATATTTGCACTGTTGAAATTTACAGGAAACATCCCCTAGGACATTACCTATTTAATTCCAACCTTTGTAAAGCCTAGTATTTACTCAAAATATATGGTCGAGTTCGAGTCCCGTCCAGACCGCTAAAATTGGGAAAGGTTTTCAGCAATGAAAACCTTTTTTGCCCAAAATAAGATTCTTAAAAGAACTTGTTTTCGGCTTCCAAGAAAGTATCTAAGATTAGTTGTGTTGTTTCGATACGAATTTGTAACTCGTATCAAGGTTTAGTAGTTAGACCAATGAAAAGCTTTCCCTTAACAGGGATGGCTTTTTTGCTTTTAGGAACATTGGTTTTTTTTCTTTATTTTTGATTCGATGATGAAAAAAATAATACAGCTTTCTTTTTGCACTCTTTTGTTGGTTTGTTTAACCGGCAGTGTTTTTGCTCAGGATAAACAAACTGGTGACCCCGACGGACCGTTGAAGGCAGTGTTGTATCAAAAGTATAAGAGACAGGCCCAGGCCTACGATAAGAAGGAATTTGATGCCTTGTTTTTTGAGTTTTTCCAAAAGCAAAAAAATCCGGAGTTGATACTTACCAAAGAAGAGTTCTATAGTTATACCGTTAAAATAGCGGCCTATTCTGAAAAATTAGGTCTTTTATACAAAGAGCAAAAAGAAGAGGCGCTCCGTACAAAACAAGAATGGTTGGCTAAAAGCTATGCTGATTATTTACAATCCAAAAAACATTAATCTTGAAAAAGCTCTTACCAATACTGCTGGGTGTTCTACTGCTGCAATCTTGTCAATACTTTGAGAAGCGGGTGCCTACGGAACAAGAGTTGCTCGAGAAGCAAATGAAAGAAATCAACTGGCAGGAAGTAGATGAATATCCTTCGGTGGCTGATTGTGAAACCCTGACAGATGCCCTGCAGCGCAAGCAATGTTTTTTTGATTTTATGCAAACCGTCATTGAACAAAAACTGGCGGTAGATACGTTGGCCACTTTATTCCCTAAACTGGATACGATTGAGGTTAAAGTCACCGTTTTGCCTAATGCTTCTTTAACTTTTGAGCCCCAATTTCCCAAAGACTCGGTGGCTTATGATACGATTAAAATAGACAGTATACTGCACGCCCGATTGATAGACTTTCCTAAAGTAAATCCGGCGATTAAAAGAGGTATTCCGGTGAAGACGCAGTTTGTGTTGCCGGTGATTATTAAGCAGGAATAGTTTTTACCGGTTTCCTTTATCCTTTCTTTATTTTGATTTTTGCTTTGCAGGTTTCGTTTTGTGCAAAACAGATTTCGATTTTAGCTTACCTCATTTCGTTTTGAGTCTTACTGATTTCGATTCGAATTACACCCGTTTTGTTTCAGGCAACGATTATTTTGATTTAAGCTTACCTCATTTCGGTTTGAGCTTAGCACGTTTCGTTTTGTGTTTTGATTATTTTGATTTGAGTACTACCCGCTTCGTTTCAGGCAACACTCATTTCGATTTAAGCTTATCTCATTTCGTTTCAAGCTTTGCCGGTTTCGGTTTAGGCGTGGCCGATTTTGATTTGTGTTTCATTCATTTCGATTTTTGCAAAAACGGTGTGTTTTTTTGCGAAGGGTTTCCTTTTTGTAATTTAACCGAAAAGCTATTGGATTATTTTTTAAAGGTTCTTCCCTTCCAGCTGAAGCTTCCGAACAGCGAATAGATTCCTACTGAGCTTGAGAATAAAGGATAGACCAGACTGCTTGCCAATGGGAGTACCCATTTGCCTTTTAGCAGGTATTTGTTTGCTTTGTAGAGCAGGGCATAGTCAACGGCATATTTGATTAAAAAGACGGTCAGAACGATTCTCCAGTCCAACAGGCCCATAACGGATGCGATACCTCCTGTGACCAAGCTTAGGTTCATTAGTAACACTACTAAAGCCAAAAGTTTGGCGTAGGTGTTTTGATAGCCGGTAGTTTTAGCTGCCCAGCGAACCCTTTGCATAAAGAGTTTGTACAAATCGTTCTCGGGTTTGGTTCTGACAATGGTTTCCAGGTGTTTGAGGTAATGCACTTTTTCGGGTGCTTTGGCCACGGCTTTTTGCAGCAGGAATACATCATCGCCGCCGGCTATTTTTTCATTTCCATTGAAGCCATCAAGTTCCCGAAATAATTTTTTGGTGTAGGCAAAATTAGCACCATTGCACATAAAAGGCTTACCGATACCAAAACTGCCTATAGTGGTTCCCTGCAAACTCAGTAAGTCCAATTGTTGGAAATGATGGAACCAGTTGTTCTTGGTTTTATACGCTACAGCACCCACGATCATTTCGGGGTGGTGGGATTGAATGTAATTGTCGATGGTATGCAACCAATTTTTAGGCACCGTACAATCGCCGTCGGTGGTGATAATCCAATCGTTTTTGGCAATGGGCATGGCTCGGGCTATGGCGTCTTTTTTGGGCGAATTGGTGAGTCTGAGGTTTTCTAAAAGGGTGGTATCAATGTCGTCATGCTGCACGCGCCACTGTATGCAAATGCGTTCGGATTTGTCTGTAGAGAAATCATCTACCATGATAATTTCAATCAACTCGCGCGGGTAATTCAGTTTGGAAAAAGAACGCAACAACTTGGGCAGGTTCTTTTCTTCATTTCGAAAAGGGACAATGATGGTGAAAGCGGTTTTGGGTGTTGCCTCGGTGCGTTTAAACGATTTTACTTTGTTATACCCCAAAATCAACTGGAGAATGAGTAGGGTGTAGGCGATTAAAATGAGGACTAAAACTAAGGTGCTTGTTTCCATTTCGGTTTAAATTTTAAGACAAAATAACTGCCGATAACTACCGGCAACACGACGTTCAAAAACCACATCAGGGTACTGATGAACACCACTATCCACTCGTTGACCCCTAATTTTCCGAAGAAATACACCGCAACACTTCCTTTTACGGCAAAATCAAGGAACTGAAAACTCGGTAAGGAAGACGCCAAAAAATAAACAGTGGCGATGGTAGCCATCATCGTCAGATAGGGTAAATCTACATCAAAAGCCAGAAATAAAAAATAGTATTGATGCGAAAAAACCAAATAGCGGAGGATGGCCAGCACTATATTTTTTTGATGAATGCGTTTGGGAATCTCGTTTATTTTATGTGTGAGTTTTTGAATAGAGTAGCCTTTTATTTTGATGTTTTTTGAGGCGATGGATATCAGATAAAAGAAAACAGCCAATAAAAGAATTGCTGATGCCCATTGCCAATAGCCCAATACGAACAAACCCATCGTTCCAAACAGTATGGTTAAGACCATTTGAATTCCGTTGCAGATGAGGTTGAGGAAAATGATTTTTTTGGTTTTGGTTTTTTCAAAGTACAGTGCTTTTCCGGCGTATTCTCCGAGTCCGTTTGGCGTGAAAATTCCGGCGGTCAAGGCTCCCAGGACTTGTTTTGTTGATTCGCCAACGGATATGGGTTTCAAATGAGACACCAAGTTTTGCCACTTTAGGATTTCGAGATAACGATTGGCCACACTAAAGGAGAGCAAGAACAAAATCCCGGCGACGGATTGCTTCTTTTTGAGTAGCGCGGTGAATTTGGGCCAGTCTAATTGGTCATTATGAACGAGTTGGTTGTAAATGAAATAAAAGGCGGCAGTTACAATCAAAAGTTTGATGATAAAAACGGCGAATTGCTTAGCTTTGTGAGGAATTGAAATCATTGGTACAAAAGTAGTCAATTTGAAAATGACGGTATCATTATTTGAAAACGATTAACTTAAGCATGGCAAACGAACGCATCATATTAGGGATTGACCCGGGGACTACCATTATGGGGTTTGGACTGATTAAAGTGGTCAACAAAAAGATGGAGTTTCTGCAACTGAATGAATTGATTCTGAGTAAGTATGACGATCATTACACTAAACTCAAGGTTATTTTTGAGCGCACGATTGAACTCATTGAAACCCATCATCCCGATGAAATTGCCATTGAAGCTCCTTTCTTTGGCAAAAATGTACAGTCCATGTTGAAATTGGGAAGAGCACAAGGAGTTGCCATGGCAGCCGGATTGTCGCGTCAAATTCCGATTACGGAATACGAGCCCAAGAAAATAAAAATGGCCATTACCGGTAACGGAAATGCCAGTAAAGAGCAAGTGGCTAAAATGCTGCAGCAACTGTTAGGGTTGAAAGAATTGCCTAAAAACCTGGATTCTACCGATGGTTTGGCGGCGGCGGTGTGTCATTTTTTCAATTCGGGGAAAGTGATTGGCAGTAAGAGTTACAGCGGTTGGGATGCTTTTGTGAAGCAGAATGAAAATAGAGTAAAAAAATAGCCGGAAGAAATTCCGGCTATTTTTTTATTTTAATGGCTGTTTATTCAGCATATTGGTATCTGAAGGTTCCTTCAGTGATTGTATAATCAGGAGTAGTTTGATTCTCAAGATCATCAACCGTGTTAAACTGGAAAGTTCCCTTTACAATTTTAGTTGTAGTATTTACTTCCGTTATGATGATGGTTCCGTTTTTCGTATTTTCAGAAATATTATTAGAATTATCGATTAAATCAATAAAATGAGAAGGGGGGGTGTCAAAGGTTTCCTGACCAAGGGTATAAGTACCCACTGCAATATCGGATCTTTTTAACCAGATATTAATTTCGGGATTACCCCAAACCCCACCGGATCTTCCTTGTAGCATCACGTAATCTTCCAAAGGGAAATAACTCCAGATGTTAGTGGTTGAAAACATGTTGCCGCCAAAGGGATTATTGGCTTGGAATGTTGTGCCATTGATTTTTGCTGTCATGGCATAAGTTGGAATTTGTTCTGTGCTTCCGCTGTCAGATGACGAGGAGCATGATGTTAATGCTAACGATACAGTTAGCAGTAAAAAAGCGATTTTTTTCATAAAGAGAGTTTATTGTTTATGCTAAAATAGAATTTTAATTGATTGGTTAAAGTTGTAAGACTGTTTTTTTTAGGAAAAAACAGAATAAATTTTGACACAGCCCGAATTGTCTTTTAATACGCTTTGATAGAAGGGAAGTTCTATAGAGATTGAATATATTTGCCAAATCTATGTCCGGCATCTACATCCATATTCCATTTTGCAAGCAGGCGTGTCATTACTGTGACTTTCATTTTTCGACTTCGTTAAAGAAGAAAGATGAAATGGTTGCGGCCTTGGCCAAGGAAATTGCGTTGCGCAAGGAGGAGTTTAACGATGAGGTGGTAGAGACGATTTATTTTGGCGGAGGTACGCCCAGTATTTTGGAAGTTTCGGATTTGCAACTGTTGATTGATGCCGTTTACCACAATTACGATGTAGCTGAAAACCCTGAAATTACAGTTGAAGCCAACCCGGATGATTTAACCGAAGAGCGCATCATTCAATTGTCAAACAACCGAATAAACCGTTTGAGTATTGGCATACAATCGTTTTTTGAAGACGATTTGAAGCTGATGAACCGTGCCCACAATTCGGCGGAAGCCCAAAAATGTTTGGAAATAGCTACCCGCTATTTTGATAACATTACCATTGATTTGATTTACGGCATGCCGGGGATGAGTCATGAAAAATGGCTTCAGAATATTGAAACAGCTTTGTCGTATAATATTCCGCATATTTCCAGTTATGCCTTGACCGTGGAGCCCAAAACGGCTTTGCATTCCTTTATTCAGAAAGGAATTATCCCGCCACTCGATGATGAGTTGGCTCAGGAACATTTTCATTTGCTGGTGGATACACTTGAGGCCAACGGATTCATCCATTATGAGTTGTCCAATTTTGGGAAAGAAAACTATTTTTCTAAAAACAATTCGAGTTATTGGTTGGGTAAAAAATATATAGGCATTGGTCCATCGGCGCATAGTTATAACGGAGTTTCCCGAAGCTGGAATGTGTCGAATAATTCACGTTATTTAAAAGATATAGTCGAAAATCAATTGCCTTCGGAAACAGAAACCTTAACCCGAACAGACCGGTACAACGAATACATCATGACAGGACTCCGAACCATTTGGGGTGTTTCTTTGGACAGGATTCAGGCGGAATTTGGTAAGTCCTATTTGGAATATCTGAACCAACAGGCGGCAAAGTATATCGAAGATCACTTGTTGTATGTAGACGATAACATTCTGCGAACCACTAAAAGCGGGAAGTTTTTGGGAGATGGGATTGCGAGTGATTTGTTTTTGCTAAATTTGGAGTAAAATCATTTCCATTGAAAGCACTCATTAATAATCAATTCGAAATCGACTTATCAAAACCCATCGATATTTCGATTCCTTTATCCAATACTGAAGCCAATCCGATTGCCTGGTATATTGAAAAACCAACTATAGAGCCGGTAAAATTTGGGGATTGGATAGGGAAAGTTTCGGAAGGCAGCTCGACAAATTTCAACAACATTTTCTTCAATCCTCACGGACACGGAACACACACGGAATGTCTCGGTCATATCACCAAAGCATTTTACAGTATTAATCAATGCCTGAAGCAGTTCTTTTTTATGGCCGAATTGGTTTCCGTAAAGCCGGAAGAAAAAGAGGAAGATTTGATTATTACCAAAAAACAAATCGAAACGGTTTTAAACGAAAAAAACCCTGAAGCGCTTGTCATCAGAACCATACCCAATACCGAAGCCAAACAACATAAAAATTATTCCCACACCAATCCGCCGTACCTTGAAGAGGCTGCGGCAGCTTTCATGCGCGAACAAGGAATCAAGCATTTATTGATAGATTTACCCAGTGTGGACCGGGAAGAAGACGAAGGAAAGCTGTTGGCTCACAAAGCATTTTGGAATGTGAAAGAGGTCAATAATCTAAATGCTGATGCCCGATTGGATTGTACGATTACCGAAATGGTTTTTGTAAAGAATGATATTAAAGACGGAAGTTATGTTTTAAATTTACAAATCGCTTCCTTTGAAAATGACGCTTCTCCTAGCAAACCCATTTTATATGCCCTATGATTACTGTTTCTACAGATAAAAGCAAATTGGATTTACCGTTTATTCAAAATTTCCTGAAGGATATTTACTGGGCGGCCGGGAGAACCTTGGAAGAGGTGCAAACGACTATTGATGCTTCGGTGTGTTTCGGGATTTATTTGGATGAAAAACAAATTGGTTTTGCCCGTGTGATTACTGATTATGTGGTGTTTGCCTATTTGATGGATGTTTTTATTGATGAAAAGCACCGCGGAAAGGGGTATTCTTCTATTCTGATTGAGGCGATGATGAAAGAGCCCCAACTGCAGCAGGTAAAGATTTGGCGATTGGCCACTTCGGATGCGCATTTTTTATATGAGAAATTCGGATTTACCGCCTTGGCACATCCGGAGAAAATGATGGAAAAAGTAATAAAATGAAAACAACAATTCAATTAGAGGAAGCGGGATTGTTTCTTTTGGGAATATTCATGTTCAGTCAGCTTTCTTTTGCCTGGTGGTGGTTTTTAATATTGATTTTGGCTCCTGATGTATCAATGATTGGGTATGTCTTTGGAAACAAAACAGGGGCGGTGAGTTACAACCTTTTTCACCATAGAGGAATAGCGGTTTTAATCTATTTGTTGGGTACCATCACTGTAAATCATGGGTTGCAATTAATCGGTATCATACTATTGGCACATGCATCTATGGATCGAATGCTTGGATATGGTTTGAAATATGAAAAAGGGTTCAAATACACTCATTTGGGTGAAATAGGTAAAAAGCAATAAAAATGAATATTCAACAACTTTACGAATATTGTCTTTCTAAAAAAGGAGTTACGGAACATTTTCCGTTTGATGAAGATACCTTGGTGTTTAAAGTAGGCGGGAAAATGTTTTGTCTGACTTCTTTAAAAGAATGGGAAAAAGGCACGCCGGCACTCAATTTAAAAGGAGACCCCGAGAAAAACGAGGAACTGCGGGCGGAATATGAAGGGGTGCATCCCGGTTTTCACATGAGTAAAACCCATTGGAATACGGTTGATTTTAACCGTGATGTGTCTGACAAATTGATTTGTGAGTTCATCAACCATTCCTATGATTTGGTTTTCAAAAGTTTGACTAAAAAAATTCAAAACGAAATTCTCGAAAATGAGAATTAGGCATTACTTTTGCAGAAAATTTGCCGGACATTAAAAATCAAACCATGTTAGATAATTTAAAGAAAATATTAAACGAAGACCAAGACCCTAAGGCGATTGAGAAAATCACATCTAAGCTGAATAATTTATTGATGACCAATGAAGAAATTGGTTATATCGCTGTTCAGAAAAAACCGGCTGTTACTATACTGCCTGACAGCATAGTCGTGACGAACAAACGCATCATTCTATGCAAACCAAAGAATTTGGGATTGTCCATGGAGTTTGTTGATTACGATTGGGATGATGTTGCGGCCAGTTTTGTGAAAGAAGGGATTTTGGGAGCCGATTTCACTTTCAGCACTAAATCTGAATTAACGCATACGGTAGATTATTTGCCTAAAAATCAAGCCAGAAAACTATACACCTTTGCCAAAGAGCAAATGGATGCTCTTAAGAATCCTAAAGCAGAAATGCCGGTACAGGAACAGCCAAAAGATTTGGGTTCGTTTCAAGAAGCGGAAGCGGTTGAAGAAGTTGTTGTGGAAGAGGTGACTGATTTTGCTGAAATCATTCCGGTATCTCAATCAGGATACAGAGATGAGAAGCAATTTCCGGATGAAAAACCGGAGTCAAATGAGAAAGCGCTAAGCCAATTGTCGCAAGACGAATTATTCGAAAAGTTACAGAACTATAAAAAGCTTTTGGATAATGGATTGATTATGCAAGGCGAATATGATGCATTGAAAAAAGAAATTTTGAGTTATATGTAATAAAAAATCCCTTTCGAGCAGAAAGGGATTTTTTATTACAATGATTTTTTCTGTTTGTCTACGAAACCGTCAGCCTGAAGTTTCAGTAATTCCAAAGCACCTTTTTTCTTATAGAGGTAGAGTTCTTTGTCAGTTTTGATGTCGGCATATACTTTATCATAAATTTCCGCATCCGTTTGTTTCTGCAATTCACTTTGAAAGCGATTTTGAGCGATGATATTTTTAATTCCCATTTCCATGTCTTCCTGTTTGAAATCATACTCTCCTTTTGGAGATAATAATTTGGCAATGATGGGTGAAGTTTCGATTGCTAAAAATAATAGCATGATAAAAAATGAGGGCAACCACGGTAATTTATTGAGTGCATGGATACGAGCCATCAAACCGTCAAAATTGTCAATGACAGGCTGTGTTTCTGCAACCTTTTTATCCAAATCTGATTGAAGTGTTTTCGCTTTCGCTTCTTTTTCGGCTATATTTTTAGCATTGATAATCTTTAATGAATCTAACTGTTTGGCTGCCAAATCATGAGCAGCTCGTTTTTCCTTATAGATGGGACCTTTCCCGATTTTTTTAGTCCCGGCACTTCCTTCGGCTTCGGTGATATAGGAATTGTATAAAGAAGCAACTTCCTTTTCTTTTTTGGTAATGCTCGATTTCAGACTGTCGATTTCGGCTTTATTTTTGTCTACATCCGCTTTGAAGTAATTGCTGACCTGCGTTTTGTTGGCTGCAGCCAATTCGTTTTTTTCTTTTAGTAAGACGGTGTTGATTTCTTTTTCAAAAATTTTGATTTCCAATGGTTTTGAAATCACGATAGCAATGATGACCGCCAACACAATCCGCGGAGAAGCCTGTATGAATTCATCCAAAAAACGTTCTCTTTTTTTGATGGTGGAAACGATAAATCGGTCAAGATTAAAGATTAATAACCCCCATATCAATCCGAAGAAAACGGATGTATATACCTGATCAAAAACGGTATAAAGAGCGTAAGTAGCGGCCAGGAATGCCATAAATGCAGTAAAGAAAACGGTGGCGCCAATCCCGGCATATTTGTTTTGCTCACCGTTAGAGCAGGAGTTCACTATGTCTTTATCGACACCGGAACACAGGAGGAAAAAACGTTTTAACATGATGATTTATTTTTGATTGATAATGATTAGTACAAATTTAAAGCCAAAAGTTTCAAAGGGTTCTGAATGTGGAAATTAATTTGACAATTGTATTATAAATCATATGTTTTTTAAGAAACGAGCCCATTTAATGTTGTTTGTGTAAATAATTTATTATCAGCAATATAACTTAATAAAAAATTGTAAATTAGTAGTCCTCAAAAAAAACACCCTCAAGTCTTTTCTGTCCCAAATTTCAAATTTGTAATCGATAACCAATTATAAATCACAAATTTTGAAATTATGAAAACATTGAAAATGATTTTTTTAGTAGCGCTTTTTGGCTTGCTGCTATTGGGCAATAAAAGTTTTGCTCAAGATGATAAAAGTTACTTAGTAACAGTAACTAAGCTCCATTGGAATATGAACCTGAAGAATTTTTCTATGGATGAGTGGATCAAAACGGAGAAGGAGTATTTGGATAAAGTGACTAAGAAGAACCCCTTGATTGTAGGGCAGGAGGTGCTGCTTCACAATTTCACGGCTGACAATACAGAGATATTATTAGTTACAACTTACGCCAAATGGGAAGACATTGAAAAAGCCGGCGATAAAGATGAAGAGCTTATAAAAGCAGCTTGGCCTGATGAAAAAGCACGTAAGGCTTATTTCGAAAAGAGAAATGAATATTATGCCCATAATCATTCAGATGAAATTTATGCTACCATTCCCGGAGGGAAAATACCTAAAAGCAATTTTGATAAGGATATGATTTATTATGTGAGAGTAAGTCATTTTACCTATCCGAAAGAAGGCACAGATAAAGAATACAAAGACCTAACCAAACAGTATTTTGATGCTGTAATTAATAAAAATGATTTAATCAAAGCGTATTATCCTAACCGACACGCCTGGGGAGCAGATAATACACAATTTACAGAAGTGTTTTTAGTTGACTCTTTAGCAGATTTGGATGCTGCTTTGAATAAAAACAGGGATTTATTTAAAACAGCTTGGCCGGATGAAGCGAAACGGAAAGAATTTAATGAAAAACTCGGAAAATATTACGATGGCACACATGCTGATTATATTTATAAGTCGGTGCATGAGCTGGTCAAATAATAAATAAAAAGGCGGCCCTGAGGCCGCCTTTTTATTTACTTAATTCAACAAAATATTTGTAAAACAACGGTATGGTTTCAATACCTTTCAGATAATTGAAAACACCAAAGTGTTCGTTTGGCGAGTGAATAGCATCACTGTCTAAGCCAAATCCCATCATGATGGTTTTGGATTTTAGTTCTTTTTCAAATAAAGCCACAATAGGAATACTGCCTCCGGAACGCACCGGAATGGCCGGAACTCCGAAAGTTTCGGTGTAAGCTTTAGACGCAGCTTGATAGCCGATGCTGTCAATTGGCGTCACATAACCCTGTCCTCCGTGATGTGGTGTTACTTTTACTTTAACAGCTTTGGGAGCTATGCTTTCAAAATGTTTGGTGAATAATTCCGTGATTTCTTCCCAATCCTGATTCGGTACTAAACGCATCGAAATTTTAGCATAGGCTTTACTGGCAATCACAGTTTTGGCTCCTTCACCGGTATAGCCTCCCCAGATGCCGTTCACATCCAATGTAGGGCGAATGGAGTTTCTTTCATTGGTTACATAACCGGTTTCGCCAAAAACATCATCAATGTCTAACGCTTTTTTATAGTTCTCTAAAGAGAAAGGGGCTTTGGCCATTTCAGCTCTTTCCGCTGCGGATAATTCTTCCACTTTGTCATAAAATCCGGGGATGGTAATGTGGTTGTTTTCATCGTGTAACGATGCAATCATCTTAGTCAAAACATTTATCGGATTTGCTACTGCTCCGCCATATAACCCTGAGTGTAAATCGCGGTTAGGTCCGGTTACTTCTACTTCTACATAACTCAAACCACGCAATCCTGTTGTGATTGAAGGTTGCTGGTTGGAAATCATACCGGTGTCAGAAATTAAAATCACATCGTTGGCCAATTTATCCTGATTTCTTTCTACAAACCAACCTAGGCTTTTGGAACCGACTTCTTCTTCGCCTTCAATCATAAACTTAACATTGCATGGAAGACAGTTGTTTTGAATCATATACTCAAACGCCTTTACATGCATGTACATTTGGCCTTTGTCGTCACAGGCGCCGCGGGCAAAAATGGCTCCTTCCGGATGAATGTCAGTAGTTTTGATAACCGGCTCAAATGGAGGCGATGTCCACAACTCCATAGGGTCCGGTGGTTGTACATCATAGTGTCCGTATACCAAAACCGTTGGCAAATTCCTGTCGATTATTTTTTCACCGTATACAATTGGGTAGCCAGGTGTTTCGCAAATTTCGACCAAATCACAACCGGCTTTTTCCAAAGAAGTTTTTACAGCATTGGCCGTGTCAATAACGTCCTGTGCATAGGCACTGTCAGCACTAACGGAAGGGATTTTTAACAATTCGATTAATTCATTGATAAAACGTTCTTTGTTTTGTTGAACGTAGTTTTTTATGTTGTCCATTTTGGTTTAATAAATGATAATGTCAAATATACAAATTCCGAATGCAGAAATCTCAAATCCCAAAATTTTTAGAAAATAAAAGTTATTGAGATTTGGTATTTGAAAAATATGGCTATATTTGCACTCACAATTTTGCGGGTATGGCGAAATTGGTAGACGTGCCAGACTTAGGATCTGGTGCCGCAAGGCGTGTAGGTTCGAGTCCTATTACCCGCACTGAAAAGCTCCGATGAAAGTCGGAGCTTTTTCATTTTCAATAAATTGGTTAATAAAATGTTTAAAGTTTCTTTTGGGGAATCTTTACAACTTGGTGAAATGCAGTTATTTTTACTGTATTAATTCATAGTTTGAATTTATTGTATTTAAATGAAAGGGAACCGGCTTATGATGACTGCGTTATTGGCAATTTTTGGATTTGTTTTATTGGCATTATCGGTGTATTTGCTAACTAAAAACAGTTCCAATACTATTTCTGCCGAGAAACAAAAACAATTGGATGAAGCCATCAAGCAAATTGAGGTGCTCCATGCCGAGATATTAGAGAAAGACAAAATCGTTGCTGAAAACGAGCAAAAACTGAAGAGTTTAAAATCTGAAGCCATGAGCCGATCCATGGGACAAAACATGCCTATCATCGAAATTGCAGATAATGATTTGAGTGAAGGCAGTACCCAAGAAGAAGGCAATAAAAAAGTTCATAAACTGATGTATCATCATCAGATTCGTTTCTTTTTGTTGAATGCCGGGAAAAATTCTTTGAAGGATGTGATTTTCTCTGTTAAAGATGATTATAATCGCAACAAAGAGAAAAAGAAAAAAAGTTCTGTAACAGCCAATATTGATTATACAGGAAAAAAAGTAGACAGTGAGGAACTAGGGGTTTATGAAAACATAGAAGTCAATACCCTGAATTTAAAATCCAAAAAACTAATCTACACCAGTAACCTTCCGGGGAGCTTTGGCACAGGGGATTATGAATACCATTTGATTATAGAATGGAGTCAAGGGTTTTATCAAATGCTGGTCAAGATTGAAGAAATTGATGGCAAACTGAAATACAACTACGAGTTTTTTGATGTTGACGGAAAGCCTATTGATTTTAAAAGTTTGGAAACCAGTATGGCCAATTAAAAAAGCCTCTCGATAGAGAGGCTTTCTTTTTTTATTTACCGGAGGCAATCCAGTTGTTGATTTTCTTTTCCAGTAAAGCTAAAGGCATTACGCCCGATTCCAATACTTTTTGGTGAAAGACTTTGATGTCAAATTGATCTTTCATCTTATCTTGTGCTTTTTGACGCAATTCCAAGATTTTTAATTGCCCGATTTTATACGACAAGGCCTGCCCCGGAATGGCCATATAGCGTTCAATTTCAGCAATAATGCTGGCTTCGCTTTCTGCTTCATTTTCTAACGAGTATTTGATGGCTTGCTCGCGTGTCCAACCTTTGCTGTGGATGCCCGTATCTACTACTAAACGAATGGCACGGTGCATTTCATTGCCCAGCATCCCAAAATACTGGTACGGGTCGGTATACAATCCTAAATCTTTCCCCAAGCTTTCGGTATACAAAGCCCAACCTTCGCCATAGGCTCCAAACCAATTGAATTTTCTAAAATCAGGTAATTGTTGGTTTTCCTGTTGCAGTGATATTTGAAAATGGTGACCCGGAATCGCTTCGTGTAAAAACAAATCTTCATCGCCATAGGTGTTGTAGTTGGCTACATCAGGAACCGGCACATAAAAAGTCCCCGGTCTGGAGCCATCGGCAGCCCCTTGCATGTATTCTGCACTGGCTGTTTTCTCTCTGAAAGCTTCTGTTCGTTTGATTCGGAAAGGTGTTTTGGGTTGCAAGGAGAAAAACCGGTTTACATTAGGTTCAATGATTTTATGAATTCTTTCAAAGTTGGCAATCACTTCTTCAGGAGTTTTGAAAGGCTTCAGTTTCGGGTTGTTTCTCACATAATCAAAGAATTCAATAATGGTTCCTTTAAAACCTACCTGAGCTTTTACTTTTTCCATTTCGGCTTTGATGCGTGCCACTTCTTGTAAACCTAATTTGTGTATTTCTTCCGGACTTTTGTTGGTGGTAGTCCATTGTTTTACATAGGCTTTGTATAAATCGTTGCCGCCTTTTAAACTGCCCAGGCCACTGGTTGTTCTACAAGCCGGAACATATTCGTTTTTCATGAACGCAATAAGTTTTTGAAACTGCGGCATCAGTTTGGTATTGATGAGTTCCGCATATTGTTTTGACAAATTGCTCTTTTGTTCTTCGGTGAAATCAGTTGGGAATTTTTTACAGCTTGAGTAGAATAAATTGTCTTCCACTTTAGGTGTGATAACTTCTTCAAATTGGGGGATTACTTTTTCGGCCAAAGCTTTCGGCAACACTACTTTTTGCTCCATTCCTTTTTTCATGTATACCATCGCCGAGTCAATCCAAACAGTGTAGGCATCCATTCTTTTTAGGAAATTCTGATAGTCTTTCTCGGTTTTGAAGGGTTGAGCACTTTCGGCGCTGGCAAATTGCCCCATGGTGATATGTGTGCCATCAAATTGCTCAATCGGCATTAAATTGGCATTTTGCTTAAGTAATTCAGTCCCTACTTCAGCTTCCCATTTGATAATTTCGTAGCTGTTTTTCTCTTCTTCTGAAAGTTGGGTGGTGTCTATTTCTTTTAATTCGGTTAAGTATTTTTCATAAAAAGCGTTTTTCTTTTTTCGGTACGAATCGGTCATTTCAAAAACCATTTGGTCGTTGTACTGATTCTGTCCGTTTTGGGTCGCTTCTAAAGGATTCAGCTCATTTTTTTCTTTGAAATAAGCAGCTGTTATATCTTTAAAATTCTGCGGATTTTTCTCAGATTTGCAGTTTACCAAAAGCAACGACAAGCATAGCATGGCTGAAAAGGAATATAAATTTTTCATAGTTAATGGTTTGGTAGTGTAAAACTATTGGTTTTTATGAAATGGTTTTGTTAAGGCAATGATAAATTATCCGTGATATACTCGTGAGGCAATAATCTTGCCCTCTTTGATTTCCAATACTTCAGCAACCAACATGTCCTCCTCATCCACAACGGTTCTGATGTATTCCATAAAAACACGATCGGAATTTGAGGTTAGTGAAGTTACTTTATAATGGAGTGTGGGCAATCGGTCAAACGCATCTTGCCACCAATTTCGTAAAGCCTCTTTTCCGGTAACCAGGCCCTTGGTTTCCGGATGTCGGATTTTCAGTTTCGGACTGAAATGTTCGGCTTCGTCGTCGTATAATGACAATAATTTTTCAAGGTTATGAGCGTTAAATGCTTCAAACCAAAGATGGGCAATAGATAAGTTTATTTCTGCTGACATTGTTTCAAATAAAAAATCCCAAAATTGCTTGGGATTTCATGTTGTAAATATAGTTTTTTTAAACGTTTTTCAAATTGATAATTTCCTGTTCGGTAAGGAAACGCCAATTGCCGCGAGGCAAATTCTTTTTGGTCAATCCGGCAAAAGCGACCCGGTCGATTTTCAATACATCGTATTTGAAACTTTCAAAAATGGCGCGAACTACTTTTACGTTAGGCGTTCTGAGTTTTAGTCCTATTTCGGTTTTGGGTTCACCGTCTATATAAGAGATTTCGTCAACGAATAGTTTGTGACCGTCAAGGGTGACACCGCCGGCAATTTTTTCCAAATCTTCAAATTTCAGATTTCTGTCTAAAGTCACTTGGTAAATCTTGGTCGATTTCTGATTCGGCAAACTGAACTTTCGAATCATATCGGTATCATTGGTGAATACCAAAAGCCCAGTCGTGTTCTTGTCCATTCTTCCAATGGGTTGCAGCTTGGCTTTTGTTGCGGCGCGAACCAGTTCCAATACATTGCGGTGGTCGGCATCATCTTCGTTGGAAGTGGTAAAGTTTTTGGGCTTATTTAAAAGCACGTATTCTTTGCGTTCCGGAGTTAAAACAGCACCATCAAAGTTAACAACATCACCCGGTTTTACTTTGTATCCCATTTCCGTAACTACTTCTCCGTTTACTTTTACATTACCCGATTGAATATAGATGTCGGCATCGCGGCGCGAGCATACGCCTGAGTTGGAAATGTATTTGTTCAAACGAATATCGTCTGATTTTAAAGGTTTAGGAGAATTGTTGCCGGTAGTTTTGGCTGGTTTTGGAGTTCTTTTTACAGAAGCTTCATCCGCTGCCGGCTTTGCTTTTTGGGGTTTTTGGGAACGTTTTGGCAAACCTCCGGGGATTGATTTTTTTGAACTCGGGCGAGAGCTGTTGGCTCTCGAACTGTTTTTGTTGCCGTCCTTCTTGTTCATGATTCATTGTTATTTATGACGGCAAAGATACGTTTTTAAAAGGACAAAGCTATGTATTGTTTTCAGCCCCGATTGGAACGAATTACCTCGTAATGTGGAAAGCGGGAAAAAGGTGCAGCAATTGCCAAAGTCTTTCGCTCCAAACGAATTATAATTTCAACAATCTTTTGCCGTGAATTAATACTTCAGGATTGATGAGTGCAATGGAAAAAACGCCCGACACCACTAAGAATTTCAGGGTGTTGTGTAGTTTTAGATAATCGGGTTTGGAATTGGATTTCCAAAGTTTCTTCAGAAAGAAAATCAAGACAATCATACTGATGTAAAAGTAAAGATCCATATAGCCAACATCGAAAATTTCAATCAAATAATAAATTGGAACGACAGTGGTAAGGGTAAGTAAGGTGATGATTTTTTTGGACATACTTTCGCCAAACATCACCGGTATCGTTTGATAATCATTGGCAATATCGCCTTTAATGTTCTCCAAATCTTTAATCATTTCCCGAATTAAAATGAGTAAGTACAGGAACATGGCATGAGCCAAGATTTGAGGGTACAGGTGTTTGTAGTAAAGCAGTATGGCAAAAAAAGGAAGGACAGCTAAGAAAGCGGCGCTTAGGTTGCCAACCACTAATATTTTTTTGAGTTTGTGTGAGTAAAACCAAATCAGGAAAATATAAACAGAGAAAAAAAGTACCGCGCGACCTGATACTAAAAATGCAATCAACGCCACAATAAAATTAACGGTGAAATAGACCTGGAGTTTGGTTTTTTGGCTGACCAGTCGGTCGAGTTGCGACTTGTTGGGCCGATTGATTAAATCTTTTTTACTGTCGTAAAAGTTGTTGATGATATAACCTGAGGCAATCGTCAAACTGGAAGCCAACACAATTATAAATAAATTGAAGTCGAACAACACAGCCAAGGCTCTCTTGTTTTCGGGAGCCAAAATAAAAATAGCGGAAAGGTATTGTGCCAGGACAATAACGGGAATGTTGTAACCGCGAACCACAGAAAACAAACTGATAATTTTCATTACACGAAGTTTGTTTTTACGGCTTAACATGGGTTGTTTTTCTCAATTAGAATTGGTAAACCACTTCCAGTTTATAGTCTTTCAAAGATTGTTTTGCTTTTTCTAAATCTTGCGTAAAGCCAAGAATGTATCCACCTCCTCCTGAACCACAAAGTTTTAAGTAGTAATCGTTGGTGTCAATGCCGCGTTGCCATACACCATGAAAAGCTTCGGGAATCATCGGTTTGAAGTGATTCAAAACCACTTTTGATAGTTGTTTGGTGTTTTCGAAGAGCGATTTCATATCGCCACCCAAGAAGTTTTCCACACAGGCATCGGTGTATTTTACAAACTGGTTTTTCAGCATTTTGCGGAAGCCCTCTTCTTTAAGGTTTTCCATGAAGATATTTACCATTGGAGCGGTTTCGCCTATGATTCCGGAATCCAACAAAAATACAGCTCCTTTACCCGTAGCACTTTGTGACGGAATACCGGTAGCTTCGATATTGTCTTTGGAATTGATTAAAATCGGAATGCTTAAGTAACTGTTTAGCGGATCAAGACCGGAAGATTTTCCATGGAAAAAAGATTCCATTTGGGCAAAAATGGCTTTGAGTTGCAACAGTTTTTCACGAGTTAAATTCTCTAAAACCGTGATTTTGGCATTGGCATATTTGTCATAAATAGCGGCTACCAAAGCTCCGCTGCTACCTACGCCATAACCTTGCGGTATGCTGGAGTCGAAGTACATACCTCGAGCCACATCGGCTTTCAGTGCTTCTAAATTGAAAGTCACTAATTCGGGTTGTTCCTTTTGTAATTGCTCCAAATACGTGGCAAAACGTTGCAGGCTTTCATTCGATTTAATCGCATCTTGTGACGGATGTTCGTCAACCTTCAATGCTCCGTTGTAAAAATTGTAGGGGATGGATAAACCTTTGGAATCTTTGATAATTCCGTATTCTCCGAAGAGAAGTATTTTTGAGTAAAATAAGGGTCCTTTCATAGAATTTGAATTGCTCCTGTTCCAATTGTATCACAAATATAATTACCATTTTGACAATAGCCAACTAATTCGGTGGTAATAAATTGTAAAACAGCTTCTCTAACGTTTTCGGGAAATAAAACATGCACATTAGCACCGGCATCGAGCGTAAAACAAACAGGAATTTTCGTATAATTTCTAAACTTCCAGATGCGGTTGATGATTTCCAACGTATTGGGTTTCATTAAAATGAAATACGGTAAAGAGGTCATCATCATGGCGTGCAACGTTAAGGCTTCGCTTTCCACAATCTGGATAAATTCGTCCAGATTTCCATTTTCTAAAACGGTTTTTAAGTTGGATAGGTTGTGATGTGCCTGGCTAAAGCGCTGTTCGGCAAAAGGATGGTTGTGCATTAAGTCATGCCCAATGGTACTCGATACCTGTTTTTCTCCTTTGTCTACCAGTAATATGGTATCTTGGTAGTTTTTGAAATTGTTGTGGATGGCTGATGGGAATGTTACCCCAAACAAATCCGAACTACCTGCTATTTCGTTGTGATGCCCCCAAACGACCATACTTCCTTTTACACTACGACATGCGCTTCCCGAACCCAAACGAGCCAAAAAAGATGCTTTTTGAAAAAAATAGTCATCGGGTATTCCTGGGTATAAAGCCTTTTCCATACTCATGATATTCATAGACAATGCGGCCATGCCCGAAGCAGATGAAGCAATGCCTGAGCTGTGTGGGAAAGTATTTTCGGTAGCGATGGTCAGATGGTAGTATTTCAGATACGGACAATAATCGGCGATGCGCTCCAAAAACTTTTGAATTTTGGGTTTGAACTCTTCTTTGGGTTGGCCTTCGAACAGCAAATCGAAAGAAAAATTATTTTGGTTGTCTTTTTTGGCAAAATCTATTTTGGTAATGGTTTTACAATTGTTTAAAGTAAAACTAATGGAAGGATTGGCCGGTATCTGACGGTCTTTTTTCCCCCAATATTTTACCAAGGCAATATTACTGGGAGCACTCCATTGGAAACTGCCTTTTTCGATTATATTGGAAGGAGCGTTCTGGCAAATAAAATCCTTTTCGGAAAGCATAGATTATAAATTTTGACAAAGATACTTTTTTTATAAAAACAGCTGGGTTTCGTTTAGTACATTTGAATCGTTTAAACAGAAAATGTCATGCAGAAAATATTACGAATTGCGACTTGTGTCACTACGTGCTTGGTTGTTGGTTATTTATCCAGTTTGGTGACCAAGGAAAGTATCGCTACTTGGTATTCAACACTTATAAAACCACCGTTCAATCCGCCCAATTGGATTTTTGCACCGGTTTGGACTGTGCTTTATATTTTAATTGGTGTTTCGGCAGGAATGATTTGGAACCGATTAGAGGATGATGAAGCAGCCGTGAAAAGTGCTTTTAAATTATTTATTTTCCAATTGGCTCTCAATGCTCTTTGGTCGTATCTTTTTTTTGGATTGCACAATCCTTTATTGGCTTTAATCGAAATTGTATTGTTGTGGTTGTTGATTTGGGAAACTTATACCAAATTTAAAACCCTTGATAAAAAGGCAGCCAAGTTGTTGCTTCCTTATTTGGGATGGGTCAGTTTTGCTACTATTCTTAATGCCTCTATTTGGTGGCTCAATAAATAAAAAAGTCCCGTTTAACGGGACTTTTTAGTTTTATAATTGAATTACTCAATAATTAATTTCTTAGTTAATTTTGAGTTGGTATCGGAAGTAATTTCCATTAGGTATACTCCTTTTGACAAATGAGAAACATCAAGGCTGATATGGTCAACAGCGTTAGCAGTAACATTCGAAACTTCTTTTCCTAACAAGTCAAATAGTGTCACTTTGTTTATTCTTTCAGTACTGTCGATCAAATTGATTTGAACAATACTACTTGCCGGATTCGGATAAACAACCAAGCTTTGACTGTCAAAATGAGCAGTGCCCAAGGCCTGGGTAAATTTCACATTAAACGTGTTGGTTACAATAGCCGGGTTGGTGTCAAAATAAATGGAAGCATTATTCGGCACTATAGTTCCAGCGTGGAAGCCTGCTTTTAGTTTTACTTTAAACTCGACGTATCCAATGCTTGATGTTGCATTCACTGCAGATGAAGGCAAATAGATGTCTTTGAAGGTCCATACCAAATGGTTGCCTACTCTGTCCATCACATAACTGTGACTGGCACTTTCCATGAGTACGGTTTCTTCATCCACCAAAGGACTTAAATAATCTTCAATGCTCACATTAATGGCACTGGCTGTTCCGTTGTTTTGGAATCGAATGGTGTAATGGAAGTAATCACCAGCCGCAAATTGATTAATCGGAATTTTATCTCCATGAGACTCCATTTTATTGTTGGGATCATATGAGTTTACAACAATTTGAGAATTACTGCTTGAGTTATTTACCGAGTTAATATCATTAGCGACTCCCGAAATAACTGCAGTATCGGTAAGCAAGTCGTTTAGGTTTACAGTTGGTGTTGCCGGTACAGTCATGGTGACATCAATTGTGCGTGTTTCATTCGGTAGTAGGTTCGTAAAGTTATATGTGAACCCCGAAACATTAGTGGTAGTACCTGTTTGACTAATAGAAGCAATGGTTACCGGAGCCGGTTTGGCAAAAGTTAATGTCCCGCTGGCTGACGCAATACCCATATTTCTGTAAACAATTCTGTTAATATAATTCAGAGAAGGTCTTGGGGCATTTACAGGAACAATGGTAACAACAACATCGCTGTAGGTTTGGGTAAGAGTCATCGGGAAATACAATACTTGGGTTCCACCACCCGGAACTATACTTATATCATTGTAAGCAGTTGTACCGGCACTAAAATACGGAGTATATTCAGTTTGCATTTGATAACTGAAATCATAAGAGTTAGCAGTGTCATAAATCGGATAACGTCCCGTTGGTGAATATGCTTCTACGTTAATTCCGTCATTATTTTGTTGGTAAACAAATGAACCTCCGGTAAACAAATTCTCGTTGGTATCTTTAATACCATTACCGTTGGCATCAACAAAAGCGACCAACATAATTTTATCAGAGTCGGGAGCGCAAATCACATTGGCCGTCCAGCCACCTCGGTTTACAGTGTTATCACTGCGGAAACGAAATGTTAAACAGCCATCAGGGCTTGATGAGGTAAAAGGTCCCGGGAGAGTTGTACCCCAATATCCACCGGCAACTCCACCCGGTACATTAGAAGCCGGGTTGTTACTGGCTATTTGAGGGGAAGAAATTGAATTTCCGTCATAAACGTATAAAGCATCCCAAGTCGCTTCTGTATCAAAAGAAGTGAATACGACTGTGACAATTTCACCGGGATTAGTCGGACAAATGGTATAAGTGTTATCCGAATTGTCGGCATAGTTAGCATTAGGTCCACCGTTGTCTACAAATTGACCTCCACAAGTTGGAGGGGTTAGCAGGGAACAGAAATT
Organism: Flavobacterium sp. XGLA_31; assembly: GCF_051547105.1. Lineage (NCBI taxonomy): Bacteria > Pseudomonadati > Bacteroidota > Flavobacteriia > Flavobacteriales > Flavobacteriaceae > Flavobacterium > Flavobacterium sp. XGLA_31. The sequence continues at coordinate 156,338 of NZ_JBPTTM010000001.1, read as the reverse complement.
AGCCCCCACTGACCAAATACTGCTGTCAGTTTCAGAACAAATGGCTCTCACGTAAAAATTATAACAAGTGTTTGGAGTTAATCCGGTGATTGTAACCGGATTTGTAGTAACTGCAACACCTGTTGTTGAGACAGTAGGTTCCGGAGTTCCATTTACTGCCAAATAATATTCCCAAGAGGTGGCATTACTGTTATTAGTCCAACCTAAAGTGACCGAAGTAGCTGTAATGTTAGTCGTGGTTAAGGCCGTTGGTTTAGGACAGGTAGGAGGTGGAGCACAAGTGACATTGGCTATCCATCCCGGATTGTTAATCGTTGTATCGCTTCGGAAACGGAAGGTTAAGCAACCGTCCGCACTTGTTGAGGTAAAAGGACCGGGCAAAGCTGTTCCTGTTAGATTACCCCAAAATCCTCCGGCTAATCCTCCTGGGACATTGCCTGCTGCGTTAGTGCTTACAATCTGAGGAGCGCTAATCGAATTTCCGTCAAAAATATATAGTGCGTCCCAAGTAGCCTCAGTATAAAACGAAGTAAAAGTAACGGTAACCTTATCTCCAGGATTGGTTGGGCAAATGGTTGTAGTAGCATCGGTGCTATTCGCATAGTTGCCATTTGGACCGCCATTATCAACAAATGTGCCGCCGCATATAGGTGGCGCCACTAGGGTATTAAAGGCATAAGGGCCTGCCCATGAGCTGAAAGTCCCGTTTCCACAATCTGCCCGCACGTAATATTGATATGCAGTGCCAGGGGTTAAATTGGACACAAGATAAGAGGTGTTCGTATTGGCTGTTACTCCTGGTCCGGTAGGAGTGGGAGACCCTGCTGCTTGAACAACAACTTCCCAAGAATTGGCATTGCCCAGATTAGCCCAAGATAATTGTACCGAGGTAGAAGTGATACCGGAAACCGCTAAGGTAGTTGGAGCAGGACAAGTAAAAGGTTGCAACACTAAAGTATAACCAGTGGTTTGCGGAGCTGCCCATGTAGAAATCACAAAATAGTAGGTTTGGCCTGCAGTTACCGATAAATCAAAAGTTCTGGGAGTCGTACCGGCATTAGCCACGCCGTTTACACAAGCAGTACCAATATTAGCACAATCGGTATATACAAAAATCCCCGAATAGGTTGCTGTTGGGGTCATCATCACATTAATGGTGCCCGTGGTTGTGGCCGTATAAGCATATACCACATCATTTCCGTTTAAATAGGAGTTGGTGGAACCACATCCGGAACTTCCCGGGCTTCCTTCTATAGTCGCATTATCGGAGAAATTTGCAGTGTCGTTAGTCGTGCTGTAGGGTAATGCGGTTATTTGTATAGGATTGTTACAAGATATTCCCGGTGTCGGATTAATCGTTCCAGAATTCACCGAAACATCGTCAATCATCCATCGGTCTCCACTAGTCGTAGTGGTGGTTTGGGTGTTTACCTTAACAAAGGCAATATAAACATCCTCGCCTGAATGAGAAGTCAAGTCCACTACTTTTTCCTGATAAATATTGAATGTTGTGTTTAATTCTGTTTCAGACCATTGTTGGATTAATGTATAGTTTTGAGTAACAGATTGGTCACTCGATGCTGGGGCTATTTTGATTTGGTATAAGGTTCCTTGATCTCCATTGGTAAAACTTCTGGTGTAAAAATGCAACTGCCCGTTTGCAGGAACATGTATTCCCGGTGTTATCAGATAGTCTTCGGAAGTATTTCCCTGTCCTATATTTTCGGTACCGACATAGGCAGCGTTACTTCCCTGATAGACCATAGGAGGGGTAGCTACCGTATTAGTAAATCCCCAACGGACGGCATTCCCGACGCCGTTGTCAACGATCATCCAATTGCCCGAACTCAGTGTCCAGTTTGTGGAAGGCAAGGCATCAGGCCCGTTGGTGTTTTCAAATCCTTCAAAGAATTGGGAGTAAGATGATAGGGAGCAAATCAACAGTAAAAAGAGTAGTGTTTTTTTCATAATTGGTTTGGTTATTGACCATCAAATATAATTATTTTTTTGTATTAAATTTAGTGTCAGCAAATTAGTTCTGGAGAATTATTGCTTTTTAATGTCCTTACTTCAAGTAATGTGGGCGAATAACAAAATGAGCCTGACTAAAAAAGGCCTCGGAATTTTCCAAGGCCTTTTGAGGTCTTTTTTATTTTACGACCAATTTCTTAATTACACGGCTATTGCTCTCCGAAGTTAGCTCTATCAGATACATTCCTTTAGCAAAATGAGAAACATCAATTGTAATTTCATTAACGATGTTGTGAGGATGAGTATAAATTCTTTTACCTGAAACATCATAAATTACGAGGCTGACAATTTTTTCATTGTTGCCATGATTTGTTATCATTACGGAACTATGGGCAGGATTGGGGTATAAATCAATAGCATTAGTATTAAAAGTGGCTGTTCCCAGAGCTTCCACAAATTCAGTATTAAAAGTATTGGTAGTGATGGCAGGATTGCTGTCAAAATAAATATCAGCAAAATTTGGAATTATATCACCTACAGCATAACCCGGTTTAGGTCTGATTTTGAATTTAATATATCCTTTGCCAACATCCGTATTGGCAATTGAAACAGGAAGCATAATGTCTTTAAATTTCCATTGTAAGGCATTGGATACTCTGTCCAGAATATAATCGTGACTGGCATCTATCATGGTTACCGTGCTTTCATCCAAACGATTGTCTAATAAATCATTGACAACGACATCAAGCGCCGGGGAATTACCGGTGTTTTCAAACCTAATGGTGTACTCCAAATAATCGTTTGCTGTAAAGGAACTGAAGAGGATTTTTTCACCATGCGATTCGATTTTGTCATTCGGGTCATAAGAAGCAATTACTGCCTGAACACTACTACTGCTGTTATTCCCGGATACAGCATCATCCGATGCTGAAGTAATACTAGCCGTATTGGTTAACAATTGACCAATAGCTACTGTTGGTATTGGGGGAACTGACAAGGTCACAACGATGCTTCTGGTTTCAAAGGGTAGCAGATTAGTAAAACTATAAGTGAATCCGTTTGAGACAGTCGTTGTACCAGTTTGTGAAATATTAGTAATAGTAGTTCCGTTAGCATTGTTAAAAGTAAGTGTGCCGGAAGCAACAGATTGATTACCGCTATTGAAATAAATAATTTTGTTTTTATAGGTGAAACCGGCTCTTGGTGCACTCAAAGGAATCATACTAATACCTACATCATTAAAATTTTGCAAAACAGTAATGGGAAAATTATAAGTCGTCATCATTCCTCCGGAAGTAGGAGTAATGTTAGTATAGCTCACAGAAGTTGAATACATGTTGTTGTATTCCGAATTAATGGCATAGCTGAAATTATAGCTGTTGGTAAGTAAATTGTCGTAAATCACATAAGTTCCTGATGGCGATGTTATGTTATGAATCTCACTGCTATTGTTTAGGGTGTAATGAAATTGTCCCAAAGGAAAATTCATTTCCCCACTGTCTTGAACCCCGTTGCCATTGATGTCTAAAAAAGCATTGAGTCTTATTCCTGAACAGTCTATAGAACCGGCTCCCACTTCACCAATGTTGCTTTGAAGCACATTGATGATTCCCGGTTGATTGCTGTAATTGGTTACTAGTAAAATATAATATTCTCCTTCTAAAGCATTGGTAATATTGAGGTTTTCGGTTGGGCTGGCAGAATAGCTGCAACCTGTGGTTTGATTTTGTATGCCTCCAATTTCAGGGGTAGCATAAGGTTGAGAAGACCCAATGTAATTACAAGCATCGCTTTGAGAAGCAAAGGGTCCCCAGGCAGCATAATCTACATCTAAATTAGGTACTGAACTTCCTATCGTCGATTGCTTTATATTTAAATTTACGGCACCACTCGAAGCGATTCGGAGGGTGAAAAAAGTAGCGTTTGGCGTTGTGAATAAGCAACCAATTGTTCCCATATTAGGGATGTTAGTCGAGTTGTGATAGCTATTGGCCCCACAAATGGATTGTGCACTGTTGCAAGTGGAAGGCGTTGTGATGCATACACTAAAACTCACCGTCTGTGCAGTGGCCTGATTTGAATACACCCGCAGATAATAGGTTTGGCCAATAGTTAAATTACTCAGGGTTACAGAAAGAGAGTTGGCAGAGCTACACGTAACTTGAGTTAAATTGTCACAGGTTCCTGAATAAACGATGAAATTCAGGTTGTTTGTTGAACCTGTAACTTCCTGCAATGAAACTGCCAAAATAGGCGATGAAGCAACAAAATTAAACCAAACATCATCATCTGGAGTTCCGATACAGGCAGATGAAATTCCTTCAGAGGCGGTAGCTCCCGCAACCGAGCCCGCAACGAGCTGATTGCACCCGTTGTAGTTTATCGGAATTGACAGGGCGCCGGAGCATTCGTCATTAGACGGTAAGGTAAAGCCCGAGGCTCTGATTGACCAATCGCTTTTGTCTGCTGCCGAACAGATTGAACGAACATAAAAGTTATAACAAGTTCCCGGAGTCAAGCCGGTTATCGTTGAAGGATTTGTGGTTACAATTTGACCAAAATCAGCTGCTGTCGGATTAGGGGAATTACAAGGGAGCACTAAAACCTCCCAACTCGTGGCTGTGTTGTTTTCTGTCCAGTTTAAAGTGGCTGTAGTTAAAGTAAGTGAACTAACTTGTACCCCCGAAGGTCTGATACAAGTAGGAGCTGTATCACAAGTTACATTTGCAACCCACCCGGGATAATTTCCACTGCCATCACTTCTGAAACGGAAAGTCAAACAGCCATCCGGACTGGATGAGGTAAAAGGACCCGGTAGAGACGTTCCGGTTAGGTTACCCCAATACCCACCGGTTAATCCACCGGGAACATTAGCGGCCGGATTGCTACTGGCGATTTGCGGAGCATTGATAGAGTTTCCGTCAAAAACATATAATGCGTCCCAATTGGTTTCTGTAAAGAAAGAGACAAAGGATACGGTAACCAAATCGCCTGGGAGTTCCGGACAAACGGTATAAGTTTCATCAGCATCATTGACATAGTTGCCATTAGGCCCTCCAATATCAACAAACTGTCCTCCACAAACAGGTGGTGCCACAGTTGTACAAAAATTTTTTCCTGTAGACCAAATACTTCGATCAGTTTCTGAACAATAGGCTCTTACATAGACCGTGTAACAGGTTAAAGGTGTCAAGCCGGTAACGATTACCGGATTGCTGTTAGCGGAAACATAACCGTTAACATCCATAGTAGGGGCAGGGCTTCCGACAGGTAATACGATATATTCCCAAGCTGAAGCTGTCCCACTTTCCGACCAGCCCAAGGTTGTGGTAGTCGCTGTGATATTGGAAGTGCTTAAGAGAGTTGGTTTTAGACAAGTGGGAGGTGTGCCACAAGTTACATTCGCAACCCAACCGGAATATGAAAAACTGTTGTCACTTCTGAACAAGAAAGTTAAACTACCATCAGGACTGGTTGAGGTAACAGGTTCAGGAATAGTGCTGCCCCAATACCCGCCGGCTAAACCACCGGGTACACTCCCGGCCGGATTATTACTGGCTATTTGCGGTGCATTGATAGAGTTTCCATCAAAAATATACAGCGCATCCCAACTCGATTCTGTGCTAAATGATAAGAAAGTAACGGTCACGACTTCTCCCGGATTTGTTGGAAATATGGTAACAGTATAATCGGAGTTGTTGGCGTAGTTAGCATTTGCTCCAGCTGGGTCTGTAAATGTCCCTCCGCATATAGGCTGCGCTTTTACGCTAATGACAGATACAAAAAACAGTATCCAAAAAAGGCAAGGTAATTTTGTTTTCATAATTGTTGGTTTTTTGATTGACAGGATTATAAGATTATTTCAAAATAAGTTTTTTAGTGATTTTGTGATTTTGTCCGGAAACCAATTCCACAAAATAGAGTCCTTTAGCAAAATGAGAGGTATCAATAGTGGTCATTTCCGAAATGATATTATTCTTGTGGTATACTTTCTTTCCCAAAACATCATAAATACTAATAGTTGTAAGATGTTCATCCAAATTTTGATTTGCTACTGTAACAAAGTTGCTGGCAGGGTTGGGATACAAACCGATATGGTTAAAACTAAATGTTGAAGTACCCAAAGACTCCACAAATTCGGTATTGAAGGTATTGGTTATTATAGCCGGGTTGTAATCAAAATAAATGGAAGCAGTGTTCGGAATGATATCGCCCAAGGCATAACCGGTTTTTGGTTTTATTTTAAAATGCACATAACCATGGCTGTCCGCAGGGTTTGTAGTGGTTGGAGGTAAATTGATGTTATAGAAATGCCAAGTCAGTTGGTTTCCATCACGTTTGGTATTGACCGGATGACTGGCACTGATCATTTCAAAAGTAGTTTCGTCTAATTGGTAGTTTAAGACATCGGTAACTTTTACAAATTCTGCGTTGGCGGTTCCGGTGTTTTCAAATTGAATGGTGTAATATAAATAATCACTGGCCGTAAAATCAGTATAAACAATCTTGCCGCCACGCGCTTCGCACTTGTCGTTCGGGTCATATGAACCTACAATCGTTTGAGTTATTGTCGAGTTATTGTTCGATGAATTTGCATCATTAGTAATGGCAATGGAGGTCGAATTGGTAACCAATTGGCCTAAAGTCACTGTAGGGATGGTTGGAACCAACAACTCTACATAAATGTATCGGCTTTCAAAAGGAGCTAAGTTGGTGAAATTATACGTAAACCCATCACTGGTTGCAGTAGTTCCCGGTATTGAAATCGAAGCAATACTTAGATTAGGATCTTTGGTAAAAGTCAGTGTGCCATTGGCTATAGTTTGCAAACTGTTATTTTGGTAATAAATGATATTGCTGTACGTAAAGCCCGGTCTTGGTTGGCCTATGGGGTATACATATACCTGAACATCATTATACGGTTGAGTCATGACCACCGGGAAGTATAACATATTGGCACCGCTACCAGAAGGAAGCGTAATATTATTGTGTGACACAGTGCAAGCATAATATCCGCTGAATTGATCATTCACCACAAAACTGATATCATAGGAATTCGCCGGATTTTGATCAAAAATATAGTAAGAACCATTGTTGGCATAGCCGTATTCAGGTATTCCGGTGTTATTTACCTGATAAACAAAGGAACCGTAATTAAAATTGATTTCTCCACTGTCTTTCACCCCGTTATTGTTGGTGTCTAAAAAGGCATTTAAAACCAAACTTTGCGGACATGAGACATTGTTTTCACAGTTGACCATACAAAAGCTTACCGTGTTCGACCAATCGGATATTCCGGAAGAAGAGTTACAGGGAAGGCTTATGGAAGCTGTATAACACTGGTTTGGAGTTAATGGTAAAATGATAGTATTTGATGTGGCATTAACAGCATACATGTTAGTCAATCCATTAGAATTCAGTAGAATATGCACGGTAGTCGGAAAGCTAAGGTTGGCACTATTCCATGAAAATACTGCAGTTGACTCTGTTATACTCGAAACGGCAAGGCCGCTAGGAACGTCACAAATCACAGGCAGACAATCTACGTTCGCTGTCCAACCTTCTAAGGTAGTGGCAGCATCGCTAACAAATCGGAATGTTAAACAACCATCTGCACTGGTTGAGGTAAATGGCCCGGGAATTGAATTGCCCCAATACCCGCCTGCTAAACCACCCGGTACACTTCCTCCCGGATTGGAGCTTGAAAGTTGTGGGGCTGCCATTGAATTTCCGTTGTAGACATACAAAGCATCATGTTCGGCCTCGGTATTAAAGGAAGAAAAAGTGACCCTAACGGCTTCCCCCGGTATACTTGGGCAGATAGTTACGGTGTTATTTTCATTGTTGCCGTAATTGGCTATGGTGTCTCCTGAGTCTACAAAGTTGCCCCCGCAAACCGGTGGTGCAGAAAGTGTTGTAGCCGAAACCAAGTTCGACCAGTCACTGATTTCTCCACCGGGACAAACCGATCTTACGTAAAAATCATAAGTGGTATGTGGATTTAACCCAGTTATCATTGCAGGATTTGCGGTTAGAGGTATCGAACCGTTAGTGCTGGGTAATGGAGCTGGGGAGCCCGCTGGCAGCATCAGTACTTCCCATTGAGTGGCTGTTCCAGTTTCAAGCCAATTAAGCGTGAGCGAAGTAAAGGTAATTTGGGTAACTGTAACGGATATTGGTGCTGGGCAGTTAAAGGTATCGGTTGTCTCTAAAGATTTGGAAAACCCGGTATAACTAAGTAAAAGGAGTAAGCTGAAGAGTAGTTGTTTTTTCATAAGTTTTAAAACGTGAGTTGTGCGATACTCAAAAGTAACTGTAAACTTTTTAAACTTTGATTACAAATGAGTAAAAGCGATATCTGACTGAGAATTTGTTTTTTCTGACAAATCAAATATAATTGATTTTTAAACAACTAGGTTCAAAAAAATAAGAATTATTCAGTAATTTTTTGAGCAGCGATAAAGCCCGAAGTCCAGGCGTTTTGAAAGTTAAATCCACCGGTAATAGCGTCAATATTGACAATTTCTCCGGCAAAGAATAGGTTGGGATGGAGTTTACTCTCCATGGTTTTGAAGTTGATTTCTTTTAAGTCAATCCCTCCGGCCGTGACAAACTCTTCCTTAAAAGTGCTTTTGCCATTCACTTGAAATTGTCCGTTGGTGAGTTGGTTGGCCAAGTCGGTCAGTTGTTTTTTTGAGAGATCGGCCCATTTGGTTTCGCTGTCAATACCAGAAGCCATTACCAAACGTTCCCACAACCGGTTTGGCACCCTCATGTTAGTAAATTGGCTGTTAAGCAAATCAAATGGGGATTTTTTGCTTACCACTTTTTTGGCATGTTCTTGCTTAAGATCTTTCAGTAGCTCTGTCGTTTCCTCAAAAGAGAGATCATTCAGCCAATTGACTTCTAAGGTAAACTGATAGTTTTTGTCAAAAAGATCGCGGGCTCCCCAAGCGGAAAGTCTTAAAATTCCCGGGCCGCTCATGCCCCAATGGGTAATTAACAGGGGTCCCGAAGCTTCCAGTTTGCTGTTTTTTACTTTCACGTGCGCAAAAGCCGACACGCCCATCAGGTCTTTGATTCGGGGGTCCTTGATGTTAAAAGTAAATAAGGAGGGTACCGGAGGCACAATAGTGTGTCCCATCCCTTGCAGCATATCCCAAATTTTAGGATTGCTTCCGGTAGTCATAATCAGTTTTTGGCAAGAGAAGGTTTCGTGTTGGGTTTCTACTTTCCAATAATTGTCTCCTTTGAAAAGCGATTGTACGCTTTGGCCGGTCAGTACTTCTATTTTCAGTTTTTGAACCGAACTCAAAAAACAATCAATGATGGTTTGGGAACTGTCGGAAGTTGGAAACATGCGACCGTCGTCTTCTATTTTCAATGCAACACCGTGCTTTTCAAACCACTCAATGGTATCGCCGGAGCAAAACTGATGAAACGGTCCGCGCAATTCTTTTTCGCCCCGCGGATAAAATTTGACCAAATCATTCGGGACAAAACAAGCATGGGTGACATTGCAACGTCCTCCGCCTGAAATGCGCACTTTTTCCAAAACAGTTTTTCCTCTTTCCAGGATGGCGACTTTCAACGACGGATTGTTTTCCACGATGTTGATGGCCGTGAAAAAACCGGCTGCCCCGCCGCCTACAATGATAATATCGAAGTTGTTGTTCATAGTCTGTCCGGAAAATCGCTGATGATGCCATCTACACCCAGCGATTGGACAAAGATAATATCTTCAGGCTCATTTACCGTCCATGCAAAGACTTTAAAATGCTTAGTCTGCATTTGCAGGGTATTTTCTTTCGTTAGCAAATGGTAGTAAGGATGAATTGCATACGCTTTTATGAATTTGGCAAAAGCCATGGCCAAATCAATATCGGTTTCTGTCAAAACGCCTATTCGGATGTCGTCGTCATGAAAACGGACTTCCTGTAATGCATTCCAGTCGAAACTGGAAATCAGGATTTTTTCTTTGGGGAATTTATGAGAATCGATGATTTTCAGAATATTTTGGGTGGCTTCAAACGTTTTGATTTCGATGTTTATTTCACACTGCTCCTGAACCAGATGAAACACGTCTTCCAAAGTAGGAATTCCTAATTGTTGCAATTCATTTGCAGTAAAATCAGCTACCAAGCCCGTAGCCGGTGTCGTTCGGTCAACCGTTTTGTCGTGAATTACTACCGGGATATTGTCTTTACTTTGGTAAACATCCAATTCAATCATGTCCGTCTGCAGTTCGATTGCCTTTTGAAATGAATCCAATGTGTTCTCGACACTGTATCCTTTCGCTCCGCGATGACCTATTTTAAGCATTATATTTTCTCCAATAAAACAATATCGAAATCAGTTTCTAAATTGACACTTCCTTTGGTAACCGTTGCGGTTTTCCCCGAATAAGCATCTCTCACCAGCGTTCCGTTAGCAAAAACAGCTTCGGTTGGAATGACTTTTTTTCCTAACGGCAAATCCAAACCAATGACCACTTTATCACTGTATTTTCCTTTAGAATAAATGCGACTGAATACATAAGGCGTGCTCGCAATTTGTTTGTGAGTTCCGGCTCCTACAGCCGGGTGATTTTTTCTGAAGAGTCCCAGTTTTTGCCAGTGTTTTAAAATCAGAGGACTTTTACCGGTGGACCAAATCATGTCGGAACGCAAATTGGCATCGCCTACGGCTCCTTCTATTTCTAGAGGACGCGATACTTCATCACCGTAATAGGTCTGCGAAATACCTGGGGCCAATAATAGTTTTGTTCCGGATTCAAAGGTTTTTTCTCTCGTTTTATCAAAAGGGTAACTGTCGTCATGGGATGAAATATAATTCATAACGGTGTGCCCTTTCAAATCATTCTGCAGTATGTTGGAATATTTGGAAAACAACTCTTCATAATTCATTTTGGCTTCATTTCTGAAATCAAAATTGATTAAACCCGTAAACCCGTTATCGAAATAGTTCACTTTTTTGTCCCCGAAGTCATAGTATTTTTTGTTGCCAATGTTATAGCCATACACTTCTCCTACTGTAAAAAAGCCATTCTTGTCCAAGACATCTTTGGGATGATTCTTTTTGTATTCGGCAAAAGCGCGGTCACAAACTTTTTTAAAATCAGCCCAAACGTCTTCAGTAGTGTGTTTGGCGGTGTCAATGCGATATCCATCAATCCCATAGTCGCGGATGTAATCTGAGAGCCACTTCATGATATAATATTTCGGAGCTCTCGGGTAACCGGTTTTTTTGAAAAACACTTCCAGCGAGGCCATTTCTTTATCGTAACGACCTTCTTTTTTCCATTTGTCCGTTAGGAAATTGGGCACGGCCACATTCTCATTGCTTTCGGTTTTTACATCCGGAAGGTTGTCCACCAAGGTACAGTTGATATAAGTGTCATATGACTTATACGTACATTTTGGCGAAGTTCTGACCCAGTCGCTTGGGTAAACAGAATCCTCTGAAGTAACCGGCCCGGTATGATTGATTACGGCGTCGAGCATGATTCGGATGCCGTGAGCATGTGCTTTTTTTACCAGCTCTGCCAAATCTTCTTTAGTTCCAAAATTAGGATCGAGTGAACTCCAATCACGGGTCCAATAGCCGTGAAAGGCATAGGTGAAACCGGTGCCTTCATCCACGCCATCGTGAATTTGCTCCACCAATGGTGTCATCCAAATGACATTGATGCCGAGTTTGTCAAAATAACCTTCGTCCAACTTTTGAATTACTCCTCGAAGATCCCCTCCGTCAAAACCACGCAATTTTCCGGTCGGGCGGTTGCGGTGAAAATTCTGGTCGTTGGTCGTATCGCCGTTGTTAAACCTGTCGGTTACGATAAAATAGACATTAGCCGCTTCCCAAACAAAAGGGGTTTTGGGAGTTGTGGTTTTTTTGGACTGCGCAAATGTGATGTTGCTGTATGCCAAAAACAGTAAGATAAAAAGACTTGTTTTTTTCATGCGATTAGTATTCTATTTTTATTTCCTGAACGGTTCCTTTTTTCCACTCTACCGGGATTTGAAGCGGTTCATGAAAGGTTTTGTAAATCTGCTCCTGACCGTTGACAAAAATCCGTTTGGCTTTGATATTGTGTATCAATACCGATACCTCTTTGTTGCTTGAAGTATAGTTTTTTCCGGTCGTGCTATTCAGTTTTAAAACTAATGATTTTCCATCATTTGTGCTGTTGAAATTCAAGATTTCATATTGTCCTTTTTCATAAGCATTGGGCGTTGTACCGTCATCATTGTAGATTTTTCCGGTTGAGCCGGCTACACTTTCATCAAAATAAAAATGCAAATCAAAGTTTTGTAACGAATAGGCTGAAGTGTTTTGGATCGTCGGAATCATTGGAATGAAAGCACCGCCGCGTATAAAAACAGGGAGGTGGTCTTCGTTTACGGCCACCATTGCCGTTGAACCGCCAGCATGATGGTCTTTGCTGTAAAAATCAAACCAATTGCTGCTTTTCGGGAAATAAATTTCGGTTGAAGTAACTGCGGATTTTGTGATAGGGGTTACTAAAATGTCATTCCCCCAAAGATACGTTCCGGCCATTGTCGACAGCGTTTTATTGTCCGGTTCTTCAAAAAACAATGGTCGCATCAGTGGAATTCCTTTTAGGTTATTGTCGAACGCCAAGGTGTAATTATAAGGGAGTAATTGGTAGCGCAATTCCACTTGCTTTTTAGCTTTAGCCATAGTTACAATGTCTTTGCGTGCTACTTCAGAAGCCACGTCTTCCTGAGCATGTGGACGAAAAATGGGCTGGAATACCCCATATTGTAACCAGCGTAAATACAATTCATTGTCAAAATAATCACCGGCAAATCCTCCTAAATCGGAGTGCATATAAGCCATGCCCTGCATGCCCATTTGTAATGAAATTTCCATTTGCGATTGCAATCCGCCCCAGGAACGGCTCACATCACCACTCCAGGGAATCATACCGAAACGCTGTGAACCCGAGTATCCTGAACGCATTAGAATAAAGGGACGCTGGGTAGGGAAGTCTGTTTTATACCCGTCAGAAACCAATTTGGCCCAATGGTGCCCGTAAATATTGTGGACTTCATCCGCTTTGCCTGCGGCTGTGATTGCTTTGGAAGGGAATACTTCAGGCTCTCCCAAATCTCCCCAAAGACCCCCAACGCCTTGGTTGATTAATCTTTTGTAAACAGTCCAAAACCAATTCTTTCCTTCGGGTTTGAAAATATCAACCACACTGGTATTGCCGAAATAGAAGTCCCAAGTGGCCGGTTTCCCGGTTTTATCCGTGACTAAAATGTTCTTGCTAACGGCTTCTTCCCATTTGGATGAGGTCGTTAAAATAAAAGGCTCTGTTATCAATACCGTTTTTACGCCTTTGGCATTCAGGTCGGCAATCATTTTATCGGGATTGGGGAACTTGTCTTTGTCCCAATCTAAATTACCCATAGTGCCTTTTACTTCTTTTCCAAACCAATACAAATCCAAGATTATGGCATCTACCGGAATTTGGTTTTGTTCGAATTTTTTAATCGTATTTTCTACTTCTTCCTGTGAATGGTAGCCAAAGCGACTGGAGAAATTACCGAAAGCCCAGCGCGGCGGCAGCGGTTGTTTTCCGGTAAGCCGAGTGTAATTGGAAACCAAATCGGTCCAGGTATCCCCAGTAATTACTTGGTAGGTTTTTCGACCTGATATGGTCTCATAAGTTAAGGTGTTGTCTTTTTTACTATCCAAATCCAAATAACCAATGGCAGGATTGTCAAAATGCACCGCATACATTTTAGATGACAATACCATAGGAATACAGAAGTTCATTAACTCGGCATGGGTTTCGTAACCATAATGAGCCCGGTTGTATAACTGCAAACGATTGCCGCGACGGTTCATGCCCAAAGCTCTGGCACCTCCACCATAAAGTGCTTCTTCTGAATCTAAGTTGAAGGACAGGGTTTCAGTGGAATCTTTTTTGGTATAACCATTTTTCTCAGATAAGAAGATTTTGCCTTTATTAGAATAGGCAATTTGGAATGGCGATTTCGTGATGATGGCAGCAATACCTTTAGTGGTAAGTATCAGCGTATTTGTTCCTTTTGTCAAACTGGTTTTTACCTTTTCGGGGGCTTGAATCACAGCATGTGAATCAGGATTGAATAACTGCCCGTTTGGAATAAAAGAAGTTTCCATGATTTTTTCCGAATAGGGGAGTATTCGAAAGGTACCATCATTGGTTTTAATCTCTAAAATGTTTTTTTTCCAGGTATGCGAAAGGTATTTCCTGTTTACATTTTGAGCGAACGCAACCGAAGTAACCAGTAAGAGTAAAAAGATTTTTTTAGTCATGTTTAAATCATTGGTTTTTGAATTCATGAATCTTTTATTTCACGATGTTATTTTAATTCCAAAATCAAGGCCGCTTTTCCGTCAATAGTGATGTCATTTTTCAAATCAAAAGACTTCCCGGTTACAACGTCTTTCCCGGAAGTGTGATTTTTGATGCTTTCCGCAAAGCGATTGGTTTTGAAGGTCTGCTTGTCGGGACTGTTATTGATGACCACCATTACGGTTTCTTTTTCGTTGTATCGGAAGTACACATACACGTTGTTTTCCGGTACATAATGCATCATTTTGCCAAAATGAATCACATCTGCCGTTTTGCGCCAGTGAAACAATTTGGCTGTGAAATCATAAAACTTATTTTGCTCCTCGGTTCTTCCCGATGCGGTAAAGGCATTGTTGGTGTCGCCATGCCAACCTCCCGGAAAATCACGACGGATATCGCCATCGCCTTTGCCTTTATCACCCGCCATGCCAATTTCGGAACCGTAATACAATTGCGGAATTCCGCGAATGGTGGCAATCAAGGTCATGACCATTTGGTATTTTCGGAAATCGTTTTGATAGGCTTGGTTGAAACGGTTGGTGTCGTGATTTTCGGCAAAAACCAATATATTGTTGCTGTTCGGATACAGAAAATCGTTGGCAAAATTGTCATAAATCTTAATCATGCCTTTGTCCCATTCTGCTTTGTCTTCATTGAACACAGTGCCTAAAGCGTCGAACAAAGTAAAGTCCATGACACTTGGTAGATGCGAATTGAAACTTTCTATGGCGCCTACTTTGCTGTCTTTTTGCCAATAGGCCATTTGTGCCTGATTGTGCATCCATACTTCACCCACAATATTGAAATTAGGGTATTCATCGGTGATGGCTTTGGTCCATTTGGAAATACCCTCTTTATCATTGTATGAGTAGGTGTCTACCCGGAAACCATCCAAATCAGCATATTCAATCCACCAAATAGCATTTTGAGTCAGGTAATTCAAGACCAGAGGATTGGACTGGTTCAGGTCGGGCATCGATTTGACAAACCAACCGTCCACACAATTTTTCTTATCAATGGCTGAAGCATTAGTGTCAAACTGTGTAGTCATTCTGTAATTGGATTGCGAGTAGCCGGGGAATTGATGAATCCAGTCATAGGTTGGCAAATCTTTAATCATCCAATGTTGCCAGCCCCAGTGATTGGTTACGTAATCCAAAATATTCTTCATGCCGCGTTGGTGTAATTCGGCACTCAGTTTTAGGTAGTCTTCATTGGTTCCGAAACGCGGGTCGATTTTGTACACATCCGATTGCCCATAGGTATGATAAGAGCCTCTTTCGTCATTGTCTTCACAAAGCGGCGTTGGCCAAACGGCGGTAGCCCCCAGCGATTGAATATAGTCTAAGTTTTTGATGATGCCCTGAATATCGCCTCCGTGTCTCCCGTTGGGATTGCTGCGGTCTGCTTTTTCGGTTACCGAGGCATCGCTGTCGTTGTTGGGATTTCCGTTGGCAAAGCGATCCGACATAATCAAATAAATCATATCCGAACTGTCATAGCCTTTTCGGAATTTAGAACCGGCTTTTCTGGCTTTGAGTGAATAGTTTTGAGTGAATGATTTTTTACCGTTTTTGAAAGTGAAGACAAAATCCTGTGCCGGAACATTTTTGGTGTCGATGGTTACGAAAACGTAGTTAGGATTTTCTGTTTTTTGAATGCCTTTGATGACAATGCCGTTGGAAACCGATACCTCACTTTGTGCTATGTTTTTTCCGTAGAACATAATTTGCACTGCAGAAAGATTCATATCACTCCACCAAAACGGCGGTTCCGTTTTTTGAACCTGAGCGAATGAAACCGCTGAAAACAAAAACGACAAGAAGACTATTTTTTTCATACTATTATAAAATTAAAAACCCGACAGGTTTTCAATGTCTGTCGGGTTTAACTATTCCTATTTTTAAACCGTAACCAATCCGTTAGGTTCTACCAATATTGCTTTTCCGTTGACATAAACGGTCAGTTCTTTGTCGCCTTCCAGTGAAAATTTGGTTTCGTTTTGATGCACGGCTACTTTCAGAATTTGATTTCTGAAGTTGATTTTAAACGAGTAACCATGCCATTCTGCCGGAATTCTCGGTTCGAAATGCAAGGCATCGTTTTTAACCCGCATACCGCCAAAACCTTCCACAATACTCATCCAGGTTCCGGCCATGGAAGTGATGTGTAAGCCTTCTTCGACCTCTTTGTTGTAATCGTCCAAGTCCAAGCGGGAAGTTCTTAAATAGAAGGTGTAAGCCTGTTCCATTCTTCCCAAAGTAGCTGCCTGAATAGAGTGGACACAAGGAGAAAGCGAACTTTCATGTACGGTAAACGGTTCGTAAAAATCAAAGTGTTTCTCCAATTGTTCTTTGGTAAAATGGTCTTCAAAGAAATAGAAACCCTGCAAGGTATCCGCTTGTTTGATATAAGGCGAACGCAGGATGCGGTCCCACGACCATTTTTGATTGATTGGTCGTTGGCTTTTGTCTAAATCATGCACTTTTACCAATTCTTTGTCCAGAAAACCGTCTTGTTGCAAATAGACTCCGTGTTCTTCCGAGTAAGGAAAATACATGTGGTCGGCTACTTTTTTCCAATGCGTAATCTCTGCATCGGATAATTTGACTTTGTTCATGATGCGAACATAATCCGCATGGTATTCTTGTTCTACCTTCTTGATTTGTGCCATAGTATAATCGATACACCATTTGGCCAAATAATTAGTATAGAAATTATTGTTGACGTTGTTTTCGTATTCGTTGGGACCTGTAACCCCTAAAATCATGTATTGATTTTTATGGGTAGAGTAGGTGGCTCTTTGATGCCAAAAACGGGCAATACCAATCAGTACTTCCAAGCCTTTCTCAGGGATATAACTGTAATCTCCTGTAAATCGGTGGTAGTTGAAAATGGCAAAAGCAATAGCGCCGTTTCGGTGTATTTCTTCAAAGGTAATTTCCCATTCGTTATGACATTCTTCTCCGTTCATAGTCACCATAGGGTACAAAGCCGCACCATTGGTAAATCCTAATTTGCCGGCATTTTCAATAGCTTTATCCAACTGGTTGTAGCGGTAGGTCAATAAGTTTCGGGCGACCTGCTGGTCTTTGGTGGCCATGTAAAATGGGATGCAGTAGGCTTCCGTGTCCCAATAAGTAGAACCGCCGTATTTCTCTCCCGTGAATCCTTTAGGACCAATATTCAATCGGCTGTCTTTACCGAGGTACGTTTGGTTGAGCTGGAAAATATTGAAACGAATCCCTTGCTGGGCTTTCACGTCGCCTTCGATGGTGATGTCGCTCATCTCCCAAATTTTGGCCCAGGCCTCGATTTGATTTTGCAACAAGGTGTCATACCCTAAAGTCAGTGCTTTTTGGATATTGTGCTGTGCTGCCGGAATCAGATGTTCCGTAGCGTGATTCATAGAGACGGTGTACCCTCCCAGTTTTTGCAGGGCTATAGTTTGTCCTTGACCTACCAGTGTTTCATAGGTAAAAACCACTTTATTAGAAGAGGTGTCTACAAAGGCAGGTTTGAAGTGTTGGTTTTCATTGTTGATTAAAATGGTATTGTGCATGTAAGTAGCTACCTCAAAATGGGTTTTGAAGGTGCGGGCTACTACAAAAGCTTCGTTCTCGTTGTGTTGGGTTTGTAATGGTTCCCAAAATTTCTCTTCCCAGTTGGCGTCTTCGTTATGAACCCCCGCATCCAAGTACGGTTTGAAAACTACGGTTGCCTGCTTGTTTTTGGGCGTGATTTCATATTTGATAGCGCCCAGTTCGTCTAAATCCAACGAAAGAAAACGACGCACATTCACCGCAATCTCGGTTCCGTTTGGTAAGGTTGCGGTAAAGGAACGATGGTACCAACCCTCTTTCATGTTTAACTGGCGTTTGAAATCGGCTACTTTGCAAGTAGCTAAATCCAACACTTCTCCGTTAACTTCGATGTCGATACCAATCCAGTTCGGGGCGTTGAGTACTTTGGCAAAATATTCGGGATACCCGTTTTTCCACCAACCCACTTTGGTTTTGTCCGGATAATATATCCCGGCAATATAACTTCCCTGAAAGGTGTCTCCGGAATAGTATTCTTCAAAATTGGCACGTTGTCCCATGGCTCCGTTCCCAATACTGAAAAGACTTTCGGAAGATTTCACCTGCTCGGCATCAAATCCTTCTTCAATAATCGACCAGTTGTCTGGTTTGATATAATCTTGGTTCATTGTAATTTTTTTATTGTCCTTTGATCATTCAATTTTAGTTGATGAGTGCTTCGATAAACGAAGTATCCATAAAAGTAAAATCTTTAAAATTGTATTTGGCTTCGTGTAGAATTTTATCATCGCCTATCCCTACACTAATCATGTTGGCGATGTTGGCCGCCTGTATCCCCGCCACAGAATCTTCAAATACGATGGCATCTTCATTTTTGGCATTAACCAGTTGAGCCGCTCTGAGGAATACCTCAGGGTCGGGCTTGGCATTGGTGACATCATTGCCGTCGACAATGGCGTCAAACAGGTGTAATATCTTTACTTTTTCCAATATGGGTCTGGCGTTTTTGCTGGCCGAGCCCAATGCTATGAATTGTTGTTTCTCTTTAATAAATTGGAGCACATTGATGACTCCCGGCAAAATTTCGCTTTCATCCATATTCTCAATATAGGAAAGGTAGTCTGCGTTTTTTTGGGTCAGCCATTTCTCCTTGTCTTCGGGAGTTGCTTTGATGTTGCCCAAAGCCAAAATAATGTCGAGTGAACGCACACGGCTCACCCCTTTTAATTCTTCGTTGTGTTCGGGTGTAAATTCGATTCCCAGTTCGGCGGCAATTTTTTGCCAGGCTAAAAAATGGTATTTAGCCGTGTCCACAATTACGCCGTCGAGGTCGAAAATAAATGCTTTTTTAGTCATTAATGTTAATCTTTTTGTTGGTCGCTACCGTCAAGGTTAATAATCCTGCCAATATCATAGACAGTCCGCCGATAATCAGGGCATAAATAGGTTCGTCATTGAAAAATGTATTCACTAAAAAGCCCAGTATGGTTCCGGCTACAATTTGCGGAATCACGATAAAGAAATTGAAAACTCCCATATAGTATCCCATTTTGCTCGAAGGCAAGGCTCCTGAGAGCATGGCATAAGGAATAGAAAGGATACTGGCCCAAGCAATTCCCACACCAATCATGGCCAAAAGCAATCCCACTTTATCCGAAAGGAAATAAATAGAAATTAAGCCTAATCCGCCGGCAATCAGCGCCAGCATGTGGGTAAATTTGTTGCTGGTTCGTCGGGCTAAGACCGGCAATAAGAAGGCAACTGCGGCAGCTACCCCGTTGTATACCGTAAACATCACAGAAACCCAGTCGGCAGCATCATTGTAAAGTTTTGATGTAGTATCATTGGTTCCAAAAACGTGACCGGTGACCGCTTTAGTCGTATAAATCCACATGGCAAATAAAGCAAACCAGGAAAAAAACTGTACCCAAGCCAACTGTTTCATGGTTTTAGGCATGTTTAACAAATCGGTTACAATAATGGTGAAGCCGTTTCGGATGTTGTTTTTTCGCAATTGGGAAACTATAGCAAACAGGACTCCGGCAGTCAGGATGCCTACAGACAGAATATACAGCTCTTTGTGGCTGTTTTTGCTGTTGGTGTTGATGTCGTGTACAAAATAGGACAAGATTAGCCCTATGATGGCCAATACGAGTCCAATGCTGAACTGTCTTTTCTCGGTACACCCGTTTTCAGCTTGCGAATCTGTTGGTTTGACCGCGTCTTTTTTGGCATTTTCAAAAGCTTCCAACTCTTCCGGGGAATATTCCTTGGATTTTACCACGGTCCAAATTACAGCCAAAAGAAAGACCAGTCCGCCTACATAAAAAGACCATTTTACAGAGGGCGGTACAATTCCCTCGGGAGCTGTGTTTTGAATGTTAAACCAATTGGTAAACACATAAGGGAGCGCCGAACCGACAACTGCACCTAATCCGATAAAGAAACTTTGCATGGCAAAACCAAGAGTTCTTTGCTTTTCAGAAAGGTTATCGCCTACAAAGGCACGAAACGGTTCCATCGAAATGTTTATCGAGGAGTCCATAATCCAAAGCGTGCCAATGGCAATCCACAGTGTGGGAGAATTAGGCATACAAATCAATGCCAAAGACGACAGTATAGCCCCGGCTAAAAAGTAAGGCCTGCGGCGTCCTAATCGGGTCCAGGTTCTGTCTGAGAAATAACCCACTATAGGCTGAATAATCAGTCCGGTTAACGGTGCCGCTAACCAATACAGTCCTATTTTATCGACTTCTGCGCCTAGGGTATCAAAAATTCTTGAGGTGTTTGCGTTTTGAAGGGCAAAACCGAATTGTATTCCCAAGAAACCGAAACTCATGTTCCAGATTTCCCAGAAACCTAACTTACGCTTTTCCATTATCGTAATTTATTGGTTTATAGTACGATAAGCGTTATACTTATCAAAACTTACTCTGTTTTCGAAGTAAAGTATAAGCTTTGATTATTGTGGTAAAGATACTAAAGAATTTAAATTGTGTTGGCTTTCCATAAAAAAAATGCCCTCCTGAGCTTACGAAAACGTTTTTTGTTGATAAATAGCAGCAGACTGAAACCAGTCTTCGAGAAGATGAGCTATCTTTTTTCGCTAGCCTTGGTTCAGGATGTGTGCGTGATGAAAGCATTATGTCTCCGATGTGTGTCCGATGAAAATACCTTTTTACTCGGACACACATCGCACACACATCGCACACACATCGGACACACATCGGACACACTCCGAACAAAACCCCACAAAAAGCCCTGTTGAGTACGGAGTGGAAGCGTCTCAATTTTTTATAAACAAGGAGCCTGAAAGGCGCGGTTAAATGGTGGATTCCCGTTCGACCAAATCGGTTTCGATCACTTCGGTGCGGTATTGTTCTTCTTCCTCTTCTTCGGCTTCCAGTCTCTCAATGAGCATTTTGGCCGCTTTGCCACCCATTTTGATTCCGTTTTGGCTCACAGTAGTAATGCTGGGGGAAGAATATTTGGAAATAATGCCGTCGGTAAAACCGATGACAGAGAGGTCTTCAGGGACTTTTTTACCCAATTTATTGGCCGTTTTAATGGCGGTTACGGCAAATAATTCGTTTACGGCAAAGATGGCTTCCAGGTCCGGATTGGCGGTAATCAATTCTTCTATGGAAGCTTCAAAGTTTTCGGTGTCTTCGATTTTTAAAATGATACTTTCATCCACTTTCAGGTCGTTGTTTTTCAACGCTTTGCTATAGCCTTCGGTTCTGAGTTTTCCAACGCTGACGTAGTCTATGGTGGTAATCAGTGCTATTTTTTTAAAGCCTTTGTCTATCAGGTACTGGGTGGCGTTAAAGGCGGCAAGGTTGTCGTCAATAATCACTTTGTCACACAAAATATCATTGGTTACGCGGTCAAACATCACCACGGGCATTCCCTGGTTGATGACCTCGACGATATGGTGAAAATCTTTCTTCTGTTGGGTTTCTTTAGACAGCGACATGATGAAGCCATCGATACTTCCGTTGGCCAGCATCTCCATGTTAATCACTTCTTTGTCAAAGGATTCGTCTGAAAGACAGACCAGTACGTTGTAGCCGTTTTCGTTGGCAACACTTTCTACACCGCTGATTACGGTGGCGAAAAAATGATGAATAATTTCAGGAATAATAATACAAATTGTCTTGGTTTTTTTGTTCTTTAAACTCAGGGCAATGTTGTTGGGTTTGTAGTTGTATAATTTAGCAAAAGCCTGAACTTTTTGTCGGGTATCTTCGCTGATTTCCATGCTGTTACGCAATGATTTTGATACGGTAGAGATAGAAACATCAAGTTCTTTGGCGATTTGCTTTAAAGTTACTTTTCTTTTCATGAGGTTAGTTTGGTAAAGCTGATTTCTGAATAAAGATAGATGTATTTTTTTATTCTTTCAATTTTACTATTAATTTATTATAAAATATAAAAAGTTTTCAACACGAAAACGTTTTCGATGGACATTTAACAATTGTTACATCAGGTAGGTTGAAATTTTTACATAAATTTAACATTCGAAGTATAAGTATAAGCACAAAATTCAATTTTTTAACCTAAACAAAATGTATGAAAACAATTTACAAAAAGTTGTTATTTTTATTCCTGTTGCTGCCTTTTAGTGTTTTGGCTCAGAGCACTTTAAGCGGAGTTGTTGTTGATAAAAAATCAAACCAACCCTTACCAGGAGTAAATGTAACTGTTCAAGGTGCTAAATTAGGTACCTCAACAGATTTTGACGGAAAATTTCAGTTAGGTGGACTTAAAAACGGAGACGTTGTTGTCTTCAGTTTTATTGGGTACGCCAACGAAACGGTAAAATATACCGGTCAAAAATCTGTAAACGTAAGCTTAGAAGAATCGTCCAATCAGCTACAAGAAGTAGTGGTGCAAGTGGGGTATGGTTCTGTTAAGAAAAAAGATGCTACCGGATCGGTGGCGGTTTTGGCTGCTAAGGATTTCAATAAAGGAGCTAATGTGACAGCAGAAAATTTATTAAACGGAAGAATAGCGGGTGTTACTGTTAACACTTCGGGAGCGCCGGGTTCAGGTTCTGAAATCAGAATCCGCGGAGGAGCTTCTTTGAATGCTTCCAATGACCCGTTGATTGTAATCGATGGATTGCCATTGGATAACAATACCGGTACAGGTTCCACTTCGTTTTTGGCATCACTTAACCCAAGTACCATCGAATCGATTTCGGTGTTGAAAGATGCATCAGCAACAGCCATCTATGGTTCTCGTGCATCGAATGGGGTTATCTTGATTACTACTAAAAAAGGAGCTAAAAAACTGGCCGTGGATTACAATTTCCAATATGGTTCGGGTAAGCTGGTAAAAACAGTCGATGTTTTCGGTGCAGAACAATTCAGACAGGTAGTTACCGATCATTATCCGGATGTATTACCAAGATTGGGTACTGCAAATACCGATTGGCAAAAAGAAATTTACCGCAGAACGGATTATGTAGATAACAATATTTCATTGCGCGGTAATTTATTCAATACGATACCGTCCCGCTTGACTTTGGGGAATACCTATCAGGAAGGTTTAAGGCTTACTAACTCTTTCAACAGAAACACTGTAGGAGTAGCTTTAAACCCTTCTTTTTTTAAAGATCATTTGAAATTTAAGGTAAATGCCAACTACTCAAACGAGCGTAACCGCTTTACCGATGCTGTTGAAGGTGCTGCCATCAACTATGACCCAACACAGCCGGTCTATGATGCTGCTTCTCCTTACGGAGGTTTTCATGAGTACTACAATACAACAACTAATGAGTTGATTAGTCAGACTCCGAGAAACCCGGTTGCTCAATTATTGCAAACACATGATACGGGTGAGTATAACCGATTATTTGGTAATATCGAATTGGATTATAAATTGCACTTCTTCCCTGACTTGAGAGTAGTTTTAAATGCAGGGTATGACGAAGGAGACGGTAAAAGAAGAAAACTGGCAGGTAGCGATGCTGCTTCGTCAGGACAAAACAACAATATTCCTTACGGGACAAATGAATATTCTACCTCAAATAAAAAGAATAAATTATTCGATTCTTATTTAGCGTACAACAAAACTTTTGGAAAAACAGTTTTCGATGCTACAGCAGGGTATTCATATCAAAAAATTGAAAGTAAAACCTATGTAACAGGAAATGTCAATGACCCGAACCTGGCTACTACAGGACCAACAGGATTTCCACAACACCGTTCTAAAACTCCTGTAGTATTAGTTGGTTTCTTTGGAAGAACCAATTTCAATTATGATGATAAATACTTGTTGACCTTGTCTTACAGAAGAGACGGTTCTTCAAGATTTGCAAAAGATAACCGTTACGGGAATTTCCCGGCAGTAGCTTTTGCTTGGAAAGTGAATAAAGATTTCTTCAAAGAAAACAAAACCCTAACTGATTTAAAACTTCGTTTAGGCTGGGGGGTTACCGGACAACAAGATTTAGGTCAGGATAATGCAACGGTTTACCTTCAAAGTTATGTGACCGGAAGTGGTTCGTCTCAATACTATTTTGGACCATCTCCAACACCTATTGCAGTTTCTACAGCTTACAACCCTATCATTAAATGGGAGGAAACAACTACATATAATGCCGGAATTGATTATGGTTTCTTTTCAAACCGTTTAACAGGTGCGGTAGATGTATTCTATAAAGAATCAAAAGATTTATTGGTTAACGGTCCGGTGGCTGATGGAGGTAACTTTTCGAACGTAGTGTATCAAAATGTTGGTAGCTTTACCACTAAAGGTATTGAGTTCAACTTGAATGCTGAAGTAGTAAAAGCCCAAGACTTCAATTGGAATGTAAACTTTAACGTTACTCATTTTGACAGAAAGATTACTGAACTAATCAATAATGCTGACATTAGAGTAGGGGATAACATTACCGGAACCGGTACCCAAGCTCAAATTTACAGAGAAGGGTATGCTCCATACTCGTTCTTTGTATACAAACAATTGTATGATACCGCCGGTAAACCAATTGAAGGGGCTTATGCCGATTTGAACGGGGACGGAATCATCAACGCTTCGGATAAATACATCTACAGAAACCCGGCACCAAAAGCTACTTTTGGTTTTGCTTCTTCTATGAATTATAAAAATCTTGATTTTTCATTCAACTTAAGAGCCAGTTTGGGTAACAGAGTCTTCAATGCAGTGAATGCCGGTAGAGCACAATTCCAAAACCTAAACACAGGAAACGCAGCCGGAAACATTCCGACCAACGTATTGGAGACCGGTTTTGTGACTAAATCAGACAGCAAACTACCATTGTCAGATATTTGGATTGAAAATGGTTCGTACTTAAAAATGGACAATATTACTTTAGGATATACCTTCCCGAAATGGTTAGAAGGAAAAGCCTCTGTAAGATTGTTTGCCGGTTGTCAAAATGTATTTACCATTACAAAATATAGTGGGTTAGACCCTGAAGTTGATAAAAATGGAGTTGACTTGGCCATTTACCCAAGACAACGTACTATCTTATTTGGAGCTAACGTGAAATTTTAAAAAATAGCGATATGAAAAAAATAACAATAATTGTATCCCTTATGATGTTGGCAGGACTTCAGTCTTGCACTAACGATATGGATGTAGCATCTACAGACCCGACTGTAAATTCTGCAGAGGTTTTATTTTCAACACCTCAAGGATATAAACAAGCATTAGCCGGGGTGTATGGTAATTTATCATTAACCGGTACCGGTGACGCAGGTTCCTCATTCCTGCAAGGGATTGATGCAGGAACCAGTCAGTTTGGAAGATGTATGTGGTACCTTCAGGATTTGACTACAGACGAAGCCGTTTGGAGTTATGAAGGTGACGAGGGTGTAGCTGAATTGCAAAGAAACACTTGGACTTCTGCCAATCCAATTTTATTGGGAATGTACAGTAGAACCATGGCTGAAGTGGCCATTGCCAACGATTTTTTAAGACAGTCAACTCCTGAGAAATTGGCTTCAAGAGGTATTACCAACGCTACCGATGTGGCCAATATTGCCTTGTACAGACAGGAAGTAAGAGTGTTGAGAGCGTTGGCGTATTATAACATGATGGATTTATTTGGCAAAGCCGCATTCATTACGGAAAATGACCCGATTAACTTTGTAGGTCCTGAATACAGCAGAGCACAACTCTTCACTTTTATTGAAGATGAGTTAAACGCAGTAATGCCTGATTTGAAACCAGCCAGAACCAACGAATATGGCAGGGTAGACAAAGCTGTAGCTCAAATGATTTTAGCTAAAATCTATTTAAATGCTGAAGTATACATTGGCACACCTAAATATGCTGAATGTATGGCGGCCTGTAATGATATTATGGATGGCGGCTATACTTTGAATTCAAATTATCTGTTCAACTTTACGGCGGATAATAATTCGTCACCTGAAATGATCTTCACACTGCAATCAGACGGGCAAGTAACCCAAAACTATGGGGCTACTACTGTAATTATCAACGGAGAAGTAGGTTCTGTTGAAAACAATGGTTCTGACCTGGGTGTTGGAGGCTGGGGAGGTGCACTTCGACTCAGAAAACAATTTGTTCAGAAGTTCGATGGTGCTGAATTTACCAACGATACACGAAATACTATTATCTCAGGTTCAAGACCAATTGATATCACCAACATCTCTACTCAGGGGCAAGGGTATATTTTGGCAAAATACTCTAACAAATCATCACTTGGTGTGGCAGGAACAAACTCTACCTTTGTAGATACTGATTTCCCACTGTTTAGATTGGCTGATGTATACCTAATGTATGCCGAAGCGCAAATGCGTCGTGATGGGGCTACCAATTCAACTATTGCTCCTAATGCCGATGCTACTTCACTGGGCTATATCAATGCCTTAAGACTCAGAGCAAACAGTCCTGTTGTTACTTCTGCTAACTTGGCCTTTATACTTGATGAAAGAGCCAGAGAATTACACTGGGAAGGACACAGAAGACAGGATTTGATTCGTTTTGGAAAATATACTACGGGATATAACTGGGCATGGAAAGGAAACAGTTTGAACGGAACGTCTATTTCAGATAACCGAAAAGTATTCCCAGTGCCGGATAATTCTCTTAAGGCAAATAAGAATTTAACCCAAAACACAGGTTATTAGTAAATAATTTATAGATAAATAATTATGAAAAATACACTTAAAATAGTTTTGGCTTTTATCAGTATCATGACACTTTCATGTACAGAAGATGTTCAGGATACCGGAGGAGGCACGACTGAGACAGGTTTAAAGTTATTGACACCCAATTCAAGTTTCAATATCATTATAGATGGATCTAAATTAGGGAATCTGGCTACTACCTTTGTATGGACTGATACTGAAAATCCAACCGGGAGTGATGTAACTTATACGGTTGAAGCAGCAGTTGCCGGAACCGATTTTGCAACACCACTCACTATTGGAACAACAACGGATCATTTTTTAGATGTTACTCAAGGAGGGCTTGATACTGCAGCCAAAAATTTAGGCTTGGCGCCTAGAGTTGAGGGATTGATGGATGTGCGTATAACCAGTTCAGCGGGAACTTCGAATTACTATACTTTGAAAGTGACACCTTATCAGCCTATTTGGAGCATTATTGGTAGTGCTTTGACGGGAGACGGTGGCGGATGGAGTATCGATAAAGCAATGCGATTCAATCCAATGACCGAAACTTATTCGATTACTACTGAGTTGTTCACAGGGGAATTTAAGTTTAGAGTTGACGGCAGTTGGACTACCAATTATGGTGATGACGGAAATAATCTTTCATTAGAATCCGGAGGAGCCAACATTTCGGTAACAGCCGGAACGTATACTATTGTAGCTGATTTTGTTAACCATACTTATACCATTACACCAGTGGTTGATGCTTGGGGTATCATTGGAGATGCAACACCAACAGGGTGGGGTTCTGATACCCTTATGGATTATAATCCCGTTACCGGTAAATATACCATTATCATGAACATGAGCGTAGGAGCCTTTAAATTTAGATTGAACCATGATTGGTCAACTAACTATGGGGATGATGATACCAACCTGTCTTTAGATAATGGAGGAGCCAATATTCCGATTTCGGCTGCCGGAACCTATTATATCACCGTAGATTTTACGGGCTTGACGTATACCATTACGCAATTATAATTTTAAAGAAATGCATATTATGAAAAATATATCTAGATTTCTAGTTGGTTTTATGGGGGTTGCCCTTGCGGTTTCATGTACCGATGATGTGGACAAAAGACAACCGGTATCAACAGATACAGCCCCAACACTGAAAGCACCAGCCACTCTCAGTATGGTTTTGAATCACGATACTCCCGATGATTTGGCAACGACTTTCGTGTGGGATTATGCCGCCTATGACGGTACCCAGACAGTGGTTAATTACAGTATTGAATTTGATGAGGCAGGAAACGATTTCGCATCTCCTGTAACTGTGGCTACTACTATTAGCAAATATCAAAACTTTACGGTAGGAGAGTTAAACTCAGCAGCCTTAAATGCCGGTTTTGCACCTTTTGTTGCCAGTAATATTGAGGTTCGCATCAAATCTACAGTGGGTAGTTTAGGAAGCTTACCACAATATTCAAATTCATTTACCATTACATTAACCCCTTATCCAGCTTGGCCAAACTGGGGTATCATTGGAGATGCTACACCAACTGGTTGGGGTTCTGATACCAACATGGACTATGATTTGACTACACATCTGTATTCTATAACAATCCACATGACAGCGGGAGGAGGTTATAAATTCCGATTGGATGATGGTTGGTCAACTAACTTTGGAGATGATGGTAATGATTTGTCTTTAGAAGCAAACGGGGCTAATATTCCGATAACAGTTACCGGGGACTATTTGATTGTGGCTAATTTCAGTGAAGTAGCTACTGGTGGCATTGAACCAAAACACTACACTGTTACGTTGTTATAAACTAACTTAAATTAAAATAAAAGGCTATTCTTTTTGAATAGCCTTTTTTAACTGAATAGATACTATGAAAAAAATTGTTTTGTTTTTCTTATTGGTAACCTCATTAGGGTTCTCTCAAATGACTACTACACCTTCTCCGGCAATAGCTTCCGGGGTAGTGACACTTAATTTTGATAAAACCGGAACGCCATTAGCCAGTTATACGGGTACAATTTATGCCCATATTGGCTTGACTGTTGACGGGGTACAGTGGAGTGCAGTGAAAGGGACCTGGGGTAACAACACCACCCAGCCCGCTTTGACGTTTGTTTCAGGAACGACCTATTCGCTTACCATGAGTCCTGATTTGTATACCTATTTTGGGGTTTCAACCAGTAGTTCTATCACGCAAATTTGTGTGGTTTTGAGAAATGCTGCGGGAAGTGCACAAACTGCTGATACTTTTTTAAATGTTGGAGCCTTCCAATCTTCTTTGGTAACGCCAACAGAGAATACAACCACAATTATTAACTCTGGACAAAACCTTTCCATTACAGCAAATAATACTAATGGCAATGCTGATTATAATTTGTTTGCGAATGGCGTAAGTATCAATACTAGTACTGGGGCTTCCTACAGCTTTACAGATACCAACATTACGGCCAATAAATCCTATGTGTTGCAAATAACTCAGGGGATTACTGTTTTCAACAAGCGTTTTAGCGTTATTGTTGTACCACCAACAGTCAACCAGGCCATGGCAGCCAATCTGGAAGACGGAATCAATTACAATACTTCCGACGCTTCAAAGGCAACCTTGGTGTTAACGGCACCAGGAAAGGACTTTGTTTATGTTGCAGGTAGTTTCAACAACTGGACGCCAGATGGAAACTATGCTATGAAAAAAGACCCATCAACAGGTAAATTTTGGTTGGAACTTACAGGTTTGACTCCCGGAGTGAATAACACTTTTCAATATTGGGTAGTCGATCAAACACCAACGACTAATTCACAAGCGGTTGTAAAAGTGGCTGATCCTTATTCAACTTTGGTATTGTCTCCTTATGATGATTCCACTATTCCTGCTACTAACTATCCTAATATGCCAACCTATCCTGCCGGACAACAGTTTGAAGTGTCTGTGTTGCAAACTGGACAAACTGCCTATCCATGGAGTAGTGCGACAACTAATTTTGTAAAACCAAACAAAGACAATCTGGTAGTTTATGAAGTATTACTTCGTGATTTTGACGCTAACAGATGCTTTCAGTCGTTAATTGACCGTATCAATTATTTCAAAAACCTTAAGATAAATGCAATCGAATTAATGCCTGTTATGGAGTTTGAAGGGAATGAAGGTTGGGGCTATAATCCTGCTTTCCATTTGGCCTTGGATAAGTTTTACGGAACCAAAGCCAAAATGCAGGAGTTTATAGATTTATGTCATCAAAATGGAATTGCCGTTATTCTTGACGTGGCTTTGAATCATGCTTTTGGAAGATGTCCTTTGGTACGCATGTGGCAAACAGACCCAAACAATACCGGTTATGGATCACCAGCTTCGGATAATCCGTATTTTAATACCGTTGCCAAACACAGCTATGGAGTAGGAAATGATTTTAACCATGCCTCTGTCTATACCAAATATTTTGTAAAAAGAGTCATCAAGCAATGGGTAGAGGAATTTAAAATAGATGGATTCCGTTGGGACTTAACCAAAGGGTTTACTCAAGCATGCTCTGCCGGTGACGATACGTGTACCAACGCGTATCAAGCAGATAGAGTAGCCATCCTTGAAGACTATGCGGACTACTCTTGGTCATTAGATCCTTATCACTATGTTATTTTTGAACATTTGGGCATTGACAGCGAAGAACAAGTATGGGCTAATTACCGTCTGTCTGAAACACCAAGTAAAGGAATTATGATGTGGGGAGAAATGACCTATGCCTATTCCCAATTAATGGAAGGATATACTACCGGCGCAGATATTAGTCGCATAGGAGCAACAGCACACGGTTTTTCAGGAAAACGTTTGATGGGATATCCTGAAAGCCATGATAAAGAAAGGTTGATGTACTCCGGAATTACTTATGGTTTGGGCAGCGGAACGAATCCACCAGTGGGAAGTTTGAATAACTGCCTTACCCGAATGTCATCAATTGGAGCTATTTCATTATTAGTACCCGGGCCAAAAATGATTTGGCATTTTGGCGACTTGGGAATGAATAGTTCCATCTTTACTTGTACCAATAACAGCGTTAATACTGATTCCGATGCTACTGCGGGTGATTGTAAATTAGCGACAAAACCGCAACCACAGTGGACCAACAATTGGCTGGGTGTTTCACAACGTGCTACCGTTTACAACAATTGGGCGAAAATGATTAATCTCAAAAAGAATAACGTTGTATTTAACGGTAATTACGCAATCAGTCCGGTATCCACAAATGTTCTTTTGCAACGCATCTATGTTTATGATAATTCCTTGCCGACTTCCCAATTAAAGAATGTTGTTATCTTAACCAATTTTGGTACATCTTCCCAAAATGTTACTCCCGATTTTCCCTATACCGGGACTTGGGTGAATTTAATGGATAATACCACAATTAATGTTTCCAATACTACAGCAGCAATTACCATTGAAGCGGGTGGTTTCAGAATTTACGGAAATCAGGCAGCTTTGGGAACTGAAGATTTCAATGATTTGGAAGAAGTGGTTTTAGCACCTAACCCCGCTACGGGTCATTTTACTATAAATGCCAATACTGCCAAAGTCGAAATCTATTCTGTGACCGGTCAATTAGTGAAAGCTTTTACCAATGGCCAACTGGAAGAATATGAATACAATGTCAGTGATTTGAACAAAGGAATTTATTTAGTAAAAGTTACCGATGGGAACAGTCACACCAAAACGATGAAGTTGATGAAACAGTAAGGTTAGATTAGTTAGTATAATTATTTTGAAGAGCCGTGCAGAAATGTGCGGCTTTTTGTATTTTTATGGAAATAATGTTTACAAATCTTTTGTACTCTTTTTATGAGTAGTATTTTTGTCCTATGAAAAAGCCTTCAAAATCAATAATCTTCAGGATTTTAAAGATTACCGGAGTTACCGTTGGGACCATTCTTTTAGTCCTGTTTTTGATACCTGTGCTTTTTCCCGGAAAAATTGCAGAAGAGGTAAAGGCTTTTGCCAATAAAAAACTGAACGGGGAGCTCAACTTTAAAGAAGCCAACCTGTCTTTCTTCAATCATTTTCCTTCTTTAACACTGACACTGACGGATTTCTCTTTAAAAGGTTCTGCTCCTTATGCCAAAGAAACGCTGGTTTCGGCTCACGAAATAGCTTTCGGTATTAATATCAAAACCCTGATTTTTGACAAGAAAGTGACGATAGACGAGATATATGTTTCCAATGCTTTGATGAATGTTAAAGTCAATGCCAACGGGGAAGCCAATTATAATGTTTATAATTCGGAAGAGAAGGAGACCGAAAAAGATACCACAAGCAATACTTCCCTGCGCTTGGAAAAAATTGCCATTGAAGACAGCCATCTGGTGTATGACGATAAATCAACCAAAATTTTAATCGATGCCAAAGGATTTAATTATGAAGGAAACGGTGATTTGAATAAAGCAATTTTCGATTTGTATACCGAAGCCAGAATCGAATCGTTTGACTTGAATTACGGAGGAGAACAATACCTCAAAAACAAAAAAGTCAACGCCGATTTGATTACCAAAATCAATACCAATTCCCTAGCGTTTATCTTTGAACAGAACAATCTAAAAATTAATAAACTCCCCGTAGAGTTCAAAGGAAAATTTGATTTCCTGAGCAATGGCTACGACATGGATTTTAACATCAAATCCGAAGACAGCAAACTCAACGATTTCTTTACCGCGTTGCCGCCTCACTATGTGACTTGGCTTGAAAAGTCTAAAGTACAAGGCAGCACCGATTTACTGTTGACACTCAAAGGAAAATACATTGCCTCCCTGAACCAAAAGCCCGATTTGGCATTCAACATGAAAATCAGAGACGGATTTATAGCCTATAAAAAAGCGCCTTTTCCGGCATCAAACATCTATCTGAATTTTGATACTAGACTGCCTTCGTTGGATACCGAAAAGCTCAAGGTAAACATCGATTCCATTTTCTTTAATGTGGATAAAGATTATTTCAAAGCTATTATTAAAACCGAAGGTTTAACCCAACCCAAAATAGCCGCCCGCATCAATGCTAAAATGGATTTGGCCAAAATGGATCGGGCCTTGGGACTGGAAAATATGGACTTGCGGGGGATGCTACATGTGGATCTAAACTCCAACGGGGTATACGACAAAAAGCAGAACAAAATTCCAGTGACACATGGAACCCTTTCCTTTAAAAATGGTTTGGTTAAAACGGTTTATTATCCGCATCCGATTCAAAATATTAATGTGTTGGCCACAGTTTTGGACCAAAAGGGTTCGCTGCAGGATTTGCAAGTCAATATCACGCCTGCTTCCTTCGTGTTTGAAGGCAAACCCATTTATGTGAACGCCCGATTGCAGAATTTTGACAATATCAACTATGATATTAAAGCCAAAGGCGAATTGGATTTGGGCAGAATATACAAAGTCTTTTCCCGAAAAGGGTTAGAAGTACAAGGCTATGTCAAAGCCGATCTGGCATTCAAAGGAACGAAAGACAATGTGGTGAACGGACAGTATAAAAAACTGCAAAACAAAGGCACCTTGGTGATTCGCAACATAAAAACCACTTCTGAGTATTTGCCGAAGCCATTTTTGATTAAAGACGGGACTTTTATCTTTAATCAGGACAAAATGCATTTTGATGATTTCAATGCGGCGTATGGCCAATCTGATTTCAACATGAATGGGTATTTACAAAATGTAATCGACTTTGTATTGACCGATAAAGCTATACTTAAAGGCAATTTTACCTTGCATTCGGGCTATATCAATGTGGATGAGTTTATGACCAATACTGCTGCAACACCAATTGCTACAAATGATTCATCAAAAAATGCCCCGTCAAAGTCTTCTGCTTCAGAAGGAGTCGTGGTGATTCCTCCCAATTTGGATTTGCAGTTCGTTGCGACTGCTGCTAAAGTCAATTTTCAGGAGCTGCAATTAGACCGATTGAAAGGGCAAATGAGCCTCAGTAAGGGTAGGTTAGAACTTAAAAATTCCGGATTTGATTTGATAGGCTGTAACGTCAATATGGATGTGGTTTATGGCAGCCTGTCTCCCCAAAAAGCATTCTTTGATTTTAAAGTATTGGCCAAAGACTTTGATGTAAAAAGGGCTTATAATGAAGTGCGACTCTTCCGTGAAATGGCTACCGCTGCTGAAAGCGCAGAGGGGATTATTTCTCTTGATTATAAAGTAGCCGGGATATTAGATGGTAATTTGCAGCCTGTCTATCCTTCCTTGGCTGGTGGGGGAACTCTTTCGGTTAAGGAAGTAAAGATGAAAGGGTTCAAGCTCTTTGGAGCCGTAAGTAGTAAAACCGGCAGAGAAGCTATGAGAAACCCTGATTTGTCTCAAGTAGATATTAAAACGACTATTAAAAATAATATTATTACTATTGAACGTTTCAAATTCAAGGTGGCAGGCTTCCGTCCGCGTATTGAAGGGCAAACCAGTTTTGACGGAAAACTGAATATCAAGATGCGATTGGGTTTACCTCCTTTTGGCATCATTGGTATTCCGATAAAAGTAACCGGAACTCAGGAAAATCCTAAGGTTCGTTTAGGAAAACAAACGGAAGATTTAAAAGAAACCGAGTATCAGGGAGAAACACCACCACCTTTATCCACGGAACCAAAACCCTAGGATTCTTTTTAAAATCTACTTGCTATCCACTATCTTTGTGGCATAAACTTTTACCATGTCTATGAATACTAATGCAGTGTCGGGTTTTTCCAAATTGTCCAAAGAAGAAAAAATCAATTGGATTGCCAATGAATATTTTGCTCAACCAACGAAAGCGGTTGCTACAATAAAACAATATTGGAATAGCGATGCCAAGTTGCAGCAACTGCACGATGAGTTCATAGAAAATACCATTACCAATTTCTACCTTCCTTTGGGCATAGCACCTAATTTCCTGATTAATGGTCGTTATTATTCAGTTCCGATGGTCATTGAAGAAAGTTCGGTGGTGGCTGCTGCTGCTAAAGCTGCTAAATTTTGGAGCACTCGCGGTGGTTTTAAAACCATGGTACTCAACACCGAAAAGATTGGTCAGGTGCATTTTTTATTCAAAGGAACTACAGCTCAATTACAATCGTTTTTCGATAAAACAAAAGATGCTTTATTGGCTGCGACTGAGAACATCACCAAAAACATGCAAAAGCGTGGCGGTGGGATTCTTTCCTTGGAATTGAGAGATAAAACAGCAGAATTACCACACTATTACCAACTGCATGCTACCTTTGAAACCAAAGACAGTATGGGAGCTAATTTTATCAACTCCTGTTTGGAGCAATTAGCCAAATCGCTGAAAGAGGCAGCTCTGCATTATGCTGATTTTTCTTCTGCAGAAAAAGACCTTACTGTGGTGATGAGTATCCTTTCTAATTATGTTCCGAATTGTATCGTTCGGGCCGAAGTTTCCTGTAAAGTGGAAGAATTGGCTGAAAAGAAAATAGAAAATCCACAGGAGTTTGCCGAAAAACTGGTACAAGCGGTTCGGATAGCTGAGATAGAACCGTTTCGAGCTGTAACACATAACAAAGGAATCATGAATGGGGTGGATGCAGTAGTATTGGCTACGGGGAATGATTTCCGGGCGGTAGAAGCAGGAGTACATGCCTATGCCTCGCGCTGTGGCCGTTACAGCAGTTTGTCGCATGCTCAAATTGAAAACGGAATCTTTACCTTTTGGGTGGAAATTCCGTTGGCTTTAGGAACTGTAGGTGGTTTGACTTCCTTACATCCGCTGGTGAAAATGGCATTGGAAATTTTAGGAAAACCTTCAGCAAGTGAGTTGATGCAGGTTGTTGCCGCTACCGGATTGGCACAGAACTTTGCCGCCTTGAGGTCATTGACCACTACCGGAATTCAGGAAGGTCATATGAAAATGCATCTGAATAATATACTCAATCAATACCAGGCAACTGCTGATGAGCGTAAAACCATAGCAGCCTATTTTGAAAAACATACCGTATCGCACGCCTCGGTAGTGGAACTCATTGAAAAATTAAGAAAGTAACTTTTAGCGAAGCATTGAGCCGATAGTATGGAGCAAAACGAAACAAGACAAACTTTTTACAGCAACGGCAAACTGCTCATCACCGGTGAATATTTAGTGTTGGAGGGAGCCTTGGCTTTTGCCTTGCCAACCAAGTTTGGTCAGAACCTGAAAGTCGAAGAAGGAACCGGGCAACTCTTGCATTGGACCAGTTACGACAGTGATGGCAGCATTTGGTTTGAAGATTACATTTCGTTTGACTCGATCATTCAAAAGGAGCGCTTTGTTGAAGAGAAGAGCATCAGAAATACATTAATCGAGATTTTGCATGAGGCCTATTTGGTTTCTCCTCATTTTATCAAGGAGTCTCATGGTTACAAAATCACTACCGAATTAACTTTTCCGAAATCATGGGGTTTAGGGACTTCTTCTACCTTAATTAATAATATTGCTCAGTGGTTGCAAATAGATGCCTATGAACTCCTGAAAAACAGTTTTGGAGGCAGTGGTTATGATATTGCATGTGCACAAAAAAAATCAGGTATTCTCTATCAGTTGATAGATGGTAAGCCTGTGGCGGAAGAGGTTCATTTTCATCCTGACTTTACTAATAAAATCTTTTTTGTATATCTAAATAAAAAACAGAACAGTAAAGCTGCTATTGCTTCTTTTTACGGTAAAAGAGGACATCATGATCAAAGCATAGCGACTATTAATAAACTGACGCAAGCCGTTGTTAGTGCTACAGGGCCCGGGCCTTTTGCATTGGCTCTCCAACAACACGAAATTGAGATGAGTAACGTTTTGGAGTTGGCGACCATCAAAGAGATATTGTTTCCCGATTTCAACGGGACAATAAAAAGTTTAGGTGCCTGGGGTGGTGATTTTGTGTTGAGTATTGCCAAAGATGATCCTACGGCTTATTTCAAATCAAAAGGTTTTCCGGTTGTAATTTCTTATCAGGAGATGATACTGTCGCAATAAATACGTTTTATTTATTCGTAATTCAAAGTAAAGTACGATTAGAAAAGCTTGGTCTGTGTAATGTTTATTTTGAATTTAAAGCATAAAAAAATCCTGAAGCATCTTCAGGATTTTTTATAGAATATGAGTACGATTTCTTAGTAAAAATCAGCGCGGTTGTCTTCAATATCAGCATCGTTTTTCAACGCCGGCATTACTCTTCCTGCATAATTTACTACTTGTTGTTGTACTTTAGTAATGTAATCTGTGTGTTTTGGAAGGGCAGGAGCTTTGGTAACTGATTTAGTTACAATTACAAATACGCCTGAGTTTCCATCAATGGTTTTAGAAAGCTGACCTGCTTTTGATGAGAAGGCAGTACCAACTACTTTTGGTTCGTAGCCTGCTCCAGCTAAAGCCGGATTATCCAAAGTAACATCTACTGCATTCATAACGGTAACTTTGTTAGCAGCTGCAATAGTAGCCAAAGAAGTTCCTGTCATTTTTGCTCTGATTTTCTCAGCTTTCTTTTTGTTTTTCAAAATCAATTCCACTTGTGGTCTTGCTTCTTCAACAGCCATCAAGCCTTTTGGTGTGATTTTTTTCAATTTAGCAATCACATGACCTACGTTGACTACTTCAAAACGTTTTACATCACCAATGCTGGTGCTGCTGTCAAACGCCCATTTTACAATTTGTCTTTGGTTGCTAACGTTACCGAAACTTTCGTCAATTGCTTTAACACGTACCGAAGGGTTCACGTTTAAATTCATTTTTTTCGCTAAAGCAGCGAAGTCACCTTGAGCCGCTTCCATTTCGAATTTAGTAGCCTGCTCATAGATTTTGTCATTAGTAGCTTCAGAAGGCTGAATTTTTTGAGCGATAGTAGCTAATTTAACTGCATCTTGCTTGTCAGTCACATTAATGATGTGGTAACCAAATTCTGTTTCTACCAAACCGATAGTTCCGATAGGGTTATTGAAAACAAAATCATTAAACGGTTTTACCATTTGACCCGGAGCAAAGAATCCTAAATCACCACCTTGTTGAGCCGATGAATCATCAGAGTTAGTCATTGCCAATACCGGGAACATTCCAGGATTTGCTTTTGCTTGAGCTA
This sequence comes from Flavobacterium sp. XGLA_31, assembly GCF_051547105.1. Taxonomy (NCBI): domain Bacteria; kingdom Pseudomonadati; phylum Bacteroidota; class Flavobacteriia; order Flavobacteriales; family Flavobacteriaceae; genus Flavobacterium; species Flavobacterium sp. XGLA_31. Next base: position 118,236 of record NZ_JBPTTM010000001.1, on the reverse strand, counting down.
ATAAACCTTCTGCTTTAGCTTTAGCTTGCTCTTTAGTTCTTTTCTCTTTTTTGTTAGGAACTCTTGTTCCTTCCCAGCTGATTAAGATGTGACTGGCTTTGGCTTTTGCTCCTGCTTTTCTGCCTAAGGCTTTTGATAAACAGTAGAAATTTCCTTTCATGTAAGGTCCGTAAACTTGACCTGCCGGTAAGTTGAATAAGGCATCAGCGTGTTCAGCAGGTAAATCTTGTTTGCTTACGTAAGTGGAATCAAAAGGAACATCAGAGTTTAAGTTTACAAATTCTGCATTGTCAGTAACTGATTGGAATGCCGGTATAGTATCGTTTTTACCATCTTTAAATTCTACATGTGAAGTCAATAAAGCGTTCACTTTGTTTTTGATTTCAGCTTCGTCAGCGGCTGATGGTTTTTCTTCAACCAAAACATAATCCAATTCACGTGATTCTTCTGATTTGAATTTTTTCTCTTTGGTTTTCATGTAAGCAACGATTTCATCATCGCTTATTTTTACGTCACTGTCTTTTACAGAAGAGTATGGAACCGATACAAAATCAAAATTCACTTTATTCGTTTCGGCTTCATATTTTAATTTGCCTTCCGTTTCTGTAGTGTACATTGCCCCTTTTACCAAAGAGGTATAGATTTGGTATTTTGCATTTAATTCTGCGTCTTTCTCTTTGTCTTTCAACATTTGAAGACCTTCAGGATTTGATTTGAAATAGTCTTTGAATTTAGCCAAGTCAAATTTCCCAGCAGCATTCAAAAACATTGGGTTTTGACCTATGTTTGGATCTGATTTCAAAACTTCAACGATGTGTTTTTCTCCCACACGGATACCTAATTTATCGAACTCAGCCGAAAGCAAAGCAATGTTTACTTCCTGATTCCAAACTTGATTAGAAGCTTGCATAGAAGTCATTCCTTGACCTTGACTGTTTTTTTCAACATTAGCCACTTTTACTCTAAAGTCTTCAAACGAAATATCTTTCCCGTTAACGCTTCCTACATCTTTGGATAAACTTTTAAAACCTTTGGTAAACAAATCCTGCACGACAAAAGCCAATAATGCAAAACCTATCGCCAGTAAAAGTAAACCGGAACGTTTTCTAATTTTTGATAAAACTGCCATTTTTATTTATGTTAAATTTTTATTCAGTTTGCGAAAATACAATTATCTGTGAAATAATAATACTCACCCAGTTATAATTTCAATTAATTTTTTATTTTTTTTAAGAAATTAATCAATTAGGGTCATTTTGACCAATTCAATCTTTTTGTTTGAAGCTTCTTCGATGACAAATTGGTAGTTTCCGATGGTAATTTGTTCCCCTTTTTGCGGAATCTCTTTAGAGAAATCCACTATAAATCCACCCAAGGTGCCATACGAATCACTCTCGGGAATATTAAGTTTATAGGTTTCGTTGAGGTATTCAACATCCAGTCGGGTCGAAAACAAATAACTGTTGTCTTCCAGCAGTTGTTCTGTAAGGGTTTCGTCAGAGTCATGCTCATCTTCAATTTCCCCAAAGAGTTCCTCTACAATGTCTTCCATGGTTACGATACCTGAGGTGCCGCCGTATTCATCAAGTACAACTGCCACACTTTTTCTTTTTTTGGTTAATAGGTTCATCACCTCTTTGATGAAGATGGTTTCTGGAACAAATTCTACCGGAATCATCACCGATTTGATGCTTCGGGGTTTTTTAAATAATTCAAACGAATGGACGTAACCTACAATATCATCGAGTGAATTAAAGTAGACTAATATTTTGGAGTAACCGGTTTCAATAAAAAGTTCCCGTAAATCCACAATAGAACTGTGCAGATCTACAGCGACCAGCTCAGTTCGGGGTGTCATGATATCGCGTGCTTTTACGCCTGAGAATTCTAAAGCATTTTGAAAAATCTGGATTTCAGAGTCTACATTTTCATGGTCTTCTACTGAGTTCATTTGTTCCGAAATGTAATTGCCCAGTTCACTTTTGCTGAACGAAAGGTTGATTTGGTCACCCTCGGTTTTGAAAAATTTCTTGAGGATAAAATCAGAAATCCAAATCATAAATGAGGAAATGTAGTAGAATAAGCGATAGAAAAAGTAGGCAGGTAGCGCAAAAAACTTGATAAAACTGTTGGCGTAAATCTGAAAAAACACCTTAGGTAAAAACTCTGAAGTCATCAATACAATCAGAGTGGAAAGAGTGGTTTGTAACAGTAAATTCGTTAAGTCAGTAAAGTGCAATCCAAAAGATACAAAGCAACGCATCAATACATCTCCCATAAAGAAACCATAGATTACCATAGAAACATTGTTTCCGACGAGCATGGTCGCTATGAATTTGGAAGGTTTTTGGGTAAGTTTCGTTAGGATTTTGGAAATAAAATCGTCTTGTTTTTTTTCAATTTCCAGATAGATTTTGTTGGAAGAAACAAAAGCGATTTCCATACCGGAAAAAAAGGCGGAAAGGATTAAACATAAAATGATTATTCCAATTTCCATGTTTACGGCTTTTTATTGCGTTCTTCAAATTTTTTGGCAAAATTTCTTCGGAAGAAAAACATAAAGACACCAACAAGAGTGAAAATACCCATGATGATGGCTTTGTTCATATCGCCGGCCTGATATTGATTGTAACTTTCTATTGCTACAAGGATGGCTGCCAGTAAGTAGGCGTATTGTGTAAATTTTAAATAGTTCATAGTTATTCTGATTGGACTTCTCCGGATATTTTTTTGGAGTTTATTTTTTTGAAATCTTTACTGAAGTCTATACCTTCACCATAAGAAGTTCCTTTGGCTGAAGTAAATTTAAACTTTTTTTCGGTAAAAAACCATTCGTTTTTCTGGTCGTAATACAGCTGATCGGTTTCGAGCCTGTCACCACTTTGATTGGAAATAACCACATTGCCTTGTAAGTCAATGAGATTGGTTGCCTTGTGCGATATGGCATAGTTGGCTACTATAAAGGTTTGTTTGCCGTTTTTGTCATATAGCGTGAGGTGAATGCCATTTGGAAATTCGGTAAAAGGGAATTCTACCGTGGCATAATCCAGCATTTTCGGGCTTATTAAATTGGCTGTTATTCGTCCGGAATCCGTGTATTTTAAATTGATGGAATCCGCATCGCCACTGGGAGCAAATTCAGAAACGCCCATTTTCTGCACTTCGCGAAAATTGCTTTCGCAGGCAATAATCAGGCAGCAAAAGGGAATTGCCAACAATAAAGGAATGTTATTTTTTGAAAATGAACCCATTATTTTTCAGGAAACATAACGGTTTCATTAATCCAGCAATCAATTTTTACCGATTTTCCGTTGAGTTTTGCTTTGCTGATATCAGCCGCTGACCAAGATTTGCTCTCGTACTCGCTGTTCATCTTGTCTACTGTGGGTTTTAGCCTTGGTTCTGCTGTAATTGCTTTTTTCAGGGTTTCCATGGCGAGATAGTAGACGGTTTTTTTCTGAATGTCAGTTGTGCCGCATTCTTCCGCTGCATTGCCGTACATTTCTCCCAAGAACAAGTAGGCTCTTCCGAGTTTTGGATCTAAGGAAATGGCTTTAAGTAATAGTGCTTTCGACTTAGGTTTGTCATTGCTTAGTAAACCGGTTGCCAGTGAATAGTCTAACAATGCTTTTTCCGCCGGATTTGTTTCAAGAGCTTCGGCTTCGGTGAAGTATTGAATGGCTTCCGGGAATTTACGTTGTTTCAAACAAGCATTGGCCAAATAATAAGCCGATTTTGAAGTGGCTTTTAGTTTATAATTGGTTTCGGCCAATAAGTTGTAAATAGGCATGCCACCGCATTTCAACGTGAAATTTGACAGTGCGGCGTTCAGCCATTCTGCATTGTCTTTGTTGGTTTCAAAACGGAGTTCGTAATATTTTGAAAGTGTTTCACAAGTGCTCAAATCCTTTGTCAGGGCACGCATACCTCTTTGCGCGGTTTTGTATTCAACACTCTTTTCGGGTTTGGTGCTGCTTAATTTGTCGAGCTGGCTGTTGAGTTGAAGGTATTTGTCTAAAAGCACTTCGACCGGAAATTTGGTGTTGTCTGCTTTGTATTTGTCATAACAAAGGCTGTAATATGTGTAAATAGCAGTTGCGTCTGTTACTGATGCAGAAGCTTTTGCGAAACCGCTTTCCAGTAAAGCATAAATTTCTGCAGGAGCTTTAATTCTACGTTTTTGCAATAGCATGGCTTTTTGCACTTCAAAATCCGGTATAGCTAACGGGAAGTTTTTATTATACTGATCATAAATCCTCATAGTTTCACGAACCAGTTTTTCTTTGGCTATAGTGTCGGTAGCATTGTCTGTTTTGTATTCCAGAATAGCAATACCGTCCGGGTAGATTTTTTCATCTTCTTTCGGGCAATTCAATCGGACTTCATTCCAGCTGTCATATGCTTGGTCCATCTTTTTGGCCTGAAAAAAGTCTTTGTATTCCTTTATTTTTGAAGAACAATCAAACTTTTGTGCATTGATGTTCATAAAGAACAGCACACCAACAATAGAAAAAATCGTTTTCATAGCTTTACTTTTTTTAGTCGTATTTACGTTTCACGAACCATTCATCACTTAATGATAAACCGATACTTAAATTTACATAATTTTCTTCAACTAAATTATAATACTTTGTCCCTCTTCTGCCTACTTCCAATCCAATGTTCATGTTGGAGATACTTCCTCTTAGAGGCAAACCCACTCCAATATTTCCGGCAAAGTCGTTGATGGATTTATTTTGAATTACTAAGCCGGTATTTTCATAACGAATTCCGGCACGATAGGTTATTCTCTTAAAATAGTTGGAATAAGAAGTCAGGTTAGGAGTGTAGTAACCCCCAAGACTGTATCGCACTCCGTTTTTAAATGATGAGCCCCCGTCAATGTCTGAAAAACGATTAGACATTACGCTGTAATTGATCAAGGTTACTTCTGCTCCCAATAACCAACGTTTCACATCTCCAAAACCGGATCCCAAAGCAAGTTTAGAAGGCAGTTTGATAGTGGTGTCTGCTACATCTATGGACTGATTGTCGTATACAGTTGACCCGGAAGTGAATTGTTGAACGGTTTCAATATTTCGAGTGTTGTTGGAAAATAATTTTGACTCCGGGGTGTAAGCAATGCTTCCGAAGTAAGACAGTTTTTTGTTCAACTTGGTTTGGTAGCTGATGCCCAAATCAATATTAAAGCCGTGCAATTCGGAAGTGTTTAATTCTTTTGTGCTTAGCTGAATGACATCATAATTCAACGATTCAGAACGCAGACCGGTTGTTTCTACGGTTCCGAAATTGTATTGAATGTCAGCCCCAACGTTGATTTTTTTGGTGACCTTGTAACCAAAGCCTAAAAATACTCTGTTTACGCCGCCAATCCCCCTGTAGACATTATTGATACGGGTGGTGTCGTTGTTGGAATGTGGTATAACGGTTACTTTTTGTATCTTATATCCAACAGAGGAATAAGGAATAAGTCCAAAACCGATGCCCAACTTTCCGACAGGAATTCCAAAAGCCAAATAATCCAGAGCCGTTCTTCGAGACTTGTCATAATCGGACTCTGTTTTTGCTTTTGTATTGAGATAAGAAGCTCCGACCGAAAGATTGGTGCGTTTTAAACTGGCAAATTGTGCCGGATTCTGAAGGTTGATATGAATACTGTCAGGAAAAACAGAAAGCCCACCCATAGAACGGTTTTCTACTGTTCCTTTAAATTTAATATCACCAATTCCGTAAAAAGAATAAGGGGAAGAGGTCCCTTCTTGAGCTAAGGCGGACAATGAAACAAGTAAACATAAGCTTACTATAATTTTTTTAATCATTTTTGATTGTATTGAAATGTTTGGTTCAAACTTTCCAACAGAAAATTTGAATTGGCAAATATGGTATTTTTTAATCGTTTAGCCAAAAAATCTGCATCGCCACCCGTTAAAATTATGATAAATTTAGCGTATTGGTCACTATACTGTTTCACAAACCCTTCGATTTCATGCAGCAGTCCGATAATAACCCCGGAATGAATAGATTCATCCGTAGAATTTCCTATAAAGTTTTTGGGATAACTTTGGTTCAATAACGGTAATTTGGCAGTGAATTGGTGCAAGCTTTCGTAACGCAAGCGGATGCCGGGCGATATAGCGCCACCCAAATAGTGATTGTTTTCGTCCACAAAATCATAGGTAATGCACGTTCCTGCATCTATCACCAAGCGATTTTGATGCGGAAACTGCAATGCGGCACCCGAAGCTAAAACCATACGGTCAATGCCAAGCGTTTTCGGCGTGGCGTACCGATTCTGAAACGGGAATTTGCTTTCGGGAGTAATAAATTCTATTTTGACTTTGTTTTCGAAACTTTTGACGTCATTTGGATTCAAATTTCCAACCGAAGCAATGACCAAAGTGTTAATTTTTGGGTATTGTTGTAAAATAAAATCAACTTTTGGCAAAAAAAAATCTTGGGTAAAAATAATAACTTCCAAGAGTGTATTGTCTTCAAATACAGCAGCTTTAATTCGGGTATTTCCAACATCGATGGCTAAAAGCATGGCGGCGGTTTTAAAGAGGCTAAGGTATGAATAGTTTTTTTTTATTATTTGTTTTGGATAAATTAAAAATCGTTCTATATTTGCACCCGCAACAAAGCAAGGTATCTTAGCTCAGTTGGTAGAGCAATGGACTGAAAATCCATGTGTCCCTGGTTCGATTCCTGGAGATACCACAAAAAAGCCCGAACAATTCGTTCGGGCTTTTTGTTTGCTCTTTATTCTTGTCTTTTATTTTGCGCCAATCTTTTGCAAAATTCCTTTGATAGAAGTCATGTTTAAAGGAAATTCTAAAAACACATGCACTAAACTCAATAATAAAAGCGCCATAAAACCTATTTTGAAACTATAAATATACAAGGCTACACTCACTGCCCAAATGATGAGAATAGTATAGACTTTGGTTTTGGATAAATTTTTATTCCAACCAATGACAGAGGTTTTAGAAAACCAATTCAAGTAATGGTAGGTATAAGCAAAGGCAATGAAGATTTGAGTTTTAATTCCGATAACGGATAGTAATGTAAAATTCTCTTCTTGTGCCGGCAGTAAAAATTTTGAAATTCCAAGATTCAACATCCCAAAGCCACTATCATTAAATGAGGTGACGACAGTTTCTCTTATGGGGATATAATCGGCCAAATTCACTTTGCTCAACATGATAATGACAGGGACCAATATTACAAGCACGATTGCGATAATGCCCGGAGTGCTTTTGGAATTCAAGGTGCCGTAGATCATAAACAACAACGTAAAAAGATAGACGTGAATAATTGTTGGAATAAACACCGCCATTGCCAGAGCAAAATCCGGAAAGTAATGCAAGGCTAAATAAGTTACTACGGTTGACGGAGCCAGAAACAATAACAGTTTTAGTTTGTTTTTAAAGTAAATCAGTCCTAATGCCAACAACACAGCAAACATTACAATTTCATCCGAGGACTTGTTCAGCAATGTACTGATGTTTTTTACCAATGGCTGTTCGTTCAAGTTACCCGGTAAATTCGCTCTTAAAAAGTAAGGCACAGTAACCAAAAAAGCCAGAAAAATAAAAATGACAATCCATTTGGTTTCTTTCAGAAAATAATTTTTCTCCTTCAACCAATTGATTTCCGTCAGATAATGCAAGGGTCCCAAAAAGGCATATGAAAACAGGAAAAGTTGAAACGGCAGGTTAAACGCCAACGCCAGAGAAACTACTATCAAAAACACGTTCAGGATGTCAATTTCTTTGCTATTTAGTATTGCCATATTTTTAAAGTGTTTTAAATGAGAAACAATTATACAATAATTAATTAAATCACAGAGTTTCATCAACTTTCTTTTTTCGGGTTTTTAAAAACCTAAAAAATGCATTTAACATAAAAATAGGAGGTGGATTGTAAAATTTTCACTAAAATTGACGGTTTTTATAATTAATCAGAAAATGAAGTCGAAACAATTACTGGTCTTTTTTTTAGCAACGTGCTTTTCTGCTTTAGCACAACAAAAATTAAGTGTTGAAGAAATTTATTCAGGTGCTTTCCGCCCGGAATCTATGGATGAGCTTTTTGCCATGAAAAACACCAACCAATATACAGTCTTAAATTTTGACAGAAACTCACGCAGCATGCAAATCGATTTATATGATTTTGCGACGCTTCAAAAAGTGAACACCCTTATTGATACTAAAAATTTTCCGGAGTTGGCTGATGGTATTGACAGCTTTGTTTTCAGCAGAGATGAAAAACAATTGTTAATCGCTAACAATACAAATCAAATCTACCGACATTCCTTTACAGCCGATTATTTTCTGTACAATTTGGAAACTAAAAAACTTACTAAAATTTTAGAGCAAGTTCAAGAACCCACTTTTTCTCCGGATGGTTTGAAAATTGGTTTTGCAAAAGCAAACAATCTTTTCATTTACGAAATAGCCTCAGGGAAGACCATTCAGGTTACTTCCGATGGCAAGAAGAATAGCATTATTTACGGTATTACCGATTGGGTTTACGAAGAAGAATTTGCTTTCGTAAGAGCTTTCGATTGGAGTGCGGACAGTAAAAAAATTGCTTACATCCGTTTTGATGAAAGTCAGGTTCCTGAGTTTTCCATGAATATTTACAAGAAAGATTTGTACCCTACGGTAGAGACTTTTAAATATCCTAAGGCGGGTGAAAAGAACGCTTTGGTTTCTCTGTTTGTTTATGATGTGATTGACAAAAAGGCGAAAGAAATAAATCTGAGTAATTATAGTGATTTTTACATTGCCCGAATGAAATGGACCAATGATGCTAATGTCCTTTCTGCACAAGTACTCAACCGCCATCAGGATAATTTGGACTTATTATTTGTTGACGGAACAACGGGTGCAGCCAAAATAGTGATGAACGAAAAGGATAAAGCTTATGTTGATGTCACCGATAATTTGACCTTTCTAAAGGACAACAGTTTTATATGGACATCTGAGCAAGACGGCTTTAACCATATTTATTTATACGACAAAACCGGAAAACTGAAAAACCAAATTACCAAAGGCAATTGGGAAGTCACAGCTTATTACGGTCTAGACGAGAAAAATAAAACAGTTTTTTACCAATCGGTAGAGAACGGATCCACGGTAAGAGATGTATATCGAATAGGATTAGACGGGAAAAACAAAGTGAAACTATCGCAGCAATCAGGGACCAATAATGCTACGTTTAGTCCCAACTTTCAATATTTTATAAATACTTTCTCGAGCCCTACCGTACCGCCTACGTATACTTTAAATAATGCTAAAGACGGCAAAGAAGTAAAATCAATTCTGGATAATAAAGGGTTGTTGGAAAAAATAAAAAAATACGATTTACCCAATAAAGAATTCTTTGAACTGACTACTGAAAAAGGCAACAAGCTCAATGCCTGGATGATTAAACCTAAAGATTTTGATGCGGCTAAAAAATATCCTGTTTTCATGTATCAGTATTCAGGGCCGGGTTCGCAACAGGTGGCCAAAGACTGGTTAGATACTAATGATATGTGGTTCATGATGTTGGCTCAACAAGGGTATATCACAGTTTGTGTAGATGGAAGAGGGACTGGGTTTAAAGGAGCGGCATTCAAAAAATGCACTCAGAAAGATTTAGGAAAATTGGAAGTAGAAGACCAGATTGATGCCGCCAAAGTCATCGGAAATTATTCGTATGTAGATAAAACTAGAATTGGTATATTTGGCTGGTCATTCGGAGGTTTCATGTCAAGTAATTGTATTATGAAAGGTGACGATGTGTTTAAAATGGCAATTGCTGTAGCACCGGTGACCAACTGGCGTTTTTATGACAGTATTTATACAGAGCGTTATCTGCAGACACCACAAGAAAATGCGAGTGGATACGATGACAATTCGCCGATAAATTTTGTGTCAAAACTAAAAGGAAATTTCCTTTTAATTCACGGAAGCGCTGATGACAATGTGCATGTGCAGAACAGTATGCAGATGATCGAAGCTTTGGTGCAAGCCAACAAACAATTTGATTGGGCTATTTATCCGGATAAAAACCACGGCATTTACGGTGGCAAAACCAGAATCCAGTTATTTAACAAAATGACCAATTTTATCAAAGAAAAACTATAAAACCAAAATAAATTAAAACTATAATTATGAGTGAAACTAAAGCGAAAACTGGACATCCAAAAGGATTATACTTTCTCTTCTTTACAGAGATGTGGGAGCGATTCAGTTACTATGGAATGAGAGCCATCTTCATTCTGTTTATGACCAAAGTATTGTTGATGAAAGATGCCGATGCGTCCGAAATTTACGGAAGTTATACCGGATTGGTTTATTTAACGCCACTTTTAGGGGGCTATCTTTGTGATAAATTTTTAGGAAACAGAAGAAGTATCGTTATTGGAGGATTGCTAATGGCCATCGGACAGTTTTGTATGTTCTTCAGTGCTTCTGTGGGTGCCAACGGAGGTGTAGCCATCATGTGGATGGGGCTTACAGCTATCATCATTGGTAACGGATTCTTTAAACCGAACATTTCTACCATGGTTGGACAGTTATATCCTGCTAACGACAGAAGAATTGACAGTGCTTTCACCATTTTCTATATGGGAATCAACTTGGGAGCATTCTTTTCGCCTTTGGTTTGCGGATCAATGGATTTTAAATGGGGATTCTTGGCAGCAGGGGTTGGAATGTTACTTGGGTTAGTCGCTTTTGTATTTGGTCAAAAGAAATTCCTTGTTTCCGAAGAAGGAAAACACATTGGTTTGCCGGTAAAAAAATTAGACACCAAAAGTATTGCAATGATTATTGGTTCAATCGCTATTATCTTCTTTATGTTGAACTTCAAACAAATGTTCAAAAGCGATATCGACATCATTAGTTATTTCATTTATGGTGCTATGGTGGCTATGCCGATTATCATTTTCAGTGATAAAAGCTTGACCAAAATTGAAACACAAAGAATTACGGTAATCTTCATTCTGGCGTTTTTTGTGATTTTCTTTTGGGGTGCTTTTGAACAAGCCGGTGCTTCATTAACGCTTTTTGCAGACAGACAAACAGACAGAAACCTTTTTGGATTTGAAATTCCTGCCAGTTGGTTTCAATCGGTGAATCCGCTTGCGGTAATTTCATTGGCTCCTATTTTCACCATCATTTGGGGATTCTTATATGCCCGTAAATTAGAGCCTTCATCACCAAAGAAAATGGCTATAGGTTTAGGCTTAGTGGCTTTAGGTTATGTGGTTATTGCCATTGCTGTAAAAGGATTGGGTGTAGGAGATAAGGTTTCTATGTGGTGGTTGTTTTCGTTATATGTAATTCATACGATGGGAGAATTGTGTTTGTCTCCGATAGGGCTGTCTATGGTGTCTAAGTTGGCTCCCTTGCGTTTGTCTTCCTTGATGATGGGAACATGGTTTTTGGCCAATGCTGCAGCCAATAAATTTGCAGGTACTTTGAGTGCTTTAATCCCAGGTGGAGAAGACGGAAGTGGTGGAGCAACCCATTTTTTAGGATTCCAAATCACCAATTTATATGAGTTTTTTGTGTTGTTTATAATCATGTCAGGAGTTGCTTCTGCGATATTGTTTGTGTTGAGTTCTTGGTTGGAAAAAAGAATGCACAATGACCACGTAGAAGGTATTGACTTAGAAGTTGAAAACAGATAATACATTTGAAAAAAATATTTTATATCTTTCAAACCTACAAGAATGCTTGTAGGTTTGTTTTTTTAAAGTAAAATCGATGAGTGAAAAATTGACATTAGAACAAATTCAGAATTTTGAAGGAAAGTATCCTAAACAGTTATGGTATCTTTTTACAGTGGAAATGTGGGAACGTTTCTGCTTTTATGGTATGCGCGGGGTGCTTACGATATTTATGGCCGATAAATTGTTGGGTTTGGCCCTGTCCGATAAAGAGGCAAATTTGAAATACGGGGCCATACAAGCTTTTGTTTACGCCTTTACTTTTTTAGGCGGCATTTTTGCAGATAAAGTTTTAGGATTCAAAAAATCACTCTTTTTTGGTGCTGTGATTATGATTACGGGTAACTTACTTATTGCCTTTTCGCCTCAGGATATGTTCTATCTTGGTATAACCCTGTCTATAATCGGAACCGGTTTCTTTAAACCCAATATCTCTTCTATGGTAGGCGAATTGTACAAAGATGGTGACAGTCGTCGTGATGCCGGTTTTGGATTGTTTTACTCGGGAATTAATATTGGAGCGTTGCTTGGTGGAGCGGTTTGTGTGTATTTCGGAACCAGTAAAGAGTATGGTTGGAGTTATGCATTTCTATCAGCTGCCGTAGTCATGTTCATCGGACTGGTTACCTTTATGTTTACCAAAAAATCCTTAGGCCCCATTGGAGATTCACCACTTTTAGAGTTGCCTGTAAAGAAAAGAACAACCAAAGAAATAATGGTTTATATTGGTGCCCTAATCAGTATTCCTTTAATTTTTATCATGATTAAAAATACGGATTATACCGATTATTTCATGTATACCATAGGCCCTTTGGCAGTACTTTATTTTTTTTATGAAACTTATATCGAGAAAGACAGTAAAGCGCAACGAAAATTAATTGCAGCTTTTGTATTTATTTTGTTTTCAGTTATTTTTTGGGCTTTTTTTGAGCAAAGCGGAGGCTCATTGGCTTTATTTGCCAAAGATAACTTGCATCACAGTTTATTAGGATTTGATTCCAACCCGAATATTATAAATAATACCGCCAATTCCTTATTTGTTATTGTCTTCAGTCCTATTTTAGGATTGGTGTGGTTAGCCATGGCGAAAAAGAAAGCCGAACCCAACACGGTAATTAAATTTGGATTAGGCTTTTTGTTTTTAGCTGCTGCGTTTTATGTGTTTTTCTACACCAAATTTTTTGCTGATGCGAACGGGCTTACATCGTTAAATATATTTACGTTAGCTTATTTTGTCATCACCTTCGGAGAGTTGTGCCTGTCACCAATTGGGTTGTCTATTATGACAAAATTATCCCCAAAAAGATTATCCGGGATGATGATGGGAATGTGGTTTTTAGCCAGTGCATACGGTCAATATGCTGCCGGACTTTTAGGGGCAGGAATGTCATCGCCTGATGAAAATGCTGCGCCCTTGACTAAGTTAAATGGGTATACTGCAGGGTATTATCAGTTAGCTGTTTATGCCTTGATCGCCGGATTGATTTTAATACTAATTTCCCCGTTAATTAGAAAATTGATGCAAGAAGTAAAGTAGCCGACATTTGGTTTGGCACTTTTTTTGTTATATTTGATAAAAAATTTTATAATATGAAAAAAATAGCATTAGCGTTATTCCTTGTTTTAGGAAGTTTAACGATACAAGCACAAGAATTGACCTGGCAAACCGATATGAATAAAGCCATGGAGATTTCAAAAAAGACAAAAAAACCGTTGTTGATGTTTTTTACCGGAAGTGATTGGTGCGGATGGTGTATGCGTTTACAAAAAGAAGTTTTAAAAACACCTGAATTTGCCAAATGGGCTAAAGACAATGTGGTTTTAGTAGAGCTAGATTATCCTAGAAGAACGCCACAGTTGCCGGAAATTCAGAAACAAAATGCTGAATTACAACAAACTTTTGCCATTCAAGGGTTTCCTACAGTTTGGTTTGTGAATGCTACCAAAAAAGACGGTAAAATCAATCTGGAAAAAATCGGAAGTACGGGATATGTTGCAGGTGGACCAAGTGCTTGGTTAGCAGGTGCTGATCAGATTCTTGGAAAAAAGAAAGCCTGATTTTGATTCTATAACTTATAAAATCCCTTTTCATTAGTGTTATGGAAAGGGATTTTTTCTTTCCTGCAGGTCGTTTCCCACATGCGAGAATAGCTTTTGAAGTTGGAACCATCAGCAACGATTACCTTGGGTTTAATGATTTTTAACAACCGACTTAAATTGAGTTTTGGAGATTGGGTGATTATGAGTATATCAGGATTAACAGATTTGATGTAAACGCAAGAACTGTCTATAATCAATATTTTTTTATGCTTGAAACTCATTAAATCGGGCAATGATTTTCGGGCTTTAATTTTGCAAAAATTACCTACCAAATATGAACGAAGCGGTATGTTGTTGTCCAAGTTTTTCTCAGTGCTGTTATTGCAGTACACCGTTACATTTTGACCGATTCTTTCCGATAGTAATGTTTGTTTTTTACAGTTAAAAATGATTAGCTCGGTTTCGCTCAATGTTTCTTTTTTTTGGAAAATAAAAATAATCTGTAAAAGAATAACCGATGTAAATGCTAAAGATAAACGGCTGAAGTCAGGCTTTTTCAACCAAATGATAAGCAGTATGATTGCCAAATAAGAACCCCATAGCATCTCCTTTGAAAATGAAATGTTTCGAATAACAAATTCGTCTAAAGATGCAATCCAATGAATAATTCCGTTAAGCAGGCTTATCATTATTGCCAATGGTTCTATGATATAAATGGGAACCGTTGAAAAAACAGCAACTGATATAGCCAAAACCCCAACTGCCATGATGATTCCAAGTAAAGGCAATATGAGCAGGTTAGTCAGAAAGAATAATCCGGGGAATTGATGAAAATAATAAATGCTTAAAGGCATAGTCCCAATTTGAGCAGCAAAAGAGACTGTAATTATATCCCAAAAGTATTGTGTGATTTTGTTCTCAGGACGCCATAATTTTGTCAAAATGGGCTGTAACCATAGGATAAAAAACACAGCCAAATAACTTAATTGAAAACCAACGTCAAATAGAAAAGAAGGTTTAAACAATAGAATTAAAAGCATTGAAACCATCAATGTGTGATACATATTTACCGTTCTTCTAAGTTGCACTCCAACGGCTACAAATGAAAACATAGTTACAGAACGCACGATCGAGGGAGATAATCCGGCTAATAACGCAAAGGACCAAAGTGAGCTAATAATGAGAATCAGTTTTAAGAATGAACCTCTTCGCGTATTACCAATTGGCTTAAGCAAAAAGGTAATAAACAGCAGAATGAATCCGACATGCAAACCCGAAACAGAAAGGACATGTACCGCACCGGCATATTGATAATCTTTTAAAATATCCGATGAAATCTCTTGTTGCTGTCCCAAGATAAGCGCATTCAGCACATATAATTCGTCTTTAGAGATAGCAGAACGTTTTAAATTTTCAATGATTTTTTCTCTGAAATTGGAGAAGTTGGCCCACAGACCGGGCTCATAGCGTGAAACTTTTATTTGATTTGATTTAGCATAAACTTGAGCATAAATCCCCTGATTTTCCAAATACTTGCCATAATCAAATAAATTTGGATTGAAAGGCTTTTTGTTTTTATAAACAATGCCATTTGCAGTAAGTAGTGTGCCAATTTTATAATTTTGATTTCCGGTTTTCGGGACGGCAAGAATTAATTTTCCCAAGCTTTTCAGGGAATCAAATTGAACTACCTTGCATACATAGCGTTGATTTCTTGAGGAACTTTTTAATTTTTCATTGATTAATAAAAGAATTTTGTGTCTTTCTTCATCTTCAGTTATTTGATTAATGTAATGATTTGGGATTAAGGTGTCTGTATGGAAAGTAGCGGTGAGGAGTCCTGTAAGTAATGAAATTGCATAAACAAAACAACCAAAACTGATTTTCCAAAATTGCTTGTTGCGATAAAAAAAATGAGCAATAGCCATTCCGGAAAAGCAAATGATAATCCACAGGATAATCCACACCCATGATAATTGAACTATTTGGAACAAACTAAGTCCAAACAGGAAACCGATAAAAATTTTCGATAATGGAAATTGTAAGATTTTCATGTAACTAATTTACGTAAAAAATCTTTTTTGAAAGAAAATTATTCTACAACTCTGTTGATTTGTGCAAAAGTTCTTTTGTAGTAAGGCTCATTCATTGAAGAAACTACTACGCCGCTTTGTGTCGAAGAGTGAATGAATTTAACGTCATCGCCGGTAACCTCTACGACCATACCAACGTGATTGATGTGGTGTTGTCCTCGGTTGATAAAGAAAATCAAATCTCCTTTTTTGGCGTTACTCAAATCTATTTTGGATCCGATTTCGGCCATTTCATTTGAAGAACGAGGTAAAGTAATGTCAAATTTTTTAAAAGTGGAATAAATCAATCCCGAACAATCAAACCCCTCTTTTGTTGTGCCTCCACCTCTGTAGCTAACACCCAAATTATCAGAAGCCGTGTTTATCAATTGTTCAACCAAATAACTTACATCTTCATTTTCAATAACAATATCATTGTCATTTTGGTTGTTAATACCTGGTAAGTTTTTAGGCTCAGGAGTTTGTTTTTTAGGAACAAAAGCGACAGCTTTAGTTACTTTTTTTGGTTTGCTTTCTTCTGTTTTAACTACAGGTTTTGGTACGTACACCGGTTCACTATACATTCCTTTTTTAACAGCTACATCTTTAGAAGTTATGATGGTAGCTGCAGGTTTACAGGCGGTAAATAGCGTGATTATGAATGATATGAAAATGAGTTTCTTCAAAAGAAATGATTTTGGCAAAGGTAAAAAAATCAATTCAGAATCAAACTATTTTAGCTCTTTTAAGATTAATTTAGCAGTTTTGTCACTGGCGCCAATGCCGCCCAACTTATTCTCTAATTGATTGTATTTATCCAGCAATTGCCTTCTGTAACCAGAATCAAGAAGTTTGGTAAGCTCTGATTTCAGGTTTTTTGTATTGAATTTATCCTGAATCAGCTCGGTGACCACTTCTTCATCCATTATCAAATTAACCAGAGAAATATATTTTAAAGTAATGATGCGTTTCGCAATTTGATACGAAGCCCAGCTTCCTTTATAGCAAACCACTTCAGGTACTTTAAATAAAGCCGTTTCTAGAGTAGCTGTTCCTGACGTTACCAGAGCTGCAGTAGCTATGCTGAGTAAATCATAGGTTTTATTCGAAATAAATTTTACATTTTTATCATTTAAGAATTGCTCATAAAAATGATAATCCTGACTTGGAGCTCCGGCAATGACAAATTGGTAATCAGAAAAGTCTTCTGTGATACTCAGCATTACGCCTAACATTTTGGCAATTTCCTGCTTTCGGCTTCCCGGCAACAAAGCAATGATTGGTTTTTCGTCTAAATCATGTTCTCTTCTGAAGGTGGCTTCGTCTGTTTTTGTTCGATTGTGAATAGCGTCAATCAAAGGATGCCCTACAAAATCAACCGGATAATGGTGTTTGACTTCAAAAAAATATTTCTCAAAGGGTAAAATGACAAATAACTTGTCGAAATCTCTTTTTACAGCTTGAATACGATTTTCTTTCCAGGCCCAAATTTGTGGTGCGATATAATAATGGGTTCTGATTCCGTGTAATTTGGCCCATTTGGCAATACGCATATTGAATCCGGGATAATCAATGAAAATAATTACATCAGGCTTGAATTTTTCAATGTCGCGCTTGCAGATTTTTATGTTGTTAAGAATCGTTTTCAAATTCATTACCACCTCGGCAAAGCCCATGAAAGCCAATTCTTTGTAATGCTTTACCAAAGTGCCGCCTACATTTTGCATTAAGTCACCTCCCCAAAATCGAATATCAGCGGACGGATCTTCTTTGTAAAGAGATTTCATTAAGTTGGAACCATGTAAGTCGCCCGATGCTTCACCGGCTATGATGTAATATTTCATTTTTGTATGTTTAAAATCAAAAATCCCAAGTGTTTAAGTATTGAATGGCATGATGCGCTGTCAAATCAAACTGAACGGGAACAATTGAAATGTAGCCATTGGCCAAAGCCCATTCGTCGGTGTCTTCTCCTTTATCTTGGTTGACAAATTCTCCGGTTAACCAATAATAGTCTTTGCCGAAAGGGGTTTGACGCTTGTCGAATCTTTCCGTCCAAATGGCTTTTGCTTGGCGACAAACTTTAATACCTTTAATTTCGTCTTGTTTGAGCTTAGGGAAATTGACGTTTAAGATTGTGCTTTCGGGTAATTTTTTAGAAAGAACTTCCAGAGCTATTTTTTTAATAAATGGTTTTATACTTTCAAAATCAGCGCTCCATGCGTAGTCTAACAAAGAAAAACCAATGGCCGGAATTCCTTCTATACCCGCTTCAACCGCAGCACTCATGGTACCGGAATAGATGACGTTAATAGAGGAATTTGATCCGTGATTCACACCAGATACGCATAAATCCGGTTTCTTTTTCAGGATTTCGTTAACTGCCAACTTGACACAGTCTACCGGAGTCCCGGAACAGGCATATTCGGTAATGACTGCATTTTCGGCGGAAACTTTGTTTAAATAAAGCGTGCTGTTAATGGTAATAGCGTGTCCCATAGCGCTTTGAGGGCTGTCAGGAGCTACCACAATGACATTGCCAATTTCGGCCATTACGGAAATTAATGCACGAATACCGGGAGCATTGATGCCATCGTCATTAGTAACTAAAATAGTAGGTTTGGAAGTCATTGATTTTTTTACGAATTAAGTAACAGTTTGAAGGTTTTTATGTCTAATTACCGTTTGCAAAATTAACTTTTTTTAAAGTTTTATAAAGATACATTTTTTATAACTTTGATGCTTCAGGTGTTGTAAAAACAATATCCATTATGTTTTTAACAAAAAATTATCTCCCTCAATAAAACTTGGCATGGTTTTTTGTTTACTTTAGACCAAAACTAATTAATGAATGTTATAATTCAATTTATGAAAAGAAATTATAAAATACTGCTGGTAATTATAGCTTTATCAGTAGGGCTGTGGAGTTTTATGCCTAAACAAGGTGCCTCAAAGGATCCTGAAAAGGATAAATTACTTTTAGAGTTGTTGACTTTTGTCATAGAAAAAGGACATTACAATCCGGCTGCTATTGATGATACATTCTCCAAAGGGGTTTACAAAGACTATTTGAATGCTTTGGATCCTTCCAAACGTTTCTTTCTGCAATCGGATATTGATGAGTTTGTCAAATATGAAACACAATTGGATGATCAAATCAAAAATAAAGATTTAACGTTCTTTGATTTGACTTATAATCGTTTAATGCAACGTATGGAAGAAAGCAAAAGCTATTATAAAGAGGCTTTAGCTACTCCGTTTGATTATAAAAAAGACGAGTCGTTCAATACCGATTACGAAAAAATGCCGTTTGCCAAAAGCACAGCAGAGTTGAAGGAAAGATGGCGCCTGCAAGTAAAATTGTCTGCCTTGTCTTCATTAGTAGAAAAGCAAAAGCTACAAGAAGATTTAGCCAAAGATGCCAAGAAAACCATAGAAGAAAAGTTAGCGGATTATCGTAAAGATTCCAGCGAAGAGATAACTCCTGAGATGGAGAAAAAATTTCGTGAAGATGATGCTAAAAAGAAGAATGAGAAGCCAAAAACTTACGAACAGTTAGAAAAAGAAACTCGAGAAGCAACATTGAGCTCTTTGAATGATAACTTCAGTTTTATCAAAGATTTAGACCGCGAAGATTGGTTTTCGATTTACGTAAATGCAATCGCTTCCCGTTTTGACCCACATACCTCTTATTTTGGACCAAGCGAAAAAGAAAAATTTGATGTGAGCATGAGCGGAAAGTTGGAAGGGATAGGAGCTCGTCTACAAAAGAAAGGTGATTTTACTGAAATTTCAGAATTGATTTCAGGTGGGCCGGCTTGGAGAGGAAAACAATTAGAATCAGGAGATGTTATTTTGAAAGTAGCTCAAAAAGATGCAGAACCGGTTGATGTCGTTGGGATGCGTTTGGATGATGTGGTTAAAAAAATAAAAGGACCTAAAGGTACTGAAGTACGTTTGACAGTTAAGAAACAAGACGGAACCATCAAAGTAATTACGATTGTTCGTGATGAAGTGGAAATTGAAGAGACCTATGTGAAATCGAGCATAGTTGAAAAAGATGGTTTCAAATACGGTGTGATTTATTTGCCTAAATTCTACATTGATTTTGAAGATCAAAATAGCCGTGATGCCGGGAAAGATGTTGCACAGGAAGTAGAAAGATTGAAAGCAGCCGGTGTTCAGGGAATCGTGATGGATGTGCGTGATAACGGAGGCGGCTCTTTGAAAACGGTGGTTGATATTGCCGGGTTGTTTATTGATCAAGGCCCGATTGTACAAATCAAATCAGCAGCCGGTAAAAAAGAAGTGCTTTATGATAAAGATCCTAAAGTACAATGGGACGGACCGCTGGTGGTTATGATTAATGAGTTTTCTGCTTCGGCTTCCGAAATTTTGGCGGCTGCAATTCAAGATTACAAACGCGGAGTCATTATTGGTAGTAAACAATCGTATGGTAAAGGAACCGTACAAAATGTGATTGATTTAAATCAGTTTGTTCGAGGAAGTACGTACGGTGATTTAGGAGCCTTAAAAACCACTACACAAAAATTCTACCGAATTAATGGTGGCTCAACACAATTGGAAGGCGTGAAAAGTGATATTGCAATCCCAGACCGTTATTCTTATTTGAAAATGGGCGAAAGAGATATTGACAATGCTATGCCATGGGACAAAATTGATCCGGCGGATTATCACATTTGGAACAAACAAAACAATTTTGATTTGGCTATTGCCAAAAGCCGTGAGAGAATGGCAGCAAACGCACAAATGAAATTGATTGATGAAAATGCGAAGTGGTTAGACGAGCGCAACAAAGAAAATGTGTACAGTCTTAATATTGATAAGTTCAAAGCGGAGCAAAAAGCATTAGAAGATAAAAGTAAAAAATACAAATCGTTAGCAGATTATAAAAATTCATTTGTATTCAATTCTTTGCCTTATGAAGTCGATGCAACCAAAAAAGATCCAGTGCTCAAAGAAAAAAGGGATCGTTGGCATGAAAGTTTGGCCAAAGATATTTACATAGAAGAAGCCATCCACATTCTAAATGATTTGCAATCAGAAAATAATAAAGGATTGACCAGCAAAGTAAAAAAAGATAAATTGGTTAAATCATAATCACATTGATACTGAACAAAAAAGCCACCTGTTAAGGTGGCTTTTTTTATGTCATACTTTAAAAGTAATTGTTCAGATGGATTTTCTCGGTAATAACTTAAAATTACCACTCATTCACTTTGTTAGCATCCATTTTCAAGAAGATAAACAACAAAATGGTAAAGCCCCAAAGCCCAGAGCCTCCGTAAGAGAAAAACGGTAACGGCACACCGATAGTCGGAAAAATACCGGCCACCATGGCAATATTTACAAAGAAGTGAATGAATAAAATACTGGCCACACAATAGCCGTAAACCCTACTGAACTTGGTCTTTTGTCGCTCGGCTAAATAGATAATCCGCATGATGAGACAAAGGAAAAGTGCAATAACAAATAAAGAGCCCACGAATCCCCATTCTTCACCAACGGTGGTAAATATATAATCGGTATGTTGTTCCGGAACGAATCCACCTTTAGTTTGGGTGCCTTCGAGATACCCTTTGCCAAACCAGCCTCCGGAACCAATAGCGATTTCAGACTGATTGGTGTTGTATCCAATTCCTTTCATGTCAACTTCTTTTCCCAATAAGATATTGAAACGATCCCGATGATGCTGTTTGAAAACATTTTCAAAAACATAATCTACCGAAAACACAAACCCACCAATAAGAACAAAAATGATGGCACTTAAAATCCAGTTTCGATTGATGATCCGACTTCTGTAGTAAATAAAAATAATCACTGCCAAGGCAATACCCGTCAGGACTAAAGGCTTTATGATCAGCGCTAAAACAAAGAGCACTAAAGCAATAAACCCAGTCCAAACATACCAAGACGGCAGTCCTTCTCGGTATAAGACTAAGATAAAAACACTGTAAATTAAGGCACTCCCGGGGTCATGCGGTATAATTAATAAAATAGGTAATCCAAGAATTCCAAGCGCCTGAATTTGCCTATTGGTATCTTTTAAATTCACTTGTACATCACTCAGGTATTTGGCTAATGCCAGAGCTGTGGAGGC
This sequence comes from Flavobacterium sp. XGLA_31, assembly GCF_051547105.1. NCBI lineage: Bacteria > Pseudomonadati > Bacteroidota > Flavobacteriia > Flavobacteriales > Flavobacteriaceae > Flavobacterium > Flavobacterium sp. XGLA_31. Next base: position 96,278 of record NZ_JBPTTM010000001.1, on the reverse strand, counting down.
CTTCACGAACTCTGAAGGCTGCAATCCGAAGGAGCCGAATGAATACCAGTTGGCCTGTCCTTTAATCGTTTTACCAAAAACAAAAAGTCCGGCTAAGGAAAGTAATCCAATGACGTATATCACACTGGAGAACTTTTCATAAAATTTTCCATCAACCGATAATACGACAAATATTAAAGGAACAGAAAGAATGATAAACATAAATTGCTTTCCGTAAATCTGTGTGAAATCAAAAATCGATGTCTCTTCAGGAATTGAAGACAGGGAAGAGGAATAAATGTTGAGCCAACCTAATATTACTAGGGTAATATAGATGGCGACACTTATCCAGTCTAAATTATTGGTTACACTTTGATTTTTCATCCTGTACAGAAATTATGGTTTTGGAGCTGTACTCTTTTTAACACTGCTGGTATCCTTGATTGTAACTTTTTCCGGTTCGGCTACTTTGGTGTTGATTAATGTATCTTTTATTGGCTTCGCAATAAAACGGTTGTATTCCGGTTGTAAATCCTTGGCCAGGATACGTGTTTCTAAATCCTTGCGCGTAATTTTTCGTTTCACATATTTTTCAATCATCAAACTCGCAATCGGACCCGCGATGGTCGCTCCGAATCCTCCGTTTTCTACAAGAATAGCGATAGCTATTTTCGGGTCGTCTTTAGGAGCAAAAGCGACAAAAATGGAGTGGTCTTTTAACTGAACTCGTTTGCCGTCAACTTTTGCAAAGTTCTCGGCGGTTCCTGTTTTACCACAAATGTCAATTCCTTCCACATTTAATCCGTGAGCAGTTCCAAAGTTATACACATCAAATAAACCACTAATCATGGTTTCAAAATGTTTTCTGTCAATGGTTGCCGTGTGTTTGGTGGTGAATTTTTTATCGATGGGTTTGCCTTTTATTTTTCGTACAATGTGAGGTGTATAATAATATCCTCTATTGGCTACTGTGGCCATCATATTCGCCAATTGCATTGGTGTCATCAAAACTTCACCCTGACCAATGGCGTTTGAAACAATGGTTTTACTACTCCATCTCCAACCTTTGTATACTTTGTTATACGTTTTGGAGGTTGGGATGTTTCCTTTTCTTCCTGTGGGTAAATCATACCCCATAAACTGACCGAGTCCAAAAGTCTTCAAGTGTTTACTCCACACATCCACTCCAACAGAAGCATCCGAAAACTTATCCAAAGTGCGCATGTACGAAGTAGAGAAAAAGGTATTACACGATTCATAAATCCCGCGGTGCAATTGCATTACACCACCGTGACAGTGACAACGCATAAACCGCCCTGGGGCATAACTGAAGCCGTGATTACAAACTACAGTGGTGTTTTCGTCTATGGCATTTTCCTGCAAAGCAATTAATCCGGTGAGTATTTTAAAAGGTGACCCGGGTGGGTATTGCGCCAAAAGTCCTCTGTCGTATAATGGTTTTGCAATAGAGTCATGATACAACATGGTATAGTTTTTTGAACGTTGTCTTCCCACTAATATCGCAGGGTCATACGAAGGCGCTGTAACCAAAGCCAAAATCTCGCCTGTCTTGGGTTCGATAGCAACGATTCCACCTCGTTTGTTGACCATCAATTCTTCACCGTATTTTTGAAGATCGCCGTCAATAGATAAGGTGATGTCTTTTCCCTGAACCGCAATAGTATCAAACTTACCCTCTTTGTAAGACCCGATTTCCCTGTTGTATTTGTCTTTTTGAATGTATTTTACCCCTTTGATTCCGCGTAAAATATCTTCATAACTTTCTTCTACTCCCTGTTTTCCAATCAAATCACCGCTGTTGTAGTACTTGTTTTTTTCGATGATTTTATCGTTAACCTGAGTGATGAAACCAAAAACATTAGCCCCATAGGCCACCTGATAATCCCGCAAAGCACGCTTTTGAATATAAAACCCGGTGAAATTGCGTTGTACTTCCTGAAATGCGGCGTATTCTTTTTTGTTGAGCTGCGCTAAGAATACTGATGGCAAACGCGGACTGTATACTTTGGCTTTGGCCATTTTGGTCAGGAAGTCTTCTTTGGTGATTTTTAACAACGCACAAAATTCGGTAGTATCTAAATCTTTGACGTCTTTAGGAATCACCATGATGTCATACGAAGGTTGATTTGCCACCAAAAGCTTTCCGTTTCGGTCATAGATATAACCTCTTTCCGGGTAATCGTATTTAATTTTTATTGCATTGTTGTCGGACTTCAATTTCAGGGTGTCGTCAATTACCTGAAGATAAAAAAGACGAATTACCAATAAAATTGTAGCAATGAAAATGATTGTAGGCAACAAAACTTTTCTCATCGTTTACTGGGCTTAATGATGTAAATGATAATTATACAAGTAATGATGGTAAAGAGTGTACTTAATAGGGTTCGAATCAAAATATCCCAAAGGAAACTGATTTTGAATACCTCTAAAATAAACAGGACAAAGTGATGAATCACTACCGAAATCAGGATAAAAGAAAAACGTTCGGGCGTTAAAACATCGTTCAGCTTAACCGTTTGGTATTCATAACTCAAACCGAAAGAGAACTTGAATATGGCAGGACGGTAATAGGCCAATACCACACAAGCAGCGGCGTGAACACCTCCCGAATTCCAAAACATGTCCATTAAAATGCCCAGAAGAAAGCTGGCTGCCAACAATCCGGTTTTGTTTCCGTTTACCGGATACAAAATGATGAATAACACATAGGGAAACGGATTGATAAACCCGAAAAGGTCAATTCGGTTGAAGATCAAAACCTGTGCAGCAAGCAACAGCATGAATCGGGCACTATTTCCAAGCAAGGCACTATTCATCTTTCTTATCCTTATTTTCTAAATTTGAAATTTCTTCAGCGTCTTTGTTCTTGATGATGTATACGTGGCCTAAATTGGTCATATCGTTAAACAATTTGATATCCAAGGTGTAATAGTTCGTCACATTGTCAATGTATACCTTGTCAATCGTACCGATACCGATATTTTCCGGAAAGATGATAGATTCACCACCGGTGACAATTGTATCCCCTTTGCGTACTCCGGCCAAACGTGGTACGTCAATCAATTGCACAAATCCGGTGCTTTTACCGTTCCAAACCAAGGAGCCAAAGTGATTAGACTTTTTGATTTTGGCATTAATTTTTGAGTTTACATTTAGAATGCTGATAACTGTAGCATAATTTTTTGAAGTCTTGTCAACAATACCAATAATACCGGCACTGTTGATTACCCCCATGTTGGGCTTGATTCCCGAAGCCTCTCCGCTGTTGATAGTCAAGTAGTTTTCATGAATGCTATAGGAGTTGTGAATCACTTTTGAGACAATAATATCCGTCTTCTTAACGCCTTTGATGCTGTCAATTTCAGGGAGTTTTGTGGTGTCTTTTAAGTTGAATAACAACGATTTCAAACGGGCATTTTCTTTGGCCAATTCTTCGTTCTGAGCTTTTAAACCAAAATATTCATTGATGTTGTTAATCCTCTCGTAGATGCCGCCGGTAAAGAAATTGGCCGAACTGATGATTTTACTTCTGTGATAGGAATGGGCCTGAATGGTCAGCAGGAACGATATCAGTAAAAGCAGCAAAAACAGTAAGCGATTACTGTTTTTTAGTATAAAATTAAAAATTTGCTGCATTTTTAAACTGTATAATGATTGTTGTAAATATCCGTCGAAATAAAGATAAAAAATAAAAAGTCTTGGCGTCTAATTATTTAATTAAAATACTTCTGAATTTCGGAATATTTTTAAGTGCCATTCCAGTTCCGCGTACTACCGCTCTAAGAGGGTCTTCAGCGATGTAAACCGGTAAGTCGGTTTTTTGAGAAATACGTTTGTCCAAACCTCTCAACATCGAACCTCCTCCTGCAAGATAGATACCGGTATTGTAGATATCCGCTGCTAATTCCGGTGGCGTTTGTGATAAGGTTTCCATGATGGCATCCTCAATACGTTGAATGGATTTATCCAACGCTTTGGCGATTTCCCGGTAGGACACCTCTACTTGTTTTGGTTTTCCGGTCAACAAGTCACGACCTTGTACCGACATATCATCCGGCGGAGTTTCCAAGTCATCAGTAGCGGCTCCGATAGTAATTTTGATTTTCTCTGCAGTACTTTCTCCCACAAATAAATTGTGTTGGGTTCTCATGTAGTACACGATATCGTTGGTGAATACGTCACCGGCAATTTTTACCGACTTGTCACATACAATACCGCCCAAAGCGATAACCGCAATTTCAGTAGTTCCTCCTCCGATATCTACAATCATGTTTCCTTTAGGTTGCATAATATCGATACCAATACCAATAGCAGCAGCCATCGGTTCGTGGATTAAGTAAACTTCTTTTCCGTTTACGCGTTCACAACTTTCTTTTACGGCGCGCATCTCCACTTCAGTAATTCCAGAAGGAATACAAACGACCATTCGCAATGCCGGCGTAAACATTTTTTTCTTTAAAGCCGGTATGCTTTTGATGAACATGCTGATCATTTTCTCAGAAGCATCAAAGTCGGCAATAACCCCGTCTTTCAACGGACGTATGGTTTTGATGTTTTCATGGGTCTTACCTTGCATCATGTTGGCTTCTTTTCCAACGGCGATGATTTTTCCTGATATTCGGTCCCGGGCTACAATCGACGGACTGTCAATGACAACTTTATCATTATGAATTATCAGAGTGTTGGCTGTACCAAGGTCAATTGCAATATCCTCGGTCATGAAATCAAAAAATCCCATAGGTTTATTTAGGGTTTAACGTTTATATATTTTTTTTAACGCACAAAGTTAAACAAATTAATGTTTGAAATGACGCGTGCCTGTAAATACCATAGCAACTTTATTTTCGTTGCAAAAATTAATGCTCAACTCATCTTTAATTGAGCCTCCCGGCTGTATAACTGCCGTAATACCTGCGTTGTGAGCAATCTCAACGCAATCCGGAAACGGGAAAAATGCATCGCTGGCCATTACCGCACCATGCAAGTCAAAGCCAAAAGTGTGGGCTTTTTCAATAGCTTGTTTCAAAGCATCCACACGTGAGGTTTGTCCTGTTCCTGATGCCACTAATGTACTGTTTTTTGCAAATACAATTGTATTTGATTTGGTATTTTTACAAATTTTTGATGCAAATAATAAATCTTCGATTTCCTGTTCGGTTGGAGCGGTGTTGGTTACCACTTTTAAATTCGATTTGGCGTCGGTAACAGTGTTTCTGTCCTGAACCAACAAACCATTCAAACAGGTTCTTACCTGACGGTTCGGAAGTGGCACATCGTGCTGTACTAAAATAATTCTGTTTTTCTTTTCCGACAGGATGGCGATGGCCTCTTCGTCAAAGCTTGGCGCAATCACCACTTCACAGAACAAGCTGTTGATTTCGGTTGCTGTGGCGGTGTCAATGGTGCCGTTAGCAATTAAAACCCCTCCAAAAGCTGAGGTAGGATCACCGGCCAAAGCGGCCAAGTACGCCTCTTTCATGGTGTTTCTGGTGGCCAATCCGCACGCGTTGTTGTGCTTTAAGATGGCAAATGTGGGTGCGTTGTTTTTGAATTCCAAAATCAAATTCACCGCAGCGTCCACGTCTAACAGGTTGTTGTAGGACAGCTCTTTGCCGTGTAATTTGGTAAACATTTGTTCAAACTCCCCAAAGAAGAAGCCTTTTTGGTGCGGGTTTTCGCCGTAGCGCAACACTTGCCCTTTATCCGTGCTAACTTTGAAAATGGTTTCGTCAGTGTTGAAATAGTTAAAGATGGCGGTGTCATAATTGGAGGATACATGAAAGGCTTTGGCGGCCATCATTTTTCTTTGTTCCAATGTGGTAGCGCCGTTTTGTGTTGTAATCAAGTCCAACAAAAGCGCATATTCATTTACCGAAGCCACTATGACGGTGTCCTTGAAATTTTTTGCGGCCGCTCTGATTAGAGAAATTCCGCCTATGTCAATTTTTTCGATAATGTCTGCTTCACTCGCTCCTGAAGCCACTGTTTTTTCAAACGGATACAAATCAACAATCACCAAGTCAATCTGAGGAATGTCGAATTCCTTCATTTGGGCCACATCGGACGAATTGTCCTGACGGTTTAAGATGCCACCGAAAATTTTCGGGTGTAATGTTTTTACCCTTCCGCCGAGAATTTCAGGAAATGACGTGATTTCTTCCACCGGAACCACCGGAATTCCCAAGTTGTTGATGAATTCCTCAGTACCACCGGTAGAGTAGATAGTAACGTTTTGTTCGTGCAGTTGGCGAACAATTGGCTCCAAACCGTCTTTGGAAAAGACAGAAATCAACGCCGATTGAATTGTTTTTGTAGTTGTCATGTTGTGTGTGTTTTGTCTACCGTTCGGTAGTTAGTTTTAAGGCCACAAAAGTAGTTTTTTTGAATCCAAAATTCAAGCAAGTAGTGTAACAATATTTTATTTTCTGACACCAATAAAACAATCTGTAAAATAGTGGTGTTTTTCATTATTTTTATGGAAAATTAACCACACCATAAATCAACCTGCATGCTACTCTACTTAAGACTGCTGAAAGAAAGTTTTGCTTTTGCCATGAATGCCCTGCGCAACAACAAATTGCGGACGATGCTTTCTCTCTTGGGTGTAACCATTGGTATTTTTTCTATCATTGCGGTGTTGGCAGCGGTAGATTCCCTCGACCAAAAGATTCAAAAAGACTTAAGTACCTTAGATAAAAACACCATCTACTTAACCAGTCAATCCTTCGGACCCACCGAAGTGCCGCGTTGGAAGCGGGAACAGTTTCCCAATGTCACCTTTGAAGAATACCAGTATCTCAAGACTTCGTTGAGTCATGTGGAGAATTCCTGTTTTCAGTATTTTACGTCGAGTCAAACCATTACCCATGAGTCTAAAACATCCGACAATGTGAACATGGTAGCCGTTACTTCAGAGTTTGTAGATGTGCAGCGTATGGAGTTTTCGGAAGGACGTTTCTTCAACGAGTCGGAATCGTATTCCGGGAAACAAGTGGTGGTCTTAGGTTATGATATTGCTAAAAATTTATTTGATGAAGTCGACCCTATCGGCAAAACCGTTCGCATGTACGGACAGCGTTTTGTGGTGATTGGCGTGACCAAGAAAAAAGGAAATTCCGGTATTGATATTGGGGGAGGGGATGATACTTCTGCCTTTTTCCCGTCGACTTTCCTCCGAAGAATTTATGGCGATAATAACCCGCAGGTGTTGCCTGTTATTGTCATAAAACCTGAGAAAGGGACGGATATAGCCGCTCTTAAAGGAGATATTGCTCAAAAGCTCCGCAACTTCAGAGGGGTGAAGCAGGGCGATATCGACAATTTTTTTATCAATATTCTTTCCGGTCTTACGGACATGATTGACAAATTATTGGGCAGTGTTCGCGGCGGCGGAATTATCATCAGTTGTTTCTCCTTTTTGGTGGGCGGTTTCGGTATTGCCAACATTATGTTTGTTTCGGTAAAAGAGCGCACCAACCTTATCGGAATTCAAAAATCACTGGGCGCCAAAAACCGTTTCATCCTGTTGCAGTTTCTTTTTGAGGCTATTATCCTTTGTTTGATAGGCGGTCTAATCGGTTTGGTCATCGTTTGGTTGCTCGCCATGTTACTCACCAATGTCCTCGAATTTGAATTTGTACTCAGCTTGGGGAACATCATCATCGGTACCGGTTTGTCTATCGTTGTGGGACTCATTTCCGGTATCCTTCCTGCTATTTCCGCTTCCCGTTTAGACCCGGTAGAGGCCATTCGCAGCGGGATGTAATTACCGGCTACCCCAATCTCTTGGGGAAGTATTGCTACGCATAAGCTCTTTTTTAATAATTGCCGCCCATGGTTCTGTTTGCGGCTCAGGAAGTTGTTTGCAATTCCAACGGAGGAGCATCCGGACTCTTCAGCAGGACTTTGTGAAGTTACCGCGGTAACTGCTCTAATTTACCGCGGTAACTTGTTTGATTTACCGCGGTAAAATGTCAGACCGGTCCTTACGACTTTTACAAAAGCTCTTGTTCGTATGACCCTCTTATCCTAATAAAAAAACACAAAGCGAGAGCTTTGTGTTTTACTTTATATTGATGTTCTTTTGAAAAGAGCAGACTATCGGATTTCCTGATTCAAAATCAAATCGATGTATAAGTTGATTTTGTTCTTTAATTCTTTACGGTGAGCAATGAAATCAAGGAAACCATGATCCAGTACAAACTCTGCGGTTTGGAATCCTTCCGGTAAATCTTTTCCGGTGGTATCACGCACTACACGTGGTCCGGCAAAGCCGATTAACGCTCCGGGCTCCGAAATATTGATGTCGCCCAACATGGCATAAGAAGCGGTAGTCCCTCCTGTTGTAGGGTCAGTACACAATGAGATGTACGGAACTTTAGCTTCAGCCAACTGGGCTAACTTAGCCGAAGTTTTCGCCAACTGCATCAAGGAGTAAGCGGCTTCCATCATACGTGCGCCACCACTTTTGGAAATCATGACAAAAGGGGTTTTGTTTTTGATGGCATAATCAATCCCGCGGGCAATTTTTTCACCCACAACAGCTCCCATAGAACCGCCGATAAAAGCAAAGTCCATACAACAAACGACCAAGTCTTTTCCTTTGGATTTCCCCACACCGGTTCGTACCGCATCTTTCAATCCGGTTTTGTCGATGGCGTCTTTTAAACGGTCAGAGTATTTTTTGGTATCCACAAAATGTAAAGGGTCTTTGGCAGTCATATTGGCGTCCAATTCTTTGAATTCATTGTTGTCAAACAAGATTTCGAAGTATTCTTTACTTCCGATTCTCACGTGAAAATCATCCTCAGGGCTTACCCAAAGGTTGCGGGCCAATTCGTCCTGATCAATAATTTTTCCGGTAGGCGACTTGTACCAAAGTCCTTTTGGTACGTCTTTTTTATCTTCGGTTGCGGTGGTAATCCCTTTTTCTGTTCTTTTAAACCAAGCCATAGTTAATTGTGAATTATAGTATAAATCAGGAATCAGGAGTGTAGTCCGTAATTCGCAATTTGTAATTTGAAATTTATAATGTGTTTACATTGTTTAAATCAGCAAATGCCTGCTCTAATCTTTTGTTGAAGGTCATTTCTCCTTCACGCACCCATTTTCTTGGGTCATAGTGCTTTTTGTTAGGAGCATCCGGCCCTTCAGGGTTTCCGATTTGTGTTTTCAGGTATTCGATATTGTTGGTGATGTAGTCGCGGATGCCTTCAGTGAATGCAAATTGCAAGTCGGTGTCAATATTCATTTTAATCACACCGTATGAAATAGCTTCTCTGATTTCTTCCAAAGTAGAACCCGAACCGCCATGGAAAACGAAGTCTACCGGATTGTGACCGGTATTGAATTTGTTTTGCACGTACTCCTGAGAGTTTTTCAAAATTTTCGGAGTCAGCTTCACATTCCCCGGTTTGTATACCCCGTGTACATTTCCAAAAGAAGCGGCGATGGTGAATCGAGGCGATACTTTTGATAACTCTTCATAGGCATACGCTACTTCAGAAGGTTGGGTGTATAATTTTGAGCTGTCTACATCAGAGTTGTCAACACCGTCTTCTTCTCCTCCGGTAATACCCAGTTCTATTTCTAAAGTCATTCCCATTTTACTCATACGAGCCAAATAAGTTTTGCAAATTTCAATGTTTTCTTCAATAGGCTCTTCAGACAAATCAATCATGTGTGAAGAGTAAAGCGGTTTTCCGGTTTCGGCAAAATGTTTTTCAGAAGCATCAAGCAAACCGTCAATCCAAGGCAACAATTTTTTAGCACAATGGTCCGTATGCAGGATAACCGTAGCACCATAAGCTTCGGCCAAAGTATGGATGTGCTTGGCTCCGGCAACAGCTCCGGCAATGGCTGATTTTTCACCGGCATTGGAAAGTCCCTTTCCGGCATTAAACTGAGCCCCTCCATTAGAGAATTGAATAATCACGGGCGCATTGAGTTTGGCCGCGGTTTCCAAAACCCCGTTGATAGTGCTTGAACCAATTACGTTGACGGCCGGAAGTGCAAATCTTTTTTCTTTAGCATAAGCAAAAATTGCCTGAACCTCGTCTCCGGTTGCTACTCCTGGTTTGATATTGTGAGCCATTGTCTTGTGTTGTTTTTATGTTGAGGGTACAAAAATAATAATTTCTGATTTTAGAAAGGATAATTTATTCCAATATTTAGGACCGATTTGTCAAAGCGCATTTCGCGGAACCATTTCTCATTATCTATAATAGCCGGATTGTAGGTTTTGAAGCCCATATCCAGACGAAGGATGAAGAAACTAAAGTCGTATCGGAACCCGAAGCCGGTACCCAAAGCCATGTTTTCAAGCGATTTTATGCCGCTGAACACAGCGTTTTCAGTAGTTACATTGTCGAGCACGTTCCAGATGTTTCCGCCATCGGCAAATAGGGCTCCGTTCAGTTTTTGGAAAATATTAAAACGCAATTCGGTACTGAGGGTCAGTTTCATATTGGCATCGTTGAAATCCAGGAAACTTCCGCTGCTGCCGGGACCTAAACTATAGGACTGCCAGGCTCTGATGTCATTGGATCCTCCTGCAAAATAACTTCGGGAAAACGGCACACTGGTGGAGTTTCCGTAAGGAATAGCCATACCGAAAAAGGCACGGGCAGCCAAAACTTTTTTACGTCTTAAATCCCAATGTTTGATGTATTCAAATTCGCCTTTGACATATTGTGAAAACTCTACATCAAAAATGGTATTGGCTCCGTTTTGATTTTTCAGCTGTTTGGCGGCGCGTGCAAAAGCCGACAATACGTTCCCGGCCGATTCGAATTTGGTTTTAATGGCGTAAAAATCATTGTCGAATAAATCTTTTTGGGAGGTTTTGGTATAGGACAAACTCGAAGCAAAAATCAGATTGTTTTCGGTGAGTCGGGTCTTTCTTTCCACGATACTCAAAATAGATTTCGCGTCGGTGAGACTGACCGGAGTGGTTTGATTGGCCACATCAGTTATAAACCCGTTAACACCGTCTTCAATGATAAGATTTCCGTTGGTGTCAAAATAGGTCGGGTTAACCGGATAACCTTGGGCAATGTTATTAATGGTGTTGTAGGACGATTTATAGATGTTGTAATAATTGCCCGGGTTCAGGTTTTTAACAAACTGGATGTTGAACAGTTCAAACTTGAAATTCCTGCCTTTTTTGGGAGTCCAGTTGTAGGTTAAGGAACAGGTGAAGTTTTGTTTGTCCAATCCGATGTTGGTCTGTTTGGAATACCCAACGCTGAGTTTGGTAAACGGAATCATCGTTTTCGGGATGATTTTGTCGGTTTTGAAAGGCAAAAACAACCTTGGAAAATTCAGGTTGGCATCGACTCCGATTTCAGAAATATTAAAGAAATTATTGTTGGGATTGGCCAAATCTTTGGAAGAGCCAATGTTGCCGCGGAAACCCACGTCAAAGGTTTCGGCACCATTAAATACGTTGCGGATGGCCAACAGTACATTTCCTGAAATCCCGAAATCCTGAATGTTGGAGTGTAAAAAATCGGTAGAAGAACCAAAAGTGTATTTTTTTCTCGGCGGCAGGTAAATATTGGCAATCAAACCGTTGGGCTGGTTTTTGTCTTCAACATACTGAATTAAAGGGTAGTTGAATACTTTCAGATTACTCAGGTATTTCGAAGTGAGCGCATTTTTATAATCTGCATAGTAATTGCCTTTGGTTACAAAAACACCATCAGTGATAGCTTTAGGACGGTATTTAATCTTGTTTACCCCATACAGAGTAAAGTCTTTGTAGGTGATACTATCGGTGATTTTAGCATTCGGTTCACTGGGATTGTGGTCGGTAAATATATTTACCTTACTGATTTTATATAACTCAAAAGGCGCTGAAATTAAGCTGTCTTCTGTTCGTATAGACTCGTTTTCTATGAGCAATTGAATATTGACCTTGTGGGTTTTCCCAATGGTGTCCAGATTGTAATTTACATAGTTTTGCTGAAAACGATAAGCTCCGTTATTTCTGAAATCTTCTGTGATTCGGGCTTTTTCTTCATCGAACTTTGCCTTGTTGAATTGCTGCCCCGATTTTATCAGGGAGTTGGGTTTCTTGAGTTGGTAAATAGAATCCAACGGATGACTCGAAATGGAAGAGCTCAAAGTATCTAAGACGTAGGGGGTTCCGTTTGCAATGTTGTATTTCAGTTTTATTTTTTTGGGACCTATACTGTCTATGGTATAGCCGGTGGTGACATCAAAGTAGCCTTTGTTGAAATAGTAAGATTTCAAACGACGCAACGATTTTTTGGTGCTTGCGGTATCCAAAATAACCGGTGCTTCCCCTGTTTTTCTCAGAAAATTATCAAAACCCGAATAAAGGAATGACTCGCCCAGGCGTTTGACTTGTTTTTTAGACAGCCATTTGGCTTTCCAATAATAGCGTTTCGGATGCTTAATCATTTTAGCTTTGAAGAGCGAATCGGATTTGGGTTTTGCCAGATTGTACAGATTCAATCGCAGGTGGTATCCTAAAATCGAAGAGTTTTGCTTTTGGTACAACTGATTGTAAACGTCTTCAAGGTTGTTTTTTTTCTCGTCAACATAAATATCGTTTTTGGTTAAGAGTTTTTTCCCGTCGGGAACTCTTTTTGTGGTGTTACAACCAAAGATTATTAGCCCGGTTAGAATAAATAATGATATTTTTGTGAAACTATTTTTCAAGTGGTGCGAAATATTTAATTCAAAAGTACAGTATTTTATGGTTAGTAAAAACCAAATAAAATTAATTACCAGTCTTCAGCATAAAAAATACCGACAAGAGCATCAATTGTTCCTGGCTGAAGGTGTAAAAGTAATACAGGAATTGTTACTATCAAATATTGTGCTGGAACATTTATTCGTTACCGAACCGCTGTTTGAACAAGTTCCCGATTTCCAAAAAACCATGTTGAAAGAAGCGGATATGAAACGAATTTCCGCTTTAAGTTCCCCGAGCTCGTGTTTGGCTATTTTCAAAATTCCCCAAGAAGTCCCGGTCAGTAACCGGGGCTTGATCGTCGCTTTGGACGACATCCGGGATCCGGGCAATCTGGGGACGATTATTCGCCTTTGCGATTGGTTTGGCGTAACCCAACTAATATGTTCCAGAGAAACGGTTGATCTTTACAATCCGAAAGTAGTGCAGGCCACCATGGGGTCCATTACCCGTGTGCAGGTCAATTATCTGGATTTAGTTGATTTTGTAAAACAGAGTGAGTTACCCGTTTTCGGTACTTTTATGGATGGGGCCAATGTGTATGATGAAAAACTGCCGGCAGAGGCTATTTTGGTTTTGGGCAATGAGGCCAACGGAATTTCTCATGGTTTAGAGAAGGTCATCACGCGTCGTATTGCGATTCCTCGTTTTGGTGAAATTCAAAAAACAGAAAGTTTAAACGTAGCCACCGCCACTGCTATTTTTCTGAGTGAATTCAGGCGGAACTAAATGTAGCGAACAGTTAGGGTAGGTTAGTGGAAGGTAAAGTTAATCAAAACAGCACGTGTCTTGAGTGACTGTATGCCTCCGGTCCAAGGGCTGTTAGGGTCTTCATCGCGAATCAATTCGTCTTTAAATCCAAAAACGCCTCGAATGGAAGGGGAGAATTTGAAATATTCAAAATACAAATCAATACCAAAGCCCAATTGATAGTTCTGAGTCCATGGCTTTACTCTGAATTTTTGCTGTAGATTGTCATCTTCCGATTTTGAATTACTGGAAAGATTCAACGTTGTTGAAACACCACCTACCAGATAAGGGCGAACATTCCCGGTTCTTAGGGAGCAAAATTTCAAAAGTAACGGAAAGTCTATGTAGGTAGCTTTTACTTCTCTGATGGCATCTCTATCATTGGTAAATCCCGAGTAAGTCAGCGTTCGGCTGGCATAATATAAGCCCGGTTCAAAGCGTAACTCAACATATTCGTGAAGACGTAAACTGCCCACCAAGCCTACGTTAAATCCGGTGTGTCCCTTTACATCAATGTTGTATCCGGAAACTTTGTAGTCTGTTTTGTAATCAAAAGTACTGAATCCCAAAAAATAACCCCAATACACTCGTTGTTTGTCAAAATTCTCCAGATTGATAATCGGGTCTTTGGTAAACAAGCTTTTGCCCAGTTGAGCCCGCACCTGAAAGGATAGTAAGAGTATTAGAATGAATATTTTTTTCATGGCTTGTCTGAACAATTCCGTTTTTATTTTTTTGTTGCGGTGTAAATGGTAGCCACTCCAAAAGTCTGAGGCATGGCTTTACAGTCTATAAACGAAACTTTTTGTAAAATATTGTTTAAGGCTTCACCAAAAGGGAAATTTGCAGCAGATTCTGAAAGGTAGCCGTAAGCGCTATTGTCTTTAGAGAAAAGTTTACCAACCAAAGGTAAAATGTATTTGGTGTAAAAATGATAACCCTGTTTATAAGGAAACTTAGTTGGGACCGAAGTTTCTAAAATCACAAAAATCCCGCCGGGTTTCAATACCCTGTAAATTTCTGCCAATCCTTTTTCCAAGGTTTCAAAATTTCGAATGCCAAAGGAAACTGTAATGGCATCAAAATGATTGTCAGGATAAGGAATGTTCTCACTGTCACCCACCACCATTTCAATTTTATCATTTAAATTTTTGGTCTCGATTTTCTTCTTACCAACTTCCAGCATCCCTACTGATAAATCCAGCCCAATAATTTTTTTAGCAGAAGTAGTAGTCATCAATATGGCTAAATCACCTGTGCCGGTAGCAATATCAAGTATGGTTTCCGGTTTTTTTTCAGCTACTAACGCCACTACTTTTTTTCGCCATTTGACATCGATTCCCATAGAAATTACTCTATTCAATCCATCATAGTTCCCTGAGATGGTATCGAACATCTGGGTTACTTGTTCTTTCTTTCCCAGAGAAGAGTTTTTATAGGGTGTAATACTTTTAGGCATTGGTTATTTTTCGACAAATATAAACCAATATTTTAATTAGAAGAAACTGGACTAAAATGACTGTTTTTAGAAAAGAAAAACATAATTGTAGTAAAAATACATCGTTTTTTGGTTAAAAATCCCCATTGTTGGGGATTTTTTTCTCATTTAGAATGCCAAACTTTGTAACATCAAAACCAAAGCAATTAGTAATATGAATGCAAGAATAGTAATATCAGAAATAAAATGGATTGGGATTTCCATAATAGTCACTTTCGTTCTTTTATTTCTTTTGAAGGATTCTATCAACTTAATTGGGGGCAATGCAGTTGATTTACATTTATTTATTGGGTTAAATAATTTTTTGGAAATTTTAACATATTTCACCTTTAGCACTTTTGTGGTATTTGGCGTTAAAGGGTTTTATGAAATGTATTCTCATAAAGTTTCCAATGTTATCATGATTGCTTCAGGATTATTCCTGGTACTGATCATCTTCATCCTAAGTTGCCAAATTTTATTGGAAACTTAAAGAGTAATGCATTATTTATTTTGGTTTTGTAAAACACCCGTTAGGGTGTTTTTTTATTTTCGGATGTAGGTTATAAACGTAAAATCAAAAGCATGCTTTTCGTCTTTGGGATGAAATTCTTCAAAAACGGGCTGCCAAACTTTTAAATCAATTTCCGGAAAGAATGTATCCGCTTCAAAATGGTGATGTACGCGTGTGATGTCGACCTTATCTGCTTTGGCAATAGATTGATTGTAAATTTCACCGCCGCCGATAACAAAACATTCTTCGTTTTTCGGACAGGCGGTTAGGGCTTTCTCTAAGGAATTGACCACGATACAACCGTCAGGAGCATAATCTTTTTGACGGGTAATAATTATATGAGTTCTGTTGGGCAAGGGTTTTGGAAAACTCTCAAATGTTTTTCGGCCCATAATAATATAATGTCCTGAAGTCAGATTTTTGAATCGTTTAAAATCATCGGGTAAATGCCAAAGAAGTTGGTTGTCTTTGCCAAGGGCATTATTTTCAGCTACAGCCGCTATTAGTGTAATCATTTCGCTGTAGGGTTTGAATTGTCAATGTTGTTTTTCAATTGTTCTATTTTTTTGGCTTGTTGGAGCATTAGTTTGTCAATCTGTGCCCTTTCCCAATGTTTGTTCATAAAGCTGCTGAAGATAAAGACATTGATAAAATGCAGTAAAAAAAGGAAAATCCAAATGGCAACTGCCCATGTCCACCATGTTCTGTCAGGATAGAAAGACAGCCATTTATTGGTTACAAACAGAAAAAGACTTCCGATAAGCAACACCATAAAGTGAAAATACAATCGCTTTTTTTGTTTGATACGGTCGCGGGCATACTCGTATAATTCGTGTTGATTGTTATCCATAAGACGAAATTTGTGCTTTAAAGGTAAAATTTATTTTTAAAATGATGAAATCGTCTTTTGAGATAATGCAGTAAGAAAACGTTTTCTTGATTACAGATGTGAAAATTAAAGGGGGTTAAAATGTAAATGCTTACTGAAATTGGCCAGCTTTTTAGTAATTCCCTAAAAGTGAAAAGGCCTGTAAAATGTATATAGAAATCACGTTACTTTGTTTCAGTAATCTATAAATGAATTAGTTATGGCTATTAAGAAACAAGTTATAAAAACAAAACCGGTTGTGAAAGTTACTTTTTCAATCGAGGCTAAGGAGGCAACTGCAGTTGCTGTAGTTGGGGATTTTAACAATTGGAATCCGGCTGAAGGGGAATTGTCAAAATTAAAAAACGGAACTTTTAAAGCTGTTTTTGATTTGCCGAAAGACCATTCGTTTGAATTCAAGTACTTAGTGGACGGTTCATATGTGAATGATCCGGAAGCAGACGGGTATGCTTATAACGACTTTGCCGGAGCAGAAAACAGTGTGCTGGCGCTGTAATGTTTGAATGATTTATAAATAAAAATCCGCTCTTGAGCGGATTTTTTTATTTAGTTTTCGGCATTAACTGTAATTGGCAGTGAATATTGGCATCTGACTTTTCTTCCTTTTTGCTCACCGGGAATCCAGTTTTCATAACTGCTCACTACTCGTATGGCTTCTTCATCGAGCCCGTATCCCAATCCTTTGATAATGCTCACCTCAGTAATTTTTCCTTCCTTGTCAATAATAAATTTTAAATACAATTTACCTTTAATTTTATTCCGAATGGCCTTGTTGGTATAGCTAAAATGGTTGCCAATATATTGATAAAAATCTGCTAGTCCTTTTTTGGGCTCGGGTTTTTTCTCTAGGACTTTATAATTAAAGGTAGTTCCCGTTTCATCGGTTAAAACACCATAAACAAAATGTCCGTTTTCATATGATTCATGATAGGTCCCCAATGATTTTTTAGTGCCTTTTCCATACCAATCACCTTCTTTATAACCGTTTTTATAGGCACCGTTTTCGGTATAAGATTCATTTGAAGTTTCGCAGTTGCCATTTCCGTCAATAACTGTCTGGTTTCCTTTTTGATCCCAATAATTACTTATCTTATAATAGTTGTCTGTGCCCAATTTCTCACTGTCATAAAAGCCTTCTTCCTTTAGTTTTCCGTTTTCATGCCATTTCTTAGAAAGTCCTTTTAGCTTTCGCTCCTCATATGAAAAAATGGCCTTTTTATTCCCGTTTTCATAATACAATACTTCTTCGCCAATAGGAAAACCACCGTCTTTTCCGCTTAGTGTTTTTTCAGATTTTAAATTTCCGTTACTGTAATATTCAAGATATTTGTAGGCCGGTTTCTCCAAATTATAATCTTTTACGACTTTCTTGGTGAAGTATTTATCTTCAGTAGCCACATTGCCTAAGGAATCCAGATAGGATATTTTATCTGTAGGCTCCTGGGCAGTGATTTGATTTGAAAAAAGAATAAAGAGAAACAGTATTTTTATTTTCATTAGATGTAATTTATGTAGTACCGGTTTCTTGTTTTGCTGTTTCCGGTTGTGCTTTGATACATAGCTGTCCTACCAGGTTTTCGGCTTGTCTTCTTAGTTCATTTACAGCTGTACTTTCCCATAATTCTCCTTTTAAATTGCCTCCGATAGTAAACAAATGGGAATGTGTTTTCCCTTCAGCATTGATGATTTGAAAGGTGTCAGTATTGGTTACAATTCCCAGTTTTAGGCTGTCCTGAGTCAAAATTCCTTTGAGTAAACAGTTTTTAAGAAAGCTTTTTTCTACATTCATTAAATCGGTTTCAGGCCCTGTACAATTGATGATTCGCGATACTTTCAATGTTTTGACGACATGTTCTTTTTTGTCAAAATACTCTACGGTGATAACATTCTGGTCTTCGGTGAAATTGAGTAATCTTCCGGAGCTGATTTTCAGTTTTCCATCAATTCGCAGCTGTTGTAGTTTGTCATGTGTATGAATCGGAATACGATGACGGGCAACGCCCCATAAGTGTCGTAATCTTGACATGAATATGCTTTTTTCTTCTGTTGAGAAACGCTTCCAGAGGTTTTGTGTGAATGGGCGCAATGAGTCAATCACCGGTTCGGCAGTCGCACCATATTCTCTTACGGCCTTGATGTGTTTGTGAACCAATTTTACTAAGTCAAACAAACTCATGTCTTCTCTCAATTCTTCAATAAGTTTGGTGTATTTTAATCCATTGTGTCGATGAGGTAAAATATTGAATCCGTTTGGCGATATAGAATAGATGTCGTTTTTAAAACCTTGTTCCATTAGCCCCACAACGGTATCGACCATGGTTAATCCGTTACCGACAATTAATACCGGTAAATCGGGATTTGTATTTTGAACGGAATCCGCTTTCCATGGATTTTGAAAATAGTTTGGACTCTGATAAAAGTCCGGGTTTTTAATTCGGGGATTTCTAGGAACTAAGTTCCCCGACGCAATCACGCATTCATCAACAGTTAACATTTGATTATTGTCCAGCCAAAGTTGTACGGATTCTTCCCGAGGGTCCAAATCTACTACGAAACTGTCAATTACCGTTACGGTTATGTTTTTGGTTTGTGCGATTTTTAAATAGGTATTCCAAACAGACACCAAGTATTCTCCATATAATTTTCTTGGCAGAAAGGAATTTGCAATCAGTGTTCTGTCTTTGTCGCTAAATGACTCTCTTTCCATGACCCAATCCAAGAAATGATCCTGATTGTCGGGAAAAGCACTCATCTTTCCGGCAATTACATTCAGCAGATGTTTGTCTGAGTAAGGGTTGTAGGCAAAACCCTTGTTGAGGGTTTCTCTTTCGTTGATTACAATAATCTCACAAGGAGTAGTTGATTTTTCAATAAGTTGAACCGCTGTCATGGTCCCTGAAAAACCGGCACCAATGATTCCGATAGTTTTCATGAGTAAGTTTGTTTGTGATAAAAATAAACAAAAAACCTCACCATCTAATTCGGGTTCGCCTTTTTTAGAAAATTTGGAAAGAATTTAAATAGCTACAGCACCTTTGATGTGGGGATGCGGGTCATAATCTACCAAAGTAAAGTCTTCAAATCGGAAGTCAAAAATGTTTTTCACCTCAGGATTGATTAGCATTCGCGGCAAAGGTCTTGGTTCACGTGACAACTGTAATTCTACCTGTTCAAAGTGATTGTTGTAAATATGGGCATCACCAAAAGTGTGAATGAATTCTCCTGCTTGTAATTCACAGACTTGGGCTATCATCATGGTTAACAAAGCATAAGAAGCGATGTTGAACGGGACTCCCAGAAAAATATCAGCGCTTCTTTGGTACAGTTGACAGGACAGTTTTCCGTCGGCTACATAAAACTGGAAAAAAGCATGGCATGGCGGCAAGGCAGCTTTGCCGTTGGCTACATTTTCGGCAAATGATTTTGATGTGTCCGGCAAAACAGAAGGATTCCATGCTGAAACCAGCATACGGCGGCTGTTAGGGTTTTTCTTTAAAGTATCTATCAACTCTGAGATTTGGTCAATTTCTTCGCTGTTCCAATTGCGCCATTGGTGGCCGTATACCGGACCCAAATCGCCGTTTTCATCAGCCCATTCGTCCCAAATTTTCACTCCGTTTTCTTTGAGGTAATTGATGTTGGTGTCGCCTTTCAAAAACCATAACAATTCATAGATTATCGACTTCAGGTGCAACTTTTTGGTAGTTACCATTGGGAAACCTTCGCTCAAATCAAATCGCATTTGATACCCAAAAACGCTTTTGGTTCCGGTTCCGGTTCGGTCTCCTTTTTGACACCCGTTTTCCAAAACGTGTCGCATTAAATCCTGATACTGTTTCATATTATGATTCTCTTTTCGAAATTTCGTCTCTTATTTTGGCAGCTTTTTCATAGTCTTCATCCTGAACGGCTTTTTCTAAAGCATCGTGCAATTCGACTAGGCTCAAGCTGGTATAAATATCGCTGGCTTTGCCTTCAGTGTCTAAACCAAAAGTTTCGGGTGTCGAAAGCACTCCTTCATCATCAGGATTTTGACCTTCAATTTCGGCGGGAGTATTACTTAAGTAAATACCGGCTTTGTCTAAAATGTTTTTATAGGTGAAAATCGGGGCCGAAAACCGCAGTGCTAAAGCAATGGCATCTGAAGTTCGGGCATCAATGATTTCTTCTATTTTGTCTCTTTCACAAATGATACTGGAATAGAAAACACCGTCTACTAGTTTGTGAATAATAACTTGTTTTACCACGATGTCGAATCGGTCGGCAAAACTTTTGAATAAATCGTGAGTGAGTGGACGTGGTGGTTTGATTTCTTTTTCTAAAGCGATGGCTATCGATTGCGCTTCGAAAGCACCAATGACAATTGGTAACTTTCGTTCCCCGTCCACCTCATTTAAAATCAATGCATACGCGCCATTTTGCGTTTGACTATAGGATATTCCTTTTATTGTTAGTTTTACTAAACTCATTATTTTTTAGTGTCAAGAGTTGCTTTTAAACTTGAAACTCTTTGTTTACGAATACAAAAACGATTGCTTTTTTTGTCCTGATGACCTTAAAAATCCCTTTTTGGTTTACGTAAAAAGATTGCAATGTGCAGCAGGAAAGCGGACTGCAAAGTAACAAAAACTTTTCGCTTCTAAAAAAGAAAGCACAAAAAAAGAGCTGCCAAAAAAAATATTTGATGGCAGCTCTGATTTGAATTAATAAATAGGGAATTATGCGTTTTGTGCCTTGAATTCTTTTAGTTTTTGAGTTAAGCGAGGCAGGATTTCCAAAGCATCGCCTACAATACCGTAATCGGCAACTTTGAAAAAAGGTGCTTCCGAATCGGTATTGATGACTACTTTTGTTTTTGAAGAATTGATTCCGGCGATATGTTGGATAGCACCCGAAATTCCTACTGCTATGTATAGATTGGCGGCTACCGGTTTACCGGTTTGGCCTACGTGTTCGCTGTGAGGTCTCCAGCCTAAATCGGATACCGGTTTAGAACAAGCAGTGGCAGCGCCCAATACAGATGCTAAGTCTTCCAAAATTCCCCAGTTTTCAGGACCTTTCAAACCGCGTCCTCCTGATACAACAATATCAGCGTCCGCAATGGTTACTTTGCCTGAACCTTTTTCAACTGATTCAACTGTTACATTGAAATCAGCGTCATTAAGGGTCGGAGTGAAGTCTTCTTCAGAAGCTGACGCCGCACTTTCTAACAATCCGAAAGAATTTTTGGCCAAACTTAATATTTTAATGTCTGTGTTGATTTCGGTGATGTTGAAGGCTTTGTTGGAAAAAGCATTTCTTTTCACTTGAAATGGAGAAGTGCTTACCGGCAATCCTACTACATTGGAAGCAAAACCGGCATCAAGCCCAATAGCAACCAACGGAGCCATGTAAAGACTGTCAGTTGTTGAAGATAATAAAATGACTTTGGCGCTTTCTTTTTGAGCGGCTTGTTTTACTACATCGGCATAAGCTTTAGCATTAAAATTGGCCAACTTGTCGTTGGTTACTTTTAATACTTTGTCCACTCCATATTTGGATAAATCGGAAACGTTACCGGCATTTACTGTTACAGCGGTTACGGTTGTTCCTAATGATTCGGCTACTTTTTTTGCATAAGACGCCAATTCAAAAGCTACTTTTTTGAATTTTCCGTCTGCCGATTCTGCGTATATTAATAGTGACATGTTGTGTTTTTTTAATTAGATAACTTTCGCTTCGTTGTGTAATGCATTTATTAATCCGTCCAAATCATCGGCGGCAAACAATTTTACTGCTGATTTTGGGGCCGGTTTTTCAAATTTTACTGCTTTCGTGTTAATGTTAGCATTAACCGGTTCTAATACAGTCAGTACTTTTGTTCTGGCGGTCATAATGCCGCGCATGTTCGGAATACGCAGGTCTTTTTCTTCTACTAATCCTTTTTGCCCTCCAACAACCAAAGGCAAAGCTGCCGAGATGGTTTCTTTTCCACCGTCAATTTCTCTTTGTACTTTAGCTACTGAACCTTCGATTTTTAAATCGATACACGAGTTAACAAAGTTGTAGTCTAATAATGAAGCCAGCATTCCCGGAACCATCCCGCCATTGTAATCTAAAGATTCTTTTCCGCAGATGATTAGGTCATAGCTACCTGATTTGGCAACTTCCGCTAGTTGCTTAGCTACAAAAAAACCGTCGGTTGGATTGGCATTTACTCTGATAGCCTCGTTTGCTCCTATGGCTAAGGCCTTTCTAAGGGTTGCTTCAGCATCAGCACCACCTACATTAACAACAGTGACATTGGCTCCTTGTTGTTCCTGAAACCAGATAGCTCTGGTTAAACCAAACTCATCATTGGGATTGATCACGAACTGTACACCATTTGTGTCAAATTCGCTGTCTCCGTTCACGAAATTGATTTTGGAAGTAGTATCAGGCACGTGACTGATGCAAACTAATATTTTCATAAGATTTATGTATTTGTTGTGAAATTAGAGGCACAAAATTAGAATATTATTTTGAATAATGTACTATGCATGCATAATAATTTACACTATTATATCGATTTCGTGAAACATAAAACGCAGAATTCCTTTTTCCTCCTAATTGTTATCGTTTTGGTGTGTTATGATTTATAACTCAAATATGTTTTTTAATCGTATTTAATTTTTATTTTTGCCATTCGAAAATATTGAAAAAAGATAATCCTACTATGAGAACGATACAATTTAGAGAAGCAATTGCCGAAGCAATGAGTGAAGAAATGCGTCGCGATGAGTCCGTATATTTAATGGGTGAGGAAGTTGCCGAATATAACGGTGCGTACAAAGCTTCTAAAGGGATGTTAGATGAATTTGGTCCCAAAAGAGTAATCGATACACCAATTGCAGAACTTGGTTTTGCCGGAATTGCGGTTGGCTCTGCCATGAATGGTTGTCGACCGATTGTGGAATACATGACGTTTAATTTCTCCTTGGTAGGTATTGATCAAATTATAAATAATGCTGCTAAAATGCGTCAGATGTCTGCCGGGCAATTCCCGATGCCGATGGTATTCCGTGGTCCTACGGCTTCTGCAGGACAATTGGGGGCGACACACTCACAGGCTTTTGAAAACTGGTTTGCCAACACTCCGGGATTAAAAGTAGTGGTGCCGTCTACCCCTTACGATGCTAAAGGATTATTAAAATCAGCCATCAGAGATAATGACCCGGTGATTTTCATGGAATCGGAACAAATGTATGGAGACAAAGGAGAAATTCCGGATGAAGAATATACTTTGCCATTAGGA
The DNA here is from genome assembly GCF_051547105.1 of Flavobacterium sp. XGLA_31. Classification (NCBI taxonomy): domain Bacteria; kingdom Pseudomonadati; phylum Bacteroidota; class Flavobacteriia; order Flavobacteriales; family Flavobacteriaceae; genus Flavobacterium; species Flavobacterium sp. XGLA_31. The sequence goes on along the minus strand of NZ_JBPTTM010000001.1, from coordinate 72,654 downwards.
GTTGCTGATATCAAAAGAGCAGGAACTGATGTGACTATTGTTTCTTTCGGTAAAATTATCAAAGAGGCTTATATCGCTGCCGATGAATTGGCCAAAGAAGGAATTTCTTGTGAAATTATTGATTTGAGAACTGTGCGTCCAATGGATTACGATGCCATTATCAACTCGGTTAAGAAAACAAACCGATTAGTAGTATTGGAGGAAGCTTGGCCATTTGCCAGTGTGGCTTCTGAAATTACGTATATGGTTCAGGAACGCGCTTTTGATTATTTAGATGCGCCTATTCAAAGAATTACAACCGCTGATACTCCGGCACCGTATTCGCCTACTTTGCTGAAAGAATGGTTGCCAAACGCAGAAGATGTTGTTAAGGCTGTCAAAAAAGTGACTTACAAATAATATAAATTTACTTATATTTGAAACTTCATCAGACTTATTCTGATGAAGTTTTTTTTTGCCAATGAAAAAGATTTTTACTCTACTTATTGTTTTTTTTGCTTTTGCAAATTTAGGTTCTGCCCAAACGAAAGTGAGCGGAATTGTACTTGACAATTCCAAGGAACCCATACCGTATGCCAATATTGTTTTTAAAGGTTCTAAAACCGGAGTAGTTTCCAATGAAGACGGGCGATTTTATATTGAATCCCCGGAAAATTACACAGAGCTGATTGTTTCTTTTGTTGGATTTCCCGATAAAGTGGTGAAGCTTCCTAAACAAGTGAACTACGATTTTAAAATTATTCTGACCGAAGGCAATACCCTGAAGGAAGTGAAAATTTATGCCGGAAAAACATCAAAGAAAAACAATCCGGCCTTGGATATTTTGCGCAAAATATGGGAACGCCGCAGAAAGAATGGACTCAAAATGTTCAAACAGTACCAATATGACAAATACGAAAAGGTAGAGTTTGATATGAATACCATTGACAGCGCTTTTATGAAAAGCAAAATTTTTAAAGGAATGGAGTTCGTCTTTAAAAACGTAGATACTTCCAAAGTAACCGGAAAAACATATTTGCCGATTTTTATCAACGAATCGATTTCGGAATTCTATGGCGATAACGAAAACAAGCGTTCCAAGGAGATTCTAAAAGCCAATAAAAATTCGGGACTTGGGAATGGTGACGGTGTAAATATGTTTATCAAGGATTTGTACAGTGACTTTGATATTTACGAAAATTATCTCAATCTGTTTGATAAAAGTTTTACCAGCCCGTTATCGCGCACGGGGATAGACGTTTACAACTATGTTTTGGCGGATACCGCAGTCATTGACAATAAACTGTGTTACAATATAGTATTCTATCCAAGACGTAAAAATGAGTTGACATTTAAAGGAGATTTTTGGGTTAACGATACCACATTTGCTATCAAAACCATCAATATGGCGGTAACCAAAAGTGCCAATATCAACTGGGTAAAAGATATTTATATTGAACAGGAATTTGAAGTATTAAATGATTCGGTCTTTTTGCCAACGCGTGATTACATGATGTCGGATTTCGCCTTGAGAAAAAAGGAGGAGTCTAAGGGAGTCTATGGAAAGAGAACCACTCTCTATAAGAATTTCAAGTTCAATGAAAAAAAACCGGATAAGTTTTATAAAGACGAGGTGAACTACATTGACAATTCGGTTTACAACAAAAATGACGACTATTGGGCTGAAAACCGTTTTGAAAAACTCAATAAAGATGAGCAGAAAATCTATAAAATGATTGACACGCTCAAAACCGTTAAGAAGTTCAAACATTTGTATAGTTTGGTTTCCATTTTGGGAAGCGGTTATATTGAAATTCCGAAATGGCATCTGGATTACGGACCTATTTTTTCTACTATAGGGTACAATGAAGTAGAGGGGCTGCGACTTCGTGCCGGAGCCAGAACTTATTTTGGGCCAAATGATTTGTGGCGATTGCAAGGTTACACGGCTTATGGGTTTGATGACAATAAATTCAAGTACGGAGCTTCCGGAAAATGGATGATTGACAAAAAAAACAGAATTATTATCTCAGGAGGAAACAGGCGCGATGTAGAGCAGATAGGTGCCAGTTTAACTACAACAAATGATGTTCTGGGAAGAAGCTATGCTTCGTCAGGCTTGTTTACAACAGGTTCCAATGGAAAGTTAACCAACATTAACCTCAGTACGCTCGAGATTGAAATGGAACCCATCAAAAACCTGACGTTCCAATTGGGCTTCTCTTACCGAACGCTTGAATCGGCCTCGTCTACCTTTAAATTGGATTATTTTACCGATGATACTTTTACGTCTACCAAAAGTGATGTGACACAGTCCGAATTGAACTTCCAAATTGAGTTTACTCCTAAAAAGAAAAATATAGGATACGGAGTGGAAAGACGTATTATTGACAGTCCGTTCAGTCGCGTTTTTATCAACTACAGTCAAGGATTTAAAGGGTTCATCAATAGTGATTTTGATTATCAAAAAATACAACTTTATTACAAGCAGCCAATTGTTATAGGAGGTCTAGGGCGTTCTAATTTAACAATGGAGTTAGGGAAAACCTTTGGTAAGATTCCGTTAGGGCTAATGAGTGTGGTGCCGGGGAATCAAACCTATTTTATCATTGACAATACTTTCAGTAACCTGAATTTCTACGAGTTTGTAACCGATAGCTATGCGACATTCCAATGGCAACATAATTTTCAAGGTAAGATTTTTGCCCGTATCCCGGGATTGCGCAAGTTGAATCTGCGTGAAATCATTGGTATCAAAGGGGTTTACGGAACGATTACCGATGAAAACAAAGCCATCAACGCATCGGGCTTGATTTATCAGGCTCCTGAAAAACCGTATTGGGAATACAATGCCGGTATCGGGAATATTTTCAAGGTATTCCGTTTAGATTTTGCTTGGAGAGCCAACTACCGCGATTTGCCGGATACCAATAATTTTACCATCAAAGGATCTTTTGGGTTTTACTTCTAAGATGTTGGAAGGAATAGCTTTTTTGTCTGAGAAAGATGAGGTGCTTAAAAAAATAGTTGCCGATTTTGGCTTTCCTATTATTCAAAAAAGAGATGAAGGCTTTGCTGCACTATGCCACATTATTTTGGAGCAACAGGTATCCATCGAATCGGCAAATGCTTGTTATGTTAAATTGCAGAATCATTTAGGCGAAATTAATCCGGAGAATGTTTTGCAGGTTTCGCAGGAAGAACTGCGTAGTTTTGGAGTTTCCCGACAAAAGAGTGTGTATCTGAAACATTTGGCCGAAAAGGTCGCCAGCCAAGAGCTTGTTTTGGAGAGCTTTCGGGTAAAATCTGATGAACAAATTCGGGAAGAGCTTCTGAAGTTAAAAGGCGTAGGCCATTGGACTATCGATGTGTACCTGATGTTCTGTCTGCAAACCCCTGATGTCATACCGCTGGGAGATATTGCCATCAAAAATACTATCAAAGAGTTGTACGATATTCATGCTTTGGAGGCTATGGAAATATTGTCCAAAAACTGGAAACCATACCGAACTCTTGCCTCCTATATCTTGTGGCATTACTACCTTAAAAAAAGGAATAAAATTTAGATACCTATACGAAATTAGCAGTTTTGTTTTTTATAAACTGACACAACTTGTATAAGTTCTTAAAATTTTGTTATTTTTGCCCCCGATAAAATTTATAATAGAACATTTATGGAATCATACATGATTTATGTGCCGATAGTTATGGCATTGATTGGATTGGCGTTCATGTCAATCAAAAGATCTTGGGTTTTAAAGCAGGATGCGGGTGATGGAAAAATGAAAGAAATTTCAGATTTCATCTACGAAGGGGCATTGGCTTTCCTAAAAGCAGAGTACCGATTATTGGCCATATTCGTAGTTGTTGCGAGTTTGGTTTTGGCCGGAATTACTTTCTTGCCAGGAGTTAAAACGCATTTATTAATTGTAATTGCATTTGTTTTTGGTGCGTTCTTCTCGGCTTTGGCTGGAAATATGGGGATGAAAATCGCTACCAAAACCAACGTAAGAACTACACAAGCCGCCCGTTCTAACTTGCCACAAGCTTTGAAAGTTTCTTTTGGTGGTGGAACTGTAATGGGATTAGGTGTTGCCGGTTTGGCAGTGCTTGGTTTGACAGGGTTCTTTATTATATTATTCCAAAAATTCATGGGAGGTGTATGGACTTCAACTGAAGACATGACCGTAGTTTTGGAAACATTGGCCGGGTTCTCTTTAGGGGCTGAGTCTATCGCTTTGTTTGCCCGTGTGGGTGGAGGTATTTATACTAAAGCCGCTGACGTTGGTGCTGACTTAGTAGGTAAAGTTGAAGCTGGTATTCCTGAGGATGATCCGAGAAACCCAGCTACTATCGCCGATAACGTAGGGGATAACGTAGGTGACGTTGCCGGTATGGGAGCTGACTTATTCGGTTCTTATGTGGCTACGGTATTAGCTGCCATGGTATTGGGTAACTATGTGATTAAAGATATGGGCGGAAAAATCGAAGATGCTTTCAACGGTATTGGTCCCATCTTATTGCCAATGGCTATCGCCGGTTTCGGAATCTTGTTCTCAATCGTGGGAACGATGTTGGTGAAAATTTCAAGCGATGACGCTAAAGAAGCACAAGTACAAAAAGCATTAAACATCGGAAACTGGGTTTCTATTGTATTGACTGCTGTGGCTTGTTTCTTCTTGGTACAAAATATGTTGCCGGCTACTATGAAAATGGAATACTTCGGTGAAGGGTTGCAAGACATTTCATCCATGAGAGTATTCTATGCTACTTTAATCGGATTGTTTGTAGGTGGAGCGATTTCATCTGTAACAGAATATTATACAGGATTAGGTACAAGACCGGTATTGGCTATCGTACAAAAATCATCTACGGGAGCAGGAACCAACGTTATCGCTGGTTTGGCAACAGGTATGATTTCTACTTTCCCAACGGTATTATTGTTCGGAGGAGCTATCTGGGCTACTTATGCTTTGGCTGGTTTCTATGGTGTGGCTTTGGCTGCTTCTGCAATGATGGCTACAACAGCGATGCAGTTGGCTATCGATGCATTCGGACCAATCTCTGATAACGCCGGTGGTATTGCTGAGATGAGTGAGTTACCAAAAGAAGTTCGTACACGTACAGACATCTTGGATTCAGTAGGAAACACTACGGCAGCTACAGGAAAAGGTTTTGCTATCGCTTCTGCGGCTTTAACTTCATTGGCATTATTTGCAGCTTATGTAACGTTTACAGGTATTGACGGAATCAACATTTTCAAAGCTCCGGTATTAGCGATGTTATTCATCGGAGGTATGATTCCTGTAGTGTTCTCAGCTTTGGCTATGAACTCTGTGGGTAAAGCAGCTATGGATATGGTATACGAGGTACGTCGTCAGTTTAAGGAAATCCCGGGTATCATGGAAGGTAAAAACAAACCTGAATATGGTAAATGTGTTGAGATTTCTACTAAAGCCGCTTTACGCGAAATGATGTTGCCGGGCGTATTGACTATCGGTTTCCCTATTGCTATCGTGTTGTTAGGTAAATTAGTTTACGGAGACAACAACCAATTGATTGCTGAAATGTTGGGAGGTTATATGGCTGGTGTTACCGTATCAGGTGTACTTTGGGCTGTGTTCCAAAACAACGCCGGTGGTGCTTGGGATAATGCTAAAAAATCATTTGAGGCTGGTGTAGAAATCAACGGTGAAATGACATACAAAGGTTCTGATGCACACAAAGCGGCTGTAACCGGAGATACTGTTGGAGATCCTTTCAAAGACACTTCTGGTCCATCAATGAACATTTTAATCAAATTGACTTGTTTGATCGGATTGGTTATTGCGCCAATCTTGGGAGCTGGTCACGGTGAGAAAAAAGAAATGAAGTGCACCATGGAAATGAAAAAAGAATGTTCTATGGACATGGGCAAATGCGATATGAGCAAATGTGCTACCATGACTAAAGAAGAATGTGCTGCCATGTGTGATTCTTTAAAATGTACACCAGAGCAAAAAGAAATGTGTTTGTCACATTACGGAGCTGACGGTAAATTCATCGCTGAGAAGAAAGGTGATTGTTGTGCAAAAAAAGGAGAAGGAGACATGACTTCTACTGCTGAAAAAAATGTAAAAGTAGTAATCACCAACACTAATGGAAAAGCCAAAGCTACAGTTACTACTACAGTGGGAGGAACTTCAACAACAGAAAGTTTTGAAGGAACTGAAGCTGAAGTGAAAGCTAAAGTAGATGCTTTAAAATAATTAGATTGATTTAATATATTTGGAATGCCTCACGAAAGTGGGGCATTTTTTTTGGCTTTTTTTGTTTATTTTTAGCCTTGACAAACAACACTTCAATGAATACTAAACTGATTGCCTTTTTACTTCTTTTTTTTGCTGTTGGATTTTCTCAAAATGCATTACCGCTGATTCCGCAACCACAATCCGTTGAAATTCGAAAAGGCTATTTTGTGTTGAGTAAAGAAACAATTATTCAGGCCGATGCCTCACAGTTTGAAGCCCAATATTTACAACAGGCTATAAAGCAACAGTCTGGGCTTGATTTAAAGATACAACCGGTAGCGGGAAACGTGTCCAAAATCAGCTTGAGTCATACTGTTGAGAAAATGGGGAAGGACATAGAGGCATATCAGCTCAACATTTCCAAAAACGCGATAGGTCTTTTGGCCGAAAATGGTCCCGGCTTTTTCTACGTTGTGCAAACCTTATTGCAATTAATGCCGGCTGAAAAAAAGGAAACCATACAATTACCTTGCTTACAAATTAATGATGCGCCCAAGTATGCATGGCGCGGCATGCACCTCGATTGTGCCCGACATTTCTTCCCAGTCGATTTTGTCAAAAAGTACATTGATTATCTGGCCATGTATAAATTCAATACTTTTCATTGGCATTTAACTGATGACCAGGGGTGGCGCATCGAAATCAAACAGTACCCGAATTTAACTGAAGTTGGTGCCTGGCGCAATGGCTCAATGGTTGGGCACTACAATGATCAAAAGTATGATTCGGTTCGTTATGGAGGTTTTTATTCGCAGGAACAAATCAAAGAAGTGGTCGCCTATGCCACTCAACGTCATATTACCGTGGTTCCCGAAATTGAAATGCCCGGTCATGCGGTTGCCGCATTAGCAGCGTATCCTGAATATTCCTGTACCGGAGGACCATTTGAAGTGTCCAAACAGTGGGGTGTTTTAGACGATGTGTTTTGTCCGAAAGAAGAAACGTTTACTTTTTTAGAAAATATCCTAACCGAAGTCATAGCCTTATTTCCCTCGCAATATATTCATATTGGCGGAGATGAATGTCCCAAAACCCGCTGGAAAGCTTGTCCGCATTGCCAAGGCTTGATGAAAGCCAAAGGGCTGAAAGATGAACACGAACTTCAAAGCTATTTCATCCGTCGAATAGAAGCATTTGTCAACAACAAAGGCCGAAAAGTCATCGGTTGGGACGAAATTCTTGAAGGAGGATTGGCGCCTAATGCCGCAGTGATGAGTTGGCGCGGTACCGAAGGAGGTATGGCTGCAGCCCGACAAAAACATTATGCGGTAATGACTCCGGGTTCCTATTGCTATTTTGACCATTATCAAGGCAATCCTAAAAATGAACCGTTGGCCATAGGCGGATATACTCCCATTGAAAAAGTATATTCGTTTGAGCCTACTCCTAAAGAGCTTTCGGCAGATGAAAGGCAATACATCCTTGGGGCACAGGCCAATCTTTGGACGGAATATATAGACACGCCCGAAAAGGTGGAATACATGATATTTCCACGTATGCTCGCTTTATCTGAAGTGCTTTGGGGTACTTCAAAACCTTCCGATTATGCTAATTTTCAAAAACGGTTGACCCAACAACTCAAGATACTTGAGGCTAAAAAAATAAACTACAGCAAAGCCGTTTTTGAAGTGACTTCCAGTGTGATGCCAAAACCCGGTGGCAATGGGGTGTTGTATCTGTTGCAATCAAATTTGGCCAATGGCACGATTCGGTATACTACCGATAGCAGCCTTCCCACAGCAGCAGCAAAAGCTTATTCGCAACCGTTGGACCTTTCAAAATCACAAACCGTCAAAGCTGTTTTTTTTGAGGACAATACGCCTAAGAGCGCTGTTTCAGAGCAATCATTTTGGATACATAAAGCTACAAGCCGATTGGTATCATTGCAAAATAAGCCCCATCCTGATTATGATAGAGGAGGCGCTTTTACCTTAGTAGACGGAATTAAAGGCGATACGACTAAGTTTGGGCGCGATTGGTTAGGGTTTTCAGGAACCGATTTAAATGCTACCATTGATTTAGGAAGTAAACAAAAAATCAGCCGTTTGGGAATTGGTTTGCTGAGCAGCCTTTCTTCATGGATTTATTTCCCCAAAAAAGTAACGTTTTGGGTTTCGGAAGACATGATTAAATTTGAAGAAGTTAAAACTTTTTCGTTAGAAGAAATTCAAAAAAGCAACGGCCAAATCATTGCTGATTGTAATTATAGGAACATTCAATTTGTAAAAGTAACGGCAGAAAATTTCGGCACTATACCCGACGGTCAACCCGGAGCCGGAAACAAAGCTTGGCTTTTTGCAGATGAAATAACGGTAGAATAAGATATGTCAAATCGCAGAAATTTTATTAAAACAGCGGCTGCCGGTTCGGTAGCTTTAGCTTTAAATGCTTTTTCCTCAAAAGAGGAAAATCAGGCAAAGCCAAAAGGCAATATCAATAAACCCATCGTAATTTCTACCTGGAATTTCGGAGTGCAGGCCAATGGTGCTGCTTGGGAAATTTTAAAAAATAATGGTCGTGCCCTTGATGCCGTAGAAGCCGGAGTTCGTGTCCCCGAAGGAGATCCAACCGAAAGAAGCGTAGGCTATGGCGGAAGACCCGATCGAGACGGGAGAGTAACACTCGATGCCTGTATTATGGACGACTTTGCCAATATCGGTTCAGTGGCCTGTTTGGAACACATCAAACATCCGATATCAGTGGCTCGGGCCGTAATGGAAAAAACGCCGCATGTGATGTTAGTGGGAGACGGAGCCTTACAGTTTGCCTTGTCCCAAGGATTTACCAAAGAAAATTTACTGGTGGAAGCCTCAGAAAAAGAATGGAAAGAATGGCTCAAAACCAGCCAATACAAACCGATTGTGAATATAGAAAATCACGATACCATCGGTATGATTGCCTTGGACAGTTCGGGCAATTTATCCGGAGCTTGTACCACCAGTGGGATGGCCTACAAAATGCATGGGCGTGTCGGTGATTCGCCTATTATCGGTGCGGGTTTGTATGTCGACAATGAAATTGGTGCCGCTACAGCTACCGGCCATGGAGAAGAAGTAATACGCATTGCCGGCTGTCATTTGGTGGTCGAATTGATGCGGCAAGGAAAATCCCCTCAGAAAGCCTGTGAGGAAGCAGTTTCCCGTATCGTGAAATTGACCAAAAATCGTAACAAAAACCTGAAAGACATTCAGGTGGGCTTTATCGCCTTGAATAAAAAAGGGGAGTATGGGGCATACTGTATTCAAGGTGGATTTAATTATGCTGTGAATGATAACTCCGGAAACAAATTAATAGATTCCGATTACTTTTTAAAATAATGGCCAAACTTGAAATTGCTTGCTTTAACTTAGAATCGGCCATAATCGCTCAAGAACACGGGGCCGACAGAGTAGAATTGTGTGACGGTATTGCCGTTGGAGGAACAACACCAAGTTTAGAAATTGTTCAGCGGGCAAGAAAAGAGCTGAGCATCGACTTGTATGTAATGATTCGGCCGAGAGGAGGTGATTTTGCATATACCGAAGCTGAGTTCACACAAATGAAATCGGATGTTGAAATCTTAAAGAAAGAAAATGTGGATGGTTTTGTGTTCGGAATTTTGAATGAGGACAAGACGATAAATTTAGAACAAAATAGGCTTTTAGTCGATTTGGCTAAACCTTTTCCGTGTACATTTCACCGCGCTTTTGATGAGGTGGAAAATGCTTTTGAATCTTTGGAAGACATTATAGCTTGCGGATTCAAAACCATTTTAACATCGGGTCAAAAACCCAATGTGAGTGAAGGAATGCATCGTTTGGCGGAATTAGTTTTCAAAGCTGATAACCGAATCGTCATCATGCCAGGCGGTGGTTTACGCTCGACTAATATCGAAACGATTCAGCAAAATACCCAAGCAGTTTTTTATCATTCTTCAGCTATAACCCACGGAAGTGAAGTAACTTCTGCGATTGAAGTCCAAGTCTTAAAATCCAAACTCTCATGAGAGCTTTCTCGTTATCATTCTTACTCTTTTTTTTATGTCCAATGTTGCTTTGGGCACAAAATACGGAGCGCAATTTAAGTTCCGAAAAATGGCAGTTCAAGAGTGTCAACAATGACAAATACAAATGGTTTCCGGCTAAAGTACCGGGAACGGTTCATACCGATTTATTGTCCAATCAATTAATCTCCAATCCGTTTTTAAGTGCCAATGAAAAACAGTTGCAGTGGATTGAAAAAGAAGATTGGCAGTACCAAACGACTTTTACTATCACCAAACCAGAACTCAAGCATCAAAATGCCGTTTTGCAATTCGATGGCTTAGATACTTTTGCCGAAGTTTATTTGAACGGCACTAAAATCCTTTCCGCCAATAACATGTTTCGCACCTGGAAAGTCGACGTTAAAAAAGTCCTGAAAGTAGGACAGAATAAACTTCAAATCACTTTTGCTTCTGCTGTTAAAAAAGGAAAGGGAGAAGCCAAAAAACTACCTTATACTTTACCCGGTGATGAAAAAATATTCACCCGAAAGGCGCAATACCACTTTGGTTGGGATTGGGGGCCGCGTTTCGTTACGGCCGGAATTTACAAGAAAGTTGCACTTCGTTTTTGGGACAATGCCGCCATAATGCATGTCAAAACCAATCAGGATTTGACTGATAAAACGTTGGCGAAAGTGGTGTTTTCTATCGACATCAACAGCGATACTGTTGGGCAATACCAATTAACAATCAACGATAAATCTGAAGTAATCCAAATCCAAAAAGGGCAAAATGCTTTGTCGTTGACTTATGAAATCAAGAACCCAAAACTTTGGTGGCCAAATGGTTTGGGCGAGCCCAATTTGTATCCTTTTGAAATCAGTCTTGTAGCCAACAATAGGGTAATCGATTCTAAAGAAATCAACATCGGCCTGCGGACTATTGAATTAGTTCAGGAGAAAGATGCCATTGGAAAGAGTTTTTATTTCAAAGTGAATGGACTCCCGGTTTTTATGAAAGGAGCTAATTATATTCCGCCTGACAGTTTCTTGCCGCGAGCGACCAATTCAGTTTATGCTTCTATAGTGAAAAATGCCAAAGAAACGAATATGAATATGTTGCGCGTTTGGGGAGGCGGAGTATATGCTGACGATGCTTTTTATAACGAATGCGATAAAAACGGGATCTTGGTATGGCAGGATTTTATGTTTGCCTGTGGGATGTATCCGGGTGATAACGCTTTTTTAGAGAATGTAAAACAGGAAGTTATCGATAATGTAAACCGATTGCAAAATCATCCGAGTATCGCGCTTTGGTGTGGTAATAACGAAATGGATGAAGGTTGGCACAATTGGGGTTGGCAAAAGCAATACAATTATTCAAAGCAGGATTCGACCAAAATTTGGAATGATTATCAGAAGCTTTTTCATCAATTGATTCCGCAAACGCTCGATAGCTTATTGCTAAAGAATGAAAACCGGTATTGGCCGTCTTCGCCATCAATCGGTTGGGGAAAAAAGGAGAGCCTGCTCAGTGGTGATTCCCATTATTGGGGTGTTTGGTGGGGTATGGAACCGTTTGAAATGTATAAAAAGAAAGTGGGACGCTTCATGAGTGAATACGGTTTTCAAAGCATGCCGGATATCAAAACGTTTCAGTCTTTCGCTCAAAATGACGAGCTCAATTTCGATTCGGAAGCAGTGAAGAGCCACCAAAAACATCCAATGGGTTATCAAACCATTAAGGAGTACATGGCACGCGATTATAAAACTCCGAACAATTTTGAAGATTATATTTATGTGTCCCAATTGCTTCAAGCGGAAGGCATGAAAACGGCTATTGAGGCGCATCGCAGGGCAAAACCCAATTGCATGGGAACGTTGTTTTGGCAGCTTAATGATTGTTGGCCGGTAACTTCGTGGAGCTCGGTGGATTATTACGGAAGATGGAAAGCGTTTCAGTATGAGGCGAAGCGGAGTTTTAATCCAATATTGGTTGATATTGCTGAAAATGAGGTCAATTATGAAGTCAGAGTCATCAATGATGAGCCAATACCGCATCACATTACTTTGGTTGAAGAAGTAATGGATTTTAACGGAAATTATATGGATGGTTACGAAGTGGAGTTTACTATTGAAGCCAATTCGAATGTGGTGCTTTCAGCGACGCCTAAAGACAATTACAGTACTAAAAATCTTCATCAAATGGTTATGTCGGTAACTTGTACAACAGCGACCGGCAAAACGTCAAGAGCCTTATATTATTTTGTCAAACCCAAAGAACTGCAATTGACAAAACCCAATATTCAAATTACAAAAACAGATGAACTGACTTATGAAATTACGTCGGATGTATTGGCCAAGAATGTCTTTCTTTCTGCGGTTGAAGATACTTTTTTCAGTGACAATTTTTTTGATGTCTTACCGCATCAGAAGGTTGTTGTGAAGGTATCGAATCCGGTTTCTAAAATTGCCGCCAAATCGCTGTTTGATGTCTTCCAATAGTAATTAATTTTCATCGCCAAATGATCCCCAGCTGTTGTTGAAATCATTGATTAAAACACCCAACAAAACGGCAACAATGGAGGTAAACACCAATCCGATAGTGGCAAAGTTTGACCCCCCGCGATTATAAGGGCGTATTTTTTTGACTTCCAATTCATTAATCTGGACTCTGACGTTTTCGCCTTTTACCTTTTTAATGCCATAATACAAACTGTCAGTCCTTTCGATTCTTTTCAGTGGAATTCTCTTGTCTTTAGTAGTTATTAGTAACACCTTTTGGTTTGATTCGGAAGCTTCAGCAATTGACACCGGCGTTTTTTTATAAACAGTACAACTTTGCAGGGTTATAATCAGGGCAAGAAACAGGCATGAGGATTTTGTTTTCATGATAACTCAAATTAAGTGACTAATCAGTGCATCATGGTAAAGTAACAAGCAGACTTGGAAGTTGTCTGATTTGGGAAACTAAAGATACAAAAAAAGCCCATAAAAGAGCTTTATATTTAAAACAAACCGTTGATTTCAGCGTCAATGCGGTTGATAATCATTCCTAAATCTTCGGGGTTGTTGACAAAATCTACGTTGTCTACATCGATAATTAATAATTTTCCTTTGTCATAGGTGGTAATCCAGGCTTCGTAGCGTTCGTTGAGGCGACTCAAATAATCAATAGAAATGGTGTTTTCATAATCACGGCCGCGTTTGTGTATTTGCGAAACCAAATTGGGAATCGAACTCCTTAAATAAATCAACAAATCAGGTGAACCTACTAAGCCTTCCATCAATTCAAAAAGATCGGAATAGTTCTGGAAATCACGGTTGGTCATTAATCCCATGGCGTGCAAATTGGGAGCAAAGATGTGGGCATCTTCATAGATGGTTCGGTCCTGAATGATGTTCTTGCCACTTTCGCGAATTTGCAACACTTGACGGAAACGGGAATTTAGGAAATAGATTTGCAGGTTGAAAGACCAACGCTCCATCTGGTGATAGAAATCATCCAAATATGGGTTGTCTACTACGTCCTCAAAATGAGGCTCCCACTTAAAATGTTTGGCTAAAAATCGGGTCAATGTTGTTTTTCCTGCGCCTATGTTTCCTGCTACCGCTATGTGCATTTATGGTAATTTTAATTTGAAATTCTTAATTTGTTGGTTGGTAAAAATAGCTAAAATTTGGTCTTTGTAATAAAAATTCTGAAACGATTTCTCAACAATTTCTATTTCGTAAATGACCTTCGTTTTATTATTTAGACAATATAAAATGCTGTCGTAAGAAAACAACAGTCTGTCGTTATCAATGATTTGAATTTTCTCCCAAGGCGGTACATTGGCCAATAAAGTGACTTTTCCGAATATATCCATAGCGTACCAATTGTTGATTTCGTCTATCCAATAGAAATTATTAAAATCGGATTGAGTATATTTTATCGCTTCCGGTATGGGGTTACCAAGATTTGTTGCTGTGTTTTTAGAATAATTGAACAGCATGATTTGCTGAGTCAAAGCATTGTAAATCCAAAACTGATTTTGCGACGCCATTCCTATTTTTGAGGCAAAAATGGTGTTGTCAATATCGAATAAATTGAGCTTCTGAATTTCGTTTAATTGGTTGTCGAGCGTTACGATAGTATTGAAATTTTCATAGAAAATCACTATTTGCAAAGGATTGATGAAATCAACCGAGGTAATTTTGCCCAAAGCGATGTTCTTATATTCCCACTTTTGTTTGGCATCTTGTTTGATAAAAATATTGTCCTTGATGTAATAGTTATTGTCCAAACCATCAAAACCTATGTAGATTTTGTTCTCGAGTGTTTCGGTGTCCAAAGCAGTGGTTTTCAGTTTTGGTTTTTGGCAAAAACCAATTGCTGTTGCCCATATCAAAAAGCTGTAAATAACAAATTTCCTCATAGTGCTAATTTACAGTAAACCAAATTAATTTCCACAAGTCTAATTCGCTATTTTAACAAAAAATTGGTAACACATTTCGTAGCGAATCGTCATATTTGCTACTCAAAACAAAAAAGCAATGAAAAACATAGTTTTAACCTTTAGTTTGCTGTTGGTATTTGTCACTTCACAGGCCCAAAAAGATTTTCAGGGCATGGCGGTTTACGAGTCAAAAACAAGTACCGCCGATTTCAAATCCCGTTTTGAAGGGAATAAAGAAATCTCTCCCGAAATGCAGAAAATGATTGAAGAGCGTATGAAAAAAATGTTTGAAAAAACATTCATCCTCAATTTTGATAAATCGGCTTCCATCTACAAAGAAGAAGAAAAACTGGATACGCCAGGCCAACAAGGCGGTGGCGGATTCAGAATGATGACTTCCATGATGGGCGGTGGCGGTACCTATTACAAAAACGTAAAAGAGAAAAATTATACCGTGGACAAGGAGTTTATGGGGAAAGAATTTTTGGTAAAAGACTCCTTGCCCAAACTGAACTGGAAAATGGAATCGGAAACCAAAGTGATTGGCGGGTATACTTGTTTCAAAGCCACGGCAGTGCGCCCGGTAAGTCAGTCGGATTTTAGAAATTTCCGCCCAAAAAAGCAAGACGATAAAAAAGAAGAGCCAGCTAAAACGGAAACCAAGCCGGAGGATAAAGACAAGAAAACCAATTTCATGGACGATATTGAAATGCCGAAAGAAATTAATATTACCGCTTGGTATACACCCGAGATTCCGGTTAATCAGGGACCTGAAAACTATTGGGGATTACCGGGGCTTATTCTGGAAGTGAATGACGGGAAGACTGTAATTTTATGTTCTAAAGTGGTCTTGAATACCAAAGACAAAGTGGAAATTAAAGCGCCAACCAACGGCAAAGTGATTAGTCAAAAAGACTATGACGAAACCGTCATCAAAAAAATGCAGGAGATGCGCGAGATGAATCAAGGACAAGGAGACGTAAGACGAATGGAATTCAGAATGGGTCACTAATTCACAGCGGTACGCTCTATGAAAAAAATACTATTAGGCTTGTTGTGGTGTCTGTCGGTCACGAGTTTTGCCCAAAATATACGTTTCGAAGGAGTTATTCAGGACGCCAACAAGGCGCCATTGGAAATGGCTAATATTATGGCTACCAATCAAAGCACCAAAGCCATGGATGCCTATGCTATTACCAATGACAAAGGGAAGTTTTCACTCAATTTAAAAGCCAACACCGCTTATGCTATCAAACTGAGTTATCTCGGGATGAAAAACAAGGAAATCAGCATTACTACCCAAAGTGAAAACATCACTCAAAACATCACGATGGAAAGTGGCGGTATCGAATTGGAAGGTGTAGAGATAGTACGTGAAATGCCGGTTTCCATCAAAGGCGATACGATAGTCTACAATGCCGATTCTTTTAAAACCGGAACCGAAAAAAAACTCGAAGATGTTTTAAAGAAGATGCCGGGTGTCGAAGTGAATGCCGATGGGGAAGTTGAGGTAGAAGGCAAGAAAGTATCTAAGTTAATGGTGGAAGGGAAAGACTTCTTTGACGGCGATACCAAGCTTGGGGTCAAAAATATTCCGGCAGATGCCGTCGATAAAGTACAGGTATTACGCAACTACAACGAGAATTCCATACTGAAAGGAGTAGAAAACAATCAGGACAACATTGCGATGAACATCAAGCTGAAGGAAGGCAAGAAAAACTTCTGGTTTGGTGATATTACCGCCGGGGGAGGTATAGGAGCCCGAGATAAAATGGATCGTTATATTGCTAACCCCAAAGTGTTTTACTACAGTCCGAAATACAGTATCAATCTGATTACCAATTTTAATAATATAGGCGAACTGCCACTGACTATACAGGATTATTTCAAGATGACCGGTGGATTTAGGAATATGATGTCCAAAGGCGGCAGCAGTTTTAACGTGTCGTCCAACGACTTGGGTATCTCATTGTTGAGAAACAATCGCGCCAATAACATTGACACTAAGTTTGGCGCAGCCAATTTTTCCTATAATCCTACTAAGACTTGGACGTTGAGTGGGTTTGGTATTTTTTCTTCTTCCAAAACCGATATACTGACAACCTCACAAAGAAATATATTATCAAATAATGTGTTACAAAACACTACCGAAAACTCCAATCAAAAAAGTAATTTCGGTCTGGCCAAACTAAGTTCCAGTTACAAACCGAACACCAATTTTCAGTTTGATTATGATGTCTTAACTAAGTTGTCCAAACAAGAAGAAGCGTCAACTTTGAATCAGGAGACTATAAACAATCAAGGGAGTAATTTTCAGGATATTTATACCCGTAAAAAGCAAGCGCCTGTGTCAGTCAATCAGAATGTAGGATTGTATTATACTATGGACGACAAAAATGTGTTTGCCTTTGAGGCGCAACATTTGTTTCAGGAGGAAGACCCTTTCTACAATGCCAATTTAGAAAACCAGCCTTTTAATCTGCAGGACTATGTAACGAACCAGGCACGTAATGATATCAACCAAAATCGTTTGGTAAAAACCAATAAACTCGATGCCAAGTTGGATTATTATTATATGGTGACCCCAAAAAGTAATATCAATGTGACATTAGGGAATACCTATTCGCATCAAAATTTCAATTCCCATATTTTCCAGATTTTGGATAACGGCTCCCAAAATGATTTAAACTCAACTACCAACAACAATGATGTTAATTATGATTTTAACGATGTTTTCTTGGGGTTGCATTACAAAATACTGACCGGTAAGTTTACGTTTACACCCGGTGTAAGCTTTCATGCCTATACTATGAACAACAGACAGTTGGGTTCCGACTTCAAGCGCAATTTCACCAAGGTATTGCCCGATTTTTATGCGTTGTACCAAATTAAAAAGGCAGAAACACTAACGTATAACTTCTCGCTAACCAATGATTTTACTGATATCGCTAAGTTGGCAGAAGGTTTTGTGTTTTCCAATTATAACAGTTTGTTTGGTGGAAAACGCGATTTGGAGAATGCAACCTCACAAGTACATTCGTTGCGTTACTTCAAATACAATATGTTCAACTTTGAGAATATTTTTGCCAATGCTACCTATACCCGCAGAATCGATGCGATAAAATCTCAGGTTGTATTTACCGATGGCAATCAGATTGCAACGCCCTATAAATCGAATTTTGCCGATGAGACTTTGTCAGGTATGGGAAGCTACGGGAGGTCCTTTTTAAAGTACTATAAAGCCTCAGGTAGTGCCGCTTTGAATTGGTCTAAGTTCTATAATAAAGTGGGGCCTATGGCAAAAAGCACCGAGAGTTTCACTCAAAGCTACACGCTGAAAGCCTCTACCAATTTTAAGAATGCACCCAATTTGGAGTTAGGATATACCTATTCATTAAACGAGTACAATCATACCAAATACACCACTGATAAGCCTTTTGCACGACTGGATTATTTCTTCCTGAAAAGTTTTTCTTGGGTAACAGAGTATGAGTTTTACCATTATTACAACAACAATAAAACAGTAGATAACGAATATGATTTCCTGTCAACAAGTTTGGTATATCAAAAGAAGGACAGTAAATGGGAGTACAAAATATCAGCTACAAACCTACTGAATACCAAATCACTGAATGATAACAGCTTTGATCAGTTGATTATTTCCAATTCGCAGTACTATGTGCAACCACGCTATTTGATTTTTACTTTAAAGTATAATTTGTAGCTATTCCTGCTGTCCGCTATATCTTTTGTTTGTCCGAGGGACAAAACAAAAGGATGCCGCTTCCATCAGGGCTAAAAAACAAAAATCCCGCTATTGCGGGATTTTTTATACATAGTGGTTTTCAAATATTACAATCCGAAAGCCGCTTTTACTTTGTCTACGAAATCCAATTTTTCCCAAGTAAATAACTCAACCGTTACTGATTTAGGAGCACCGTTTGGTAATTGGAAAGTCTTTGTTACTGTTTCAGGCGTACGACCCATATGTCCGTAAGCCGCAGTTTCACTATAAATAGGATTTCTCAGCTTCAAACGTTGTTCGATGAAATAAGGACGCATGTCAAAAATGCCTTCCACTACTTTGCTGATTTCACCATCGGTCATGTTTACTTTGGCAGTACCATACGTATTCACGTTGATTGAGGTAGGTTTGGCTACTCCAATAGCGTAAGACACTTGTACTAAAATTTCATCACACAAACCAGCGGCTACCAGGTTTTTGGCAATATGACGTGTTGCATAAGCTGCTGAACGGTCCACTTTAGATGGATCTTTTCCGGAGAATGCTCCACCACCGTGAGCTCCTTTTCCACCATAGGTGTCCACAATAATTTTTCTTCCGGTTAATCCGGTATCTCCGTGAGGCCCCCCGATAACAAATTTTCCGGTTGGGTTGATATGGTAGGTGATATTGTCGTTGAATAAATGCGCATACTGAGGGTATTTCGCTTTAATTCTCGGAATCAAAATAGAGATTAAATCGCTTTTGATTTTAGCTAACATGGTAGCTTCATCGGCAAAATCATCATGTTGAGTTGAGATAACGATAGCGTCAATACGTACCGGTTTGTTGTCATCAGAATACTCTAAAGTAACTTGTGATTTGGCATCCGGGCGCAAGTATTTGATTTCGTTGTTTTCTCTTCTTATGTTGGCTAATTCAATTAACAAAGCATGAGATAAATCCAAAGCTAATGGCATGTAGTTTTCGGTCTCATTCGTTGCGTAACCAAACATCATTCCTTGGTCACCTGCGCCTTGCTCTTCTTTACTGGCTCTGTCAACTCCTTGATTAATGTCTGCAGATTGCTCGTGAATGGCAGATAGTACACCACACGAATCAGCCTCAAACATATATTCACTTTTAGTATATCCTATTTTACGAATGACCTCTCTGGCAATTTGTTGCACATCAAGATAAGTATTCGATTTTACTTCGCCGGCCAATATGACCTGACCCGTTGTTACCAAGGTTTCGCAAGCTACTTTTGACTCAGCATCAAAGGCTAAGAAATTATCAATTAATGCATCTGAAATTTGGTCCGCAACTTTGTCTGGATGTCCTTCACTCACTGACTCCGACGTAAATAAATAAGCCATAATTATATTTTAATTTAAAATTAATTCTAACGAAGAAAAAGGGGGATTGCTACAAAAAGCTAAAGGAGAGTTTCTGCTTTAGCATTTTTTAACGAGGTTGCAATCAGTTCAAATTTTTCCTCTTATTTTTCGAGTGCAAATGTATAAAGACTATTTAGAATACAAAAAACAATTAGCTTTTTTTTATTTTTTTATGATTTCATCAAAAATCTAAATACGTAGTATTTAAATATATACAAACAAACTTCAAATGTTAAATTTTCAATTTTTATTTTGCCAAATGAAAAATACTTCAGAAGTTTGTTCCATCAAAAACAACGAAAAATGAATTTTACAATGTGCCATATGTGTCGTATGATGTCGGAAACTTCCGCAGAGCGCACTATTGCATAATTTTAAATTTTTTAAAACATATCAATCGAACCTCTGCACACCGCAGAGGTTTTTTATTTACAGTAAAATTCAAAAAATAAAAACAATGAAAGCAACAGCTAAAAATATGATGATGACCCGCATGATGCACATGATGATGTGTTGTATCACCATACCCTGTTGCCAAAAGCGGATGAATTAATCGTAGTTATTCTATATCCTAGAGCCCTTTTGGTAAGCCATCCAAAAGGGCTTTTTTATTCCTAAACATTAAAAATTTTCATAAACAGTAACTATTAAATTTTAAAATCATGAGCACACAAAAATTCGCAACAAACGCGTTGCACGCCGGACATGACGTTACCAAAAACGCAGGAACCAGAGCCGTTCCGATTTACCAAACGACTTCGTATGTATTCAACAATGCAGAGCACGCCGCCAACCTATTTGGCTTAGCAGAATCTGGATTTATCTACACCCGTTTGAACAATCCAACCAACGATATTCTCGAGCAACGCCTTGCCGCGCTTGAAGGCGGAATCGGGGCTGTAGTGACAGCTTCGGGGACATCAGCCATTGCCACGGCTTTATTAGTTTTACTCAAAGCGGGGGACCATATTGTCGCTTCGAATAGCTTGTATGGCGGGACCTACAATTTGCTCAACGTCACTTTACCAAGATTGGGAATCACTACCACTTTTGTTGATCCATCTAATCCGGATAACTTTACCAAAGCCACACAAGAAAATACCAGAGTGTTTTTTGCCGAAAGCTTAGGGAATCCAAAACTAGATGTGCTGGACTTGAAAGCAATTTCCAAGGAAGCCAAAGCGTTTAAAGTTCCTTTTGTCGTTGACAATACCGTGGCGACCCCTTATTTGCTAAACCCAATATTACATGGTGCTGACATAGTAATCCATTCGTTAACCAAATACATTACCGGCAACGGAACCTCTTTGGGAGGTGTTATCATCGATGCCGGAAATTTTGATTGGAGCAATGGCAAATTCCCGGAATTCACAGAACCATCAGCGGGATATCACGGACTGAAATATTACGAGTCTCTGGGTGCAGCCTCTTTCATTGCCAAAGTGCGCATCGAAGGCTTGCGTGATTTTGGTGCGGCATTAAGTCCGTTCAATGCTTTCCAAACGATACAAGGATTGGAAACCTTGGAAATTAGAATCAAAAAGCACAGCGAAAATGCCTTGGCTCTGGCCCAATGGTTAGAAATCCAAGAGCAAGTAGCTTGGGTAAACTACCCGGGTTTAACCAGCTCTAAATACAAAACCTTGGCCGACGAATATTTGCCTGAAGGCAAAAGTGGTATTGTAACTTTCGGATTAAAAGGTGGTTTTGAAGCGGCCAAAAAAGTAGCAGATGAGACCAAGTTGTTTTCGCTATTGGCTAACATTGGCGACACCAAATCCTTAATCATCCACCCCGCTAGTACCACACACCAACAGTTGTCTGATGCCGAACAAGAAGCTACTGGAGTGACCAAAGATTTAATTCGTCTCTCTGTTGGATTGGAAAACATTGACGATTTAAAGGCTGATTTGAAAGCAGTATTTGCCACCATTAAAAACCCACAAACTGTATAAATCATGAGCACAAAAACAGTAAACGTAGTAGGCTATTCCAAAGACAATAACCAGTTCATTGTCAAAGCACAGCACTTAGATATCAGAATCAGTAAAAATGCACAATCTCCTGAATTGGAAGGCCCAAGCCCTTTAGAATATCTCTTGGCGGGATATGCGGGTTGCATTAATGCCGTGGGTAAATTGGTGGCCAAAGAGCAGGGTATCGTTCTCAAATCACTGCAGGTGGAAATTTCAGGAACTCTCAGTTTAGACAAATACCAAGGAAAAATCAGTACTGAACGAGCAGGATTCAAATCCATTGAGATAGTGGTTAAACCGACATCCGATGCCACCTTAGAAGCACTTCAAGCTTGGTTGATTGATGTCGAAAACCGTTGCCCGGTCCAAGACAATTTGGTCCGTCCCACGCCGGTTTCGGTGGTATTATTCAAAGAGTATCAAACATCGGAAGTGGCGTAACATAAAAAAACATTGTTTAGAGTTGTTTGGTAAGGCTGCCTCCAATTTTTCAAACAGAGTCAGCCTATAAAAAAAGAAAAATGAAAAATTTAGAAAAAATAGATCTCTTCAACTTTGATTTAGAAAACGGAAAACAAAGAACGTATCTTCCGTTGTTCTATCAAACGTTTGGTCAACCTGTGGGAACAGCGCCGGTTGCGGTGGTGAATCACGCTTTGACCGGAAATTCAAATGTTACCGGAGAAGACGGCTGGTGGAATGATTTGATAGGTGAAAATAAAATCATCGATACAGTCTATTTTACTGTGATTGCTTTCAATATTCCGGGGAATGGCTATGATGGTAATTTCGGAAATCTGATTTCAGCCTATGTGGATTTTACCATTCGCGATGTGGCGCGTATTTTTTGGGAAGGCCTACAGTTTTTAAACGTCAAAAAAGTTTTCGCTGTAATCGGAGGTAGTTTGGGAGGAGCTGTAGCATGGGAAATGGCTGTTTTGCAACCCAACAAAATCGACCATTTAATTCCAGTGGCTACGGATTGGAAGGCGACTGACTGGGTCATTGCCAATGTGCTGATCCAAGACCAAATTCTGAATAACTCTGATGATCCTATAGCCGATGCTCGTTTGCATGCCATGCTTTTATACCGAACACCTCAGTCGATTAATCAGCGATTTCAAAGAAACAAACTCGACGATTTATCAATATTTCAAATTGAAAACTGGCTGATTACTCACGGGTTCAAACTCAAAAACCGCTTTCGTTTGTCGGCTTATAAGTTGATGAATCATTTATTGAAGACCAATGACATCACTCGGAACAGAAAAGATTTTTTGACTGTTGTTCAAACAATCCAAGCCCATATTCATGTGATTGCTGTTGATACGGATTATTTTTTCATTCCCGAGGAAAACCGCGAATCGCATCAGCAGTTGCAAACCGTAAAAGAAAATGTCTTTTATCACGAAATACAATCCATCCACGGGCACGATGCTTTTTTGATAGAATTCGAACAGTTAGCTCAAATTTTGGAGCCTATTTTTAACAAACAAAAACAACATAATTATGTCAGCGCTTAGAGTCAATGTCATCCTTTTCGGCATCGGAAATGTCGGAAGCACTTTAATCAATCAGGTAATTGAAAGCCAACAATTCTTCCTCGAAAAAAGAAATATTGAGTTGCGTTTTCCCATCATTACCAATTCCACTTTGGCCTTTTTTGAAAAAGAGGGCGTCAAAAACCAATGGGAAGCCAACTTTGCTCAATCGGCTATTCCGTTCCGAATCGAAGACATCATTGAATACGTTCAAGAGCAACAATTGGAAAACCTGATTGCTGTGGATGCTACGGCCAGTTCGGAATTGATTAAAAGCTATATTCCACTCATTCAAAACGGTTTTGACATTGTTGCCGCTAACAAAAAGGCCAATACATTAGGATTGGATTTTTATAAAGAACTGCGAAACAATTTCAAAAAATATGACAAAACCTTTTTGTATGAAACCAATGTAGGTGCCGGATTACCGGTCGTTCAAACCATAAATGACTTGCACTTCTCCGGCGAGGAAATCAGCAAAATAAGAGGAGTGTTTTCCGGCTCGTTGAGTTATATTTTCAATCGGTTTTCTGCTGAAGACATTCCGTTTTCAGCTATTCTTACGGAGGCGGAAAAGAAAGGGTACACTGAGCCCGACTCCCGGGAAGATTTATCCGGAAACGATGTGGCTCGTAAATTATTGATTCTGGCCCGCGAAATAGAACAAGAGTTTGAATTTACAGACATAAAAACAGAAACTCTTTTGCTTCCCAATCTGAATGAAAAGAATACCAAAGCAGAATATTCAGTAAATAAATCGCTTTTTGACAAACCGTTTCAAATTGCCAAAATCACCCAGGCCGATAACCATGTTTTGCGCTATGTAGGTGAATTAGATGTGGCGACAAAAAAACTGGAAGTCAAATTAATTTCGGTTCCTAAAAGTTCTGCATTGGGCCAACTCAAAGGCGCCGATAATCTGATTGAAATTTACACTAAATCCTACGGCGACATTCCCATTGTCATTCAGGGTGCCGGGGCTGGAAAAGAAGTCACCGCCCGAGGTGTTCTCACCGATATTCTCAAAATTGCCGAGAAAACAAAAATCAAAGAAACGGTTTGGTTGTGAGTACAATCAAGCCCGACTTTGCTAACTAACCTTCAACCACCTGCCTGCCGACAGGCAGGCAAAAACCTGCAACACTACAACGTTGTAGGTTTTTATTTTTTCAAATCCCTTGCAAATTAGAATTCTATAGCGTTACTTTGCACCGTTCATAATCATATTGTTCGTTATCACGAAAGCCGGAGGGAATAGACCCAATGAAAGCTTAGCAACCCTACACCCGTAGAAGGTGCTACATTCTATCTCAATTTTTGAGAGCAGATAACCACGAGAAATTTTCTCCCTTTTTTGATAACGTATATTTATGTCTGACTGAGCTTGTCAAAGTCATGAGCGAAGGGCTTGCGCGTTATTGCCATCCCTGTTCCCGCTGTCCGCACTACAAGGTAGTTGCTGCC
Organism: Flavobacterium sp. XGLA_31; assembly: GCF_051547105.1. Lineage (NCBI taxonomy): Bacteria > Pseudomonadati > Bacteroidota > Flavobacteriia > Flavobacteriales > Flavobacteriaceae > Flavobacterium > Flavobacterium sp. XGLA_31. Next base: position 47,878 of record NZ_JBPTTM010000001.1, on the reverse strand, counting down.
ATCGGGGCTAGTAAGTTATCCATTTTGTAAAAAAGTATATGTCAAAAATTCAAGAGGCTATCAAAGAAAGAATCCTCGTCCTCGACGGCGCCATGGGAACCATGCTCCAACGCAATAACTTTTCTGAAGAAGATTTTCGAGGAGAACGCTTCAGAGATTTTCCACATCCCTTAAAAGGCAATAACGATTTGCTTTCCATCACCCAGCCCGAGGCAGTGAAGGAAGTCCACCGGCTATATTTTCAAGCCGGTGCTGATATCGTTGAAACCAATACCTTTTCAGGAACCACCATCGGGATGGCCGATTACCATATGGAAGATTTGGTATATGAACTCAACTACCAATCCGCAAAAATTGCCCGCGAAGTCGCCGATGAATTTACCGACCGACCGCGCTTTGTTGCCGGTTCGATTGGACCAACTAACCGTACTGCTTCCATGTCACCCGATGTAAATGACCCGGGGTTCCGTGCCGTGACTTTTGACGATTTGCGCATCGCCTACAAACAGCAAGTTGAAGCCTTGATTGACGGCGGTTGCGATGTGCTTTTGGTCGAAACCATCTTCGATACTTTAAATGCCAAAGCGGCTTTATTTGCCATAGAAGAAGTCAAAGAAGAACGCAATCTTGACATTCCCGTTATGGTTTCCGGTACCATTACCGATGCTTCAGGCAGAACTTTATCAGGTCAAACAGTAGAAGCGTTTTTAATCTCCATTCAACACATTCCGCTGTTATCCGTTGGATTTAATTGTGCTTTGGGTGCCGACCAGTTGAAACCGTATTTAAAACGATTAGCCCACAATACAACCTTAAATATTTCTGCACATCCTAATGCCGGCTTGCCCAATGCTTTCGGGCAATACGATCAAACACCACAGGAAATGCAAGCCTTAATCAAAGAGTATTTACAAGATAATCTAGTAAACATTATAGGTGGCTGTTGTGGCACCACTCCGGAGCATATCAAAGCCATCTCTGAAGTGGCAAAACAATTCAAACCCAGAACAATTTTAGAAGCGATATAATGGCGGAAGCAACAAAATATTTAAAATTATCAGGATTAGAACCGTTAATCGTTACTCCGGAATCTAATTTTATTAACGTTGGAGAGCGTACCAATGTAACCGGTTCGCGCAAATTCCTGCGTTTGATTAAAGAAGAGAAATACGAAGAAGCCCTTGATATCGCTCGAAACCAAGTAGAAGGTGGGGCCCAAATCATTGACGTCAACATGGATGAAGGGATGTTGGATGGCGTGTATGCCATGACCAAATTCCTCAACTTGATTGCCGCTGAACCTGATATTGCACGTGTTCCGGTAATGATTGACAGCTCCAAATGGGAAATTATCGAAGCAGGCTTGAAAGTCATTCAAGGGAAAGGCATCGTGAATTCCATTTCCTTAAAAGAAGGAAAAGAAGCGTTCATTCATCATGCCAAATTGATTAAACGGTACGGTGCTGCCGTCATTGTGATGGCGTTCGATGAAAAAGGTCAGGCTGATACTTACGAACGCCGCATTGAAATCTGTAAAAGGAGTTATGATATCCTCGTCAATGAAGTCCACTTTCCGGCGGAGGACATCATCTTTGATCCCAATATTTTTCCGGTAGCTACCGGAATGGAAGAACACAAATTGAACGCGGTTGATTTCTTCAAAGCTACCAAATGGATACGCGAAAACCTTCCCTATGCAGGGGTTTCGGGTGGCGTAAGCAATGTATCATTTTCGTTCCGCGGCAATGATAAAGTACGTGAAGCCATGCATTCGGCATTTTTGTATCATGCGATTAAAAATGGGATGACGATGGGAATCGTGAATCCGGAAATGCTGGAGGTTTATGATGAAATCGATCCAATATTGTTGGAACACGTCGAAGACGTTTTATTAAACCGAAGAGAAGACGCTACGGAACGCTTGCTCGAACTGGCCGAAAGCTACAAAGGTGAAGCCAAATCGAATGAAAAAGCAGTGCAAGAGTGGCGCAACGGTTCATTACAAGACAGATTGACCCATTCGTTGGTGAAAGGGATAGACGAGTTTATAGAGCTTGATGTAGAAGAAGCTCGATTGACGGTAGAAAAACCCATTGAAGTCATCGAAAACCATTTGATGAACGGGATGAATGTGGTGGGCGATTTGTTTGGCAGCGGGAAAATGTTCCTGCCACAAGTGGTAAAATCTGCCCGTGTCATGAAGAAAGCAGTGGCCTATCTTTTACCTTATATAGAAGCTTCGAAAGACGGAAAATCGTCTTCGGCCGGTAAAATACTGATGGCTACGGTAAAGGGCGATGTGCACGATATTGGAAAAAACATTGTATCCGTAGTATTGTCGTGCAACAATTTTGAAATCATCGATTTAGGGGTAATGGTGCCTCCCGAAAAAATTATAGAAACGGCTGTTAAGGAAAATGTTGATATCATTGGTTTGAGTGGTTTGATTACCCCTTCGTTGGACGAAATGGTATACCTTGCCAAAGAGATGGACAAACTCAATATCAAAATCCCGGTAATGATTGGAGGTGCCACGACCTCACGTGCCCACACAGCGGTAAAAATTGCCCCCGAATATACTGCAACCGTAGTACATGTGAATGATGCTTCTCGTGCAGTGACTGTGGCGAGTAATTTGTTGCAATCAGAAACTAAAACCGATTATGCACAATCGGTTCGAGCGGAATATGATAAACTAAGAGAAGGCTATTTGAATAGAAGCAGAGAAAAAAAATATCTTTCCATTGAGGAAGCCAGAGCCAATAAACTGCAATTGGATTGGAATGCATTTACTCCGGTAAAACCCAACTTTATCGGAACTAAAACCGTTGAGGTGGCACTCTCGGATTTGGTTGGCTTTATCGACTGGACGCCATTTTTTCAATCGTGGGAACTGTACGGAAAATATCCGGCGATTTTAACTGACGAAGTGGTAGGCGAGCAAGCCACTAACTTATTTGCCGATGCGCAAAAAATGCTGAACCAAATTGTATCTGAGCAATGGTTTACCGCCAAAGGAGTCCTGGGGATTTTTCCGGTAAATACCATAAACGATGACGATATCGAAATTTCGGGAACAGATTCCAAATTCCTGACACTACGACAGCAATCCCAAAAAACAGCCGGAGCCCCTAATATGGCTTTAGCCGATTTTATTGCCCCAAAAGAAAGTGGGAAACAAGATTTTATGGGTTTTTTTTGTGTGACCACCGGTTTTGGTGTGGATGAAAAAGCGGCCGAATTTGAAAAACAATTAGACGATTACAATTCGATTTTGGTCAAAGCGCTTGGCGATAGACTGGCCGAAGCCTTTGCCGAATACTTGCACTTAAAAGTTCGTAAAGAGATCTGGGGTTATGCATCCGAAGAATCGTTGTCCAATCAGGAATTGATTGACGAGGAGTACAAAGGTATCCGCCCGGCACCGGGGTATCCCGCCTGTCCCGACCATTTGGAGAAACCCACCATTTGGAAACTATTAAACGTAGAAAGCGAAATTGGGGTAAAGCTTACCGAAAGTATGGCTATGTGGCCGGCGGCTTCCGTTTCGGGCTATTATTTTGCTCACCCGCAAAGCAAGTATTTCGGACTCGGAAAAATCAAGACTGACCAAGTGGAAGACTACGCCAAAAGAAGAAACATAAGTACAACACTAGCCACCAAATGGCTGAATCCTAATATAGCAGAATAGCAATGAAAGTAACCCAACATATAGCAAACGCCAACGGAAAACCTTTATTTTCGTTTGAAATTTTACCGCCGTTAAAAGGACAAAATATTCAATCTATTTTTGACAGTATTGATCCGCTAATGGAGTTCAATCCGCCTTTTATTGATGTAACGTATCACCGTGAGGAATATGAATATAAGGAGTTGCCCAATGGTTTGTTGCAAAAGAAGATTGTAAAGAAACGTCCGGGAACGGTGGGGATTTGTGCAGGAATTCAGAATAAATACAATGTAGATGCGATTCCGCATATTCTGTGTGGAGGCTTTACTAAAGAAGATACCGAAAATCTGTTGATTGATTTGGATTTTCTAGGAATTGACAATGTGGTGGCCTTGCGTGGGGATGCGTTGAAAACCGAAACCTATTTTCGTCCGGAGAAGGAAGGGAACGCCAATGCCACTGAGTTGGTGACTCAAATCAGTAACCTGAATAACGGAATTTATTTGGATGAAGATCTAAAGAATTCGGCGAGTACTAATTTTTGTATTGGTGTGGCAGGGTATCCCGAGAAACATATGGAAGCCCCAAGTTTGGACAGTGACATTCATTTCCTAAAACAAAAAATCAAGAATGGCGCCGAGTATATCATTACGCAGATGTTTTTTGACAACCGCAAGTTTTTTGATTTTGTAGACAAATGCCGGGCAGCCGGCATCACGGTGCCTATTATTCCGGGTCTCAAACCTATTGCAACGAAGAAGCAACTGAACTTAATTCCGCACCGTTTCAGTGTGGAGTTGCCTGATGATTTGATTATGGCTGTGGTCAAGGCCAAAGATAATGATGAGGTTAAGCAAATAGGAATTGAATGGTGTACACAACAAAGTAAGGAATTGGTAGCTGCCGGCATTCCGGTACTGCATTATTATTCCATGGGTAAGGCAGAGAATATTAAGGCCATCGCTTCCAAAGTTTTTTAATTCTTCAAATGGCCCTTTCCGTTTAGCCCCGACAGTAGCGGCACCGTGTATAGCGGATGGCGGGAACAAGGATGTTAAAAATGCCCGAACCCTTCGCTCCTAATGATAAACTGCTATATTTGTGCGGTTTTAATTTTAGGATGAGACATTTTTTCTATTTTATTGTATTGATTTCAGGGGTGGCTTTGGCGCAAAACAATGCGTTTTCGATAGAAGCTTCGGTGCTTCGCGGGAATACGCTGGCGCACAAAGAGGATATGTACCACCTTATTCAAGGGCATCCCGAAGGGTTGATGCTAAACTATACCGTGAAAACGTATGGCAAAAAAGAGTGGCAGCGGGTGTATAATTTCCCTGATTATGGTGCTTATTTTTTGTATCAGGATTTTAACAGCCAGCCACTTGGACAGGCGTATGCTTTGGGCGGATTTTACAACTTTTACTTTTTGAACCGCCATTTGCAGCTGCGCATTTCGCAAGGGATAGCTTTGGTGACCAACCCGTATGACAAATTTACGAACAGCAAGAACAAAGCCTTTGGAACTCCTATTTTGGATAATACGAATTTGGGGTTGACCTACGATAACCAAACGCTATTGAAACCTATTGGGTTTCATGCCGGACTCATGTTTACACATTATTCGAACGGAAGGGTGAAATCGCCTAACAGCGGGATTAATACTTATTTGTTAAACATCGGGCTGAATTATAATTTAGACAAAGAAAATCCAAGAGTAACAACTTTAGACTCGACAGCAAGCAAGAAGAATTATAGAAGTCACATTTATTACAATTTTGTTTTCCGTACCGGAATTAATGAAAGTCCCATCATCAGAAGCGGGCAGCGACCATTTTACCATCTCGGGTTCTATGGCGAAAAAAGACTGAACCGGAAATCGGCCCTACAGTTGGGGACAGATTTGTTTTTGACCGAATCGTTTAAGGATTATATTAAATATTACTCGGTGGCTTACCCCGAGAAGCATATCGATGCCGATACCGATTATAAGAGGGTGGGTATTTTTGTTGGACATGAGTTATTCATCAATAAAGTTTCGCTCGAAACTCAGGTGGGCTATTATGTGTACCAGCCGTTTAAGAAGGATATTGCCATTTATGATCGATTGGGGATGAAGTATAATTTTAATGAGCGGATTTTTGCCAGTTTTACCATTAAGACGCATATGTTTTTGGCAGAAGCCTTAGAGTTTGGAGTGGGAGTCAGATTATAAACAAAAAGAAATGAAAAAAATTATAATGTTCTTGGTTTTGGGTTTCATTTTCAATTCCTGTGAAAAACCCAGTGATTGTGTAGAAAGCACGGGTGTATTAGTGGTTAAAGACGTAACGGTAATGCCGTTTAAAAAAATCAAAGTATACCGAGGCATTGAAGTTGTCATTACCCAAGGCGCGGATTATAAAGTGCAGATAGAAGCCGGAGAAAATTTTATTGACAATGTGGAAGTGCTGCAAGACGGCGATCAACTGATTTTTAAGGATGAGGCCAGTTGCAATTGGGTGAGAGCCTATGGTACCACACGGATTTTGGTTACTACTCCAACTCTCGAAGAGGTGTATTCCAAAACCGAAAAGGACATCAGTTCCAACGGCGTTTTGACATTTCCTAACTTAACTTTCACTTCTTTTGATAAAGATGCTGATGGCGAGAAAGGCGCAGGAACCGGCGATTTTATCCTTAATTTGAATAATGATTTGTTGAATATTAACAGCAATAATGTGTCGCGGTTTTTTCTGTCAGGACAAACCAATACAGCCAACCTGAATTTTTATTTTGGTGACGGAAGAATTGAAGCTCAAAACCTAATCGCTCAAAATATTATAGTGTACCACCGCGGTTCCAATGACATGATAGTGCATCCGGTGCAAAGCATCACCGGGGTGATGAACAGCACGGGGAATTTGATTCTGACTAATGTGCCGCCTGTGGTAGATGTACAAGAGTTGTATACCGGACACGTTGTATATCCATAAAAAAATCCCGAAGACCGGGATTTGATAGTTATTTTTTCTTGGTTTTCTCGCGGAAAATTTCTTCCAGATTTTTATTTTTCAGACTGATTTGCAATGTTCTCAAACCATTGTCGTGCGCTAGGTCAAACACACTTGGGCGTCGGTCTTCTTCAGTGCTGAAGGTTAGTAACCAGATATTGTCGGCAGTATTTTTATAGGTTTTAATGTTAGGCAACTCAGCCAATAGTGCTTCGTTGATTGCCTGGTCGAATTCTACTTCAATGATTTGCTCTTTTTCTTCGGTTACCAGTTTGTCCAGTTTTTTATCGGTTACGATTCTGCCATTATCTATGATAATTACGCGGTCGCAAATGGCTTCTACTTCCTGCATGATGTGGGTAGAAAGAAATACCGTTTTGTCCTTGCCCACATTCTTAATCACATTTCTGATTTCTACCAACTGATTGGGGTCGAGCCCGGTGGTCGGTTCGTCCAAAATAAGAACATCGGGGTTGTGCAGTAAAGCGGTGGCCAAGCCTACACGCTGGCGGTATCCTTTGGATAACTGTCCTATTTTCTTATGACTTTCGGGTGCTAAACCGGTAAGCTCAATTACTTCTTCGATACGGGATTTGGCTACTTTATATACATCAGCATTAAATGCCAAATATTCGCGAACGTACAAATCCAAGTACAGTGGGTTGTGTTCGGGCAAATATCCTACTGATTTTTGGACATTGAGTTGCGCTTCGGCTACATCATTTCCGTTTACTGAAGCGGTGCCTTCATCGGCCGTGATAAAAGTGGTTAAGATTTTCATCAGAGTAGATTTTCCGGCTCCGTTTGGCCCCAGAAATCCCACAATTTCTCCTTTTTTGATGGAAAAAGAAACACTGTCCAAAGCTTTTTGAGTGCCATAACTTTTGGAAATATTTTGTACTTCAATTGACATAACGCTGAAATTTGGAACAAATGTAAACAGAAAAATGACGGCTTTCGTATTTTTTAGATTCCTTTAGCTAAATTTGGTTTTATAATTGGGAACACGCTATGAAAAAATTTCTTTTAGGATTTTTAGCTATTGGTTTTTGGGCACAGGCTCAAGTGAAGCCAATCATTCAAAAAAGTGAAATCGTCCGAATCGAAACGACATTGGCTTCGGATAACATGCAGGGCCGGCAGATTTTTTCAGCGGGCATTGATTCTGCTTCTGCTTTTATCGAAAAAGAATTTACCAAAATCGGATTGCAGTATTACGGCGATTTGAAGAGCTATCGCCAGGATTTCAAAGCTAAAGGGAAGTCGGCTAATAATGTCATCGGAATGTTGCCCGGGAAATCTAAACCTAATGAATATGTTGTGTTTTCGGCTCATTACGATCATTTGGGAATTGTGGATTACGGTGATGATAAAGTGTATAACGGAGCTAATGATGATGCCTCGGGTACTACGGCTGTGATTGCGTTGGCGCGCTATTTTAAAGAATTGAACAACAACGAGCGCACCATTGTTTTTGTAGCATTCACCGGAGAGGAAGTGGGCGGTTATGGCTCCAAATATTTTACTAAAAACATCAATCCCGATGCGGTGGTGGCGATGTTCAATATTGAAATGATAGGCACGGAAAGCAAGTGGGAAAGGAACTCAGCTTATATTACGGGTTTCGAAAAATCAGACTTCGGGACTATTTTGCAAAAGAATTTAAAAGGAACCAATTTCAATTTTTATGAAGATCCTTATCCTAGCGAGCACCTTTTTTACCGTTCGGATAATGCTACGTTAGCGGCACTCGGTGTACCGGCACATACGATTTCGACTTCAAAAATGGACTCAGAACCCAATTACCATCAACTCAGTGATGAGTTTACAACTCTAGATTTGGACAATATGACCGAAATTATCAAAGCCATTGCCCTCAGTTCAGAAAGTATCATCAGCGGAAAAGATACACCAAGCAGGGTAGAGAAGTTGTAAGCAAAGGTTTTTTACGAAAACGTTACCGTAATTATTTTTGCTGTTCCTTGTAAAACTTACGGTTTAATTTTTTACATTAGCCAAACATAAAAACAACAAATGAACTCATTTAATACGTTTTATACCTATTTCTTTTATTTCTTCTTCGGACAGAAAAAGGGATTGGTATTGTGTTATGTGAAAAGATAAAAAAGAAAACATACGATATATAAATCCCAACGAGAGTTGGGATTTTTTTTTGATTATTATGGAAACAAAAATTGCAATACAAGGCATCAAAGGTTCGTTTCATCATCAGGTGGCACAGGAATATTTTCATGAGAATGTTTCCGTGAATGAATGCCTGTCGTTTGAGGCGCTGGTCGACAGCCTGCTGCAGGGCAAATCCCAGTTGGCGGTGATGGCAATTGAGAATTCTATTGTCGGCTCAATCATTCCTAATTATGCGTTGATTGATAAGAAAGGGCTGCACATCATAGGCGAATATTATTTGGATATTATTCAGAATTTAATGGTGCTCAATGGCCAAAAAATCAGTGAAATCAGCGAAGTGCATTCGCATCCTATGGCCTTGTTACAGTGCATGGATTTTTTGAAAAAGCATCCGAAGATTAAATTGGTCGAAGACAAAGATACCGCTGAAACCGCACGACGAATTCATCAAAAACAACTCAAAGGTATAGCGGCCATTGCCAGTAAAGCCGCTGCATCGATGTACGATTTACATATCATAGCCCCCGAAATCCAAACGGTAAATAACAACATGACGCGCTTTTTTATCCTCAGCAAAGAAGTCGGCATTTTAGCCAAAGAAGAAATCAACAAAGCATCCTTGAAATTTGAGTTGGATGATACGCCCGGAAGCTTAGCCACCGTATTGAACGTGATGACCAATTGTAAACTCAATCTAACGAAGATACAATCGATGCCAATTATTGAAACCCCGTTTCAGTATTCATTTTTTGTGGATGTGGTATTTGAAAAGTATAAACACTATGAAAAAGCCATGAAAATTCTAGTCCTAATGACCAATCATTTCAAAGTATTGGGTGAATATAAAAACAGAAAATTATGATTACCACAGCCGACAGACTACAAAGTGTTCAGGAATATTACTTCTCCCGAAAATTGCGCGAAGTGCGCCAACTCATGACCGAGGGAAAGCCAATAATCAACATGGGAATTGGTAGTCCTGATTTGGCTCCCGATGCTACAGTGATTGAAGCCATGCATCAGGCTCTGTGGGATGACAAAGCCCACGAATATCAGAGTTATCAAGGACTTCCCGAGTTGCGCAGAGGTATGGCTGATTTTTATAAAAAACACTTCAATGTCGATTTGGATTTTGCCACCGAGATTCTGCCGCTGATGGGTTCCAAAGAAGGAATTATGTACATTTCCTTGGCGTTTTTAAATCCCGGCGATGAAGTTTTGATTCCGAATCCGGGCTATCCAACTTATGCTTCGGTGACCGAATTGGTTCAGGCAAAAGCGGTGTATTATGATTTGAAAGAGGATAATAAATGGCAACCTGACCTTGAGAAATTAGAACAAATGAATCTGTCAAAAGTCAAGCTGATGTGGGTTAGTTATCCGCATATGCCTACGGGAGCGAACGGCACTTTAGAACTGTTTGAAAAACTAATAGTGTTTGGGAAAAAACATAACATTTTGATTGTGAATGATAATCCGTACAGCTTCGTATTGAATGATTACCCACTGTCTATTTTGCAGGTTGATGGCGCCAAAGAAATTGCCTTAGAACTGAATTCCCTGTCCAAAACCTACAACATGGCCGGTTGGCGTGTGGGCATGGTAATGGGTAATGCCTTTTTGATTGAAGCAGTACTGAAAGTCAAAAGCAATATGGACAGCGGCATGTTTTATGGCATTCAAAAAGGGGCGATTGAAGCCTTGATGTTGGGTAAAGATTGGTTCGATAAACAAAATAAAGTGTACGCCAAACGAAGAGATTTAGTATTCCAATTAGTAGAAAAAATGGGTTGCACATTTGACAAGAATAGTATAGGGTTGTTTGTTTGGGCCAAACTTCCGAAAGGTGTTTTAGCTGAAAAATTCATTGATGAGGTGTTGATTGAGAAGCATATTTTCATCACGCCGGGGACTGTTTTTGGGAGCAACGGAGAAGGTTATATTCGATTTTCCCTTTGTGTTTCCGAAGCAAAAATTCAGGAAGCAATTGAACGATTTTAAAGCGATAAAGATGAAAGTATATATAATTGGAATTGGTTTGATTGGCGGTTCGATGGCGCTCGACATCAAAACACATTATGCTGAAGCAGTGATTTTTGGTATTGATGCCAATGAAAATCATTTGAACCAAGCACTCAAATTGGGTATTATTGATAAAAAAGCTCAGATGGAAGACTTGAATAAAGCAGATTTAGTCATCGTTTCCGTTCCGGTTGATATCGCTTTAGTACTTTTGCCAGTAGTTTTGGATGTGATTGAAGAAAACGCTTTGGTTTTGGATGTGGGTTCTACCAAGCTGCCGGTTTGTGAAGTCATTTCAACACATTGTAAAAGAAGAAATTTTTTGGCAACACATCCCATAGCAGGAACGGAGTTTTCAGGGCCTTCGGCGGCCATCAAAGGGTTGTTTCAAGGGAAAACGAATATTATTTGTGAGGTAGAAAAAACAACGTTTAAATTGCAGGAACGTGCTATGGAGTTGTTTCAAAGATTGGAAATGCGCATTCGGTATATGGATCCCAAATCGCACGATAAGCATATTGCTTATGTGTCGCACCTGTCACATATCAGTTCTTTTATGCTGGGCAAAACGGTGGTGGAAAAAGAAAAAGATGAACGCGATATTTTTGACATGGCCGGTAGCGGATTTGAGAGTACGGTACGGTTGGCCAAAAGTTCGCCAGCTATGTGGACGCCCATTTTTAAGCAAAATAAAAAACACGTGATTAAATCGTTGGAAGAATATATAGCCAATTTAACTCAATTTAAAACTCTGTTGGAAAGAGAAGACTATGACCAAATATTTAATGAAATGGCCAATACCAACAGAATCAAAGAAATATTAAACGGAAAAAAGTAAGACTATGAATATCACTATAGAAAACAAACAATGGCTGGATGACTTTAAATTGACACATCCCTTGGTAATTGCTGGGCCTTGCAGCGCCGAGACCGAAGAGCAGGTGTTGAAGATTGCACACGAATTGAAAGATTCGGATGTGAGTATTTTTCGCGCCGGAATTTGGAAACCCCGTACCCGACCGGGCGGATTTGAAGGAGTAGGAGCCATCGGGCTGAAATGGCTGCAAAAGGCCAAAGCCGAAACCGGTTTGTTGATGGCCACTGAAGTAGCAAATGCTGCCCATGTAAAGTTAGCTTTGGAACATGATATTGATGTGTTGTGGATTGGTGCCCGTACTACGGTAAACCCTTTTGCTGTGCAGGAAATCGCAGATGCCTTGGTGGGAACCGATAAGATTGTATTGGTCAAAAACCCCGTGAACCCCGATTTGGCTTTGTGGATTGGTGGTGTGGAACGGTTGTATAATGCCGGAATTAAAAAGTTAGGGGTCATTCACCGAGGGTTCTCAACTTATGAAAAGACCAAGTACCGCAACATTCCCGAGTGGCAGATTGCCATAGAATTACAAAGCCGTTTTCCCGATTTGCCCTTGATTTGCGATCCGTCACACATTACCGGCAGACGTGATATGATTCAGGAAGTGTCTCAACAGGCACTGGACTTGAACTATGACGGATTAATTATAGAAACGCATAACGACCCAGATAATGCTTGGAGTGATGCAGCACAACAGCTTACGCCAAGCGTTTTGAAACAGTTATTCCGAGATTTGAAAGTCAAAAAAATGACTACAGAAGAAGACGATTACAATACGGAAATGATAAAACTGCGTGCCAATATTGATGTAGCTGATAGTAAACTGTTAGAGATTTTGGGCCATCGCATGAAAGTGGCGGAGCAAATAGGAGCCTTGAAAAAAGCCAAGAATGTGGCCGTTTTACAAAACAAACGCTGGAATGAAATCTTAGGCAAAATGATTTTGGACGGAGAAGAAAAAGGACTGAGTGAAGAATTCATCCTGAAACTCTTCAAAGCTATTCATCAGGAAAGCATCAGTCATCAGGAGAAAATCATCAACGGGTAGTACCGCTTTTCAAAAAAATTAAACCTACTGTATTTCAGTAGGTTTTTTTTGTATCATTGTGGCAACAATAAAAACAACCTAAAAATAACCAAAATGAAAAAAATCTTTTTGGGTTTTATTTTTTTTGTTTGTAGCGGTATAAGCTTGAATGCCCAAAACAAAATTGATAAAATCAACATGACCTATGGTGAGGAAATCACCGATGACAGTGGTAAAATTGTCAGAATTATTGGGGAAGCCAATAACAAAATTTACACTTTAGTGCTTAAAGGGAAATCAGATTATTTTTTGAAGATATTTGATTCGGCTGCCATGAAGCAAATTTCCCTGAATCCGATTGTGCTTCCGGAACTGAATGACAAAGATCTTGATTTTGAAGATATCGCACTGATGAATGATAAATTGTATGTTATCGGGAGTGTGTTCCATCGCAAAGAGAAAAAGTTCACTTTAGTAGCTATACCGGTTTCTGAAAAAGGAATTTTAGGTAAAGACATGATTACCCTATTTGAATCCATCGTAGCTAAAAGTGCTGACCGCGGCGGTTTCTATTTCAAAAAATCTCCTGACGACCAAATGTTGTTAGTAATGCATACGGCTCTTTTTGAAAAAGAAGATGCCATGAAGTATGAAATCAAATTGTTTGACGAAACGATGAGAGCCACATTTTCTACTGAAGACAAAGTTTCGTACGATGACAACAAAAAAGATTATCAATTTACCATTTCTGATTTTGATGTAAACAATAAAGACGATGTTTTCTTGGTAGTAAACGAAGGATACCGTGATAAAAAGAAAAAAGAGAAAGTAGAAAAAGTAGAGCTTCATATTTTCAAACAAGCCAACAGCTACAAAAAAGAAGTGGTTAAAATTGACATCATCGATAAGGAAATCATCAATTGTCGTATGATGGCTACCGCCAAAAACGATGTAAAGTTGACCGGATTTTTCTCGAGTGTACGCGATAACGGAAAAGCGAACAAAGAGCTTAAAGGCGTATACAATATTACGGTAAACTTAAAAAACAACACTACCGAAAATGTGAAGTTCAACGAATTTGACATGCCTACTAAAATCAAATTATTAGGAGAAAGAAGAGCCAATAAAGGCAAGGATGTAAAACCGTTGTACAACATTCAATCCATCGTTGAAAAAAATGACGGAGGTTTGATTGTTATTTCCGAATACCGAATGATTTATGTAGGTCAAAAGCAAGGAATCGGACCGTTTGGCTTACAGCCAATTACCTATACCGCTAACGAAATGATTGTTAATTGTCTTAAGCCTGACGGATCATTGGAATGGAGTAATGTAGTGGCCAAAGAACAATCGGCATCTGTAACTGTTGCCAGCTTTAATTTTTTTAGCGGAGGCAGTAACGGTAGTTTCAGTGTAGATGTAGCGGCCAGTATTCCTTTGACCGTGATGGGAAGAGGACCTGAGTATTTGAGCGCCATTCCTATTTATAAAAACGGACAGTTAAACATACTTTTTAACGATAATGTTAAGAATAAAGGAATCACCGATATCGAAAAAATTAAATCGATGGGGAACTACAACAATGCGGTTCCTACCCTGTTCATTTTTGACGATAAAGGAAACATCACCCGAAAAGACCCGGAAGAAGTGATTAAAAATGAATTGGTTATTCGTCCCGGAATTTTTTACAGAAAAACAGATAACGAATACCTGATTTATGCTTCCCGCAAGTCTAAGGACAAAATCGGAAGAATGATTCTGGAAGATTAAAACTAAAAAGTTGCCCGAAACGGCAACTTTTTTTATGTACACAAATAAAGCAGGAAAACGTATCTTTGCGACATGACAGGACTTGTTTATAAATCTACCGGAAGTTTTTATACCGTAAAGACGGATGATGGTCAAAGCTACGAATGCCGTATCAAAGGAAAATTTCGGATGAAAGGCATCAAGAGCACCAATCCCATTGCGGTGGGCGATGTCGTAGATTTTGAATTAGACAACACAACCGACGAAATTATCGGACAGATTCATCATATTCATGACCGCAAGAATTATATTGTTCGCAAATCGGTAAACCTGTCAAAACAAACGCATATTATTGCCTCCAATATTGATGTGGTTTTTTTGTTAATTACCATCAACAATCCGCCAACGACGACCAGTTTTATAGACCGTTTCTTAGTGACTGCTGAAGCGTATGGTATCGAAGCGGTTTTGGTATTTAACAAAATTGACACTTTTGATGACGCCATGTTGGACGAGCAATTGTATCTGCAGCATATCTATTCCGAAATAGGCTATCAATGTCTGCGGGTTTCGGCCAAAGATAAAAAAGGGTTAGAAGCACTGAAAAAGATGATGACCGGCAAAGTATCGATGTTCTCCGGGCATTCGGGCGTGGGAAAATCTACTTTGGTCAATGCCTTGGAACCCGAGTTGAATCTGAAAACCAAAACCATATCCGAACAAAGCATGCAGGGGCAGCACACCACTACTTTTGCCGAAATGTATGACCTTTCTTTTGGAGCCAAAATCATAGATACTCCGGGAATCAAAGGTTTTGGAATTGTGGATATGGAGCCCGGTGAAGTGAGCGATTATTTCCCTGAGTTTTTCCGACTCAAAGACCAATGCAAATTCAACAATTGCCTTCACAAAGAAGAACCCCATTGTGCGGTGAAAGCCGCTTTGGAAGAAGACAAAATTGCTTGGTCGCGCTACAACAGTTATCTCAAAATACTCGAAGGGGATGACGAGCACTACCGCACTGATATTTACAACGACGACCGCATTGCCAGTGACCAAACCCGCAAATCAGAGTAAGCATGAGAGCCGTTATTCAAAGGGTTTCTGAGGCTTCGGTAACGATTGAAGGCGAAAAAGTAGCAGCTATTCAACACGGATTACTGGTGCTTTTAGGTGTTGAGGAAGCTGATAACCAAGAAGATATTGACTGGTTGACTGCCAAGATTGCCAACCTTCGAATTTTTGGCGATGCTGAAGGGGTTATGAACTTATCTGTAAAAGAAGTAGCAGGAGATATCATAGTGGTAAGCCAGTTTACACTGCATGCTGCTACCAAAAAAGGCAACCGCCCCTCTTACATCAAAGCGGCCAAACCTGATGTGGCTATTCCCATATATGAAGGATTTATTAAACAAATGGAAACTGAACTGGGCAAGGCCATTCAAACCGGACAGTTTGGAGCCGATATGAAAGTAGCCCTGCTCAACGATGGCCCGGTGACGATTATCATTGATACAAAAAATAAGGAATAAGATTGTTAATTAAATTAAAATATTTTTATATTTGGTAAAATTTAGTCTACATGAACTTCAAAATTTTACCTTATTTCCTACTGATTATTTCTTTATCAGTTTTTGGTCAAAAAGAAAATTACGCCACTTCAATCATTCCGGATAGTTTAAAACAAAATGCGAATGCGGTTATTCGGCTGAATGAAGTTGATATCACTATTGACTCCCAAAAATCGATGGTGTTAAAAACGGTTACAGTTACAACTGTTTTAAATGAGTTAGGTTTGAGGAATCTTGATTTAAGCGAGAGTTATGATAAAAACCGCAGAGTTAATAAAATTGTAGCCACGGCTTATGATGCTTCCGGTAGAGAGTTGAGAGTGTACAAAAGGAAAGATTTCAAAGACAACAGTGTGGCAGACGGAGTGTCTATTTTCAACGATAACCGAGTTTTATATTTAGATTATACACCTATTACTTATCCTTTCACCATTGTTTTTGAAAGCGAGATTGAAACCTCTAATACAGCTTTTATTCCTGCGTGGAGTCCATTGGAAGGCTATCTGGTAAGCACTCAAACGAGTTCAATTAGTATTACTTATAAATCCGAATTGCATTTAAAATCAAAGGAAGTTAATTTTTCAAAAGGGATTCTTGTCGAAAAAAAAGAATCAACCGGTTTTATAAATTATTCTGTAAAAAATTTAATCGCCAGAAAGCAGGAAGAAATGAGTCCGAATTTCTCGGATATATTTCCTATGGTATATTTTGCTTTGGAGAATTTCCAACTGGAAAATGTGGAAGGCTCGGCTACAAATTGGTCTGAATTTGGAAAATGGATGTACAATTCACTTTTGGCCGATACAGAGGAAATACCTGAAGCTACTGTTCAAAAACTGAAGCAATTAATAGGGAATGAAAAAAATCCCATAGAAATCGCCCGTATAGTTTACAAATATGTACAAGAAAAAACACGTTATGTCAGTGTTCAGGTGGGTATAGGAGGTTGGAAACCAATGTTGGCCAAAGAGGTAGATAAATTAGGATATGGCGATTGTAAAGCTTTATCTAATTATACCCGCTGTCTATTAAAATCAGTAGGAGTTCCATCCTATTATACAGTGGTTTATGCGGGTTCGGATAAACGAAATATTCAGAATGATATTGCCTCAATTCAGGGGAACCACATTATTTTGGCTTTGCCCACGGATAAGGAGTTGCTTTGGCTGGAGTGTACCAGTCAAATTCAGCCTTTTGGTTTTCAGGGCGATTTTACTGACGACAGAAACGTATTGATTGTGAAACCCGAAGGCGGAGAAATAGTGAAAACTAAAATATTTACCGAAAACGAAAGTACCAAATCAATAAAGGCCAGCTATTCGATTTCTGAAACTGGGGACTTAACAGGTAAAGTGAATATGATTTCTAAAGGGATGGAGTATGATGCTGAATTTTCAAAAGAAAGAATGAGCCGGGATAACCAAATCAAACAATACAAAGAAGAATTTGATAATATTAATAACCTTAAAATCGATAAGATTACGCTAAACAACAATAAGGAATCTATTGAATTTACAGAAAATATCGAGTTCAATGCTGAAGGTTACGCACAAAATTTAGGAGGCAAATTAATGTTTGCTCCAAATGCCTTTGATCAAAATTCTTATATACCAAAAAAATACAGAACGCGTGAATTCCCCTTTGAAATAAAACGAGGATACAGCAATCAAACTGAAACCGAAATCAACCTGCCTAACGGTTTTTCGATTGAGGCCAAACCTAATGGGACTGAACAGCAGACGGAGTTTGGGCGCTACAAAATTGAGTTTACGGTAGTGAGTCCGAACAAGATTTTGTGTAAACGGGAGTTAGTTATCAAAAAAGGGCTTTATGATAAAAGTAAGTATGAAGATTTCAGAAAGTTCAGAGAAACCATAGCCAAAAACGATAATTCAAAAATAGTCATTTCAAAAGCCTAACCCATGAAAAAAATAATAGTAGTTTTAGTTGTATTTGTAAGTTGCCTTGCTTTTTCCCAAAAACAAGAATTGGGTAAGGTAAGCATTGAGGAGCTCAAAGAGAAAGTGTGTCCAACAGATACCTCGGCCGTTGCAGCAGTATTGTTTAATATAGGTAAGAGCAGTATCGAATATTCAGAAGCCAGTGGTTTTGAAACCATAACGGAAATTATCACGAAAATAAAAATTTATAAAAAAGAAGGTTATGCTTTCGCCAATAAAAGTATGGGATATTATACACCCAATAATGGCAGCTCAGAAAGGATTGATGTTACAAAAGCGGTTACTTATAATCTTGTAAATGATAAAATTGAAAAGACAAAGCTGAGTAGTAATGGTGAATTTGATGAAAAAGTTGATAAATATTCCTCGCGAAAAAAAATTACAATGCCTAATGTTAAAGAAGGATCAATAATTGAATTTAGGTTCGAAATACGTTCTCCTTATGTATATATTCCTGATTGGGAATTTCAAAATAAGATTCCGGTACTCTATTCTGAATTCTCGACCTGTATTCCGGAATATTACATCTTTAATACTAGATTTAAAGGCTTCTTGTCGCCGCAAACACTGACTGAAACTAATCAGAGAACAATTTCATCTACCAACAAGGAAAGGTCTAATGGGTATTCTACCAGTACTACTTTTAGTACCAATAGCACTTCCTATGTAGAGACAAAAAATAAATATATTCTTGAAAATATTCCTGCTTTGAAAGATGAAATCTTTGTGAATAATATTGATAATTACAGAGTAACGATTTTACACGAGTTGTCAGGAAAAAGGTTCCCTCAACGCCCTTTTGAAAATTTTGCAACAGATTGGGAAAGCATAGTGAAAAAGATTTATGATAACGAAAGTTTTGGCTCAGAATTAGACAAAACTGGATATTTTGAAAAAGATATTGATGCCATACTAAAAGGAATAACAGCTCAGGAAGAAAGAATAGGAGCTGTTTTAAGCTATGTGAAAACAAAAATGAATTGGGATGAATATTATGGTATTTATTGCGATAACGGCGTCAAAAAAGCCTATCAGGAAAGCAAAGGAAATGTAGCTGAAATCAATCTGATGCTGACTGCAATGTTGCGTTATGCTGGTTTTGAGGCTAGTCCAATTTTAGTAAGCACACGGGATAATGGGATTTCACTGTTTCCCAGTCGAACGGCCTATAACTATGTTATTGCGGGGATTGAACTTCAAAATCAGGTGATTTTGTTGGATGCCACTAGCAAATATTCCCTGCCGAATATTTTGCCCATCAGGGACTTAAACTGGTTCGGTCGGATTGTCAGAAAGAACGGAAGCTCAGCCGAAATTGACTTAATGCCTAAATCGAACTCAAAAGACATCACCATGATTATGGCTAGTATTAATGTTCAGGGGGAGATTCAAGGAAAAATAAGAGAGCAGTATTTTGACTACAATGCTTTTTTGTTCCGTGAGCATTATAATAGTGTTGCTAAGGATAGCTATGTTGAAAAATTAGAAAAAGTCCACCAAGGGCTTGAAGTAGAGGAGTATGAGGTGCAAAATAAAACGGATTTGGCAAAACCAATAGTAGAAAATTATTCATTTAAGGCGACTAATTCAGTAGAAATCATAGGAGACAAAATGTATGTCTCTCCATTTCTGTTTTTTACCATGACAGAGAATCCGTTTAAACAAGAAACTCGTGAATATCCGATAGATTTTATTTACCCCGATCAAGACAGATTTAATATCAGTTTAACATTGCCGGAAGGATACGTTGTGGAGACTCTGCCACAACCAAAAGCTATTGCTTTGCCCGACAACATAGGAAGTTTTAAATATTCGATTACTAACAATGGCAATCAAATCCAGCTAGTGTATAGTTCTGATATGAATGAGGCTATCATTAAAGCTGAAGATTATGAAATACTAAAGAGTTACTATAAAGAAATGGTAAATAAGCAAACGGAAAAAATCGTACTCAAAAAAGTCTAATTGTGATTAAAAAATACAGCATTATTTTTGTATTGCTTTTTAATGTTAGTGCTTTTTCACAACTTACCGATAAAGAAAGTGTTACAAAACAAGAGCTACAGCAAAATAGTTATGCAAACGACACTACAGCATCAGCAGTAATCCTGAGTAAAAAAGCCAGTACCTACTTCAGGTATAAAAACAAAACAGGGTTTGATTCTTTTACCGAAGTGGCTCTCAAAATAAAAATTTTGAAATCCGAAGGACTGGTGTGGGCAAACTTTGAAATACCGTACTTTACAGGATATAAATTTTTAAATGATGAATGTGTTTTTATAAAAAAAGCATTTACCTATAATTTTGAAAACGGGCGAATTACAAAAGATAAAGTAACAGGTGAGAGCAAGTTTACGGATAAAGTTAATGAAAATTGGAGTGTCAAAAAATTAACTTTCCCCAATGTAAAAGTAGGCTCAGTCATTGAAATCAATTACGAATTCAGAACGGAGAACTTATCCGAGCTTCCGGAGTTTCAGTTTCAGTACACTATTCCGGTGGCTAAAATGGAATACACTACCAAAATCCCTGAGTTTTATATTTACAAAGGAATCCAAACCGGTTATGTTGAAGTGGTCAGTGAAGCCGTTTTGGAAAACACCTCTCAATCATTTGAAGGAGAGCATGGCAACACCCTGTCTATGAATTATAAGCAGATAAGAACCGTTTATAAAGCCGAAAATATTCAAGCGCTCAAAGAAGAAAAGTATGTCAATAGTATTAAGAACTATTACGGCAAAATCATACATGAATTAGAAATCATCCGCATGCCCGAGGAAGAGCCAAAGCATATAGCTTCAACTTGGGACGACATAGCCAAAGCTCTTTACAGTGAAAAAAATGTTGGCCCCCAATTGGAAAAATTCAACTATTTCCTAAATGATTTGAAAGTGCTCATAAAAGATGTCGATTCTGCCCAATCCAAAATGACCAAAGTGTTCCAATTTGTAAAAAACAAAATGAATTGGAACGGTAAGTATGGGTATTCGGTACGGGATGATGTAGCGTTGGCTTATGACCAAAGAACCGGTAATGTTGCCGAGATAAATTATATATTAATTGCCATGCTGAAATTGTCAGGTCTAGAGGCAAACCCCGTAGTGCTCAGCAGCAGAGATAATGGTTTGGCACTTTTCCCCAACAAAACATTCCTTAACTATGTTATTGCTTCGGTAGAATTGGACGGTAAAAAGTATTTGCTAGATGCCACAGATAAGTTTTCGGGAATCAATCAAATTCCGGTCAGAGCCCTAAATCTTTATGGAAGATTAATCAAAAAAGATGGAACTGCAACCGAAATTGATTTAATGCCAAAGGCCAATTCCAAAGAGGCCATTAATGGCATGGTAAGTTTGGATAGCCAAGGCGGAATCACGGGAAAAATCAGGCATCTTTATAACGATTATAACGCATTAATTTTTAGAGAAAATAAAGGAGGACTCACAGAGAAAAGCCTTGTGGAGCAACTAGAACGTCAGTATCAGGGAGTTGAATTTTCAGAATATAAAGTGCAGGATGTCAGAAATTTGTCGCAGCCTGTAATTGAATGCTATTCTTTTTCCCAGCCAAATGCAGCAGAGATTATCGGGGATAAAATTTATGTGCAGCCTCTGCTTTTTTTTACCGTCTCCGAAAATCCGTTTAAACAGGAAAGCAGGCAATACCCAATTGATTTTGTTTACCCATACCAAACCCGATACAATATAGGGTTGACCATTCCCCAAGGATATACGGTTGAAATGTTACCACAATCCAAAGCCATCGCTATGCCCGATAATTTAGGAAATTTTAAATACAATATTATCCTCAATGGGAATCAAATTCAGTTACTTTGTACTATCGATATCAATCAGGCAACAATTCCGGCCGAAGGGTATGGGGCATTGAAAAATTTCTATGAAGAAATCATAAGCAAACAAACCGAAAAAATAGTACTTAAAAAGAGCTAATATGGATTTGAAAAACGCACAACTCGAAGTTGACAACTGGATTAAAAACCACGGAGTACGCTATTTTAACGAACTCACTAATATGGCCCAGCTTACCGAAGAAGTAGGCGAGGTGGCACGCATCATTGCCCGCCGCTATGGCGAACAATCGGAAAAAGAAAGCGATAAAAACAAAGACCTGGGCGAAGAACTGGCCGATGTGGTTTTTGTGGTGCTTTGTCTGGCCAATCAAACCGGAGTAGATTTGCAGGCTGCGTTTGATAAAAAAATGGATTTGAAAACCAAACGCGATCACGACCGCCATCATAACAATGAAAAATTGAAATAAGAGTGGACTTACTTCTCAAATCTTCTGTAGCCAATCCTAAGTCGGCAATAGCCATTACCGGAAGCAAATCAGAAACCAATCGATTATTATTGCTTCAGGCATTGTATCCTAATCTTACCTTGCAAAATACTTCCAATTCGGATGACTCTCAGGTAATGCAGAAAGCACTCTCTTCTTCTGAAGAAGCTACTATTGATGTGCATCATGCCGGTACCGCCATGCGGTTTCTTACCGCCTATTTTGCCATTCAGCAAGACAGAGAAGTAGTGTTGACCGGTTCCTCGCGCATGCAGGAACGTCCTATACAAATTCTGGTGGAAGCCCTGCGTCAGTTAGGTGCTGATATACGCTATGAAAAAAATGATGGATATCCGCCCATTCGCATCAAGGGAAAAAAATTACTATTAAACAGGGTTTCATTACCCGCCAATGTGAGCAGCCAGTATATTTCGGCTCTGCTGCTAATCGCTCCCAAACTCGAAAATGGTTTGGAACTTATTCTTGAAGGTGAAATCACCTCAGTGCCTTATATCCAAATGACACTGGCACTGCTGAATGAAATAGGCGTGGAAACAACTTTTTTTGAGAATGTGATTTCAGTAAAACCACAATTCACAATTAGCTTCGCTCCGTTCGCCTTCGGCTCGAGTCACAATTCACAATTCACAATTGAATCAGATTGGTCTTCGGCTTCTTATTTCTATTCTATTGTGGCGCTTTCGGATATCGGTACAACCATCACCTTAAGCAGCTACAAAAAAAACAGTTTGCAAGGCGATTCGGTTTTAGCGGAAATCTATCAGAGTTTTGGAGTAGAAACCGTTTTTGAAAACAATACCATTCGTTTATCCAAAACAGAAAAAGTTAATTTGCCTTCGGTCTTTTTTGATTTAAACAATACACCCGACATAGCCCAGACCATAGTGGTCAGTTGTTTCGGATTGGGGATGGGCTGCCATTTAACAGGATTGCATACCCTGAAAATAAAAGAAACAGACCGGTTGGAAGCTCTAAAAAAAGAACTCACCAAACTGGGTGCCTCGGTTTCAGTAACGGATGACAGCCTCACTTTGGAACCCTCAACAACAATACGCGACACAGTTGTTATAAAAACCTATCAGGACCACCGAATGGCAATGGCCTTCGCAGCATTAGCCTTAAAAACCAATATCATCATCGAAGAAGCTGAGGTGGTTTCAAAATCCTATCCGTCATTTTGGGATGATTTAAAAAGCATTGGTTTTCAAATCGCTGAACAACCCAATGAATAAGTTTTTTCAAAAATAAAAGCCGTTTTACTTGACAACGCCTCATTTGCAATAGTATATTTGCAGGCTGTTAAAATTATGACACAATTCATAACTTATAACTCATAACTCATAATTCTTTTACATGAAATTATCTCATTTCCAGTTCAATCTCCCTAATGAATTATTGGCCGAATTCCCGGCAGAAAACAGAGACGAATCACGTTTAATGGTGGTAAACCGAAAAACCAAAACCATTGAACACAAATTATTCAAAGATATTATCGACTATTTTGACGATGGTGATGTGATGATTTTGAATAATACCAAAGTATTTCCGGCCCGTATGTATGGTAACAAAGAAAAAACCGGTGCTCGTATAGAAGTATTCTTGTTAAGAGAGTTGAATGCGGAGCAACGTCTTTGGGATGTATTGGTTGATCCGGCACGTAAAATCCGTATCGGGAACAAATTGTACTTTGGTGACGATGATTCATTAGTAGCTGAGGTAATTGACAATACCACTTCTCGCGGAAGAACATTACGTTTCTTATATGATGGTTCGTACAACGAATTCAGAAAAAAATTAACCGAATTGGGTGAAACCCCAATTCCGAAATACATCAACCGTGAGG
Organism: Flavobacterium sp. XGLA_31; assembly: GCF_051547105.1. Classification (NCBI taxonomy): domain Bacteria; kingdom Pseudomonadati; phylum Bacteroidota; class Flavobacteriia; order Flavobacteriales; family Flavobacteriaceae; genus Flavobacterium; species Flavobacterium sp. XGLA_31. The sequence continues at coordinate 23,703 of NZ_JBPTTM010000001.1, read as the reverse complement.
TAACCGAAGAAGATGCGGAGCGTTACCAAACCATTTATGCCAAAGAAGAAGGAGCCGTAGCAGCACCCACTGCCGGTTTACACTTTTCTAAGCATTTGTTGAAGCGTTTGGAAATCAAGGGAATTGATTTTGCAGAAGTGACGTTGCACGTGGGATTAGGAACCTTCAACCCGGTGGAAGTTGAGGATTTGTCGAAACACAAAATGGATTCGGAAGAGCTAATCATTACGCAGCAAGCGTGTGATATTGTAAACAAGGCTAAAGCCAACAAGAAAAGAGTATGTTGTATCGGAACCACTTCCATGCGCGCTATTGAAAGTTCGGTTTCTTCAGCCAAAACATTGAATCCGTACGAAGGTTGGACAAACAAGTTTATCTTCCCTCCTTATGATTTCAGTATAGCCGATTGTATGGTGACTAATTTCCATACTCCGAAATCGACCTTGTTGATGATGATTTCCGCTTTCTGTGGTCACGATCTCATGAAAAAAGCCTACGAGGAAGCCATCAAAGAAAAATACCGTTTCTATTCTTATGGCGATGCCATGTTAATCCTGTAAGATTTATATAGTTTACTGAAGTCCCATCTTGTTACTAATGAGATGGGATTTTTTTTAGAGCCAATCGCTCGTGCAATTGCCAAACCATTTTCCTGCTGTCCGCGCTACATGGTAGCTGCTTCCATCAGGGCTAAGACAATCTTTAGTGAACTTTGTGAAGCGCTAACTTTGCCACTTTACCACTTTTCAATACTTTTACACCACAAATTAAACCACACATGACTTTTCAAAATACCCGAGAGTTTGCACAGCAACTCGATGCACAAGACGAATTAAGAGCGTACCGAAATGAGTTTATTTTTCCGCAACACAACGGGAAAAACGTAGTGTACTTCACCGGAAATTCCCTAGGATTACAACCCAAAAGAGCCAAAAAATATGTTGATGATGTAATGAGCGACTGGGCCAATATGGCTGTTGAAGGACACTTCTATGCCGAAAAACCTTGGTGGGATTACCATGAAAGATTTGCCAATCCGTTGAGTAAACTGGTAGGAGCAAAACCCTCAGAAATTACCGTCATGAATACCCTGACGGTGAATTTACATTTGCTTATGGTGTCTTTCTACCGTCCCACAAAAACACGTTACAAAATCATTTGTGAGGAAAAAGCTTTCCCGTCTGATCAGTACATGTTCCAGAGTCAAGTTAACTTTCACCAACTGAATCAGCAGGATACTATTTTGGAAATCAAGCGCAGAGAAGGCGAACACAACATTCGGTTAGAAGATGTGTTGGCTAAAATTGAAGAAGTTGGCGATGAGTTAGCATTGGTTTTAATAGGAGGGGTAAACTATTATACCGGACAGGTTTTTGATATGAAAGCCATTACTGAAGCCGGACACAAAGCCGGAGCAATAGTGGGTTTTGACTTAGCCCATGCCGCCGGAAATATTGAATTGCAATTACACGATTGGAATGTTGATTTTGCCGCTTGGTGTAGTTATAAATACATGAACTCCGGTCCAGGGAATGCCTCAGGATGTTTTGTTCACGAAAAGCACCACCACAGCAATTTGCCCCGATTTGCCGGTTGGTGGGGACATAACAAAGAGTGTCGTTTCAAAATGGAACCCCAGTTTGATCCGGTACATGGAGCAGACGGTTGGCAGGTGAGTAATTTGCCGATACTGACCTTGGCGCCTTATTTAGCTTCGGTAGAAATGTTTGCCGAAGTAGGTATGGTGAAACTAATAAAAAAGCGCAACCAACTGACATCGTATTTAGAATTTATTTTGCATGAAATTGATAAAGAAATTCCGGGGGCGGAGTTTGAAATTATAACACCAAACCGCCAGGAAGAAAGAGCCTGTCAACTTTCAGTTTTTTTACATGGGCAAGGCAGAAATTTGTTTGATTATTTAATGAAAAACGGTGTCATTACCGATTGGAGAGAACCCAATGTAATACGACTCGCACCGGCACCATTTTATTGTTCGTATGAAGATATGTATGAATTCGGACAAATCCTTAAAAGCGGAATTTTAAGCGTTAAATAATTTGTTTTCTGAAAAACAATTTGTTGATTTGCAATTCATTATTAAACCAAAAACCACAAAACCAATAAATTAAAATGAAATTAAAATTACTGTTTACAGTTGCAGCCTTGATTGTTGTTTCAGCAACGAGTCAGGCACAGGAATCTAAGCATGAAGCTGCCGCACGCGAGTGGATTAGAAATCATGCAAGTGAACTCAACGTTAATCCAGCTTCAACGTTTAAATTATCGTATGTTGTCAAAAGCCAAATAGGAGAGACTTTACGTTTTCAGCAGATGATGAATGACGTACCAGTGTATCATTCTGAAATTGTGATCAATTTTAATCCAAGTGATGAGTTGGCTTTTATATCAGATTCTGTTGATGGTTCGATACAAACGATAGCTACTTCACCGGCTATTACTAAACAAGATGCTTTAGACGCGTCTGTAGCCAGTTTAAAGATAGAAGGGGCATATACCGTGGCTGAAAATGATTTAATCGTTACCAAGGTGAACGACCAAACGAAGTTGGTTTATCGCATAGTAACCAATCCTGCCAGTGGAAACGGAAGTTGGGAGGTTTTAGTGGATGCCCAGTCAGCCAATGTTTTAAGTACTAAAGATGTGGCTGTTTATCACCATAAAAAGACAATAGCTAAGAATCCTAAAAGCAATCCGCCGGTAGCTATGGCTCCATTGGCTTTTGTTCCCGGGACGGCTATGGTTTATATGTCGGATCCTTTGTCTTATGCACACGTAGCTTATGGAACCACAGGTTATGTTGACGGAAATGATGCGGCAACAACCCAATTGAACAATGCTAGGACTTCAGTCGTACTTCCTGAAATTGATTTGACCTCAGGAGTATACAAGCTTAAAAGTTCCTATGTGGTAATCGTGGATTCTGAAGCACCTAATAAAGGTTTATTTACACAAGCAACTCCTGATTTTAATTTCAACAGAAATCAGGACGGTTTTGAAGCGGCTAATGCTTTTTACCAATTAGATAAAAGCATGCGATACATCAATCAAACCCTAGGAGTTGTTTGTTTACCACAATTAAACTCAGGGGTCCTACAATTTGACCCTTCAGGCTTGAGCGGGGCAGATAACTCGCATTTTATCCCGTCAAGTGACCAATTGGCTTTTGGTGAAGGTTGTGTTGATGATGCTGAGGATGCAGATGTAGTTTTACACGAATTAGGACACGGACTTCATGATTGGCTTACCAATGGAAGTTCTTCCAATTACATAGGTGAAGGAAACGGAGATTATTGGGCACAATCCTATAGCAGAAGTTTAAACCAATGGAGTTCAACAGATGCGGCATATCAGTACATGTTCAGTTGGGATGGTCATAATACTTGTTGGGACGGAAGAACTACTGATTATTTTGGGATTTATCCAACAGACTTAGTGGGAGGTTCAGGACATGATGACGGACAGATTTGGGCTACAGCCCTAATGCAGATTTATGACGTGATTGGAAGAACGGAAACTGACAAAGCCTTTTTAGAAGGATTGCGATTAACTAACAGTTCTACCAATCAGCAAAATGCGGCAAGAGCTGTAAGACAAGCTGCAATTAATATGAATTTTCCGTGCGCTGATATCAAAGTAATGACAGAGAAGTTCACCGACAGAGGTTATATAATGCCGGCTTTGACATTGACAATGGCTGCAATGGTTAACCAAACAGTTCAGGCCGGTGTAAGTAATACTTATACATTACCGAGTTATGCAACTTTAGCCAATCCAATCACGGATAACTGTGATGCTGCTTTAACTCAGACCCCTAATGCTGGGACGGTATTGGCTCCGGGAGTTTACACTATTACAATGGTGGCAACCAGTGGCACTTCATCAGTAACCAGAACATTTCAATTAACCGTTTTACCTTATTTAGGAGTTAATGAGGCTGTGAAAAATAACTTTGTATTATATCCTAATCCGACTACTTCTGTTTTGAATATCAAAGGTGATTTTGATATTACTGAAAATGTTACGGTATACAATATGTTAGGACAGGCTGTGTTAAGACAGAATGTGACTGGCAATGAAGAAAGTATTGATGTTTCATCATTAGCAAAAGGAGTTTACAATTTGTATTTCAGTGCTGCTAAAGTATCTTATAAGTTTGTGAAAAACTAAGATCATATCACACTCAAGTGAAACCACAATATGAAAGTATTGTGGTTTTCTTTTTTATATCGCTCTAAAGTATTTCCAACTTTGTAACTTTGTCCCCTTAATTTAAAATAAAATGAACAAACAACAAATCATAGATGCATTTGATCCAAGTCAGCCTGGTTTAGCTGATGCTACCGTATTTGGATTGCCCTTTTCTGCCGAACAGTCAGAGATTATTGTTATCCCGGTACCATGGGAGGTAACTGTAAGTTATGGAGCCGGAGCCTCAGAAGGACCTGCTGCTGTGTTAGACGCTTCTTTTCAGGTGGATTTGAATCATCAGGATTTTCCCGAGCTATGGAAACTGGGAATTTATATGGATGAGGCACCAAAACATTGGGGTACTAATTCCGAAAAATACAAAGCTTTAGCACAACCTATTATAGCATTGTTGGAAAGTGGTGAAGCAGTAGAAAACTATCCGGACGTGCAAGCAGATTTGGATAAAATCAATGAAGTGTGCCGAGAATTGCATACTGAAGTAAAGGAAAAAGTGTTGTATTGGATGAATCAAGGGAAAAAAGTGGTCTTGTTGGGTGGTGATCATTCAACGCCATTAGGGTACTATGAAGCGTTGGCTACAAAACATGATGATTTCGGAATTCTTCATCTGGATGCACATATGGATTTACGTATTGCCTATGAAGGATTTACATTTTCACATGCTTCTATTATGTACAATGCACTCCAAATCCCACAAATTTCAAAATTAGTGCAAGTGGGAATACGCGATTTTTGTGAGCAGGAAGTTGCGGTTGTGCAACAGGCCCAAGGGAGAGTGCTTGTGAATACAGATGCAGATTTAAAAGCAGAAGTATTTGAAGGAAAAACTTGGCAGCAACAATGTGATGCCATCATAGCGTCATTACCCCAAAAGGTATGTATTAGTTTTGATATTGATGGTTTGTACCAATGGTATTGTCCCAATACGGGAACTCCGGTTCCGGGAGGATTGTCTTTTGAGCAGGCGAGATATTTGTTTAACAGATTATCTGCTAGTGGAAAAGAAATAATAGGTTTTGATTTGGTAGAAGTGGCCCCGGGAGAGACTGATTGGGATGGGAATGTAGGGGCTCGCATGTTATTCCATATGTGCGGTGTTTTAGCCAAAAATAATGGAATGAATGTGGGTCAGAATATTAGTTTTCAAAGACAATAGAATTATTTCAATAACGAAGCAAGCCCAACAATTGTTGGGCTTTTTGTTTGTTTAGAAATTAAATTCAACCGCTGGTGGCGATTCTGGTTGTCACTGTGGATTAATTACGATAGTTAAAATTCTATAAATCTTATGCCAAATTTTATAACGATTACCCCCTAATTACTCAGTTTCTTTGTTGTGTAATCTTTTAACTTTTTTATTATGAAAAATACAGTAATGATTTTAGCAGCTGTTGTTATTTTGGCTTCATGCAAAAATACCGACAGACATGGAGAAATAACAGACGATGTAAAACAAGTTACCATAGATTCAATGAAACAAGTTGCCGAAAAACAAAGAATCATTGATTCGATGAATATCGAAAAAGAAAAAGCGCTACAAGAGCAAGAGACTGCAGCAGTCAATAATCAGCACTCGACAGCTGCTGCTCCTACTAAGAAAAAGGGATGGAGTAATACTGCCAAAGGAGCCGTAATTGGAGCCGGAGTAGGGGCGGTAACCGGAGCAATCGTCAGTAAGAAAAAAGGAGAAGGAGCCATTATTGGGGGCTTGGCAGGTGCCGGAATTGGAGCCGGGACGGGAGCAATAATTGATAGTAAAAAGAAATAAGTTAAAATTATTTCTTTTAATAAACGAGTTGTCAGCAGGGATGGTGACAACTCGTTTTTGTTTTGGTTAAATATACAGGGGTTATTAGTACATTTGTGTAAATCCCTCTGTTTATGAAAGTAATAAAGAAAATTCTTTTAAGCTCATTGATTCTGATTGTTATAGTAACAGTAACTGCATTCAGTTATCTTGAATATTCTAAACCCCAATACGATGGAGAACTCAGTCTCAAAAATATCACTAAGGAGACAACAGTGTATTTTGATGAGTATGGAGTCCCCCATATTTATGCTGCCAATCAAAAAGATGCTATGACGGCATTAGGTTATGTTCATGCACAGGACAGGCTTTGGCAAATGGAACTCATGCGTCGTATTGCTCCCGGAAAACTTTCTGAAATCTTTGGAAATTCAGTATTAAAAACGGATAAGTTTTTTGCAGGAATTGGTATTGATGAAAACTCTGCCCAAGCAGTGGCGAGGTTAGATAAAAATTCACAGACTTACATATTGGCAAATGCCTATTTGGACGGAATCAATCAATATTTAGCAGAAGGTACTACTCCAATCGAGTTTAGTTTACTTGGAATTAAAAAGGAAAAGTTTACCCTGAAAGATGTTTATAATGTTTTCGGTTTTATGTCATTTAGTTTTGCCATGGGGCAAAAGACAGATCCTTTGCTCACTGATATCCGCAATCGTTTTGGTATGCGCTATTTGAAGGATTTTGGGATTCATGGTGAATTTGGTACTAAGCAATTAAAAAGCTACAAAGGTGATTTAAAGGAATATGCTGCTATTTCAAAATCGGTGTCTGTGCTGTTGGATAAATCCCCTGTTCCGGCTTTTATCGGAAGTAACAGTTGGGTAATTGGTGGGGCAAAAACTAAAAACGGGAAAGTCATTCTAGCCAACGACCCCCATATTTTATATTCGCAACCCGGGACTTGGTACGAGGCACACATTTCGTGTCCCGATTATGAAATGTATGGTTATTATATCGCCGGAACGCCATTCCCATTGTTGGGACACAATAGGGACTATGCTTATGGTTTGACTATGTTTGAGAATGATGATGTTGATTTTTTTCAGGAAGAGGATAATCCCAATGATAACAAGCAATATAAAACTGTTGAAGGCTATAAAAATTATTCATACCATCAGAAAACAATAAAAGTAAAGGACAGCTCCGATGTGAAATTGAATGTCAAATTCAGTCAGCACGGGCCAGTGATTACCGGTTTGTTAGATGGATTGACAAGTAAAAAAAGCGTGGCAATGTCATGGATGTATACTCAGCAGAGAAATAAAATTCTTGAAGCTGTTTACGGATTGTCACACGCTAAGGACTTGACGGATTTTCATAAAACGATAGCGTTGATTCATGCGCCCGGACTTAACATTATGTATGGTGATGCTAAGGGAAATATTGCTTGGATTGCTTCAGGGAAATTATATAAAGTCGATTCGAGTATCAATACAAATTTTATTCTCAATGGGTCAAATGGGGTAGACGATAAAAAGGAATTTCTACCTTTTGACAAAAACCCTTCTGCCATTAATCCGTCATGGAATTATGTTTATACGTCCAATAACCAACCCGAAGCGATTGACGACTATTTATATCCGGGATATTATTTGCCAAGAGACCGAGCTGAGCGTATAGACGGTTTGTTGGCTCCGAAAAATGATTGGACTAAGGAAGAGGTTGGTAAGATGTTGTTTGATAATACTTCGGCCACAGCAGAAAAGATAGTTAAAAGCATGACTGCTTCGGTTAAAATGTCGCAGTTAAGTCCAATTGAAAAACAAGCCATGCAAGTATTGCAAAACTGGAAAGGTAAACACAACATGAAAAATGTATCCCCAACAATCTACAACAAGTGGATCTATTTTTACTTGCGAGATACTTTTGAAGATGAATTTGGTAAAGACAATTTCAAACTGTTGCTTGGCACGCATATTATAAAGCAGGTTATTGAAAACCAAACTCAGAATGCGGAGTCGCCTTGGTGGGATAATATTGGAACCAAAGACAAAAAAGAGACACGTTCTGATATTCTTACACAATCGTTCAAAGAAGCTGTTGTGTCACTTGAAAAACAGCTTGGTTCCGACGTAAAAGAATGGAAGTGGAAACGGGTGCATCAAGTAACTTTTGAACATCCTATCGGAAAGCTGGCTTTGTTTAGTCGGTTTTTTAATGTGGATGCCTATCCTGTTTCGGGAAGCAATGAAGTTATCAATAATCAGTTGTTTTTGTATTCGGATGATGAGGTGCTTCGGGTAAAAGGCGGGCCTTCTACAAGACGTATTATCGATTTCTCAGACATTGAAAACAGCTGGAGTGTATTGCCAACAGGGCAATCGGGGAACCCAATGAGTATCCATTACGATGACCAAACACCACTCTTTATCAAGGGAAAATTCCGCAAAATGAAATTGAACAAAAGAGAGATTGAAATGACTTCCACCAAGCTAGTTTTTAAGCCTATATAGCAAATTTGCAAAATTATCTTAAATACATTCGCTCATTAATGGCAAACCCTTAAATTTGCATAACCGTTTACAAAAATTAAATGCAAACTCCTCAAAAAATTGCTGTAGTAGGTTCGGGCTTAGTCGGGACTTTATTAGCAATCTATCTCAAAAAACAAGGTCACACGGTTCACGTTTATGACAGAAGCCCCGATATCAGGACGGTAGAATTCTCCGGACGTTCCATCAATTTAGTAATGTCTAATAGGGGTTGGAAGGCTATGCAGGATGTTGGTTTGGATGATGAAATCCGAAAAATAGGAATTCCTGTAGACAAACGAGCCATTCATTTGCAGGACGGTCAACTCAACTATCAATATTACGGCAAAGACGGAGAAGCAATTTTTTCGCTTTCCCGTGGGGTTCTGAATCGAAGAATGATTGATTTGGCAGAAGCAGAAGGCGTGACTTTTTTCTTTGAGCATAAAATTTGGGATGTTACTTTAGCCGATGCTACTTTGCATATAGGAGAAACTGAAAGAGGTGAGTGGACAGAACTAAAATACGATAAAGTTTTTGGGGCTGACGGCGCGTTTTCCAGAATAAGACACCGCATGCAACGTCAAAGTATGTTTGATTATTCGCAGGAGTTTATGAAAATAGGTTACAAGGAGTTGCATATTCCTGCTAATGCTGACGGAACACATAAGATTGATCAAAACTCTTTACACATTTGGCCCAGAGGAAACTTTATGTTAATGGCTCTGGCTAATTTAGACGGTAGTTTCACCTGTACCTTGTTCATGCCGTTTGAAGGAGAAAATTCGTTTGAACAATTAAAAGATGAGCAGGCTTTGGTTGCTTTTTTTGGTCATTATTTTCCCGACACTAAGGAGGTTATCCCGGATTTGGTAAAAGATTTTTTTAAAAATCCAACCAGTTATTTGGCTATAATGAAATGCTATCCTTGGACCTACGAAGACAAAATTGCCTTAATAGGGGATTCAGCTCATGCTATAGTTCCTTTTTACGGACATGGAATGAATGCAGGCTTTGAAGATATCACTGTTTTAAATGAAATGATGGAGCGATATGGGGATGATTGGAAAGCCATTTTTAGCGAATACCAAAAGTCGCGTAAGCCCAATGCCGATGCGATTGCAGAACTATCGTTGCGAAACTTCATTGAAATGAGTACCAAAACGGCTGATTCCAGCTTCTTATTGCAAAAGAAAATTGAAAAATGGTTCTCTGATAAGCATCCGGATAAGTGGATGCCGCTTTACAGTCGCGTAACTTTTAGTTTGCAACCTTATTCCGAAGCCTTAGCTATAGGGGATTTGCAAAATAAAATTATGGAAGAAGTGATGCAAATGGACAACATTGAAACCGAATGGAACAGTGAAGCAGTTGAGCAAAAAATTATAGGATTGTTACAGTAAAAAAAGTCCTGATTAATCAGAGTTTTTATTCTTCTTCCCGGTGTACTTTATTGAAATCAAAAGCCGGATTGCAAATGGCAATGTATTCACAGGGTTCGTCAAAAGGGTTGGAATATTGTACCCTTGTATTTCTCTCAATTTTAATAGACTGACCTGCTTCCAGAATTACAATTTCATCTTCAATAATGAACTGCTTTTTGCCTGAAATGATATAGGTGTATTCGTCAAATTCCGGGGTTTGAAAAGGTTCCTTCCAATGAGGAGGAGCTACCATGTGTGCTATCGAAATTTCTGAATTGTTTGTAGTAGCTTTACCATGGTGTTCTTCTATTAGTTTGCCATCGGTAGTAGGCACAATGAAAGGTTTTTTTTGGATATAATATTTTTTCATTACAACGAGAGTTATTTTTTAAACATAAAATAGACCGCCAACACCAAAAATACGAATCCAATGGCGTGGTTCCAACGAAAATTTTCTTCTTTGAAAAACAACAAAGAAAAGCATACAAAAACCAACAGGGTTATAACCTCTTGAATCACTTTCAGTTGCAAGAGGGAAAAAGGGCCTCCGTTGCCTTCATATCCCATTTTGTTGGCGGGTACCTGAAAGCAATACTCAAATAGAGCCAATCCCCAACTGATTAAAATGACAGTGATGAGTCCGGCATTTTCAAACCATTTCAATTCCTTAAATTTCAAGTGGCCATACCAGGCCAACGTCATAAAAATGTTGGATAAAATGAGCAAACCAATGGTGAAATAACCTTTCATGTGACGTTTAGTGTTAAGAAAATGTTGCTTCAAAAATAAGGAAATGTTAATTGATTTCCATTCCCTCACAAAAAGTTATAATTTTAGAGATGTTAAAAAAGATAAGCCAGAAAATACATTTTTTATACTTTTTGCGTTATACTTATGAATACGCAGTAAAACACTTAAAATAAGTGTGATTTTTGTTTAAAATTCAGTGATTTTTTCAAATGTCCAAATTCGGCTTTTGGACTCGTTTCAGGCTACTTTAGATTAAATCTAAAAAAAGTTTTTTTATTTGAAGTAAAAAATTAAATTTGCTCCTATTCAAGTTTATTAACAACTAAAACTTATAAATTATTTAAAAATTAAAATTTAGAAAAATGGCAAACGTTAAAAAAGAAAGTGGTTCAAAAGGAGGAAATATGTTCTCTGGAATTGTGATTGTAGCATGTATTGGAATTGGAATTCTGGTTTGGAATTTCATTATGGGGGCCGGCTCAAACTTTGAAGGTGGAGTAAACACAGGACACCCGCTACCAGGAAACTATTTAGCAATGGTTTATAAAGGAGGGCCAATTGTACCGGTTTTGATGGGGTTATTATTAATGGTAGTTGTTTTTTCAATAGAGCGTTTTGCTGTGATTTCTAAAGCAGCAGGGAAAGGAAATTTAGATGTTTTCATGAACAACATTACAGCAAGTATCAAACAGGGAAATATTGATGATGCTATTGCTGCTTGTGACAAACAACAAGGTTCAGTTGCAAATGCTGTAAAAGCGGCTTTGGTTAAATACCAAGAAGTAAAAAAAGAAGGTTTCAACAGCGAAGAGGCTTCTGAAACTATTCACAAAGAAATTGAAGAAGCTACAGCTCTTGAAATGCCAATGTTAGAGCAAAACTTAACAATCCTTTCTACCTTAGTAGCTCTAGGTACTTTGGCAGGATTATTAGGTACGGTAACAGGTATGATTAAAGCGTTTGGTGCGTTAGCTTCTGCAGGAACACCTGACCAAGCTGCATTAGCAAATGGTATTTCTGAGGCGCTTATCAACACTGCAACAGGGATCTCAACTTCAGCCTTGGCAATCATTACGTACAACTTCTTTACATCTAAAATTGACACGTTGACTTACTCTATTGATGAAGCAGGTTCAACTATTGTGAATACATACAGAAAATTCAGAGGAAGTTTAAAATCATAATTCAATTATAGAATTTTCTATTAATTGTATAAAACAAATAAATAATGGCTAAAGTAAAAATGTCAAAAAAAGCAACTTCCATCGACATGACCGCGATGTGTGATGTGGCTTTCCTTTTACTTACGTTCTTTATCCTTACTGCAACGGCCAAAGTGCCTGAGCCACTTCCGGTAGACACACCGGCTTCAACTGTACAAACCAAATTACCTGAAACGGGGTTGGTGATGATTACAGTTGGGAAAAGTGATGGAAAAGACCGAGTATTTTTTGGTATGAAAGACAGAGCAATACGTTCAGGAGCCCTTGATTATATGGCTCAAATGTATAAAGTGGATTTCACTGAAAAAGAAAAAGAACAATTTGCACTTGTTGAAGAGTTTGGAGTGCCGGTACAAGGTTTGAAAGCTTTGTTAGCCATGAAAGGCGCCGATCGCTCTAAAAAAGGAGTACAAGAAGGTATTCCAATTGACTCTTTGGACAATCAATTAAAAGATTGGATTCAATATGCCCGTAAAGCAAATATAGACGAAGGAGCTACTAAAGAACTTCAGTTTGCTATCAAGGGAGATGCTAAAGAACAATATCCACAAATCAAAAAAGTGATGGATATTTTACAAGACCAAAAAATCAATAGCTTTAATTTAGTTACTGGTTTAAGAGGAAAAGATTATTAAAATTAATAATATAAAAAATGGCTGAATTAAATACCGGCGACGGTGGTGGCAAAGGCAAAGGTGGCAAGGTAAGAAGTAAAAAATCCAACGCAAAAGTGGATCTTACTGCCATGGTGGATTTGGCATTCTTATTGATCACGTTCTTTATGTTGACAACATCATTATCCAAGCCGCAATCTATGGATTTGGGTTTACCGGATAAGGATGAGAAAAAAGATGAAAATAAAGATATTAAAGTTGACCAAAGAAGAACAGTTACCATCATCTTAGGGAAAGACAATAAAATTAAGTGGTTTCATGGCTTAATCGAGGCACCTGAAGCCGGTGGAGCACCAGCAGATGCTGTATACGGCAAAAATGGTATCCGAAAAGAAATCTTGAAAAGAGTTGTTTCCATTCCACAAGTAACGGGGGATAAAAAGAAAGGAATGATTGTTATTATCAAACCTACTAAGTTGTCAACCTATAGAAATTTGGTGGATATTTTGGACGAAATGGCAATTTGCGATGTGCCTACCTATGCTATCGTAAATGATTTCTCTCCAGAAGAAAAGAAATTGGCTGAAGAAATGAACAAGTAATGCGCAAGCGCAATAAAACTTTAAAAAAATGAAATTAGACTTATTAACCAGAAAGTGGATTGATATCGTTTTTGAAGGACGTAACAAGGCTTATGGAGCCTATGAGTTGCGTAAAGATAGTCCGAAAACAACGATGCGTGCGCTACTTATTGGTGGGTTGATTTTTTGTTTTGCAGTAGCGGCACCGCTAATTATAAGCTTAATTCCTGAAAGCTCTGACCAAGATGCTAACATGGATAAAAAAATCGTAACCATCAAATTACCACCAAAAGAAGAGCAACCAAAAGATTTACCTCCACCTCCACCTCCTCCTCCAAAAGTGGATCAGGTAAAGTTCGTTAAACCGGTTGTGGCCAAAACAGAAGAGATTACTGAGGAGCCACCAAAGATTGAAGAAATCAAAGATAAAAAACTGGGAGACGAAACGATTAAAGGAGATCCGGATGCACCGTTGACCGTTGAGCCTGTAGGAAACGGTCCAAGTCAGGTAGTAGAAGAAGATAACAATATCTACAACACTGCGGGTATTGAAGTAAAACCTGAATTTCAAGGTGGAATGGATAAATTCTACAAATTCATTGGTAAAAACTATACTACTCCCGAGGATTGTGCCGGTGGAAAAGTATATGTTAACTTCGTTGTAGAAAAAGACGGTTCGTTAACTGATATCAAAGTAATCAGAGAAGCTTGTCCCGGATCAGGAAAAGAAGCTGTAAGAGTTTTGAAATCTTGTCCTAAATGGAACTCAGGAGAGCAAAACGGTAAAAAAGTAAGGGTGTTGTTCTCCTTGCCAATTACCATACAATCTACCGAATAATGGTTTCAAGATTTATAGAAAATTTTCAGAAGAAATCGCTTAAAGAGCGATTTCTTCTCGTTATAGGAGTTTTGTTTTTTTTGATTTATTTAACATTTGGGTTAATTATCATTTTTTGGAAATCACTTCCATTGGCATTATCCTATAAATACAGAATTGTTTTTGGAATTTTACTAATAGTATATTCTTTTTTACGATTTTTGCGTTTTTTTAATAAAGACTAGTTTTCTCGTTATGAAAAAAATAACCAAAACCGTCATAGGGTTTCTATTATTAATGCTTCTTTTCTTTTTTTCCTGCCAAAAGAAAAATAATGAAAGTTTAGATACAATTATAGAAGGAAAAGCAACGCTCTACATTGATGAATCTATTTTGCCTATTGTTGAAGATGAGCAAGCTGTTTTTGAAACCCAATATAATGCTAAGTTGCATTTGGTTGCAAAATCAGAAAACGAAGTGCTGAATTCCATGTTAAATGACACAGCGAAGATTGCTGTATTGACCCGAAATCTTTCGGCCAAGGAATTGAAAGCATTTCAAAGCAAAAAAATAAACCCAAGAATTACTCCTTTTGCTACCGATGCGATAGCTTTGGTTAGGAATAAGTCCGTTAATGATACGTTGATTTCCGTGCAAAATATTATTGATTTTCTCAATGGGAAAGAGGTTCAGGGAATTAAAGGATTAGTGTTTGATAATGCCAATTCAAGTACAGTGAGATACATGTCCGATTTAACCGGATTGAAAATTGAGAATCAGAAAAATATTTTTTCTCTCAAAACCAATCAGGAAGTGATTAAATATGTCGCAGCCAATAATGGAATGGTAGGAGTAATAGGGATGAATTGGATTTATCAACCTCCATTAGATTTAGAGGAGGACGTGAATAAAGTTGCGGTTTTGGCTGTTAAAGGAATGAAGTCGCAGGAGTATGTTGCTCCCACTCAAGATAATTTAGCATCAGAAAAATATCCTTTGGCACGCCATTTGTACATTATCAATTGCCAAGGTTATTCAGGTTTGGGAATGGGATTTGCTTCCTTCCTGGCCGGTGAAAGAGGCCAGCGTATCATTTTAAAATCCGGCCTAGTGCCCGAACGCATGCCATCCCGGAAAATAGTGATTAGAAACAGTATTACTAAAGAAAAAAAATAATTTATAAAAGAGATGAACAAGTTTAAAATTTTCAGTTTAGCGTTAGTAGCAACCACAGTTGCTAAAGCTCAAGATTTGGAACCGGCGAAGAAAGCGATTGATGCTGAACAATTTGAAAAAGCAAAATCCTTATTGAAATCAGTTATACAAGCGAAACCAACCAATGGAAGGGCAAGTTTTCTTTTGGGAACCATTTATTTAAAACAAAATATTGCAGATTCGGCCGCTGTATTTTTTAACAAAGGATTGTTAGCTGCCGATGGAGCCAAATTTAACAACATTGGCTTGGCCCAAATTGATTTAGATGCAGGTAATAAAACAGCCGCTCAGGCTAAATTTGATTTGGTAACCAAAGATGTTAAAAAAAGAGACACAGAAGAATATGTTTACATCGCACAGGCTTTAATGAATGCGGATAAGCCGGATTATAAAGCGGCTATCGCAATTTTGACTAAGGCTGCTACTGCCAATCCAACGGATCCACAAGTGCAATTGGCTTTGGGTGATGCTTACTATGGCGATAAAAAGCAAAATGAAGCCTATGTGGCTTATCGAAATGCTTATCAAACAGACAGCTCATTGCTTAGAGCAAAAATGCAATTAGGTGTTTTATTGAAAGGAGCAAAAGCCTATACTGAAGCAGTGAAAGCGTATAATGAAGTTATAGGGATTAATCCGAATTATGGTCCTGTATACAGAGAATTAGCAGAAACTTATTATTTATGGGGAAATAATGAGCCTAAAACCTATAACGAGAATATTCAAAAGGCTTTAAGTTTCTATGAAAAATATATGAGTTTAACGGATTATTCAATTACATCTCGTATGCGTCATGCCGACTTTTTAATTTTGGCCAAAGATTACAAAGCGCTTGAAGTTGAAGCCAATAAAATGAAAGAGTTGGATAATGTAAACCCTAGAATTTTACGTTATTTAGGTTATTCTGCATATGAAAACGGAAATACTGATGCTGCTTTGGACGCTTTACAAAGGTTTACTTCCAACCCGGCAAATAAAATTATTCCACGAGATTATATGTATTTGGGTCAAGCCAAAATCAAAAAAGGAACCAGTGTTGACGGTAAAACAGTTGATGCAACATTGTTGACAGCAGCTCTTGCTGATATCAAAAAAGCGATTGAAATGGAACCGCTAATGGCTAATGATTTAAATGAGATTGGGAAAAAATTATACGACCAAAAAGCATTTACAGCTGCGGCCGCAGTATTTGAAATAGCAGTGTCAGTTCCAACTTCTAAAAATTACTTGATTGATAATTTTTACTTAGGAAATGCACTTTACTACGATAATACCAGAAAAGATGTGGTAAAACCGGATCCTATTGCTTTGCAAAAGGCAGATGTGGCTTTTGGAAATGTGATCACTGCTTCGCCTACAACACAAGACGCTTATTTGTTTAGAGCCAGAACCAATCGTTTGTTAGAAAATGATGCTATGATGACAACATACTATCAACAATATATTGATACAGTAACAGCAAAAGGTGAAGCTGAAATTACTAAAAATAAAGCAAAATTTATTGAAGCCTATAACAACATGGCGGCCAGTTATGCCAATACGGATAAAGCAAAAGCAAAAGAATTATTCAATAAAACTTTGGCATTAGATCCTGCTAATTCCTATGCAACTGAATCTTTGAAGCTATTAAAATAGGCTTTAAAGTTCTCAATACACAAGACCGATAGCGTGAGCTGTCGGTTTTTTTATTTCCCAATTCAAATTAACTCTTTTTCAAATTGAGTATCTTTGCTCTCAATATATTTTAAAATGTTATCAAAAGAAACGCAATTAGCTGTCGAAAAAGGAGAAATGCTTCCGCTGATGGAAGAGTTTTATACCATACAAGGAGAAGGTTTTCATACCGGAACAGCAGCTTATTTCATTAGAGTAGGAGGTTGTGATGTGGGATGTCATTGGTGTGATGTCAAAGAAAGTTGGAATGCGGAGTTACATCCGCCGACAAATACAGATACCATAGTAGAAAATGCTGCAAAATACGCGGATACTATAGTTGTTACAGGAGGGGAACCGCTGACTTGGGACATGACTTTGTTGACAAAAAAGTTAAAAGATAAAAAACTGAGAGTACATATCGAAACTTCCGGAGCTTATCCGGTGAGTGGTACTTGGGATTGGTTTTGTTTGTCACCCAAGAAAAATAAGTTGCCGGTAGATGATGCCTATGCAATTGCGAACGAATTAAAAGTCATTATTTACAACAAGCACGATTTTATTTTTGCCGAAGAACAAGCAGCTAAAGTCAATCCGAATGCAATTCTTTTTTTGCAGCCTGAATGGAGTAAAAAAGAGGAGATGACACCGTTAATTGTTGATTATGTAATGAGCCACCCAAAATGGAGAGTGTCGTTGCAAACCCACAAATACCTCAATATTCCGTAGCAAACATCTTATGAAGACAGTGGTTTTAGTTGCCTTTTTTTTATTTTTTCCGACTATGCTTTTCTCACAAATCGTAGGAGAAGATGAAGTTTATCTGAATGGGGAAAGGATAGAAGCTAAATTCAATGGTGGCGGAATAGAAAATTTTACCGAGTTTGTCCATAGAGAATTTGATTATTCAAAAGTAACCAAACCGGGAAAACTCGAAGCGACCTTTACTATTGACGAAAACGGTGATGTCAAGAATATTAAAATTACACAAATTTTGGACATCGAATCTGCTACGGAATTCATAAGAGTTTTAAAAAAGTGTCCAAAATGGGAACCTGCTATGCGTAACGGAAAACCTATCAGCATTGATATAAAATATCCAATGGTTTTTAAAGAAAAGAAAAAAACCGGAGTAACTCAAATGCAGCCAAAGCCGGAATCAATAGGAGACAGTAATTTGTTAACTACAACTGAAGTGGAAAAGGCACCCAGATTCCCTAATGGAATTGCTGGTTTTTACAAATACATCAGTGCAAATTATAACGTGCCCAGAGATAAGAACTTCAAAGGAGGAAAAGTTTATGTTACTTTTATCATTGAGAAAGATGGCGCTGTTACTGAGGTTAAAGTAATAAGGGATTGCGGTTTCGGTACCGGGGAAGAAGCAAAAAGAGTACTGTCTTTATCTCCAAAATGGTTGCCCGGTGAACAAAAAGGAATCCCGGTAAGAGTACAGTATTCTTTGCCCATCACCTTACCGAGTAACTAAAATACTTCCCAAATAACATTTGGGATTTTTTATTTTTATCTAATAATCATCCATCATGAAATCATCAAATCAGGAAATCACAAATAACGAATTAGGAAATGCAAGTAAATCAGAATTTTTACTGAATCCGTCTATTACCTTTTTGAATCACGGCTCTTTTGGAGCTTGTCCCAAACCCATTTTTGAAGAATACCAACGTTTTCAAAGAGAACTCGAATCAGATCCGGTTGAATTCATTACCCAAAAGCAACCCAAATATTTAAAAACAGCTCGTGAGAGCTTGGCTCAGTTTGTAGGGTGTCGCGCTCAGGATTTGTTTTTTACTCCCAATCCTACCTATGCTGTAAATGTTATCATGCGCAGCTTAAAGCTAAATCCCGGAGATGAAATTTTGGCTACGAATCATGAATATGGTGCGATGGACAGAACTTGGAATTTTTACTGCAAAAAAACGGGTGCCAAGTACATTCGTCAAAACATCAGCCTGCCGGTGACTTCCAAAGAGCAAATGATAGAGGAGTTTTGGAAAGGCTACAATGCCAAGACCAAAGTTGTTTTTCTGAATCAATTCTCAAGTGCTACCGCTTTGATTTTTCCGGTCAAAGAAATTTGCGACAAAGCCAGAGAGTTGGGGTTGATTACGATTGTGGATGGCGCTCACGTGCCGGGACATATAGCTCTCAATATTACCGAGCTCAATCCCGACTATTACACCGGCACTTTGCACAAATGGATGCTCGCGCCAAAAGGCAGTTCCTTTCTGTATGTGAGACCCGAATGGCAGAATGAATTGGAGCCATTAGTGGTGAGTTGGGGGTATCAAAGCATAACTCCCGGTGAAAGTCAGTTTTTGGATTATCACGAATTACAAGGAACACGAGACGTTTCGGCGTTTTTGTGTACGCCAGCAGTGATTGAGTTTTTGACAGTAAATAATTGGAAAGCGGTATCAGCGCAATGCAAGCAAATGGTGTTGGATAATTACCAACGTTTTTGTGATTTGCTCCATACACAACCGATAGCGCCTATGACTACCGAATTTTTAGGGCAAATGGCCAGTATTCCTGTCAACACAAACAGACCAGTTGAGCTTAAAGAGTTGCTGTATTCAAAATACAAAATACAAATTCCGGTGATGCCGCTGAATGACAAGGTGTACATTCGCTATTCGGTTAATGCTTATAATTCACAGACGGATTTAGATATTTTGTACAACGCTTTGGAAGAAATTATCAAAACAACGGATTTGATACAAGCATAAAACCCTAGCCCGGATGGCAGTGTAAATCCTCGAAGAGATTGTAACGAACAGCCGGAATATGCTCCTAAAAAAGTCGGGCTAAATAATCGTAATGTTTGCCTTCTGCTACGAGCTCGCAATTCAGGCCGTTAGCATGAGCGGCATTTTGCAGGGTGTTATAATCCAAATACAGCCAGGGGAAAGGGGTTTCGGTTTCTCCTTTATAGGAAACCGTAAAGGTCAATTCCCCATAATAGCCATCTCCCGGAATCCATTTTCCACCATCTTCATCTTCATCAAACATGTAAATGATGTCTGAGCTGTCAATGAGAATTTGTCCGTTTGGTGCTAATAAAGATTTTAATTTTTGTAAATATTTTGAAGTTTCGGCCAAGGTTCCAAAGATGCCCGTGCCATTCATCAATAATAATAGGGTGTCAAATGTGCCGTGGTCTAAATCTAAAATATTCTGAACTTTTACATTTTTAAGTCCGCGAAGTTGGCAAGCTTCAATAGCTTTGGGAGAAATGTCAATTGCGGTGACCTCAAAACCCTTGCTCTGCAGAAACAAACTGTGACTTCCGGCACCGCAACCCACATCAAGAACTTTGCCCTTGGTGAGTTGCAGGGCTTTTTTTTCCGGTTTTGGCATTTCCCCGTAGTTTCTGAAAAGATAAGCAACACTCATTTCATCCGCTTCCGAAATATTGGTTTCGGTAATCAAGTCTTCGGGAGTATTATTGGTTTGAAAATCCAGTATGGCTTTTCCGAAAAGGTCTTTCATAAATGTAATTTAGAAGTGTAAAGTTGGTACTTTTGCATCAGAAATAAAATGCAATGCTCAAGCCATCCTTAAACGAAATTCAAAAGTTAGCCAAAGATAAGCATATCGAAAACAAAAAGTATTTTGATAAGCTTAAAAAGAAACCGCCAAAGAATTTAGATTATGTCATGCAGGATTTGCATGATGCCGAATTCAAGCGGACTGATTGTTTGCAATGTGCCAATTGTTGTAAAACGACCGGGCCTTTGTTTACGTCGGCAGATATTGAGCGTATTTCAAAACATTTGAAACAAAAACCCCAGCAATTCATCGATCAGTATTTGCGGATTGATGAAGACAACGATTATGTGCTTCAAAGCGTTCCGTGTACTTTTTTGGATCATGAAAATTATTGTATGATTTATGATGTGCGCCCCAAAGCCTGTCGCGAATTTCCACATACCGACAGAAAAAAATTCCAACAGATTTCAGATTTGACCTTAAAGAATGTGGCGATTTGTCCGGCGGCCTACAATATTGTGGAGGAGATGAAGAAGAAATTGCCTTTGTAATATGAAAAAATCACGATTCCTATTCGTTGTTTACCTTATTTCGCTTTCAGTTTCATTTGTGGGCTTTTGGTTGGATACTGACAAGTCGCAAAGCTCATTAGGGTATCAAATTCTTGAAATTTTTCTATTGTCACTTTTCGTGTTTTTATTTCTGTCATTACCTATGTTTTTTATGCGGTCTTTATTTCTTTCGATAAAGAAACGTTTTAATATATAAGATACTTTTTTCGCATGGCTTTAAAATCCTGCAATCCTTTTTCCCACGATTTTCTGATGTCACTTTCCGACGTTCCGGATTCAATCTGCTGTTGCAGTTTTTGGGTTCCGGCCAATTTGGTGAAGAAAGAGGTAAAGAACTTCGATTTGTCAGCGGTGGTTTGATAGGCTTTAATCAACCACTTCAATTCCAATTGGCGCAACTTAGGAGTAGCGCTCAAATCCTCTCCATAACACAATTGATTTTTATAAGGTGGTTCTTTGGCTCCCAAATTCGGTACCGGTGTGAAGCTAAAGTCGCTTTTCGGCAAATAAGGGGAGCCGTAAATCTGGAATTGCTTTTCGGTACCACGCCCCACACTCACATTGGTGCCTTCAAACAAACACAAACTGGCATACAAGTTTACAGCCTGATCATTCGGCAAATTGGGAGAGGGTTTTACCGGTAAACTGTAGGCCATTTCTCTTTTGTAATTCAGGCAGGGAATGACAGTAAGCCTGCATTGGATTCCGTCTTTCAACCATTTTTCACCGTTAATCATTTGAGCGTATTCGCCTATAGTCATCCCGTGCAATAACGGAATGGTATGCATTCCCACAAAACTGGTGTATTCTTTTTCCAAAATAGGGCCGTCTACAATGCTGCCATTCGGATTCGGTCTGTCTAATACAATCAGCGGAATGTTGTTCTCGGCACACGCTTCCATAATATAATGTAGCGAAGAAATATAAGTGTAAAAACGCGCACCCACATCCTGCAAGTCGAAAACCATGACATCAAGACCAGTCAGTTGTTCCGGTTTGGGTTTTTTATTGTTGCCGTATAAGGAAATAATCGGCAAGCCGGTTTTTGCATCTTTGCCGTCCACTACATGCTCTCCGGCATCGGCGGTACCACGGAAACCGTGTTCGGGAGCGAATATTGTTTGAACAGTTATTTTTTGGTCCAAAAGAAAATCAACCAAATGGGTTTTGTTCGAAAGAATTCCGGTTTGATTAGTGACGACCCCCACTTTTTTATTTTTCAACAATGGCAGGTATGCGCTATAATTGTCAGCTCCGGTTTGAATGTTTGAGGTGGTGTTTTCAGTCACAACTGTTTTTTCCTTTTCTCTTTGTTCGATATTCTTCCCTGAGCTCCCGCAAGAAACCATTAGCAAAACCGAGAATAAAACTGTATTTTTGAACACCAAATTTGACATCATACCATTGAAATTAGAATATTTTATAGCGAAACGACTTATTACTGCTAAAGACCATAAAAGTAGTATTTCCGCGCCAATAATAAAAATCGCTATCACGGCCATTGCCTTGGGTATGATTATGATGATGATTTCTGTTGCTACCGGTATGGGACTCCAACAAAAAATACGTCAAAAAGTTTCCGCTTTCAACGGTCATATGATGATATCAGGGTATAATGATAACAATTCTGATGTCAGTACCGATCCAATTTCTATCCATCAGCCTTTTTATCCCAAGTTTAAAAATGTAACGGGAATTGCTCATGTTCAGGCTGTGGCAAGCAAAGCCGGAATTATAAGAACCGAATCGGCTTTCGAAGGGATTATTTTCAAAGGGGTAGGCAAAGACTATCAAACCGACAATCTCAAAGAATATCTGATTGAAGGGCGATTGCCTGATTTTAAATCCGGGCTCAATGAGGAAGTGCTCATCTCGCAATACTTGTGCAATAGATTAGGATTGAAACTCGGAGACAAATTTGTAACCTACTTCATGAAAGAAAACAGCGAAGGATACAACCTGCGCAATTTCAAAATTGTCGGCATTTACAATTCGGGCTTTCAGGAATTCGATGCCAGTTATGTTATCGGCGACATTCGTCATGTCCAACGCATCAACAAATGGCGTCCCGATGAGATTGGTTCCTTTGAGGTGTTTGTAGACGACTTTACACAAATACAACAAAAAGGGCAGGAAGTGTACCAGGAAACCTCCTCTACATTGGACACCCAAACCATAGTCGAAAAGTTCTATTATATTTTCGAGTGGCTCAAACTGTTCGACTTTAATATTATTGTCATCCTCATTGTCATGATAGCCGTGTCTACTATTAATATGGTAGTTGCTTTATTGGTTTTGATTTTGGAACGAACCCAAATGATTGGGATTTTAAAATCACTGGGTGCCGGCAACTGGACCATTCGGAAAATATTTCTCTACAATGCTGCTTACTTAATAGGAAGGGGATTGTTTTGGGGTAATGTTGTCGGAATAGGTTTGCTGCTAATCCAAAAGTACTTTGGCATCATTAAACTTAATCCCGAAAGCTATTACGTCAACGAAGCTCCGGTCGACATCAATCTGTTTTACATTTTACTCTTAAATATAGGTACTGTAGTTGTTTGCTTGCTGGTTTTACTCATCCCGTCCTATATTATTACCAAAATCACTCCATCCAAATCCATTAGGTTTGAATAGTTAGGAGCACCACTCCTGTTTTCACAAGCTATTTTCACCCGCTGTTTGCTATATCTTTTGCGGCTTAGCGCCACAAAAGGATGCCGCTCCCATCGGGGCTAAAGTTCGCTTTTTTGAGATTCATCGACCAACTGCATTTGCAAAATACATGATATCAGTGGATTAAAAAAAAGATAAAAAAAGGGAT